>JBEVJP010000070.1:0-42067 GCA_040510155.1 Solirubrobacterales bacterium | reverse complement strand
CGCCGCGCTCGACCTCGAGGTCGAGGCCCGCGAGATCGACCAGGCCGCGACCGAGGACGAGGAGCTGCGCAGCCCCTACGTCGAGGACGACGAGCTCGACCTCAGCCGCTGGGCCCACGACGCGACCCTGCTCGCCCTCCCCACCCGTTTCCTCTGCCGGCCTGAGTGCGCCGGCCTCTGCCCCGTCTGCGGCGAGTCCCTCAACGACGCCGACCCTACGGATCATGAACATGAGCAGGCCACAGACCCCCGCTGGGCAGCGTTGAACGACATCAAGTTCGAGTAACGCAGCGGCCCTACGGAGCCTGGTCGAGCTCGGGCTGCGGTTCGTCCTCGCGGCCGGCGAGGCGGTCGCGGCCGCGCTGGACGGCGGCGAGGAACTTCTGCAGGTTGACTTCGAGGGTGTTGAGGATCTCGTCGGCGTAGTCCTCGGCGCCGAGGCGGATTTCGCGCTCGCGGGTGCGGGCGTCCTCGACGATCTCGTCGGCGGCGCGCTCGGCCTGCTTAGTGACCTCCTCGTCGGAGATCAGGCGGGCCTGCTGCTCGCGGGCCTCGCGGACGATCCGCTCCGCCTCGCGTTTGGCCTCGGCCAGCATCTCCTGGCGCTCCTTGACGATCCAGCGCGCCTGCTTGATCTCCTCGGGGATCGTGGCGCGCATCTGATCGAGGAGGTCGTAGATCTCCTCGCGGTCCACACGCACCTGGTCGGTCAGAGGGACCGGACGGGCGTTGTGGACGACGTCGTCGAGCTTGTCTATGAGAACGAGTACGTCCATTTGCAGGTCGTAAGCCTACGTGTATGCGGGGTCTTTGGTGAACAAGGCGTAATCGAGACTGGTTTTTGCAAGCCGTCGCCCAAAGGGACGAGACGCTCCGGGGAAGCCTACCTGTCGTTCAGGCGCTCAGCGAGGGCGGCGGCGACCGGGGTCGGGACGAGGTCCGAGACGTTGCCGCCGAAGGTCGCCATTTCCTTCACTCCGGTCGAGGAGAGGAAGCTGTAATGCGGCGAGGCGATCACGTAGATGCTCTCGATGCCGGGGTCCAGCTTGCGGTTCAGCTGCGCCATCTCGAACTCGTACTCGAAGTCGGAGATCGCCCGCATTCCCTTGACGATCGCCTTGGCGTCGTGGTCGCGGGCAAACTCGACCAGCAGCGTCGAGAAGATCTCGACCTCGACGTTGGCGAGGTCGGCGGTCGCCTCGCGGATGAACCCCTGGCGCTCCTCGGCCGTGAAGAGCGTCGTCTGCTTGCGCAACGGGTTGTTGACGACGCCGACGACGACGCGGTCGAAGACGTTGGCGGTGCGGGTGATGATGTCGACGTGGCCGTTGGTGACCGGGTCGTAGGTGCCCGGGCAGACGACGGTGCCGTTGCGCTCGCTCATGCCGCCGGCTCCGCGTAGATCGAGACGTCAGCGGCGCCGTAGCGGCGCTGCCGCAGGCACTCGAGCGAATCGATCCGCAGCGGGCTACGAGCTCCGCTCTCGACGATCGCCCTTCCCCCGGCGCCGAGCAGCCGGGGCAGATGGCTATTGAGGGACTGCGACACGCGGTCGGCGAGTGTATAGGGGGCGTCGACGAAGACGACGTCGAAGCCCTCCCCTCCTCCCCCGGCCGCCTGATCGGCGAGCCAGCGCTCGACGTCGGCGCGGACCAGATCCACCCGCTCGGCAAGACCCAGGCGCTCGACGTTGCCGAGGGCCGGGCGGACGTCGCGGTCGACGAGGACGGCCCGGGCGGCGCCGCGCGAGAGCGCCTCGATCGCCAGGGCGCCGGTGCCGCAGTAGAGGTCGAGCACGGTCGCCCCGTCGGTTCGGTCGCCGAGGGTCGAGAAGATCGCCTCGCGGACGCGGTCGGAGGTTGGCCGCACGCGCCAGCCCCGCGGTGCGACCAGGCGCTGGCCCTTCAAGTCTCCTGCGATCACCCTCATCCTCGCCCCCAGGGGGTGGCTGAGGAAACAGGTCGAAATGCATACCGAAGCTCAGACACGTCTTAGAGAGCTATCCGATCGGCGGCGCCGGCGCCGAAGCGGCGCCGGGCGGCCTCGAGCAGCGGGCCCAGCGCCGCGCCCTCGAGCGAGCCGTGGCGGCGCAGCAGGGCCAGCACCTCTTCGCGGGCGGTAACCAGGGTCGGGGTGTCGTCGGGCAGGTCGGCGACCGCGAAGCGGGGCAGGCCGCTCTGGCGGGTGCCGAGGATCTCACCCTCGCCGCGCAGGCTGAGATCGACCTCGGCGAGCTTGAAGCCATCGCGCTCGCGCTCGACCGCGTGCAGGCGGCGCTGGGCCATGCCCCCTTTCGCATCGGCGAAAAGCAGGCAGGCCGAGGCGTGCTCGCCGCGCCCGACCCGGCCGCGCAGCTGGTGCAGCTGCGAGACGCCGAAGCGCTCCGCTCCCTCGATCAGCATCAGGGTCGCGTTGGGAACGTCGACGCCGACCTCGATCACGGTCGTGGCAACGAGCACGTCAGTGGCGCCGCTGGTGAAGGCGCCCATCGCGGCGGCCTTGTCGGCCGAGGACATCTGGCCGTGGATGACGCCGACCCTGAACTCACTGAGCTCGCCGGCCGCGAGGCGCTCGGCCTCGGCTTCGGCCGCCTTGCCCTGGACTTTCTCCGATTCGGAGACCAGTGGGCAGACGACGAAGGCCTGGCGACCCTCGCGCAGTTGGCCGCGCACGAACTCGTAGGCGCCGGCGCGCTCGTCCTCGGCGATCAGTCGCGTCTCGACGAGCTGCCGGCCGGCCGGCAGCTCGCGGAGCGCAGTGGTGTCGAGGTCGCCGTAGGCGGTCAGGGAGAGCGTGCGGGGAATCGGCGTCGCGGTCATGTGCAGCACGTGCGGCGCCAGCCCCTCGACCCCCTTCGCGTCGAGAGCGCGGCGCTGCTCCACCCCGAAGCGATGCTGCTCGTCGACGACCGAGACGGCGAGGCGGGCGAACTTCACGTCGGGCTCGAGCAGGGCGTGGGTGCCCAAGATCAGTCCCAGCTCGCCGCTGGCGAGCTGGTCCAGGGCGCGGCGGCGATTCGCGGCAGAGGTGGAGCCGGTGACCAGCGCGAAAGGAGTCGCCTCAGCCGCGAGCAGCTTCCCGAGCGTGATCGCGTGCTGTTCGGCAAGCACCTCCGTCGGCGCCATCAGCACCGCCTGGAACCCGCCTTCCAGCGCCCGCAGCATCGCGTAGAGCGCCACCACCGTCTTGCCCGACCCGACCTCCCCCATCAGCAGCCGCTGCATCGGCTCCCCCGAATCGAGGTCCCGATCGACGTCGTCGAACGCCTCCAACTGCCCCCCGGTCGGCTCGAACGGCAGTGAGTCCAACCACCGCCCCACCAGTTCCCCAGGCTTCCCCAATCGCGGCGCCGGCCTCGCCTCACGATGCGACCGTTTCCGCGTCGCCAGCACCGCCTGATACAGAAACAGCTCTTCGAACGCAATCCGCTCCCGCGCCTTTTCGCTCTCCTCGAGGGAGAGGGGGAAGTGAGCAGCGGCAACAGCGTCGGCCACTCCTGCGAGACCCCGCCGAACTCGCAGATCGGCCGGCAGACCCTCGATCACGTTGGGGGCGAACTGGACTGCCTGTTCGGCCCATTCCCGGATGCGCTTGGGAGGAAGCTCACCGGTGGCAGGGTGAACGGGCATCAGATCGCTGCGCGGAGAAGCGTCAGCAACCAGGCCGCCCGAGGTGGGGGCTGCCGCCCCTGACGCCCCTGCCGGGGGTGGCACCGGAGAAGGGGGGCCGAGGACGCCCTCGCCCGCAGCGCCCCCCTTCTCCGGTGCCAGGCCCCCCGGCCCTGGAGCCTCACTGGCGGCAGCCCCCACCCCAGGCAGCACCTCGTATTCGTTGACCGTCATCCCTTTCTTGGCGACCTTCCCCGTGATCAGCAGCTTCGTGCCCGGCTCCAGTTTGTCCGCCACCCAAGGCTGGTTGAACCAGGTCGCCCGCACCGAGCCGCTCTCGTCGCCGACTTTGACGCTGGTGATGCTGAGGCGGCCGCGGCGGAAGGGGCGGGGCTTGGCGCCTCTCACCTCGACCAGGACCGTCCCTTCGCTGCCGGGCTCGAGCGCCGCCAGGGGCTGGATCTGCCGATCGCGGTGGCGGTGCGGGAAGTGCAGGAGGACGTCGCCGACGGTGCGGATGCCGGCCGCGGCGGCCGCCTCGGAGAGGCGCGGTCCGACGCCGTCGAGGGCGGCGAGAGAAGCGTCGAGGACGCTGGGCCGGGGCCAGTGGACGGGCGCCTCGAGCAGCTCGGCGCGGCTCAACTCGCGATCGCCCGCGAAAGGGCGCACTACTGGGCCGCGAGCAGCCACCACCAGCTCGGCTGGCCGCCCTGATGGGTCTCGATCTCGACCCCGTCGGGGACATGGGTGTCGATCTCCTCGAGCGGGATCGGCGCTCCCTCGCCGGCGATCACGGTGACGATCTCCGCTTCCTCGGCGAGGCGCTGGATCGTCGCTTGCAGGGTCGAGCCGGCACCACCCCAAGCAACGATCTCACCGTCGCTGAAGCCGACGGCGTCGCCCGTCTTGAAGCGGCCCTGGGCGTCGTCGCGGGCCGCGGGGGCGATGCCGCCGGTGGCAACGCCGGCCAGCGCCGACTCCAACCGCTCGGCGTTGTCGGCGGCGGCGGCGGCGGGATCGAGCTCGACCATAGCCAGCAGGCTCGCCTGCTGTGACGTAGCGGCGACCACCCGAGCCGGCTTCTCGGAGAGCTCGCAGGCGCGCTCAGCGGCCATCACCACGTTGGAGGAGCTGGGCAGAACCAGCACCTCCTCGGAGGGAACGCCGTGGATGCCGGCGAGCAGCTCGTAGGTGGAGGGGTTGAGCGTCTCGCCGCCGGGGACCACGTGGGCACCCAGCTCGGCGAAGAGCCGTTCCAGCCCCTCCCCCGCCGCCACCGCGACGACGCCGGTCCGGCCCGCTTCCAGCCGCGCCGTCCGTTCGGCCATCTGCTCGCGCATGTCGGCGACGTCGAGGTTGGTGACCGCACCCGCGCCCTCGAACAGCGCCACCGCCCGCTCCGGCTCGTCAGTGTGGACGTGGACCTTGAGGGTCGCCTCGTCGCCGACGACGAGGACCGAGTCGCCGAGCCCCTCGAGGCGGGGCAGGAACTCGCGCGACTGCAGGCCGCTGCCGGAGACGATGAAGTTGGTGCAGTAGCGGTAGCGGCTGTCCTCGTGATGGGGCAGGCTCATCCGCGCCGGTTCGTGGTGGGCGACCTCCGCGATCGCCGTGTCGTCGCCACGCAGACCGGCGACAACGCCGGCGAGAATCAGGACCAGGCCGTGGCCGCCGGCGTCGACGACGCCGGAGTCCCGCAGCACCTCGAGCTGCTCGGGCGTGCGCGCCACCGCCCGCTCGCCGTCCTCGATCGCTCGTTCGAGCACCTGAGCGAGGACCGCGTCCTGCTCGGCGTCGCTGACGTCACGATCGAGCCGCTGCTTGTCGGCTTCCAGGTGGGCGAGCTGGCGGGCGATCGAGTGGGCCATCTCGCGGAAGACGGTCAGCATCGTCCCCTCGGCCGGCTCCCGTACCGAGGCGTAGGCGGCGTCGGCGGCGGTGGCGAAGGCGGCGGCGACCAGAACCGGGTCGACCAGCTCGCCGGGGCGGCTGGCCAGCTCCTCGGCGGCGCCGCGGACGATCTGGCTGAGGATCACGCCCGAGTTCCCGCGGGCGCCCATCAGCGCCGCCCGGGCGAGGGCCTGGACGAGCTGGGTGCGGCCGACCTCGTCGACCTCCTGGCCGTCGAGGCGGTCGAGTTCCTCCATCACGGCACGCATCGTCATCGCCATGTTGTCGCCGGTGTCGCCGTCAGCCACGGGGAAGACATTGAGGTCGTTGACCTCCTGTCGACGCGCCTCCAGTGAGGCGTAGGCAGAGGTGATAACCCGTCGAAAGCGGGCGATCGATGGATCGGACATCTGACGATGGAATCTAGTGGTCGGCAGGGACAGCAGACGCGGGGCCGACGCCATTGCTAGCGTGGCGCGCCGATGCGACGCTTTGCCACCTGGACCACCGGCCACCGCAAGACGGTGATCGTCGGCTGGATCGTGGCCCTGTTCGTGATCGGAGGCATCTCCGGCTCGGTCGGCGCCGACTTCGCCGAAGAATTCAAGCTGCCGGCTTCCGACTCCAAGGAAGCCTTCGACCTGCTCGAAAACAAGTTCCCGGCCCAGTCCGGCGATGCCGCGCAGATCGTCTTCAAGGCCGAGGGCGGGGTCGACACCCCGGCCGTGAAGAACAAAATGGAGCCGGTCTTCACGGAAATCGAGCGCTTCCCGCACGTCAGCGAAGTCGCCAGCCCCTATGAGAAGGGCGGCGCTGCCGCGATCAGCGATGACGGCGAAATCGCCTACGCGACGATCCAGTTCGACGCCGCCGGCAACAAGCTCGACAAAGAGAAGACGCGCGAAATCATCGCGATCGCCGAGAAGCCGTCCGGCGACGGCCTGCAGGTCGAGCTCGGCGGCAACCTGATCGCGGAAGCGGAACAGGAAGAAGGCGACTCCTCCTTTGCCATCGGCCTGCTGGCGGCGATGGTGGTGCTGCTGATCACCTTCGGCTCAGTGGTCGCGATGGGTCTGCCAATCATCACGGCCCTGTTCGCGCTCGGGGTCGGGCTCAGCCTGGTCACCATCGGTACGCATGTCTTCGATACGGCCAACTTCGCCCTCGTCCTGGCGGCGATGATTGGGCTCGGCGTCGGGATCGACTACGCGCTGTTCATCTTCACCCGCTTTCGCAATGGCCTCGATGAGGGTTTGAAGCCACGCGACGCGGCGATCGCCGCCGTCGACACGGCGGGTCGCGCCGTCCTCTTCGCCGGGATCACCGTGATCATCGCCCTGCTGGGCATGTTCCTGCTCGGGCTCACCTTCCTCTACGGAGTGGCGACGGCAGCTGCCCTGGCGGTGCTGTTCACGATGATCGCGGCGCTGACCCTGCTGCCGGCGCTGCTGACGATCGTCGGACACCGGGTGGACCGGCTGCGGATCCCCGGCCTCGGCAGCCGCGAGCCGACCACCGCCGAGAACACCAAGTGGTACCGCTGGAGCCGCGAGATCCAGCGCCGGCCCTGGCTGGCGGCGATCCTTTCAGGCGGCCTCCTGATCATCCTCTGCATCCCCACCCTCTCGCTGCGCCTCGGCACCAACGACGCCGGCACCGAACCGCCGAACAAAACGACTCGCCAGGCGTATGACCTGCTCGCCGAAGGCTTCGGCCCCGGCTTCAACGGGCCGTTCGTGATGGTCGCGGCGCTGCCCGCCAAGGGGGATGACGCGGGCCTGACCGAACTGAAGCAGGCGCTGGAAGACGAAGAGGGCGTCGCCGCGACGACCGATGTCACCCTCAACTCGGCCCAGAACACCGGGGTCTTCCAGGTCTACCCGACCACCTCGCCGCAGAGCGAGGCGACGACCGAACTGCTCGACCGCATCCGCGACGACCTGATCCCGCCGATCGAGCGGAAGACCAAGGCGCAACTCCACGTCGGCGGCATCAACGCGATCTTCGAGGACTTCGGCAACGCGATCACCGAAAAGCTGCCGCTCTTCATCGGCGTCGTCGTCCTGCTCTCGGCCCTGCTGCTGATGGCCGTGTTCCGCTCGGTGCTGGTGCCGCTGAAGGCCGTGCTGATGAATCTGCTCTCGATCGGGGCCGCCTTCGGGCTGATCGTCGCCGTCTTCCAGTGGGGCTGGGGCGCCAGCCTGATCGGGGTCGACAACACTGGCCCGATCATCTCCTTCTTCCCGATCTTCCTGTTCGCGATCGTCTTCGGCCTCTCGATGGACTACGAGGTCTTCCTGATGTCGCGGATCCACGAGGAGTGGGAGCACAAGAAGGACGCAACCGAGGCGGTCACCCGCGGCCTCGCCCTGACCGGTCGGGTGATCACCGCCGCGGCGGCGATCATGGTCACCGTCTTCGCCTCCTTCATGCTCGGCGACGAACGGATCATCAAACTCTTCGGCCTCGGCCTCGCCGCCGCCGTCTTCATCGACGCCGTGATCATCCGCTCCGTCCTGGTCCCAGCGATCATGCAGCTCCTCGGCACCCGCGCCTGGTGGCTGCCAAGTTGGCTCGATCGAATACTCCCCAAGCTCCACGTCGAGCCGGCAGAGGGCGACCCTTCTCCGACTGGCGAGCACCCAGTCGTCGAGACCTCGCAGCCCTAAGCGCCCGTCCCGGTAGGGGTGGAGCGTCTTGTACTTTTTTCGCGCCGAGACCCGCGGACAGCTACCGGCGGTCTTCGAAAAAAGTTAAGCGAAACCCCTACCGGGACGGGCGCTCAGCCCTCCGGGGGTTCTCAGGCCGCCTTGGTGACCTTATTGCTCTTGAGACAGCGAGTGCACACGTAGGCGCGAACGGGGCGACCGTTCTCGGTGATCCGGACCTTTTGGAGGTTCGGATCGAAGCGGCGCTTGGTGGCGACCATCGAGTGGCTCCGGGACTGTCCGAAACCGGGCTTCTTTCCGCAGCTGTGGCATACCTTGGCCATCGGGACGCGAGATGGTACCTGAGTCAGGAGAGCTGGCGCTTCAACAGGGCCATGCGGGCGACGGTGAGGGCGGCGTTGCGGCCCTGATCGCGCTTGCCGCCGCCGGCTCGGGCCAGCGCCTGCTCCATGGTGTCGCAGGTGATCACGCCAAAGGCACAGGGCACGCCGGTCTCCAGCTGCACGTCCTGGATGCCGCGGGCGGCCTCGGCGCAGACGAAGTCGTAGTGGTCGGTCTCGCCGCGGATCACGACGCCGAGGCAGGCGACGCCGTGGTAGCCGGCCTCGGCGAAGGTGCGGGCGGCGAAGGGCAGCTCGTAGGCGCCGGGAACCGAGACCTCGGTCACCGAGTCGGGGTCGACGCCGGCGATCTCGAAACCTTCGCGGGCGCCGCCGAGCAGGCGCTGCGCGAGGTCCTCGTAGAAGCGACCGACACAGACGCCGAAGCGCAGGGGCGCCAGGGTGCCGCGGTCGTACTCGCTGAACTCCTCGAGGAAGGCGCCGGCCTCAGCCATTGGCGCCCCCGTCGCGACTGGCGTCGCGTTCCTCCTCGTCGTGGATCATCTCCTCGTCGAAGGCGAGCCCCTGGTGGTGCAGGGTGTGGCCCATCTTGTCGCGCTTGGCGCGCAGGTAGGCCTCGTTGTGGACGTTGGGGTCGGACTCGATCGGCACCTGCTCGGAGACCGAGAGGCCGTAGCCCTCGAGGCCGACGATCTTTTTCGGGTTGTTGGTGAGGATGCGGATACTGGTCAGGCCGAGGTCGCCGAGAATCTGAGCGCCGATCCCGTAGTCGCGCAGGTCGGCGGGCAGCCCGAGCTTGAGGTTGGCCTCGACGGTGTCGTGGCCCTCCTCCTGCAGCTTGTAGGCCTTCAGCTTGTTGAGCAGGCCGATGCCGCGGCCCTCCTGGGAGAGGTAGAGCAGCACGCCCCTCCCCTCCTCCTCGATCATCGCCAGCGCCGCCGCCAGCTGCTCGCCGCAGTCGCAGCGCATGCTGTGGAAGACGTCGCCGGTGAGGCACTCGCTGTGGACGCGGACCAGCACGTCCTCCTCGCCGTCGATCTCGCCCTTGACCATCGCCACGTGGTGTTTGTCGTCGACCAGCGAGCGGTAGCCGACCGCGGTGAAGTCGCCGAAGGAGGTCGGCAACCCGGTCGCGACGACGCGTTCGACCAGCTTCTCGGTGCGGCGCCGGTAGGCGATCAGCTCGGCGACGGTGATCATCTTCAGGCCGTGCTTCTGGCAGTAGGGGATCAGGTCGGGGACACGGGCCATCGTGCCGTCGTCGTTCATCACCTCGCAGATCACCCCGGCCGGGGTGAGGCCGGCGAGACGGGCGAGGTCGACACTGGCCTCGGTGTGGCCGGTGCGCTCCAGCACGCCGCCGTCTTTGGCCCGCAGCGGGAACATGTGGCCGGGGACGACGATGTCGCGCGGTCCCGACTCGGGGTCGATCGCGACCTGGATCGTGTGGGCGCGGTCGTGGGCGGAGATGCCGGTGCTGACCCCGGCCGCGGCCTCGATCGTGACCGTGAAGGCGGTCTGGAGGGGCGCCTCGTTCTTGGCCGCCATCAGCTTCAGCCCGAGCCGTTCGCAGCGCTCGGCCGTCAGGGCGATGCAGATCAGGCCGCGCGCCTCTTTGGCCATGAAGTTGACCGCCTCCGGGGTGGCGAACTGCGCCGCCATGACGAGGTCGCCCTCGTTCTCGCGGTCCTCGCCGTCGCAGACGACGACCATGCGGCCGCGGCGGATCTCCTCGATCGCCTCCTCGATCGTCGAGAAGGGGCTGTTGCCCGCCTCGTCGGTGACCACGTCTTGCTGTTGGGTGTCGGTCTCTTGGCTCACGCTGGCTCCTTTCCGGCCAATGGTCCCACGATCCGCTCCACGTACTTGGCGACGACGTCGGTCTCGACGTTCAGCTTGCGCCCCGGCTCCAGTCCGCCGAGGTTGGTCCGCTCCAAGGTCTCGGGGATCAGCGAGACCTCCAGCCAGTCCGCGCCGAGCTCGGCGACGGTGAGGCTGACCCCGGACAGCGTGATCGAGCCCTTGTCGATCACGTAGCGGAGGAGCGCCGCTTCAAGCGTTACCCGGACCCGACGTGCGAAGCCGTCTTCGACCACGTCGAGCACCTCGGCGACGCCATCGACGTGGCCCTGGACGATGTGGCCACCGAACCGGTCCGACGCCTGCATCGCCAGCTCCAGGTTGACGCGATCTCCTCGTAGGAGGTCGCTCAGGGCGGTGACGTCGAGCGTCTGGTTCATCGCCTCGGTCTCGAAGTAGTCGTCGCCGATCGCGGTGGCGGTCAGGCAGCAGCCGTCGACGGCGACCGAGTCGCCGAGGGCGATCTGGGGGGTCAGCCCGGTCTCGATACGGAGACGGGCGCCATCGCTGTCCCGCTCGAGCGCAGTCACCTCGCCAACGTCCTGGATCAGACCGGTGAACATCGTCACCACTCCTTGAAGCGGGCCGTGATGAGGAGATCGTCACCGACGGGCTCCGAACTTGTCGACAGAGCTTGCAGGCGCGCGGGTCCTGACGCCGGCGCCGGGGGGGCGCTGCGGGCGAGGGCGTCCTCGGCCCCCCCTGCGCCGGCGCCACCCGCGCGACTGGCGACGGTGGCCAGCAAGGTCGGGGCTACGAAGGTGCGAGATTCGTCGATCGCGTCCGCTGCGGCAAACGCAGTGGCTAGGGACCGGCCGCCCTCCAGGAAGAGGCTGGTGACTTCGCGGCCGCCAAGCTGGGTCAGCGCCGAGTTGATCCGCTCTGCATGGGTGTCGCCGCTCGCAGTCAGGAGTTCGGCTCCGGCCTGGCGGAGGGCGTCGGCCCGGGCGGGATCGGGGTCCGGGGCGGTGATGACCAGAACGGGTGACTGGTCAAGGGTCTGGAGGAGCTGGGAGGTCACGGGGAGGCGAGCCTGGGAGTCGAAGACGATACGCAGTGGCTGTCTGGGAGTCTGTGCGGTGTCTCCGGAGTCCGGGCGGGCGGTGAGGAGCGGATCGTCGGCGAGGACGGTGCCGATGCCGACGGCGATCGCGTCGGATTCGGCGCGCCAGCGGTGGACGAGGGCGCGCGACTCGGCACCGGAGATCCACGGCGAGTCGCCGGGGGTCGTGGCGATCTGGCCGTCAAGGGAGATCGCCAGCTTCAGGGTCGCGAACGGCCGGCCGGTGCGGGCGTGCTTGCGGAAGGGCTGGTTGA
The DNA here is from genome assembly GCA_040510155.1 of Solirubrobacterales bacterium. Lineage (GTDB taxonomy): Bacteria > Actinomycetota > Thermoleophilia > Solirubrobacterales > 70-9 > VAYN01. Next base: position 30,382 of record JBEVJP010000070.1, on the reverse strand, counting down.
GCAGGCGAGCGGCGCCGGCCTCGGGGTCATCGGCGAAATCGACGGCGACGCCGGCCTCGCGGAGGATCGCCGGGCCACGGCCGGCGGTCTTCTCGCTGGGGTCATCGGCGGCGATTACGACGCGGGAGATGCCGGCCTCGAGCAGGGCGTCGACGCAGGGTGGCTGTCGGCCCTGGTGTGCACAGGGCTCCAGCGTCACGTACATCGTCGCTCCGGCGGGATCCCCGCCGCGACCCTCGCAGTCGGCCAGAGCGGCGCGCTCCGCGTGCAGCCCGCCCACCTCGGCGTGCCAGCCCTCGCCGATCGCCACACCGTCACGCACGACCACCGCGCCGACGAGCGGATTGGGACTGACCCGGCCCCGGCCGCGCTCCGCCAACTCCAGAGCTCGCCGGAGATACTGTCGATCCGCGCTTGTCAGCTGGGAATTCACAAACTGATTGACGAGTCAGTCAATAAGTCTATCTACGAGGTCCCGGCCGCCCCACCGCGAAATACTCTGACGCCCCGTGAAACTGATCATCCAGATCCCCTGCCTGAACGAGGAGGCCACCCTCCCGGCGACGATCGCCGACCTGCCGCGCCAGATCGCCGGCATCGATGAGATCGAGCTGCTGGTGATCGACGACGGCTCGACCGACCGCACGGTCGAGGTGGCGCGCGCTCAGGGGGTCGACCACATCGTCCGGCTGACCAACAACAAGGGGTTGGCGGCGGGGTTCCAGGCCGGGCTCGACGCCTGCCTGAAGCTGGGCGCCGACGTGGTCGTCAACACCGACGCGGACAACCAGTACATGGGCGCGGACATCGCCAAGCTGGTGGCGCCGATCGTCGCCGGCGAGGCCGACATGGTCGTCGGCGACCGCCAGGTCGACCAGATCGACCACTTCTCGGGGTCCAAGAAAGGGCTCCAGCGGCTGGGCAGCTGGGTGGTGCGGCGGCTCTCCGGCACCGAGGTCACCGACACGACCTCCGGTTTCCGTGCCTACAACCGCGAGGCGGCGCTGCAGCTGCTCGTCGTCGACAACTTCACCTACACGCTGGAGAGCCTGATCCAGGCCGGCAAGATGCTGGTCGCGATCGACCAGGTGACGGTCGGGACCAACCCGCAGACCCGCGAGTCCCGCCTCTTTCCTTCGACCGGCGCCTATGTGCGGCGCAACGCCCCGGCGCTATTGCGGATCTACGCCCGCTATGAGCCGCTGCGGGTCTTCGCGACGGCTGCCGGGGTGCTGCTGGGGCTGGCGATCCTCGCCTGGCTGCCGTTCCTGATCGACTGGATCTTCAACGGCGACAGCAACGGCCACATCCAGTCGCTGATCCTCGGCGCCGTGCTCTTCATCGCCGCCGTGCAGCTCTTCGCGCTTGGCGTGATCGGCGACCTTCTCGCCGGCCAGCGGGTGATGACGCAGCGGGTCTTCGAGCGGGTGCGGCGGGTCGAGCTGGCGCTCGGGGTGCCCCCCTCCCACTACGAGCCCGGCGGCGAGGAGAAATGAGCGGGCTTCGCAAGCGGGGCCCGGCGGTGGCCGGGAGCGCTGACGCGGGCGCCGAGGAGAAGGCTGCCGTCGCCAGCTCGGCCGACTACGGCAAGACGGCGAGCTTCCTGGCGATCGGCGTCGGGCTGACCGGCGTCATCACCTACGCCTACTTCCTGATCGCCTCCCACGTCCTCTCGAAGCCCGATTACGGGCAGATCACGGTCCTCTGGTCGGCGGTCTTCATCACCATCTCGACCCTCTACCGGCCGATCGAACAGCTGCTCTCCCGCCACATCTCCGAGCGGCGGGTCAAAGGCGAAGCGATCGGGCAGCCGATGCGGGTCGCCTCGACGATCCAGCTCGGCCTTTCGCTGTTCTTTGCGGTCGCGGCACTGCTGCTGCGCGGCCCGATCGAAAACAGCCTGCTGGAGGGGAACGAAGCCCTCTACTGGGTCTTCTTCTCCTCGGTCCTCTTCTACGCGGCCAGCTACTTCGCCCGCGGCTTCCTCGCCGGCGCCCAGCGCTTCGGGCTGTTCGTCGCGCTGATCCTCTCCGAATCCTGCTTCCGGACCGTCTTCGCGGTGATGGTCGCGATCGGCATCCTCAGCGGCCAGTCGGCGGTCGCGATCGGAATCACCGCGGCGCCGGCGCTGAGCCTGCTCGTGGTGCCGTTCGCGTTCGCGCGGCGGGCGCAGAAAGAGAAAGAGGCCAGCGAGACGGCGGCGGCGACCGAGCCCTCCACCGGCACGCCCAAGGGCGGAGCGGAGGACACGACGGAGGAGGACTTCTCCCTCAAATCGGGCGGCGGCTTCGCGGCCGCCGTGCTGGTGATCATGTTCAGCGAACAGGCCTTCCTCAACGCCGGGCCGCTGATCACCCGCGGCCTGCAGGGCGCCGCCGCGGCCGGCTTCATCTTCAACGTGCTGATGCTGGCCCGGGCGCCGCTGCAGCTCTTCCAGTCGGTCTCGACCAGCATCCTCCCCCACCTGACCACCCTCCACCACAGCGACGAGGAGGGCGCCGAGCGGCAGTTCCACCGCACGGTGCGGATGGTGCTGCTGGGGATCGCCGCCTTCACGCTGCTGGTGGTGGTCGTCGTCCTGATCGCCGGCCCGCAGCTGATGCAGCTCGCCTTCTCGAAGAAGTTCACCTACGACCGCGAGGGCCTGCTGTTGGTCTCGGTCGGGATGGGTCTCTACCTCTCCTCGGTGACCGTCAACCAAGCCTGCATCGCCCAGGGACAGGTGCGGCGGGCGGCGGTGCGCTGGATCACCTGCGCCGCCCTCTTCATCGGCTGGAACTTCGTCGACATCGTCGGCAACGAGTTCCGCCGGGTCGAGATCGGCTTCCTGCTCGCCGCCGGCGTGCTCTTCACCCTGCTCTACCTCGTCTATCACCACCCGCGCGAGCGGGCCGAGGACGTGCCCGAGCCCGGCTCCGGCGAGGAGCTGGAGGTGCGAGTCGGCATGCTCGACGAGAACGTCTGAGTCGGTTCACTAGGGTCCGTCGATGGGCGGTCACGACGCAGAGCTGATCCTGATCGCCGGGGCGCTGCTGGCCGCCGGGATCGTCGGTGCCCTGCTTGCCGACCGGGTTCGAGTGCCCGGCTTGCTGCTCTTCCTGGCTCTGGGGATGGCCGCCGGCTCCGAGGGAGTCGGCGGCATCCAGTTCAGCAACATGGCGCTGGCCCGGACGCTGGGGACGATCGCGCTGATCCTGATCCTTTTCGAGGGCGGCCTCGCCTCGGGCTGGCGAGAGATCCGACCGGTGCTGGGAACGGCGGCCTCGCTGGCGACGATCGGGACGATCCTGACCGCGGCGATCGCCGGCTTCGCCGCCAAGCTGATCTTCGGCTTCGGCACCCTCGAAGCGATGATCGTCGGCGCCGCGATCGCCGCCACCGACTCGGCGGCGATCTTCGCGGTTCTGCGGCGATCCACCTTGGAGAAGCGGCTGGCCCGCTCACTCGAGGGCGAGTCGGGGATGAACGATCCGGTGGCGCTGCTGTTGGTGATCGGCTTCATCGAATGGATCCAGGAGCCGGGCTTCGGGCTGGCCGACATGGTCGGGATGCTGGCTCTGAAACTGGCGGTCGGGATCGTCGTCGGGGTGCTGCTGGGCCGCCTGGCGGCGAAGGCGCTGAACGCGACCAGGCTGCCAACCGACGGGATCTACCCCGTCGCCACGCTGGCGATCGCCGGCCTGGCCTACGGATTAGCCGAGGTAGCCCACGGTTCCGGCCTCCTCGCCACCTACCTGACGGCGCTGGCGCTGGGCTCGGCCAGCATTCCCGCCCGGCGCACCGTCGTCGCCTTCCACGAGGGGCTCGGCTGGGTCGCCCAGATCGCCCTCTTCATCCTGCTCGGTCTGCTCGTCTTCCCCAGCCGGCTCGACGACGTGGCGCTGAAGGGGATCGCCCTCTCCGCCCTCCTGATCGTCGTCGCCCGCCCCATAGCCACCTTCATCGCCACCACGTTCTCGCCACTGAACGTCCGGGAGAAAGCGATGCTCGGCTGGGCCGGGCTGCGCGGGGCGACGCCGATCTGGCTCGCCACCTTCCCGGTCGTAGCGGGGATCGCCGGCGGGCAGGAAGAGTTCGCGATCGTCTTCTTCGTCGTCGTCACCTCGACCCTTGTGCAGGGGGCCAGCTTCGAGCCGCTGGCGCGCCGGCTCGGGCTGACCACCGACGAGCCGGCTCTGCCGCGGCGCCTGCTCGAGTCAGGCCGGATCCGCCGGATGGGCGGCGACGTGATCGCCTACCGCCTGCCTCCCGGCGCCGCCGCGATCGGCCACCGGGTCCGCGAGCTCGACCTGCCACGCGAGGCCCTCGTCAACGTGATCGTCCGCGGCGGCGAGGCGGTGCCGCCACGCGGCTCGACCGAACTGCGCGAGGGCGACGAGCTGCACATCCTCGTCCGCGGGGAGCTGCGCAACGAGGTCGAGGAGCTGACCCGCACCTGGACCCGGGGTCCGGTCGGCAAACCTCCACCCCCGCCGCTGCCGCGACGCGGCGCCAGCCAGGTCTTCTCGGTGCGGCCGGAACCGGACGACGTCGATGCGAGGACGCTCACCGACGTCGACGGAATCCCCGTCTACGCCGTGCTGCGCAGCCGCCGCGAGACCGGCGCGGTGATGGTCGCGCTGGCGGACGGGCGCTATGCGGTCAGCGGCGGCGGCGTACTTGCCATCGGAGGCCGGCGGGCCCTGGCGGACTGGTGCGAGGGCAGGGCCGAACGTCCGTCTGTGGACGATGCGGAGCGGGCCTGGTGGCAAGAGGTCACTGGCGCTCTGATTGCCCGCGGGCGAATGGGGCGCTGAGGTCGGCGCATTGCGGCGTCCTCGGTCGCTCACGTGCGGAGCACGCTTCGCTCCCTGCGTCCTTGCACTGCTGGACCTCAGCGCCCCATTCGGACGTCAGCTTGCGCCGGCGGCCGCGGCGATTTCGCGGTAGGCCTGGGCGGGGTCGTCGGCACCGAAGACGGCTGAGCCAGCGACGAACAGGGATGCGCCGGCGGTGGCGACGGAGGCGGCGGTGGCGGGGTCTATTCCGCCGTCGACCTCGATGATGGCGTCGCCGACTAGGGGTCTGAGGCGGGCGACCTTGTCGGGGGAGGTGGGGATGAAGGCTTGGCCTCCCCAGCCGGGGTTGACGGTCATGCAGAGGACGAGGTCGGCGTAGCCGCGCAGCTCGGAGACGGCCTCGACGGGGGTGCCGGGGTTGATCGCGACGCCGGCGGAGCAGCCGAGCTCACGGATCGCGGCGAGGGTGCGGTTGGCGTGCGGGGTCGCCTCGGCGTGGAAGGTGATCGAGTCGGCGCCGGCGGCGGCGAAGGCCTCGATGTGGCGATCGGGCTCGGCGATCATCAGGTGGACGTCGATCGCCCCGCCGGCGTCGTGGACCTGGTCGGCGATCGCCCCGGCGACCACCGGCCCGATCGTGATCGGCGGCACGAAATGCCCGTCCATGATGTCGACATGGATCACCCGGGCCCCGGCGTCCATCACCTCGGCGACCTGCGAGCCGAGCTTGGCGAAGTCCGCCGAGAGAATCGACGGCGCCACCCGAGGCACCTCGATCAATTTCCGCATCCGCTCGCTCATAGCCGGACCCTACTGAGCGCCCGCGGACGTGCCTGGCCAGGACGAACGAAAGAGTGTGCTCTGCACATGACCGAGCGAGGACACCGCCAGGCGCGTCCGCAGGCGCTCTCGCTCACGCAGCCCGAAGCATTGATGCCCCGCAGGACTGACACTGCAAATCCTCGGTTTGGCTCATCCGTGCGATCGTCCCGTGCTCCCCGCAATTCGGACATTGCGAGACGAGTTCGAAGCGGCTGAGGCAGTTGACGCAGCGCAGTCGTCCCGGCAGCTGGGTCGGGCGCAGCCAGGGCTCGTTGCAGCTTGGACAGCGGGCGCGGTTGAGGACGCTGCCGGCGCCGTGGCTCGAATCGGGTGAGTCGCTCACGCGTTAATCATTGCGTTTGAAGCGGCTGATGAAGAAACCGGTGGTGCGGTCCCGGTCGGGGCGCAGCTGCAAGCATCGCGGCTCGGCCGCCGAAGCGAGCGCCGGTGCCAGGGCGCCGAGATCCTCCAATTCGAGCGGCGGTGCCTGGCCCGCCTCGGCGGCGGCAAGCAGCGCCGCCGCCTGCTCCTCGTTCTCCTGGCGGGAGATCGTGCAGGTCGAGTAGACCAGTACGCCGCCGGGACGCAGCGCCCGCGCGGCGGCCAGCAGCGAGCGGTGCTGGACGTCGGCGAGTCGCTCGATCGAGCGCGGCGACTTGCGCCAGCGGGCATCCGGACGCGAGGCGAGCGTGCCGAGGTCCGAACAGGGGGCGTCGAGAAGAACGCGGTCGAAGCTGTCGGTGAAGCCGAGCTCGGTGGCGTCGGTCTCGATCACGGTGACGCTGCGCAAGCCGAGCCGCTGCGCCTGCGCCGCCACTTCCTCGGCGCGCCCCGGGTCGAGCTCGACCGAGATCACCTCCCCCCGCCCGGCCATCCGAGTAGCGATCTGCCCCGTCTTGATGCCGGGACCGGCGCAGAGGTCGAGCAGGTGGTCGCCGGGCTGGGGATCGAGCACCTCGACGACGGCCGCGGAGCCACGGCTCTGCGGAGTCAACTCGCCAGCCGCGACCAGCGCCGGCACCGTCTCCCCCATCCGCCCCCGCAGGACCACCAGCTCCGGCGCCGCCATCGGCCAGTCGCCGCTCGCGGGCTCGGCATCGATACCGCCCTCAGCCAACTTCGCGAGCGCCGCGCCGCGAGCGCCGTCCGCCCGAAGGCCTACTTGGGCGGGTTGGTTGCATGCCGCAAGAAGCGGCCGCGCCGTCTCGGGACCCAGCTCCCGCCACCACATCTCGACCAGCCAGAGCGGCGCCGAGTGGGCGACCGCGGCGGCCGCTGGCGTCGAGTCGTCGCCGAGCAACTTCACGGTAAGCGACTCACGCTCGCGGGCCGCCCGGCGCAGGACCGCGTTGACGAGGCCGGAGGCATGGCCGGCTCCGGCGCCCTTGACGAGCTCGACCGCCTGGTCGACGGCAGCGTGATCGGGGGTCCCGTCGGCGAAGAGCAGCTCGTAGAGGCCGAGCCGCAGCGCTGCCAGGACGGGCGGGTCGAGCAATCGCAGGGAGCGCTCGGCGAGGCGCTCGATCGCGGCGTCGCTGGTGCCGCGGCGCTGCACGGCGCCGTAGGCGAGACGCTGCGCCTGCGCCCGCTCGCGCCCGGCAAGGCCGAGGCGCTCGGCACCGGCACGGAAGGCGCGCTCCGTGAAGGCGTCGCGCTCGAAGGTCTCCCTGAGCGTCTCGAATGCGAGCGCTCGGGCCGGGGCGACGCGGCTCACAGGGGCGGCAGCGGATGACCGCGCAGGTAGGCGTCGACCGGCATCGGCCGTCCGCCGGGTGGCTGCACCACCTCGAGCCGCAGGGCGCCCCCGCGGCAGCCAAGCAGCAGCACGCCGGAATCCGACCGCAGCGTCCCTGCCTCCACCTCGTCCTCGACCGCGCGGGCGCGGCGGACACCGAGCCGCTCGCCGTCGGCGGTCTCCAGGTAGGCGCCGACGTGCGGCGTCAACGCCCGCACCGTCGCCGCCAGCTGATCCGCCGGCCGGCCGGGATCGAGCCGGCGCTCCTCGGCGGCGATCTTCTCCGCGTAGGTGACGCCCTCCTCGTCCTGCTCCTCGAGCTCGAGCCGACCCTCGGATTGGAGGTCCAGCGCCTCGACCAGCAGCTGTCCACCCAGCGCCGCGAGCTTTGCCGAGACCGCGGCGAAGTCCTCCTCGGACCCGAGCGGGATCGACTCGCGCAGCGCCACCGGGCCGGCATCCAGCTCCGCCACCAAGCGCATCACGCAGACGCCGGTCTCTCGATCCCCAGCCATGATCGCCCGCTCGATCGGCGCCGCGCCGCGCCAGCGGGGCAGCAGCGAGGGATGGATGTTGAGCAGCTCGAACTCGGAGAGCAGGGGCTCGCGGATCAGCTGCCCGAAGGCGCAGACGACCATCGCGCTGGGTTTGACGGCGCGAATCCGCTCCAGTGCGGCCTCATCGTTGACGTTGGCGGCCTGCAGCAGCTCCAGGTCGAGCGAGCGAGCGGCTTCGGCGGCGGGCGGCGACTGGGTGCGACGGCCGCGACCGCGCGGGCGATCCGGCGGGGTGACGACCAGTGCCGGCCGGTGACTCGACCGTGCCAGCCGCTCGAGGACGGTGGCGGCGAAGTCGGAGGTGCCGAGAAAGACCGTGCTCACGCGTCGGTGCGCGGCTCGCGAAGCTCGCCATCGTCAGCCGGCTCGTGTTCCTCCGGCGCCGGGCTGTAGCTGCCGCCTTCGCGCAGCGCCCGCAGCGCGCCCTTGCGCTGGGACCGGGTGGTGCGGTCGAGGATCAGGACCCCGTCGAGGTGGTCGATCTCGTGTTGGAGGATGCGCGCCTCGAGGCCCGAGGCCTCGATCTCGATCGCCTCCCCCTCGCCGTCGCGACCGCTGACGCGGATGTGCAGGGGACGCTCGACGTCGACCGAGATGCGCGGCAGGCTGAGGCACCCCTCCTCGCCGATCGTCGCCTCCTCGGAGAGCCACTCCAGATGGGGATTGACGAGTGCCGTCGGCTCGTTGTCGGAATCGGCCTGGAAGACGAGCAGGCGGCGCAGAATGCCGAGCTGGGTGGCCGCCAGGCCGACGCCGAGGCCGTCCCGCATGATCGCCACCATCCGCTCAATCTCGGCGCGAAGCTCAGGGCCGAACTGGCTGACCGGAGAGGCCCTGCTCTTCAGCACCGGATCGCCGAACTTGACGACATTGGCCAACGCCGCTTCCCGGCGCTCGATCAGCTCCGCTTCGAAGCGCTCCCGCTCCTCGCTGCCGGTGTCCACCCCGTCGCTCATCGTCGCCTGAGTCTAAGCACTGGCGCGGTCTAGGCACCCCTCATTGCGGGTCGACATCGACCCCGATGGCGACGTCGCGCAACGAACGGTTGGCGGCCCGGCGCTCGACCACGGTCCGCACCGCCTCGACCATGCCCTCCCGGTCCTCGGCCTTGATCAGGATCCGGCGGCGGTGGCGGTTGCGGACGCGGAACATCGGCGCCGGCCCGAGCAGCTCGCTGCCGTGCGGCAGTGCCTGGCGCACCTCGGCGGCGATCTCGGTGGCCACGCCTTCGACTCGCGGTTCGAACTCGGAGGCGAAATTGATCCGCAGCAGGTGCGCGTAGGGCGGGTAGCGGAGCAGTTGTCGCCGCTTCAGCTCACCGGCGAGGAAGCCGGGCGCGTCGTGGCGAGAGGCGTGCTCGATGCTGGCCGCGCGCGGCGCCAGCGTCTGCACGATCACCTCGCCGCCGGCCTCGCCGCGGCCGCTGCGGCCGGCCAGCTGGGCGACCATCGCGAAGGTGCGCTCCTCGGCACGAAAGTCGGGGAAGCGCAGGGTCGCATCGGCGTCGAGGATCGCGCTCAGCGTCACCTCCGGGAAATCGTGGCCCTTGGCGACCATCTGGGTGCCGACCAGAACGGCGCTCTCGGCCTCGCCGAAGCGGGCGAGGATGCGGGCGTGGGCGCCGCGGGCGGAGACGGTGTCGGAGTCGAGCCGGAAGACCGGCATCGGCGCCAGCCGCTCGGCCAGCAGCTCCTCGATCTGCTCGGTCCCGACGCCGCCCTGCGAGAGGGTCGTCGAGCCGCACTCGACGCAGGCACGCGGCTGCGCTTCGACATGGGCGCAGTGGTGGCAGACGAGGCGACCGGTGTGACGGTGGACGATCAAGGAGACGTCGCAGTTGGGACAGCCCCAGTGGTGGCCACAAGAGCGGCAGGTCAGCCAGGGGGCAAAGCCGCGGCGGTTGATCATCACGATCGCCTTGTGGCCGGTGGCGCGGACACCCTCCAACGCTTCCCAGGTGCGGGGGTGCAGCGGGCCGGAGCGCGGGTCGGCCTCACGCATGTCGACGACCTCGACCGGCGGCATCCGCAGCCCGTCGACGCGGCGCGGCAGCTCCAGGCGCGGCATCCGCAGCCATGACTCCGGCCGCGGCGTCGCCGTGCCGGCGACGAGCACGGCGCCGCACTCGGTCGCCCGGTGGCGGGCGACGGCACGAGCGTCATAGCAAGGGTCGCCCTCCTGCTTGTAGGAGGCGTCGTGCTCCTCGTCGACGACGATCAGGCCGAGGTCGTGGACGGGAGCGAAGACGGCCGAGCGCGGACCGACGCAGACGCTCGCCTCGCCGCTGCGCAAGCGCTGCCACTCGTCGAAGCGCTCGCCCGCCGAGAGGGCCGAGTGCAGGACCGCGAAGCGGTCGCCGAGACGGGCGCGGAAGCGCGCCACGGCCTGCGGAGCGAGGCCGATCTCGGGGACCAGCACGATCGCGCCCTTGCCGCGGGCCAACGCCGCCTCGACGGCGGCCAGGTAGACCTCGGTCTTGCCCGAGCCCGTGACGCCGTGGAGGAGCACCTCGCGGCCGGCGGGACTGCCGGTCGGGTCGCCAGCCCTGGGGGGAGCGCCCTCGGCGTCGGCCGGAAAGTCGGCGGGCCCAGCCGGCCCGAGCGAATCAGCGAAGGCGCCCGCGATGCCGTCGAGGGCGGCGACGATCGCCTCCACCGCTGCCTTCTGTTCGGGGAGCAGTCGCGGCGGCTCGGCGGCCGCGACCAGGCCGACGCCGGGACCGGCGGGGGCGCGGCGCAGGCGGGAGCTGCGAGTCGCGAGGAGGCCTCGCTCCTCCAGCCGGCGCAGGGTCGCCCGGTCCGAACCGACCGTCGCCGCCAGCTCGGTCGCCGCCTTCTCGCCGCCGTCGAGCGCCTCCAGCACCGCCCTCTGCTTGACCCCGAGCCGCTCGCCGCCGCTCAGGGCCGCCTCGCCGGCCGGGGTGATCTCCGCCCGCAGCTCCAGTTTCGCGCGCACGGTGCGGCCCCCGGCGCCGGTTCCGGTCCCAGGTGGCAGAACCAGCTGCAGGCCGCGGCTCGGCGTCGAGCAGTACTCGCGAGCGACCCAGAGGCCGAGCCGGACCAGCTCCGGCGTCGCCCCCGCCTCGAGGGCCTCGAGCGGCTCGGCGAGGCGCTCGAGCGGCAGCTCCGAGGAGTCGGCGAGGCCGACGACGACACCGAGCAGGCGGCGGCGACCGAACGGCACCCGGACGACGCTGCCGACCGCCAGGTCCTCCATCGCCTCGGGCCGGCGGTAGTCGAAGGGCCCGCGCAGGGCACGGGCGGTCGTCAGCGGCTCGACCTTGAGGACGGTCACCTGGCGAGGTTACGGGCGCCCGGGGACGGTCCGCTCGCCGACCGAGGACGTATGCTGGCCGCCGTGAGCCTCAATCTCAGCTCCGGAGAGCAGGTGATCTTCCAGGGCCACCCGTCCTGGCGCGCGATCCTCGGCTTCTACCTGAAAGGCGTAGTGGTCGCGATCGTGCTGGGCGTCATCGCCAAGCTGATCGACGGCAACGGCACCGCCTTCCTGGTGATCCTCGTCGTGATCGGGGTGACGGTCCTGGCGGGCTTCGTCAAACGCGTCGCGACCACCTACACGATCACCACCCGCCGCCTCAACATCAAGCGCGGCATCGTCTCGCGGGAGATCCAGGAGACCCGCCTGGAGCGCGTCCAGAACGTCAACTACCGCCAGTCGGTCTACCAGCGGGTCATGCAGATCGGCGACGTCGACTTCGACACCGCCGCCACCGACGACTACAACTTCGTCTTCTACGGCGTCGCCGACCCTGCCGGCGTCGTCCACTCGGTCGATCAGGCAACCGGCGTGCACAGTGCCGGCGAGCACGGGCTGGGCGAGCCTCAGCCGCCCAGCAGTCCGACCCCCTAAGCGTCTAGGCGTCTAGGCGGCGGCCGGGGAACCCAAGCCCGCGGCCTCCCGCAGAGCGTCGGCGCGGTCCGTCTTCTCCCAGGTGAAGTCCGCCTCCTCGCGGCCGAAGTGGCCGTATGCGGAAGTCTTCTGGAAGATCGGCCGGTGCAGGTCGAGATAGCGGCGGAAGGCGCCAGGGCGCATGTCGAACTCCGCCTCGACCAGCTGCGAGATCTTCGCGTCCGGGAGGGTGCCGGTGCCGAAGGTCTCGACCATCAGCGAGACCGGCTCGGCTACCCCGATCGCGTAGGCGACCTGGACCTCGCAGCGCTGGGCGAGCCCGGCGGCGACGACGTTCTTGGCGACGTAGCGGGCCGCGTAGGCGGCCGAGCGGTCGACCTTGGACGGGTCCTTGCCGGAGAAGGCACCGCCGCCGTGGCGGGCCATGCCGCCGTAGGTGTCGACGATGATCTTCCGGCCGGTCAGGCCGGCGTCGCCGACGGGGCCGCCGATCACGAACTTGCCGGTCGGGTTGACGAGGAAGCCGGAGAGCAGCTCGGCCTCGTCGTACAGGCCCGGCACCTCGGACTGCAGGACCGGCAGCACGACGTTCTGCCAGAGGTCGGGTTTGATCGTCGTCTCCGAGTCGACGCCGTCGGCGTGCTGGGTGGAGATCAGGAGCTTTTCGACGGCGACGGGGCGACCGTCGGCGTAACGGACGGTGACCTGGGTCTTGCCGTCGGGGCCGAGGTAGGCGAGCGAGTTGTCCTTGCGGACCGCCGCCAGCCGCTCGGCGAGCCGGTGCGCGAGGTGAATCGGCATCGGCATCAGCGCCTCGGTCTCGTCGCTGGCGTAGCCGAACATCATTCCCTGGTCGCCGGCTCCAGCCACCAACAGCTCGTCTTCGCCGCCGCCGACCCGGGTCTCGTAGGCCTCGTCGACGCCCTGGGCGATGTCGGGCGACTGCTTGTCCAGAGAGACCAGCACCGAGATGTGGTCGCAGTTGTAGCCGTAGTCGCCGTGGTCGTAGCCGATCCCGCGGATCGTCTCGCGGACGATCTCGGGGATGTCGAGGTGGACGTCGGTCGAGATCTCACCGGAGACCACCGCCATGCCGGTGTTGACGAGCGTCTCGCAGGCGACCCGGCCCATCGGGTCCCCGGCCATCACCGCGTCGAGGACGCCATCGGAGATCGCGTCGCTGACCTTGTCGGGATGACCCTCGGTTACGGACTCGGAAGTGAAGAGGTACTCGCCGTCGGCGAGCGGCTTTGAAGTTGACATGGTCGGAAAGCCTAGAGGAATTTGAGCAGCGATCGCCGGTCTACTTCGAGTACGAACGGCGGCCGCTCGCGGGCACGAAGTCGATGATCAGTGGCACGCCCTCCAGCTCGTAGGTCTCGCGCATGCGGTTCTCGAGGTGGTAGGCCCAGTCGCGGCTGATCAGCTTGCGGTCGTTGACCTGGATCGCCACCCGCGGCGGCCGCTCGCCGATCTGAGCCGCGTAGTAGAGGCGCAGCCGTTTGCCGCGTTTGGATGGCGGCGGCGTCCGGGCGACGACGTCGGCCACGAAACGGTTCAGCTCCGGCGTCGGGACCCGCTCGCCGGCCTTGTCGGCGAGCTTCAGGGCCTTCGGCAGCAGCGAGGGGACGTTGCGGCCGCGCTTGGCGGAGGCGGTGATCACGGCGGGGCGCAGCCGTGACTTGCGCTCGACGCGGGCGCGGGCGTCGTCGATGTCGGTCATGCCGATGTCCCACTTGTTGAGCACCAGCAAGGTCGCGCAGCCGGCTTTCATCGCCATCTCGGCGGCGCGCAGGTCCTCGGCGGTGACCCCCTCGGCGGCGTCGCAGACGACGATCGCCACGTCGGCCCGCTCGACCGCGCGTTCGGAGCGCAGCTGCGCGTAGTAGTCGACGCTGCCGGCCACCTTGGCGCGGCGGCGCAGGCCGGCGGTGTCGACCAGGATCACCCGCCGGCCTTCGACCTCGAGCTCGGTGTCGATCGCGTCGCGGGTGGTGCCGGCCATGTCGGAGACGATCACCCGATCGGAGCCGAGGAAGGCGTTGACCAGCGAGGACTTGCCGACGTTGGGGCGGCCGATCACGGCGACGCGGACGGTGTCGTCGTCGGTCTCGGCGGCGACATGGTCACCGAGCGCGGTGACGATCGCGTCGAGCAGATCGCCGGTGCCGAGCCCGTGCGTAGCTGAGACGGCGAGCGGCTCCCCCAGCCCGAGCGCATGGAACTCGGCCGTGACGGCGTAGTCGTTGGGGCGGTCGGCTTTGTTGACCGCGACCAGCACCGGCGCTTTGGAGCCGCGCAGCGTCCGGGCCAGCTCGGCGTCGCCGGCGCGGAGGCCGGCACGGCCGTCGACGACGAGCAGGATCGCGTCCCCTTCGGCGATCGCCGCCCGCGCCTGTCCCTGCACGTCTTCAGCCAGCTCGGCCTCGTCGCCGAGGTCGATGCCGCCGGTGTCGACCAGCTCGAAGGCGACGCCGTTCCATTCGCAGGGCAGCCGCTTGCGGTCGCGGGTGACGCCCGGCTCGGCGCCGGTGACGGCCTCATTGCCGCCGGCAAGGCGGTTGACCAGGGTGCTCTTGCCGACGTTCGGAAAGCCGACGACGGCGACGGTGGGCAGGCCGCTCATCCCAGGCCCCGTTCGCGGGCGATGGCGACGATCCGGGCGACCACGTCGTCTTCGGCCACGTCGGTGGTGTCGAGCTCGACCGCATCGAGGGCGGCGTGCAGGGCGCCGTGCTCACGCTCGCGGTCGCGAGCGTCGCGCTGGCGCTGGGCGGCCAGCACGTCCTCGTAAGGCTGACCGCTCTGGGCAGCCCTGCGGCGGGCACGCTCCTCGTCGGAGGCGGTGAGGAAGATCTTCAGCGGCGACTCGGGGCTGACCACGGTGCCGATGTCGCGCCCCTCGGCGACGTAGCTGCCGCTTGCGATCAGGTTGCGCTGACGGGCGACCAGGGCCTCGCGGACCGCCGGGTGGACGGAGACGCGCGAGGCGGAGGCGGTCACCTCGGGGGCGCGGATCGCGTCGCTGACATCGCGACCGTCGAGCAGGACCCGCTCGCCGTCGAAGTCGATCGCGAGCCCCGCGGCCAGCTCGCCGAGGGCGGCGCCATCGTCGGTATCGATCCCTGCCTCGTCGGCGGCGAGGGCAACGCAGCGGTACATCGCCCCCGAGTCGAGGTAGGTGAAGCCGAGCGCCGCGGCGACGCCGCGGGCTACGGAGGACTTGCCGGCTCCGGCGGGGCCGTCGATCGCGATAACCATGGCGGGGCAGCGTAGAGGCGCGGGCCGGTGGGCGTCCGCAGGGAGCTCAGAAGCGGGCTGAGCCACCCAGCGTCGGTCCCGCCCGTGAGGCTCGGCGCCCCGCGGTCAGCGGGCGAGCAACGAAGCGAGGTCCGCCTCGAAGCCCGGGTAGCTGACGGCCGCTGCGTCCATGCCAATCACCTCGACGCCTTCACGAGAGGCGAGGCCGGCGATGGCGCCGAGCATGGCGATCCGGTGGTCACCGTGCGACTCGATCGTGCCGCCGCGCAGGCCGCCGCTGCCGGTCACGACCATCCCGTCCGCGGTCGGCTCGACCTGGCCGCCGAGGGCGTTGAGGGCGGCGCTGACGGTCTCGACCCGGTCCGACTCCTTGCGGCGCAGCTCGACAGCGTCGCGGATCGTCGTCGTCCCCTCGGCGAAGCAGGCGGCGAGCGCGACCAGCGGCAGCTCGTCGATCGCCAGCGGCACCTCGGCGCCACCGACCTCGGTGCCGCGCAACGACGCTGCGCGGACCCGCAGGTCGGCAATCGGCTCGCCGCCCCGCTCGCCGCGGGGCTCGAGCTCGATCTCCGCGCCCATCCGGGCGAGGATCGTGAGGATGCCGGTGCGGGTCGGGTTTACGCCCACCCCCTCGAGCACGATCTCGCTCTCGGGGATGAGTAGGCCGGCGACGACGAAGAAGGCGGCGGAGGAGATGTCGGCGGGGACGATGATCGCGCCGGGCTCGAGGCGCTCGGCGGGATGGATCGTGACGACGCTGCGCCCGCTGCCGTCGGTCGAGCGATCGATCCGGGCGCCGGCAGCGGCGAGCATCCGCTCGCTGTGGTCTCGGCTGGGCAGCGGCTCGACCACCCGGGTCTCGCCCTCGGCGAGGAGCCCGGCGAACAGCAGGCACGACTTCACCTGGGCGCTGGCGATCGGCATCTCGTAGGTGGCGCCGTGCAGAGCCGTGCCGCGAACCGTGAGCGGCGGCAGCCGGTCCTCCCGGGCGCTGAGGTCAGCGCCCATTTCGCGAAGCGGCGCGGCGATCCGGTCGACCGGCCGGCGCCGGATCGAGTCGTCGCCGTCGAGCGTCCACTCCCCCCCGCCCTGCCCGGCCAGCCATCCCGGCAGCAGGCGCAGCAAGGTGCCAGCGTTGCCGACGTCGATCGCGGCCGACAGCGGACCGCGGAGCCCGACACCGCGGATGAACCTTCCCTCTCGCTCGGGCACCGGCGTCTGCCCAACCGGAACCGCGGTCATGGTGGACCAATCCCCGACCTCCGCGCCGAGAGCCGCGACCGCGGCCAGGGTCGAGCGGGTGTCGGCGGCATCGAGGTAGCCCTCGATCGTCGTCTCACCCTCCCCCATTGCCGCGATCAGGGCGGCGCGGTGTGAGATCGACTTGTCGGCGGGCGGGCGCAGGGAGCCGCGAAGCTGCCCGCTTGGGTCGAAGCGCGTCATCGCCGAGGCGGGATCTGAGCGGGAACGGGCATCGGCGCGACGCTACCCGCTCGCGGTCCTACTCGCCGTCGCCGTGGACGCTGACGGTGTGGCCGAGCTCACGGACCAAGCGCTCGGCCCTCGCCGCTTGCTCCTCGCCGCCGACCCACAGCGAGACGGCACCCGAGGTCATGTCCGGCGCCGGGTGCAGGGCCATGTCCTCGATGTTGACGCCGGCGTCACCCAGTGCCAGGGCGAGGTGGGCGATCGTGCCGGGCTGGTTGGCGACGACGATCCGCAGCTCGCGCAGAGGGCCGGCCTGCGACTGGGCCTCGAGCAGGCGGCGGCGGTCCTCGCCGGCTGCAGCCTGCCAGGCGGAGATCGCCTCGCGGTCGCCGCCGCGGATCAGCTCCGCCGCCTTGCGCAGTCGCCCTGCCGCCGCCTCGACCGAGTCGGCGACGGCCTCGCGATTGCTGGCGTAGATGTCGGCCCAGATCGCCGGGTTGGCACCGGCCACCCGGGTCGCGTCGCGGAAGCTCGGCCCGACCTCGGGGAGGCGCTCGGAGTCGCGTGTCAGCTCCTCGACCGCCTCGGCGACGAGGGCGTTGGCGAGCACGTGCGGCAGGTGGCTGACGGTCGCCATCAGGCGATCGTGGCTGCGGGCATCGATCGCCTGGGGACGGGCGCCCAGGCCGGCGACGAAGCGCTGCAGGCGGTCGTAGAGGAGGCCGCTGGAGCGCTCGGCCGGGGTCAGGTACCAGCGGGCGCCCTCGAAGAGATCCGCGCGGGCGTTCTCGACTCCGGCGGTCTCGGCGCCGGCCAGTGGGTGGCCGCCGATGTAGCGCTCGTCGCCGCCCAGCGCCTCGACCAGCTCGCCCTTGGTGGAGCCGACGTCGCTGATGACGGCCTCGGTGCCGGCGGCATCCAGGGCGGCGCGCGCCTGATCCGGCAGCATCGCCACCGGCCCTGCGCAGAAGATCAGCTCGGCGCCCTCGCAGGCCTCGGCGAGCGAGCCGGCGCCACGGTCGAGGGCGCCCAGCTCGAGGGCTCGGTCGATCGTCGTCGGAGTGCGGCTGTGGCCGACCACCTCGGCGCCGAGGCGCTGTCGGGCGGCAAGGCCGATCGAGCCCCCGATCAGGCCCACGCCGAGGACGGCGACCTTCGTCAAGCGGCCTCGGCCTTCGCCCGCCGTGCCCGCACCGCGCCCGCGAAGCGATCGAGCGCAGACACGGTGTGGTCCCAGTCGATGCAGGCGTCGGTGACCGACTGCCCGTAGGTCAGGTCGGCGGCGGCGACCAGGTCCTGGCGCCCCTCGACCAGGAAGGACTCAAGCATGACGCCGACGATCGCCTCCTGGCCGGCGGCGATCTGGTCGGCGATGTCGCCGGCCGCCTCGAACTGGCGGGCCGGGTCCTTGCCGCTGTTGTCGTGCGAGGCGTCGATCACGACCCGCTCGGGCATGCTGGCGACGCCAAGCGTGACCAGGGCGTCGCCGACCTCGGCCGGCCCGTAGTTGGGCGTGCCGTGGCCGCCGCGGAGGATGATGTGGCAGTCGGGGTTGCCGGTCGTGTGGAGGATCGCCGGCGTGCCGGCGTCGTCGATTCCCGCGAAGGCGTGTGGAGCCGCCGCGGCGCGGACCGCGTCGACCGCGACCTGGACGTTGCCGTCGGTGCGGTTCTTGAAGCCGATCGGCATCGAGAGGCCCGAACCGAGCTGACGGTGGGTCTGACTCTCCGCCGTGCGGGCACCGATCGCGCCCCAGGCGACGGCGTCGGAGATGTACTGCGGCGTGATCGGGTCGAGGAACTCGCAGCCGACCGGCAGGCCGAGGTCGACCACCTCGAGCAGCAGCTTGCGGGCCATCCGCAACCCCGTGTTGACGTCACCGGAGCCATCCAGGTGCGGGTCGTTGATCAATCCCTTCCAGCCGGTCGTCGTCCGCGGCTTCTCGAAGTAGACCCGCATCACCACCAGCAGGTCCTCGTGGAGGTCTTCCGCCTTGGCGCTGAGCCGGCGCGCGTAGTCGAGCGCCGCGACCGGGTCATGCACGCTGCACGGCCCGACCACGACCATCAGCCGCGGGTCGCGCCCCTGCAGGACGTCGACCACTTCCTGGCGGCCGCGGACCACGGCCTGCGCTCGCTCCGTCGCCAGCGGCAGCTCCTCCAACAGCCTCTGCGGGGGTACCAGCTCGACGACTTTCGCGATCCGCTGATCGCGCACACCGTCGCGTTTTGCCCCCTCCTGCATCCCGATGATCATCTTGCCGTCGCCTTTCTCCATCTTGGAGATCGTAACTTTCTGGTCCGCGGCGGCCGTTCTCGCCCGTGGGCGGCCGCCAACGCGTGCGGGGATCGGCGCCCGGCCAGAGAGCTATGCGAGTGCGGCGCGATGCCGCCAGGCCGGACGCCTAGCTAAATCGCCACCAATAGGAGAAGCGGGCAGCGGCGAGCGCGGCGCCTGCGGCGCGGAGGGGTCTGGCGGCTTCGGTTGCCTGCTTCATCAAGAGACTTTGTACCAGGCCGCCGACGTTTAGTCGAGAATTTCTGCGAGGGCGGCGAGGAAGCGTTCGTCCTCGGCCGTGGTCCCGTAACTGACACGGATGTGGCCGGGGTCGCCGAGGGGCGTGCCCGGGCGGACCGCGATCTGGCGCTCGCCGAGACCGGCGACGACCTCACCCTCGTCGGCGTCGCCGAGGTCGATCCAGGAGAAGTTTGCCTGCGTGTCGGCGGTCCGCAGTCCCATCTCCCCCAGCGCCTCCTCGACGCGAAGGCGCTCGGCGACCGTGCCCTCGACCCGGCGCAGGACGTCGTCCTGATGCAGGATCGCCTCCGCCCCCGCCGCCTGCGCGAGGGCTTTGACGCTGAACGGCTGGCGGACCGCGTCGATCGCGGCGCGGAAGCCGGCCGAGCCGATCGCGTAGCCGACCCGCAGCCCGGCGAGCCCGTAGCACTTGCTGAAGGTGCGCAGGATCACCAGGTTGGGGAAGTCGACGAGCAGGTCGAGTGAGGCGCCGGGGTCGTCGTCGGTCTGGAACTCGACGTAGGCCTCGTCGAGGACGACCGTCACGTGCGCGGGGATCCGCTCGCAAAAGGCGCCGATCTCGGCGGCGGGGATGTGGGTCCCGGTCGGGTTGTTCGGATTGCAGACGATCAGCAGTTGGGTCGCGGCGGTCACCTCGGCGGCCATCGCGTCGAGGTCGTGAACGTCACCCTCGGCCAGAGGCACGCGGATCTCGCGGGCCCCGGTCAGCGCCGGCAGGTACGGGTACATCGAGAAGGACGGCCAGGCGTAGAGGATCTCGGCCCCCGGCTCGGCCAGCGCCTCGGCGGCGGCGAGGAGGATCTCGCAGGAGCCGTTGCCGACCGCGACGCGACCGGGCTCGACCTCGTAGCGCTCGGCGATGCGGCGCCGCAGCGTCGTCGCGTCGGGGTCCGGATAGCGGTTCATAACCGCTGCCGCAGCCGAGATCGCTTCGACGACCCGCGGGTGCGGCGGGATCGGCGACTCGTTGGAGGCGAGCTGAGCGATCTGCCCAGCCGCGATCGCCTCAGGCGCCTGCCCGGTCGGCACGCCGGCCTGGTAGCCCGGCATGCGGGCGAGCTTCTCGGCGAAGGTGACGGTCATCGGCCCGATTGTGACGGAGCCGCGACTACTGGGCCGACTGCAGGTCGGTGCGCAGCTGGCCAGCGCCGCCGAGGTAGGCATGCAACGGCACGTGGTCGGCGGCCGCGTAGTAGTGCGCCATCACCCGGATCACCCGCGGTAGCGAGCCCGGCACCGGGATCTCCCGGCAGCAGAGCAACGGCACCGAGTCGAGCCCGAGCTTGCGGGCGGCGACAGCCGGGAACTCGGCGTCGAGGTCCTCCGTCGTCGTGAACAGGCAGCTGACCATCGCCTCCGGCGTCAACCCGTTGCGCTCGATCAGCTCGCGCATCAGCTCCTCGGTAGCCCCGAGGATCGCCTCGGCCTCGTTGGCCTCCACCTGTGTGGCACCCCGAACCGCGAAGAGCCGCTGCGGCACGGAGCCCCCGTTCGTCTCGAAGCTCACGCCGTGAATCTTCCCAGACGCGCGTTGCGGCAAAACCACCGGCCCCACGAACGTCGCCAGCCATCCTGCCGGGGCGAATCCCAGAGTTGTGGTGCTTTAGGTCCGCATAGCGACGGAAAGGAACCACAACTCCTCCACGCGCCCGCGCTCACGCGATGGGAGGCCGAACGTCGGCCAGCGCCTTGCTGAGCGGGCAGGCCGGCAGCACGGAGTGCTGTCGCTCGCCCAATTGCGAGCCGCCGGGCTGAGCGAGGGCGGGGTCAGGCGGGAAGTCGCACGGGGGCACCTGCATCCGCTTTTCCGGGCTGTCTACGCCTACGGCAATCCCGATGTCGGCGAGCGTGGAAAGCTCTGGGCCGCAGTGCTTGCCTGCGGGCCCGGCGCCGTCCTGTCGCATCGCAGCGCGGCGGCGCTGATGGGGCTGATCGATCGTGGGCCAATCGTGATCGACGTGATCGCCCGAGGCAACCGGGGGCGGAAGATCAAAGGGATACGGGTGCACCGCGTGCAGCCGCTGCGACGGGATGAAATCGGCAACTTCGACGGGATACCTTGCACAAGCCCGGCGCGGACCTTCGTGGACCTTGCCGGGACGGTTGGTCTGCGGACTCTGCGGAGCGGGTTCGAGCGGGCGGCGGCGAAGCGGTTGCTCGACCTCGACAGGATCGAGGCGGTGCTGGCGCGACAGCCACGGCGAGGCGCCGGAACCCTGCGAGTGGTGATTGCCGAATGGCGACGGGCGGCACCCGTCGCCCAGCGCGGCAGGCTGAGGAGCCCGCTGGAGGCAAAGGTGCTGCCGATCGTCCTGCGCGGCGGGGCGCCGGAGCCGCGGCTGAACGCGCCGGTCCGCCTAGCCAGCGGCGAGACGATCGAGGTCGACTTCCTTTGGGAGCCCCAGCGCTTCGTGGTCGAGGCCGACAGCCGCGACTTCCACGCCACCGACGTCGCCTTCGTGCGCGACCGCTGGCGGGACCGGGAACTGATGCGCGTCGACTACACGACGCTGCGGGTTAGCCACCAGGAAGCCGACAGCGAAGCCGCCGCCATCGCGGAAACGATCCGCCTCCGCCTCGGGCTTGGCCCTTAGCGCGAGTGACACGGCGCCACCCGGTAACGGCGGGCGCGCCCTGCTCACGTCGCCGGGGCCGGTTCGTACACGGGAGAGCTTGACCCGGGTGGCGGCGCGCAAATGGGGTCCACATCCCCCTCCACCTTGCAATTAGGAGGGGGATGCGGACCCCGTTTGCCCGAGCCCCGCCGCCTCACGAAGCCGCGCTAGCTCCGCGTCGCTCAGGCGCCTGGCCGATCCTTCGGCGAGATCGCCGATCTCCAGCGGACCGAAGCGCACCCGGCGCAGGGCCTTCACCT
Organism: Solirubrobacterales bacterium; assembly: GCA_040510155.1. Classification (GTDB taxonomy): domain Bacteria; phylum Actinomycetota; class Thermoleophilia; order Solirubrobacterales; family 70-9; genus VAYN01. Next base: position 8,518 of record JBEVJP010000070.1, on the reverse strand, counting down.
CATTGCCGATCGCTTCGGCCATGCGGCGGACCTGGCGGTTGCGGCCCTCGCGGAGGACGAGCTCGATCTTGCGCTCGCCCAGACGGGTCACTTCGGCCGGCGCGGTCGCCCCGTCCTCGAGATCCACCCCGCGGCGCAGGCGCTCGAGGTCGCGGTCTGATGGCGGCCGGCGCAGGGTCGCCCGGTAGGCCTTCGGGACTTCGTAGCGGGGATGGGTGAGCTGGTTGGCGAGCTCGCCGTCGTTGGTCAGCAGCAGCAGGCCGGTTGAGTCGGCGTCGAGACGGCCCACCGGGTACAGCCGTGCCGTGGTCTCGACCAGCTCGACCACCGCCGGCCTCTCCCCCGGCTCCCGGGCCGTCGAGACCACCCCCGCCGGCTTGTTGACCGCCCAGACCTCATGGGCCTCGGCGCTGAGCGGACTCCCATCGACCCGCACGTCGTCGCTCTCGTCGACGTCGCGGGCTGGGTCAGTAACGACCGTCCCTCCCACTGTGACCCGCCCGGCCGTGATGATCGTCTCCGCCCTCCGACGAGACGCGACGCCCGCGTGAGCGAGGAACTTCGCCAGCCTCACGAGGCGGGGATCAGGTGAGGGTCTGGAGGAGCCTCCCCGCTGTCGCGACGGAGGACCCTCACCGGATCCCCGCCCCTATGACTCTGCCCGCTGTTCACCGGCCTTGAGAAGCCTCTCCCGCAGCTCCCGCTCGTCCTCGGGACTGGGATCGAAGCGCGACGGATCAGGGAGCTGGTCAAGGCCGGAGAGGCCGAAGAGGCGCTCGAACAGCTCCGAGGTCTTGAAGATCGCGGCGCCGAACTGGGAGCGGCCGGACTCCTCGATCAGGCCGCGCTCGGCCAAGGTCTGTACGGCCGACTCGGAGGTGACGCCGCGGATGCGGGCTACCTCGGGGCGGGAGATTGGCTGCAGGTAAGCGACGATCGCGAGCGTCTCGGCCTGGGCTTGGGTGAGCGGCGGGGTTCGGGGCTTGGCGAGCAGGCGACGGGCGGCCTCCTCGGCGCGGGGATCGCTGGCGAGGGTGAAGCCGCCGGAGACCTCGCGCAGGACGATCCCGCGCCTGCCCTCGGCGAGGTCCTCGCGCAGCAGCTCGATCGCCTCCTCGATCTGGCCCTCGGTGGCCTCGGTAGCACTGGCCAGGTCTTTGGCTCCAACCGGCTGGGCCGAGAGGAAGAGCAGCGCTTCGACAGTCCGGGCGAGGTCGCTCACTGGGCCGCGCTCTCCGCCGCGGTGCCCGGCGCTGTCGCCTTGACGGTGATCGGCCCGAACTGGACCCGCTGCTCCCAGGTGATCTCGCCTTTGCGGTACAGCTCCAGCAGGCCGAAGATCGTCACCGCCTGGGTGAGCCGGTCCTCGCCGCCGAACTCCTCGTCGAAGTCGAAGCTCTTGCGACGCCGCAGGACGTCACGCAGCGCCCGCAGCCGCCGCTCCAGGGAGACGGTCGAGCGGATGTGGCTGATGTCGACCTCGGGCGGCTCGGTGAGGAGGTCGCCCAGGGCGGCACCTAATTGCTCGGGGTCGTAGACCGCGGTCGCCGCCTCGATCGCGACCCGGCGCAGCTCCTTCGGCAGCGGCGCCGAGCGGTAGAGGTAGCCGCGCTGGGACTCGAAGCGGTCGGCGATCACCCTCGAGAGGTCGCGGTAGCGCCGGTACTCGAGCATCCGCGCCAGCAGCTCCTCGACCGCCTCTTCCGGGCTCATGTCCTCGAGCTCGTCTTCGGGGCCGGGCAGCATCAGTCGCGACTTCAGCTCCAGCAGGGCGGCGATCAGGACCAGGAACTCGGTCGCGACCTCCAGCTCCAGCTCTTCCTCGCGCTCGAGGTGCTCGACGTAGGCGACGACGACCTCGCCCAGCTGCAGGTCGAGCAGGCTGACCTCCTCGCGGAGGACGACCGCCATCAGCAGGTCGAAGGGCCCGGCGAAGACGTCCAGGTCGAGATCGAGGTCGAGCTCGGCGACGCTCACACCGAAGACTTAAGCGCATCCGGCCGACGCCAGCCGGCCAAAACCCCGCTATCGCCGGATTTAAGCGGCGCCGAGGCCCATCCGTTGGCGCACTTCCGCCAGCGTCGGGGCGGCCAGCTGCCGCGCCTTCTCGGCGCCGGCCGCGAGGGTCGCCTCCAGGGCCGCCTGGTCAGGACGCAGCTCGGCGTAGCGCTCGCGGACGGGAGCGAGCAGCTCGACCACGCCCTCGGCCACCGCCTTCTTGAAGTCGCCGTAGCCGGCGCCGTCGAACTCGGCCTCGATCGCCTCCGGCTCGACGCCGCGGGCGACGGCGAGGATGTCGATCAGGTTGGCGATCCCAGCCTTGTCAGGCCCCCGCCGCACCTCACGGCCGGAGTCGGTGACGGCGCTGCCGAGCTTCTTGCGGATCGCCGCCGGCTCATCGAGCACGAGCACGGTGCCGGCCTCGGTCCCGGCCGTGGTCGACATCTTCCGCTCCGGCTCCTGCAGGTCCATGATCCGCGCCCCTACCTCAGGCACGACCAGCTCCGGGACGACCAGGGTCTCGCCGAAGCGGCCGTTGAAGCGGCGGGCGATCTCCCGCATCAGCTCGACGTGCTGGCGCTGGTCGTCGCCGACCGGCACCTCGGTCGCCTTGTAGGCGAGCACGTCGGCGGCCATCAGCACCGGGTAGTAGAAGAGCGCCGCCGAGGCCAGCTCGCGCTGCTTGCCCGACTTTTCCTTGAACTGGTGCATGCGATCGAGGTCACCGTGGGCGGTGACCGCGGAGAGGCACCAGGTCAGCTCGGTGTGCTCGCGCACGTCGGACTGGCGGAAGAGGATGCAGCGCTCGGGGTCGAGGCCGGCGGCGAGCAGGATCGCGGTCGTGTCGTACACGCGCTCGCGCAGCTCAGCCGGGTCGTAGGCGACCGAGAGGGCATGCAGGTCGACGATGCAGAAGATCGCCGGATCCCCGCGCTCCTGGCCGGCGACGTACTGGCGGATCGCGCCGATGTAGTTGCCGAGGTGCTTGCGGCCGGTCGGCTGGATACCGGAGAAGATGATCGGGGCGGACATCGGCGCGCAGACTACGCGGGCTCGGCCTCGGCTGCCTTGGTCCAGTCGCCTCGTCGCCTCCTAGGCCGGCTCGGCCTCGGCTGTTTTGGCACCACCGTCTTCCGCGCTCGCCGCGGCCGCCTGCTGCCGTCGGCGCGGGTTCTCGATCCCGACCCATGAGGCGAGACCGCCGACGATCATCAGGATCGCGGCGATCAGGACGCCGAGGTGAAAGGCGCTGGTCGAAGCCTCGACCGAGGCGGCGCGCACGGTCGCCGCCTGCGACGGCGGCAGCTTGCCCGTGCCGGGCACGGCCAGCGGCCTTTCCTTGGCCTCGGCAACCACCTGGCTGGCGGCCGGGGTGAGCGGCCGCGCGCCGAGGCTCGAGTCCAGCTCGCTGCCGAAGTGAGCGGAGATGACGGCGCCGAGGATCGCGATCGCCAGCAGGCCGGCGACGCGCGAGACGCCGTTGTTGATCCCGGAAGCGATCCCGACCCGGCGCTCCTCGACCGAGTCGAGCACCGTCGCGGTCAGCGGCGCGACCGTCGCCGAGAGGCCGAGGCCGAAGACCAGGATCGCCGGGAGGACGTCGGCGAGATAGTCGGCGCCGGCGTCGATTCGCAGCATCAGCAGCAGGCCGGCGCCGCCGAGCAGCGGACCGATGGTCATCGGCAGCCGCGGCCCGGCGCCGGAAGCGAACCTGCCGAAGCGAGGCGAGAACACGAACAGCAGGATCGAGACCGGCGTCGTCGCCAGGCCCGCCTCCAGCGCTGAGTAGCCGACCACTTGCTGGAGGTAGAGGCCGACGAAGAAGAAGCCGCCGATCAGCCCCGCGTAGACGGCCAGCGTGGTCAGGTTGGCGACGCCGAAGTTGCGGATCCGGAAGAGGGCGAGGTCGAGCATCGGCTGTCGGGTGCGCGCCTCGTGGAGGAGGAAGGCGGCGAAGCTGGCGACGCCGACCAGCAGCGGGACCCAGACGAGCGGGTCGCCCCAGCCGCGGGTCGGCTGCTCGATCAGGGCGAAGACGGGGCCGCCGAGGCCAACCGCGGAGAGCAGCACGCCCGCCAGGTCGATACCGCGGGAGGCCTCGGGATCGCGGCTCTCCTCGACCGCCCGCAGGGTTAGTAAGACGGTGACCGCGATCAGCGGCAGGTTGATCCAGAAGATCGCCCGCCAGGAGAAGATCCCGATCAGGGCGCCGCCGCCGGCCGGCCCGAAGACGGTCGCGATCCCCGTCCAGGCCGTCCAGGTGCCGATCGCCTTGCCCCGCTCCTCGCCGGCGACGGTGGCGGCGACGATCGCCAGGGAGCCGGGGACGAGCAGCGCCCCGGCGACCCCCTGCAGAGCGCGGGCGCCGACCAGGAACTCGTCCGATGGAGCGATCGCGCAGAGGACCGAGGTGGCCGCGAAGCCGATCAGCCCGATCACATAGAGCCGGCGCCGACCGAACTGGTCGCCGAGGCTGCCGCCGACCAGCAGCAGCGCGACCATCGTCAGCATGTAGGCCTCGACGACCCACTGCTGGCCAGCCAGCCCGGCGTCGAGGCTGTCGCTGATCGCCGGCAGGGCGACGTTGATCACGGTCGAGTCGAGAAAGACGACCGTCGAGCCGAGGATCGTCGCGATCAACGTGAGGCGCTGCTGCCGGGTCATCGGCCGAGTGTAGGAAGCCGGGCGCCTGACCAAGCAGGTCAAGGACGAGCGAGGGAGTGTGCTCTGCACATGACCGAGCGAGGACGCCGAGATGCGCCGGTCAGGCGCCCGGGTCGCGCAGTTGCTGGGCCGGGGTGAAGAAGTTCCGGTACGCCAATCCGGTGGCGACCAGGGCGGCGATCGAGACGCTGCCGAGGAGGACGTAGAGGAGGATCAGCTGCAGGCGCACGGCGTCGGTCGGGTTGGCGCCGGCGAGCAGCATCCCGACCATCGTCCCCGGGAAGAAGATCAGCCCGGTCGTCTTGGTCGAGTCGACGAGGGCGATCATCCCCGAGCGCAGGGAGCGCTGCACCGTCGGCAGGGCCGCTTCACGGGCGGTGGCACCGAGCGCCAGGGTCGCCTCGATGCGCGCCCGCGAGTCGGCCATCTCGTCGCCGAGCCGGTTCAACGCCACCGCGGCGGCGGTCATCGCGTTGCCGATCACCATGCCGCCGACCGGGACCAGGTAGCGCGGCGTCGGTTCGAAGATCCCCAGGGCGACGACGAGGCCGAGCGTGCTGGCGCCGGCCAGCGCCAGGGCGACCAGCAGCGGCCAGAAGGAGCCAGGCACCCTGGTCGCGCGGTGACGGGCGGTGATCGCCCCGAAGACGACCATCACCGCCAGCAGCAGGAGGACCAGCCAGATCGTGTCCGCCTCGAAGATCAGCTTGATCGCGTAGCCGACCAGGGTCAGCTGGACCAGCGAGCGCACGGTGGCGATGCCGATGTCGCGCTCGAGGTCGGCCTTCCACCAGTAGGAGATCGCCGCCGCCAGGGCGACCAGGGCCAGGGAGGCGGCGACCTGGCCGAGGGAGACGTGAATCGAGGTGCTGAGTGCGGCGGCGGTCACGCCAGCACCTCGGCGAGCGGGCCACAGCCGGCGATGCGGCCGGCCTCGATCCGCACCACCCACTCGGCGAGGCGACGGGCCTGCTCGGGGTCGTGGCTGACCAGGACGAGGGAGATCTCGAGCTCGCGGCGCAGCTCGACCAGGGCGGCCTCGATCGCGTCGCGGGCGGCGTGGTCGAGTGCCGAAGTCGGCTCGTCGAGCAGCAGCACTCGCGGCTCCTGGGCCAGCGCCCTCGCCAGCATCGCCCGCTGCTGCTCGCCGACCGAGAGCTTGGCGACATCGCGGCCGGCGAACTCGGGATCGAGGCCGGCCAGACGCAGGACGCGATTGGCCTCGAGGTCGAGGCCGGCCAGACCGGCGGCGTAGCGAAGGTTCGACTCGACGGTTCCGTCGAGGAGGGCGGGCAGCTGCGGCACCAGCGCCACCTCACGGCGGAGCGCCAGCGGCTCGTACTCGGCGAGTGGCCGCTCGCGGTAGGAGATCTCGCCCGAATCGGGATCGGCGAGCCGGTTGAGGAGGCGCAGGAGCGTCGACTTGCCGCTGCCGGAGGGGCCGACGATCGCGGTCGCTCCTGCCGGGAGCTCCGCGCTGACCGAATCGAGGACGCGCCGCCCCTCGCGGCTGAGCACGACCTCTCGCAGCTCGAACAGCACCGGCGCATGATCCCACCGGGGGACGAGGTCAAGCGACCAGCCCGGATCGGCGCCGGCCACTCCGCTCGGAACGGAGGTGAGTGCCCTGCCGCGCAAGATGGCTCCCGGCAGCCGCCGCCGATTCGCCTTGGCGCGACTCGCTTGGAACAATCGCGGGTAGGTGACCTGCCATGGCTAGAGCGATCTGGACCGGTTCGATCAGCTTCGGGCTGCTGAACGTGCCCGTGCGCCTCTACAGCGCCGTCGCGCGGCGCAACATCGCCCTGCGCGAGATCCGCGACTCCGACAGCGCCCGGATCAAACACCGGCGCGTCGCCGAGGGGACCGATGAGGAGGTCCCCTACGAGAACATCGTCAAGGCCTACGAGATTACCCCCGGCCAGTACGTGCCGCTCAGCAAAGACGAGATGTCGGCGCTGGCGCCGGAGAAGACCAAGGCGATCGAAGTCCAGGACTTCGTCGACCTCGAGGAGATCGACCCGATCTACTTCGACAGTCCCTACTACCTCGGCCCCGCCCAGGGCGCGGAGAAAGCCTACGCGCTGCTTGCCAAAGCGATGGAGGCATCGGGCAAGGTCGCGATCGCCCGCTTCGTGCTCCGCAACAAGGAGAGCCTGGCGGCGATCCGGGCCAGCAAAGGGGTGCTGACCCTGACGACGATGCGCTTCGCCGACGAGGTCGTGCCGGCTGCCGAGCTTGGCGACGTGGTGCCCGAGAAGGCACCGAAAGTCAACAAGCGCGAGCAGGAGATGGCCGAGCAGCTGATCGATTCGCTCAGCTCCGAGTTCGAGCCCGGCGCCTACCGCGACGAATACCGCGAGCAGCTGCTGGCGCTGATCGAACGCAAGGCCGAAGGCAAGGAGATCGTCGCTCCCGAGGTCGAGGAACCACAGGCGACCAAGGCCCCCGACCTGATGGCGGCGCTGGAGGAGAGCATCGCCGCCGTGAAGGGCGAGGGCGGCAGGGGCAGACCGGCGGCCAAACCAAAGGCAAAGGCGAAAGCCAAGCCGAAGGCGAAATCCAAAAAAGCCGCCGGCAAGACCGCCGCAAAGAAATCATCGGCCTCGTCGGGCGCGAAAAGCTCGCGCTCGAAAGCCAAAGCCTCCAAATAGGCCGTGGCCTCGAGCCAAGTCGTCGAGGTCGACGGGCGTGAGCTGAAGCTCACCAACCTCGACAAGGTCCTCTACCCCGCGGCCGGGTTCACCAAGGGCGACATGGTCGACTACTACGCCCGGATCGCCGAGACGCTGGTCCCGCACCTGCAGGGACGGGCGGTGACGCTGCGGCGCTTCCCGGAAGGGGTCGACGACCTCGACTCCGCCTTCTTCGAGAAGCGCTGCCCCAAGCACCGGCCGAAATGGGTGAAGACGACCAACGTCCGTGCCGGCCCCCACGCCGGCAACATCGACTTCTGCGTCTGCGACTCGCGGCCGACGCTGATCTGGATGGCGCAGCTGGCGGCGATCGAGCTGCACCCCTCGCTCTCGCTGGGACGAGCGCCGACCCGACCGACGGTGCTGGCCTTCGACCTCGATCCCGGCCCGCCGGCCGACGTCGTCGACTGCTGCCGGCTGGCGCTGCGGCTGCGGGAGATGTTCGGCCACTTCGGCGTGCAGAGCTTCCCCAAGACCTCCGGCTCGAAGGGCCTGCAGGTCTACGTCCCGCTCAACTCCAAAGAGGCCAGCTACGAGACGACCAAACCGTTCGCCAAAGCGATCGCCCAGCTGCTCGAAAAGCAGACGCCGGAGAAGGTCGTCTCGAAAATGAAAAAGGTCGAACGCGAGGGCAAGGTCTTCGTCGACTGGTCGCAGAACCACCGCAGCAAAACGACGATCGCCGTCTACTCGCTGCGGGCACGCGAGCGGCCGACCTGCTCGACGCCACTGAGCTGGGACGAGGTCGAGGAGTGCGCCGACTCCGGAGACGGTGCCCCACTGGTCTTCGAGGCCGGCGCCCTGCTGGAGCGGGTCGAAGATCGCGGCGACCTCTTCGCGCCGGTCCTGGAGCTCGAACAGGAGCTGCCCGAGCTCTGAGGGCTAGAGCGGCTGGCGGACCACGGGCCGGCGGGTCGCCTTGACCTCGTCGAGGCGACGGACCGGAGTCGTGTAGGGAGCCTGCTTGGCGAGCTCGGGGTCGGTCTCGGCCTCGGCGAGGATCTGCTCGACGGCGTCGGCGAAGGCGTCGAGGCTCTCCTTGGTCTCGGTCTCGGTCGGCTCGATCATCAGCGCCTCGTCGACCAGCAGCGGGAAGTAGACGGTCGGCGGGTGAAAGCCGAAGTCGAGCAGGCGCTTGGCGAGGTCGAGGGTGGCGA
>JBEVJP010000069.1:0-36224 GCA_040510155.1 Solirubrobacterales bacterium | reverse complement strand
GTACCAGCGAGCCGCCGCGGCCTACGGCCTCGGCCCGCAGGGACCGGCGGTGCTGGCCGGGATCAACGAGGTGGAGACCGCCTTCGGCACCAACCTCAACATCTCCTCGGCCGGCGCCCAGGGCTGGATGCAGGTCATGCCCTCGACCGGGGAAAGCTACGGCGTCGACGCCACCGGGGACGGGGTCCAGGACCCCTACACCCCCGAAGACGCGATCGTCGCCGCCGCCGGCTCCCTCAGCGCCGCCGGCATGCCGGCCGACACCTACGGCGCGATCTTCGCCTACAACCACGCCGACTGGTACGTCGCCGAGGTGCTCGCCAACGCCGGCTGCTATGCGGCCGAAGTGGCCGCGCCGGACTTTGGCTCCGGCGGCCTGCAGCCGCAGATCAAGGTCTTCCGCTGCGACCCGGCACCGGCCTGGAAGAAGGACATCCCGGCCGGCTACCTGGCCGCTTTCGAGGCCGCCGCCGGCCGCTACGAACTGGGCCAGCGGGGAGTCTGGGCGCTGGCCGCGATCTCCCGGCTCGAGTCGAACTTCGGCCGCGGCATCGACGGCAAGCAGCTGAACCGCGAAGGCGCGCTCGGGCTCGACCGCAGCGAGTGGCAGCGCTACGCGGTCGACGGCGATGAAGACGGTCGGATCCGTCACGCCGACATCGCCGACGCGGCGGCGACGCTGGCCCGGGAGATCTGGTCGCGCGGCGGGCTCAGCGCCGGCATCTTCAGTCACAACCAGGCCGAGTGGTATGTGCAGGAGGTTCTCGACGAGGCCGAAGAGATCGAAGGCGGCTGCCAGGTCCGCTTCGTCGACTGGCGAGTGGCCCCGCTCGGAACGGGCTTCGAAACCGCCGGCGAATCGGCAGTCCTCAGCGGCAACCTGGCGAGCGCGCCGCGCAGCGCGCCGCCGGCGGTGAAGGCGGCGATCGCGGCGGCCAACTCGATCTCCACCACCCCCTACGTCTGGGGCGGCGGCCACGGCTCCTTCTACTCCTACGGCTACGACTGCTCCGGCGCGGTCAGCTTCGCGCTCTACGGGGCCGGCCTGCTCGACACGCCGCTCACCTCGGGTTCGCTGGAGAGCTACGGCGAACCGGGCCCGGGCAAATGGATCACGATCTACGCCAACGCGACCCACACCTACGCGGTGATCGCCGGCCTGCGCTGGGACACCGTCGGCGACGCCGAGGGCACCGGCCCCCGGTGGCATCAGGAGCCTCCGTATCCGGAAGGCTTCGTCGTCCGCCATCCGCCCGGCTACTGAGCTTCGCCGTTGCGGGTACGGTTGGGGTTCGGACCGTCGAGCGGAGCGAAAGGAGCGGGACATGCCCACGTATCTGATGCTGACCAACCTGACTGCCGAGGGCGTGCGGACCCTCAAGAACAACCCCGGCCGGGTTGCCGAGGTGAACAAGGAGGTCGAGCAGATCGGTGCCCGTGTCGTCGCCCAGTACGCGACCCTCGGCCAGTACGACTTCGTCACCGTGGTCGAGGCACCGGACGAGAAGACGATGGCCAAGGTCTCGGTCGAGCTGGGCTCGCGCGGGACGATGACCAGCCAGACCCTGACCGCGATCTCGGCCGACGAGCTGGCCGACGCGATCTAGCCGCGCCTTGAGGATCCTCGTAGTCGGCGGCGGCGGGCGCGAGCACGCGATCGTGCGGGCGCTCGCCCGCTCCGCTCACGCGCCCGAGCTGCTCTGCGCCCCGGGCAACGCCGGCATCGCCGCCGACGCCGAGTGCCTGCCCGAGGTCGGCGCCGATGACGTGCCGGCGATCGTCGCCGCGGCGCGCGAGCGCGCCGTCGACCTGGTCGTGATCGGCCCCGAGGCGGGGCTGGTCGCCGGTGCCGTCGACGCCCTCGAGGAGGCCGGCATCGCCGCCTTCGGGCCCAGTGCCGCGGCTGCCGAGCTGGAGGGCTCGAAGGCCTTCGCCAAGGAGCTGATGCGCGAGGCCGAGGTGCCGACCGCCAGGCACGTGCTGCTGCGCAGTCATGAGGAGGCAGTCGAGCGGCTGGCGGCGATCGCCTACCCGACCGTGCTCAAGGCCGATGGCCTGGCTGCCGGCAAGGGAGTGATTCTCTGCGCCGACGAGGCCGAGGCGCGGGGCGCGGTCGACGTCTTCTTCACGGAGCGGCGCTTTGGTGCCACCACCGTCGTCCAGGAGGAGTTCCTGGAGGGCGAGGAGCTTTCGCTGCTGGCGCTCTGCGACGGCGAGAACGTGGTGCCGCGGGCCCCGGCGCAGGACTACAAGCGGATCTTCGACGGCGACCGTGGGCCAAACACGGGCGGGATGGGCAGCTACTCGCCGGTTCCGGGCTTCGGCCCTGCCGAGGTAGAGGAGATCGTCGAGAACGTGCACCGGCCGGTCGTGGCGGCGATGGCGGCACGTGGCATCCGCTTCCACGGCGTCCTCTACGCCGGCCTGATGATCGGGCCCGAAGGTCCCAAGGTGCTCGAGTTCAACACCCGCTTTGGGGACCCCGAGACGCAGGCGGTGCTGCCGCGGCTGCGTTCCGACCTCGTTGACCTCTTTCTCGCCGCGCGCGAGCCCGGCGGCCTCGCCGGCGCCAGCGCCGAGTTCGGCGAGGACTGGGCGGTGACCCTGGTCCTGGCCTCGGCCGGCTACCCGGAGTCCTCCTCGAAGGGGGACGTGATCGGCGGCCTAGGCGCGGCCGCGGAGCTGGCCGAGGTCACCCACGCCGGCACCGCCGAGCGCGACGGCGAGGTCGTCACCGCGGGAGGACGCGTGCTCAACGTCACCGCCCTCGGCGGCACGCCAGCCGCCGCGCGCGATCGTGCATACGATGCCGCCAGTCGCATCTCCTTCGACGGAATGCAGATCCGCACCGACATCGCCGCCCGCGCCGTCGAGCGCGTTCCCAGCCAGCCCACCTAGAGAGGCCAGATGACCGAGATCTCCGAGGACCCGACCCCGACCCCTTTGCCCGACCCGACGCCGATGCCGATGGTCGACGTCGAGCAGGCATTCGAGGAAATCGACGTTGCCGAGCCGCTGGTGGGAATCATCATGGGCTCGAAGAACGACAAGCCGAAGATGCAGCCGGCCGGTACCGCCTTGCAGGACGCCGGCATCCGCTACGAGGTGCGGGTGATGAGCGCCCACCGCGACCCGGAGATGGTCCGCGAGTACTGCATGAACGCGCGGATGCGCGGCCTCAAGGTGATCATCGCCGGGGCCGGGATGTCGGCGGCGCTGCCCGGCGTCGCTGCCGCCCACACCGACCTGCCGGTGATCGGCGTGCCGATCCTCGGCAAGAGCCTCGGCGGCCTCGACGCGCTGCTCTCGGCGGTGCAGATGCCGCCCGGGATCCCGGTCGCCTGTGTCGCCATCGACGGCGCCAAGAACGCCGGGGTGCTGGCGGCGCGCATAATCAACGCGTGATCCCCCGCTACACCCGAGCCGAGATCGGGGCGGTCTGGACCCCGCAGGCGAAGATGGATGCCTGGCTCGAGGTCGAGCTGGCCGCGACCGAGGCCTGGGCCGAGCAGGGCGCCGTGCCGGCCGAGGCCGCCGCCGCGGCACGCGCCGGCGGCGCCTTCACGGTCGAGGCGGTTGAGGAGCGCGAGAAGGTCACCGACCACGACGTCGCCGCCTTCGTCGACGTGGTCGCGGGGTCGGTCGGCGAGCACGGTCGCTGGATCCACTACGGGCTCACCTCCTCCGACGTGCTCGACACGGCGCTGGCGCTGCAGCTGCGGCGGGCCGGCGAGATCGTCGTCTCCGGGGCGCGGGCCTACCGCGACGCCCTGGTCGAGCGGGCGCTGGAGCAGCGCGACACGCTTTGCGTCGGCCGCACCCACGGCGTCCACGCCGAGCCGACCACCTTCGGGCTGCGCCTCGCCGGCTTCGCCTTCGAGGCCGACCGCAACCTCGCCCGGCTCGAGCAGGCCTTTGCCCAGCTCGCCGTCGGCAAGCTCTCCGGCGCGGTCGGGACCTACGCCTCGGTGCCGCCGGCAGTCGAGGCGCGGGTCATGGAGCGGCTCGGCCTCACCCGCGAGGACGTCGCCACCCAGGTGGTCCCGCGCGACCGCCACGCGGCGCTGCTCTCGGCGGTCGCCCTCGCCGGCGCCGGCCTGGAGCGCTTCGCGACCGAGATCCGCGGCCTGCAGAAAACCGAGGTGCGCGAGGTCGAGGAGCCGTTCGGCGCCGGCCAGAAGGGCTCCTCGGCGATGCCGCACAAGCGCAACCCGATCCGCACCGAGCGGGTCACCGGCCTGGCCCGGGTGCTGCGCGGCTACGCCCAGGCCGGGCTCGAGAACGTCGCGCTCTGGCACGAGCGCGACATCTCCCACTCCGGGGCCGAGCGGGTGATCCTGCCCGACGCGACGATCCTCCTCGACTACATGCAGCACCTGGGGACGGGCGTCGCCGCGGGAATGACGATCCACGCCGAGCGGATGCGCGAGAACCTCGACCTCACCTACGGCGCCCTGTTCAGCCAGCGGGCACTGACGGCGCTGGTCGAGTCGGGGATGACCCGCGACGACGCCTACCGCGTCGTCCAGGAGAACGCCCAGCGGGCCTGGGACACGCGCACCGACTTCCGCGAGCTGCTCGGTGCCGCGGCACCGCAGCTCGACCTCGACGCCGTCTTCGACTACGGCGCCTACCTCACCCACCTGCCCGAGATCCTCGCGCGCCTGGAAGCGCTGAAGGCCTGAGGCGAGGGCGGTGGAGCGGATCGAGGCCGACGTCGCGGTTGTGGGCGCCGGCCTCGCCGGCCTGGTCGCGGCCCGGCGGTTGGCCGCGACCGGACTGCGGCCGGTGGTCCTGGAGGCGCGCGAGCGGGTCGGCGGCCGCCTGCTGAACGAGGAGCTCGGCGACGGCAAGGTGGTCGAGGTCGGCGGCCAGTGGATCGGCCCGACCCAGGAGCGGATCGCGGCGCTGGCGGTGGAGCTGGGCGTCGAGACCTTCCCCACCTGGGACGAGGGTCGGCACCTGATCGAACTCGACGGCCGGGTCGCCACCTATACCGGCGCGATCACCGACGCCCGCCTCGGCCTCCTGCGCGAGCTGGCACGGGCGATCTCGCCGCTCGCCCTCGCGGACTTCGAACAGGCCCGCGCCCGGCTCGACCGGATGGCGCGGGAGGTGCCGCTGGCGGAGCCATGGCTGGCGCCGGCGGCGGCCGAGTGGGACGAGCAGACCTTCGCCACCTGGCTGCGGCGCAATGCCCGTACCGCCGCCGCGCGCACCCTCTTCGAGCTGGCGACCGAGGCCGTCTGGGCCGCCGAGCCGGCCGACGTCTCGCTCCTCCACGTCCTCTTCTACACCCACTCCGGCGGCGGCTTCAACACCCTCCTCGGCACCGGCGGCGGAGCCCAGCAGGACCGCTTCCACGGTGGCTCGCAACGGCTCGCGCTGCTGATGGCCGAGGCGCTCGGGGACGCGGTGCGCTTGGGGGTGCCGGTCCGCGAGATCCGCCAGGACGACGATGGCGTGAGCGTCGGCGACCTACGAGCGCGGCACGTGATCGTGGCGGTGCCGCCAACGCTGGCCGGGCGGATCGCCTACGACCCGCCGCTGCCGGGGATGCGCGATCAGCTGACCCAGCGGATGCCGCAGGGGACGGTGATCAAGACGATGGCGGTCTACGAGCGGCCGTTCTGGCGCGAGGAAGGTCTCTCGGGGCAGGCGGCGAGCGAGGGTGGGCCGGCGCGGGTCGTCTTCGACAACTCGCCGCCGGACGGCTCGCCGGGAGTGTTGCTCGGCTTCCTCGAGGGGCGGTTGGCGCGGCAGTGGGGAGCGCGCGCCGCGGAGGAGCGACGCGAGGCGATCCTCGCCGGGCACGCCCGTCTCTTCGGTCCGCGAGCGGCGCGGCCCGAGCGCTTCATCGAGCGGATCTGGTCCGAGGAGGAGTGGACCCGCGGCTGCTACGGCTGCCTGATGACGACCGGCGGCTGGACCGAATACGGCCGCGCCCTGCGCCGCCCCGTCGGCCGCATCCACTGGGCCGGCGCCGAGACGGCGACGGTCTGGAACGGCTACATGGACGGCGCCGTGCAGTCCGGCGAGCGAGCCGCAGAGGAAGTGGTTGCGGCGGCGTCCGCGTCGGGTTAGGGTGGCCGCCGTGGTCCTTTACACCTGCGGACAGAAGACGAGCGGCCCGGGATTCGCCCATCCCTGCGCCAAGGCCGGCAAGGCGCTGAAGGCAGCCGGCTACGAGTACGAGCTGAAGACGGTGGGCGGCTACCGGATGATGCCGTGGACCTGGGGCAGCCGCAAGGAGGACCGCACCGAGGTCAGGGAGCTGAGTGGCACCGACGAGGTGCCGATCCTGGTCCTCGACGACGGCGAGGTGGTCTCCGGCTCCGGCGACATCGCTCGCTGGGCCAAGGAGCATCCGGCGCAGCGTGCCGGCTGAGGCCGGCGCCGAGGTTCGTACCGCGACGGCTGAGGACGCGGCGGTCGTTGCCCGCCTCCTCCACGACTTCAACAGCGAATACGGCTGGCCGATGCCGCCGGTCGAGGAGATGACTCCCCGGCTTGGGGAGCTGATCGAGGCAGGTGAGGCGCTGGCGTTGCTGGTCGGCGGCGACCTCGGGATCGCGGTGCTGCGCTTGCGCGAGTCGCTCTGGTCGCGCGGGCGCGTCGCCTACCTGGAGGAGCTCTACGTCGTGCCGGGGAGGCGCGGCGAGGGGTTCGGCCGGGCGCTGATGGAGGCCGCCATGAAGGCGGCGCGGGACGCCGGGGCCGAAGTGATGGAGCTCGGCACCAGCACCACCGACGTCGCCGCCCGCGGCCTCTACGAGAGCTGCGGGTTCACCAACCTCGAAGACGGCGCGTCGATGCTCTTCTACGAGCGCGACCTCTGAGAGGCGTTCAGACGCGTGCGAGGTCCCGCTCGACCGCCGGCCCGCGCGCGGCAACCACGACCGGCGTGCCGCGGCGCGGCGAGAGGGTGACGTTGCGCCGCATCACCGCTTCTGGCCTGGCTGAGGCCGGCAGCAGCTCGCAGCGGCTCAGCACCTCGCGGAGGACGATCCGCATCTCGAACTCGGCGAAGGAGGCGCCAAGGCAGCGGCGAATGCCTCCGCCGAAGGGGATCCAGGCGAAGGTCTCGGGACCGTTCCCGAGGAAGCGCTCAGGACGGAAGGCGAATGGCTCCGGGTAGACGTCCTCGCGGGTGTGGGTCAGCCAAATCGCCGGCAGGACGCTGGTGCCGGCGGGCAGCCGGAGGTCACCGGCCTCGAGCTCGGCGGCAAGCACCCGTCCGGTGATCGGAACGACCGGACGCACTCGCAGCGACTCGCTGATCGTCGCCCGCAGGTAATCCTCCTCGCCGGCGGCGAGAGACTCCCGCAATCGGCGCAGGGCGGCCGGATTGCGCAGGAGCAGGTCGAAGGTCCAGGCCAGCGCCGTTGCGGTCGTCTCGTGGCCGGCGACCAGCAGCGTCATCAGCTGATCGCGCAGCTCGGCGTCGCTGATCGCCTCGCCGTCCTCGAAGCGCGCCTGCATCAGCATCGAGAGGATGTCGTCGCGCTGCTCGAGGTCGGGAAGGCGGCGGCGCTCGGCGATCTCGGCGAACAGCAGCTGGTCCACCTCGCGTAGCCGCCGCTTGGCTCGTCCCCACGGGCCGCCGCCGTCAAAGCGGCTGATCAGCAGGACGATCAGCTGCAAGCCCGTCGAGGCGGTCGCGGCGAGGGTGTCGCTGAGCAGTGCCCGCAGGCGGTTGAGACGAGGGCCTTCGCTGACGCCAAAGACGGCACGCAGAATGACCTCCAGCGTCACCGCCTGCATGCGGCCGTGGAGTGAAAACTCGGCGTCGAGTGGCCAGGAGTCGATCTCGGTGCCGATCGCCGCCGCGACGACAGCCTCGTAGGAGCGCATCCGCTCACCGTGGAAGGGCGGCAGCATCAGGCGGCGCCGAGCGAGGTGCGGCTCGCCTTCCTGCAGCAGCAGCGAATGCGGGCCGACGATCGGTTCGAGGACGATGTTGCGCCCCCGAGCCAGGCCGTTCGCCGGCTCCGCGTAGAGAGCCTTGATGACGGCCGGGTCAGAGACGAACACCAGCGGCTCCCTGAGGCCGATGAAGGAGGCCCGGAAGGCGTCCCCGTAACGCTGGCGGCACTCGTGCATGAAGGCGAGCGGCCGGTAGGTCCAGCGCGCCGACTGGACCAGCGCCGAGCTCTGCGGTTCGGGAGGCAACATCGGCAGAAGAGTCGCAGACAGATGGCGCCCCACTGTTGCCGGCCGCTTAACGCCGCCCCGAGTAGCTAGCATCGGCGCGGTGACCTCGGTGGCCGACCTGAAGCTCCTCTCCTCGGGGAAGGTGCGCGAGATCTACGAGTGGGAGGACGACCTGCTGATGGTCGCCTCCGATCGGATCTCCACCTACGACGTGGTGATGCCTACGCCGGTCCCGGACAAGGGCAAGGTCCTCAACCGGATGTCGGAATTCTGGTTCGAGCTGACCGGCGAGATCGTCCCCAACCACTTCCTCTCCGACGACGTGCCCGAGGAGGTCGCCGAACGGGCGATGCGCGTGCGGCGGCTGGAGATGTTCCCGGTCGAGTGCGTCGTCCGCGGCTATCTCTCCGGCTCGGGCTGGAAGGAATACCGCGAGGGCGGCGCCGTCTGCGGGATCGAGCTGCCCCCCGGGCTGGTCGAGTCCGACAAGCTGCCGGAGCCGATCTTCACCCCGGCCACCAAGGCCGAGGTCGGCGACCACGACGAGAACGTCGATTTCGATCGCGCCGCCGAGATCGTCGGCGACCGCGGCCTGATGGAGGAGCTGCGGCGGATCTCGATCGAGGTCTACCAGCGCGGCGCCGAGCACGCCGCCGAGCGCGGGATCATCCTCGCCGACACCAAGTTCGAGTTCGGACGCCACGCCGGCGCCGAGATCGTCCTCGGCGACGAGGTCCTCACCCCGGACTCCTCGCGCTTCTGGCCCGCCGACAGCTACCAGCCCGGCAAGACTCCCCCCTCCTTCGACAAGCAGTACGTGCGCGACTGGGCGACCGAACAGGGCTGGGACAAGAAGGCTCCCGGGCCGGAGCTGCCGCCCGACGTGGTCGAGCAGACGCGGGCCAAATACGTTGAGGCCTACGAGCGGATCACGGAGCGCTCCTTCTAGTGGCGCGGGCGCGGGTGCTGATCCGGCCCAAGGAGGGAATCCTCGATCCACAGGGCAAGGCGGTCGAGCGGGCGCTGCCCGCACTTGGCTTCGAGGGGATCGAGCACGTCCGGGTCGGCCGCATGGTCGAGCTCGAGGCCGAGGACACCGAGCGGCTCGGCGAGCTCTGCGAGAAGCTGCTCGCCAATCCCCTGATCGAGGACTACGAGATCCAGCCCCTGTGATCTGGGGCGTGCTCCAGTTCCCCGGTTCCTGCGACGAGCGGGATGCCGTGCATGCCTGCGAGCTGGCCGGCGGCGAGGCGCGGCTGGTCTGGCACGAGAGCCGCGACCTCGACGGCATCGACGCCGTCGTCGTCCCTGGCGGCTTCTCCTACGGCGACTACCTGCGCGCCGGCGCGGTCGCACGGTTCGCACCGGCGATGGAGGCCGTGGCGGAGATGGCAGCCGCCGGCGCCCCGGTCCTCGGCATCTGCAACGGCTTCCAGGTCCTCTGCGAGGCCGGCCTGCTGCCCGGCGCCTTGCTGCGCAACGCGGAGCTGCGCTTCCGCTGCCACCAGGTCGAGCTGATCGCCGAGGGCACGCCGAGTGGGGAGTTAAGTGCGCCAGAGCCCCCACAACTCCCCAGTCGATCGCCCTTCCTGGCCGAGGTCGCGGCGGGGGAGCGGCTCTCGATCCCTGCCAAGCACGGCGAAGGTCGCTACTACGCGCCGGAGGAGACGCTCGACCGGCTCGAGGCCAACGGGCAGGTCGCCTTCCGCTACGCCGACGGGCACAACTCGAACGGCTCGCTGCGCGACGTCGCCGGGGTCACCAACGAGGCCGGCAACGTGCTGGGGCTGATGCCGCACCCCGAGCACGCGGTCGATCCGCTGACCGGCTCGACCGACGGGCTGAAATTGTTCTCCGCCATCTCCTCTGCTCCCGCGAATGCCTGAAGAATCAGACATGGACAGGCATTCGCTCCCGCGTCCGGGGATGGCGGGTGTCGCTGCAAAACACCGCGAGCTGGGGCTGACCGACTCCGAGTTCGAGCTGATCGTCGAGAAGCTCGGCCGCGAGCCGAACGACGTCGAGCTGGCGATGTTCAGCCTGCTCTGGTCCGAGCACTGCGCCTATAAGCACTCGCGCAAACTGCTCGGGAGGCTGCCGACCGAGGGCGAGCGGGTGGTGATGGGGCCGGGCGAGAACGCCGGCGCCGTCGACGTCGGCAACGGCTACGCGGTCGCCTTCAAGGTCGAGTCCCACAACCACCCCAGCGCCGTCGAACCGTTCGAGGGGGCGGCGACCGGGGTCGGCGGGATCATGCGCGACGTCTTCGCGATCGGGGCGCGGCCGATCGCGCTGCTCGACTCGCTGCGCTTCGGTGAGCTCGACTCGACCCGCTCGCGGCACCTGCTCGACGGGGCGGTGCGCGGAATCGGCCACTACGGCAACTCGATCGGGGTGGCGACGGTCGGCGGCGAGATCTACTTCGAGGAGCCCTACGAGCACAACTGCCTGGTCAACGCGATGTGCATCGGGATCGCCAAGACCGAGGACATGGTCCGTGCCGCCGCGGCCGGGGTCGGCAACACGGTGGTGCTGATGGGCGCTTCGACCGGCCGCGACGGGATTGGCGGCGCCTCGGTGCTGGCCTCGGCCGAGCTTGGCGAGGGTGATGAGGCGAAGCGACCGACCGTGCAGATCGGCGACCCCTTCGAGGAGTCGAAGGTGCTGGAGTGCTGCCTGGAGCTGCTCGAGAAGGGGCTGCTGGTCTCCCTGCAGGACCTCGGTGCCGCCGGGCTGACCTCCTCGGCCGGGGAGATGGCGAGCGCCGGCGGGGTCGGGATCGACCTCGACGTCGCCAAGGTGCCGCTGCGCGAGGCCGATATGGAGCCCTTCGAGATCATGGTCTCCGAGTCCCAGGAGCGGATGCTGGCGGTGGTCGAGCCGGCCAAGGTGCCGGAGGTGCTGGCGCTCTGCGAGAAATGGCAGACCGGCTCGGCGGAGATCGGAGTTGTCACCGACAGTGGCCAGATCCGGATCCTCCGCGGCGACGAGGTCGTCGGCGAGATGCCGGTCGAGGCCCTGGTCGACGGCTGCCCGCTCTACGACCTCGAGCCGGCCGAGCCGGCGGGCTGGATCTATGGCAACCGAGCCACATTGAGCGGCGGCGAGACGGCGAAGGAGACGCTGCTGGCGCTGCTCACCTCGCCCAGCATCGCCTCCAAGCGCTGGGTCTTCGAGCAGTACGACTCGCTGGTCGGCTCCCGCACGGTGCGCCGCCCCGAGCAGGCCGACGCGGCGGTCCTGCAGCTGCCCGAGTCCGGCAACGCGATCGCGGT
Source organism: Solirubrobacterales bacterium (assembly GCA_040510155.1). Classification (GTDB taxonomy): domain Bacteria; phylum Actinomycetota; class Thermoleophilia; order Solirubrobacterales; family 70-9; genus VAYN01. The sequence continues at coordinate 24,795 of JBEVJP010000069.1, read as the reverse complement.
CTCGATCGACGGCAACGGGCGGCGGGTCGCCTGCGAGCCGCACGCCGGCACGATCGGCGCGGTGCTCGAGTGCGCCCAGAACCTCGCCTGCGTCGGCGCCGAGCCCCTCGGCCTGACCAACTGCCTCAACTTCGGCAACCCCGAGAAGCCGGCCCCGGCCTGGCAGCTCGACCGCGCCGTCAGCGGCCTCGCCGCGGCTTGTGAGGCGCTCGGCGTGCCGGTCGTGGGCGGCAACGTCTCCCTCTACAACGAGGGACCGGAAGGACCGATCTACCCGACCCCGGTGGTGGCCATGGTGGGCGAGCTGCCCGACCCGGCGCGCGTCGCCGGCAGCGCCTTCGCTGCGGCGGGCGACGCGATCGCCCTGCTCGGCCCCTTCTCCCCCACCCCGCACGGCTCAGAGCTGACCAAGCTGCGCGGCGAGCTCGAGGCGGGCCTGCCCGAGCCGGAGGTCGCCGCCGTTGCCGCCGCCTGCGCGACGGTGCGCGAGGCGGTCCGCGGCGACCGCGTCGCCTCGGCCCACGACGTCAGCGACGGCGGCCTCGCGGTAGCCCTTGCTGAGGCGGCGATCGGCGCGGGGCTCGGCTGCCGGGTCGACCTGCAGCCGCTGCGCGAGCGTGGCTGCTCCCCCGAGGAGGCGCTCTTCGGCGAGGGGACGGGTGGCTTCCTGCTCAGCGGCAAGCGTGCCGAGCTGGAGGCGATCGGCGCCGTCTTCCTCGGCGAGGTCGGCGGTGAGACGATCGAGATCGCCGCCGGCGACCACAGCCTAAGCCTGCCCGTCGCCGCCGCCGAGCGCGCCTGGCGCTCGCTCGACGAGCGCGCCGAAGCGGTCGCCTAGCGACTCCGCCTGGGGGTCCGCACCTCATAGCGTCTGGGTGCTGACCGGCGCTGGATCGACGGGCGCCGCTCGTTCCTCGCCGCGAGCCGGCAGCGGGCGCAGCGCCAGCGTCACCGCACCGGCCAGGAGTGAGGCGATCGCGGCGAAGAGATAGGCGTCGTTGGAGACGTCGAGGGCTTCGGGGAGGGTCGCGGGTTCGCCGACGATGGCGACGAGGATCGCGGTGCCGAGCACGGCGCCCACCTGGCGGAAGGCGGCGTTGACGGCGCTGGCGGTGGCGAAACGGTCGTCAGGGATGTCGCGGACGGCGGCGGAGCCGAGGGTCGGGAAGGCGAGGCCGATGCCGATCCCGGTCAGGCAGGCGCCGGGCAGCCAGAGGCCGAGCCAGTCCGGTTCGGCGCCGGCCGAGCCCAGGACCCAGACGCCGGCCGCGAAGACGATCGTGCCGGGGACGATCACGGCGCGGTGCCCGAAGCGGTCGGCGAGGCGACCAGCGGGGCCGGCGAAGACGGTCGAGAGCAGCGGGCCCGGCAGGGTCGCGGCGCCGGCCTGGAGAACGGTGTAGCCCCAGACCGTGGTCAGGAAGAGGACGTTGCCGAGGATCAGCGAGAAGAAGGCGAGCGCGAACAGCAGGGTGCCGAGGTTGCCGATCCGGAAGGAGCTGTGGGCGAACAGTGCCGGGGCGACGATCGGGCGCGGGTGGGTGCGGCTGCGGACGGCGACGGCCGCCAGCAGGGCGAGGCCGGCAGCGAACGCAACCAGGGTCGGAGCCGCTGACCAGCCCCAGTCGTTGCCCTCAACGATCGCCAGGGTGATCGCCGCCAGTCCCACGGCGAGCATCGCCGCGCCGGGCAGATCGGGCAGGCGGCTGTCGAGGATCCGCGGCCGCGGCAGCCGGCGGCGGCCGGCGAACAGGACCGCAGCGCCCAGCGGCAGGTTGACGAGGAAGACGAGGCGCCAGTCGGAGAGCTCGACGAGCGCGCCGCCCAGGGTCGGCCCGATCGCGGCGGCCGCCGCCGCGGCCGCGCCCCAGAGACCCACCCCGGCGGACCGTTTCTCGGCCGGGAAGCTGTCGAGGACGATCGCCAGTGAGGCCGGCGCGATCATCGCCGCGGCGACTCCCTGCACGACCCGGAAGGCGATCAGCAGCGCCAGGCTGGGCGCGGCGGCACAAAGCAGGCTGGCGGCGGTGAAGCCGGCGATCCCGAGCAGGAAGATGCGGCGGTGGCCGAAGCGGTCGGCGAGCCCGCCGGCCGGGACCAGCAACGCCGCGATCACGACGAAGTAGCCGTCCAACACCCAGGAGAGGGCATCGCGACCGGAGCCGGCGAAGGAGGCCGAGATGTCCGGGAAGGCGATGTTGACGATCGTCGTGTCGAGGAAGGCGACGAACGCGCCCGCACAGGCGATCGCGATCGCGCTCTTTCTATGACCACTGTCATACATCGCGGCGAGGAATATACTATGACCGTGGGCATAACGCGAATCGCCGATTCCGAAACGGTTGGGAAGGGGTCGCGGCGGGACGGTCGCGTGCGGCTTCTCAACGGGGCACGCAAGCTGCTGGCCGAGAAGGGCTACGCCGGGATGGAGCTGCGCGACGTCGCCGAGCGAGGCCGCGCTCCCCGCGGCTCGATCTACCACCACTTCCCCGGCGGCAAGATCCAGCTCGCCGTCGAGGCGGCGGAGCTCGAGGGTCGCGAGGTCCGCGCGGCGATCGAAGCCTCGCTGGAACAGCGCGGCCTCGCCGGCACGCTCGACTCCTTCGGCGCCCTCTTCCGGCGCCGCGTCAAGGACAAGCCCGAGCACCTCGGCTGCCCGGTTGCGGCGGCCGCCCTCGCCCGCCCCGAGGACCCCGCCCTGGCCGAGGCGGCGACGAAGGCCTTCCAGAGCTGGGAAGCGCCGATCGCGGCCGCGCTCCGCGACGAAGGGGTCGGCGCCGGCGACGCGGAGGCCTTCGCCGGCCTCGTCGTCTCGACGATCGAGGGCGCGCTCGTCCGTGCCCGCGCCGCCGCCGACGAGGGGCCGCTCGACTCGGCCGTCGCCGGCCTGCAGCGAGCCCTCGCGGCTCTGCTCGCCAGCCCCCGCTGAGCCCCGCCGGCGGCCCTCATGGCCGCTCGGGAAGTGTTTAGACGACGGCCCGCGCGGGCACCGGTAAGGCGCACCTTCGCAACCCCCGGGCCGAAGGTGAGCCATGGAGAGGCGACCGTGACATCCCGTCCCGCGATCAAGGCGCTTGCCTGCCTGGGCGCCTCCGTCCTGGTGGTCGCGGGGCTTGCGGCCTGCGGCGGCTCGAGTGAGTCGGGCCCCCGGCAGCTGACCTTCTTCGTCGCGATCCAGCCGGGCGGCACGATCGAAGAAACCGCGGCGCGCTGCACGGAGGAATCGCACGGCCGCTACGAGGTGAAGCCGGAACTCCTTCCCAACGACGCCAGTCAGGCACGTGAACAGCTGGTCCGGCGCCTGGGAGCCAAAGACTCCTCGATCGACGTGATCGGCCTCGACGTGATCCTCACCAGCGAATTCGCCAACGCCGGCTGGATCGAAAAGTGGAGCGGCGCGGAGAAACGCGAGGCCACCGAAAAGGTCTTCCCCAGCGTGATCGAGACGGCCTCATTCGAGGGCGATCTCTACGCGGCGCCGTTCAACACCAACACGCAGCTGCTCTGGTATCGCAAGGACCTCGTCCCCAATCCGCCGGCGACCTGGGACGAGACGATCGCCGCCGCCGAAAAGCTCGGCCGTGCCGACGGCGGCACGATCCAGGTGCAGGCCGAACGCTACGAGGGCTTCAGCGTCTGGGCAAACGCCCTGATCGAGAGCGCCGGCACCGAAATCCTCTCCGGTCCCGAAAAGGTCGACCTGCAGCAGCAGCCGACCGAAGAAGCGCTGGCGGTGATGGGCCGGCTGGCGAACTCCTCGGCGGCCCCGGCCAACCTCTCGACCTCCAACGAGGACACCGCCCGGCTCGGCTTCGAGGCCGGCGAATCGGCCTTCATGACCAACTACACCTTCGCCTACGCGAGCGCCAGCGAAGAAGCACCGGACATCGCCAAGAACATGGGTGCGGCGCCCTTCCCCCGGGTCAACTCGCACCCCGCCAAACCACCGCTGGGCGGCTTCAACCTCGCGGTCAGCGCCTACTCGAAGAACAAGGACCTGGCCTTCGAAGCCGCCGCCTGCCTGGCCGGCGAAAAGAGCCAGCTGACCGCGGTCGAACTCGACGGCCTGCCGCCCTCGCGCTCCGACCTCTACTCCGGCAAGGACGTCAAGAAGGCCTACCCCGGCTTCGCCGGCCTCGTCAAGAAGTCGATCGAAGCGGCCGGGCCGCGGCCGACCAGCCCGGCCTACCAGGACGTCACCTCGGCGCTGCAGCGCACCCTCCACCCCCCGGACAAGATCGACCCCGACGACACCGAACCGATCTACGACGAACTGAAGTCGAACCTCGAAGCCGCGGTGAAGCGGGAAGGGCTGCTCTGATGGAGGCCAGCGCCCCCGCCCACCCGAATCCGCCCGCCGCCGCCGCGGCCGGCCAGCGCAGCCGCTCGGAGCGGCGGCTCGCCTGGCTGCTCTGCGCGCCCGCGGTGATCGCGATGCTGGCGGTGACCGCGTATCCGATCGGCTACGCGGTCGTCCTCTCGCTGCAGAAGCTCGACCTGCGCTTCCCCGACCAGAGCGAATTCATCGGCCTCTCCAACTACGGGACGGTGCTCAGCTCCGAACTCTGGTGGACCGACGTCTTCAACACGGTCTTCATCATGCTGATCTCGGTCGCGATCGAGCTGGTGCTGGGGATGGCGATCGCCCTGGTCATGCACCGGGCGATCTTCGGCCGCGGCGTGATCCGCACCTCGGTCCTGATCCCCTACGGGATCATCACCGTCGTCGCCGCCTTCGCCTGGCAGTTCGCCTTCGCACCCGACTCCGGCTTCGTCAACAACCTGCCGCTGATCTCCGACGAAATGGACTGGTTCGGCGGCCGCTTCAGCTCCTTCGCGGTGATCATCCGCGCCGAGGTCTGGAAGACGACGCCGTTCATGGCGCTGCTGCTGCTCGCCGGGCTGGTGACGATCGACGGCCAGCTCTACGAGGCGGCCAAGGTCGACGGCGCCAGCGCCTGGCAGCGCTTCACGCGGATCACGCTGCCGCTGATGAAGCCGGCGATCCTCGTCGCCCTGCTCTTCCGCACCCTCGACGCCTTCCGCGTCTTCGACACGATCTTCATCATGACCCGCGGTGCCCAGGACACCGAATCGGTCTCGATCCTCGGCTACAACCAGCTGATCTCGCGCCTCAACCTGGGGCTCGGCTCGGCGGTCTCGGTGCTGATCTTCGTCTGCGTCTTCCTGATCGCCTTCGTCTTCGTCAAAGGCTTCGGCGCCCGCGTCCAGGAAGGCCGGCCGGGAGGTTGAGATGAAGCACGGCAGCCGCGAATACGCGCTCTGGAGCATCGCCATCGCGGCGGTGCTGGTCTTCGCCCTGATCCCGGTCCTCTGGCTGATCTCGATCTCGCTGAAGCCGCCGAGTGAGATCACTGACCAGCGCTTCCTCCCCCAGAGCGTCTCGCTCGACAACTACAAGAGCCTCTTCGAAGGCGGCTTCGACGAGAGCCCGTTCATCCACCCGCTGATCAACTCGATCGTGATCGCCCTGATCACGACGGTGATCGCGATCACCCTCGCCTCGCTGACCGCCTACGCGATCGCCCGGCTCGAATTCCCCGGCAAGCGCCTGATCCTCGCCGGGGCGCTGGCGATCGCGATGTTCCCGCCGATCTCCACGGTCGGGCCGCTCTTCGACATGTGGCGGGCGCTGGGCCTCTACGACACCTATCCCGGCCTGATCATCCCCTACCTGACCTTCTCGCTGCCGCTGGCGATCTACGTCCTCGTCGCCTTCTTTCGGGAGATCCCCTGGGACCTCGAGCAGGCGGCCGCGGTCGACGGCGCCACCCCCTTCCAGGCCTTCCGCAAGGTGATCCTGCCGCTGGCGGCGCCGGGCGTCTTCACCGCCGCGATCCTCGTCTTCATCTTCGCCTGGAACGACTTCGTCTTCGCGATCTCCCTCACCTCCTCGGACGCCTCGCGCACGGTCCCGGCCTCGCTCGCCTTCTTCACCGGCGAGTCGACGTTCACCGCCCCGACCGGGTCGATCGCCGCCGCGGCGGTGGTGGTGACGATCCCGATCATCGTCTTCGTCCTCATCTTCCAGCGCCGAATCGTCGCCGGGCTAACCGCCGGCGCCGTCAAGGGATAAAGGAGCAACGCCATGGCAGAGATAGTCCTCGACGGGGTCAGCAAGGTCTTCCCCGACGGCTTCGAAGCGGTCAAGGACATGGACCTGGAGATCGCCGACGGCGAGTTCGTGATCCTCGTCGGCCCCTCCGGGTGCGGCAAGTCGACGGCGCTGCGGATGATCGCCGGGCTCGAGGACATCTCCAGCGGCGAGCTGAAGATCGGCGGCGAGGTCGTCAACGAGCGCTCGCCGAAGGACCGCGACATCGCCATGGTCTTCCAGAACTACGCGCTCTACCCGCACATGACCGTGCGCGAGAACATGGGCTTCGCGCTGAAGCTGGCGGGGGCTCCGAAGGAGGAGATCGACAAGAAGGTCGAGGAGGCGGCGTCGACGCTCGACCTCACCGAGCACCTCGACCGCCGCCCCGCCAACCTCTCCGGCGGCCAGCGCCAGCGGGTGGCGATGGGACGGGCGATCGTCCGTGACCCGAAGGCGTTCCTGATGGACGAGCCGCTCTCCAACCTCGACGCGAAGCTGCGGGTGCAGATGCGGACCGAGGTGGCCCGACTGCAGTCCCGCCTGGAGACGACCACGGTCTACGTCACCCACGACCAGACCGAGGCGATGACCCTGGGCGACCGGGTGGCGGTGATGCGGGCCGGCGCCCTGCAGCAGGTCGGCACCCCGGCCGAGCTCTACGAGCGGCCGCGCAACCTCTTCGTCGCCGGCTTCATCGGCTCGCCGGCGATGAACTTCATGCCAGGCGAGCTGAGCGGCGGCAGGGTGAAGCTGCCGATCGGCGAGGTCGAGGTCAGCGACGCCTCCGGCGGGCGACACGACGGCCGGGTCGTCGCCGGCCTGCGCCCGGAGAACTTCGAGGACGCCGACATCGTCGGCGAGGACCTGAAGGGCGAGCGCGGGCTCGTCTTCGAGGCCGACGTCGACCTCGTCGAGTCGCTCGGCTCCGACCTCTTCGCCTACTTCCACATCGAGTCGGAGGGGATCGAGTCCGAGCAGCTGGCCGACCTCATCTCCGACCGCCTCGCCGAGACCGGCGCCGCCGGCCTGCGCGAGGGGCAGGAGCAGATCGTCGCCCGCCTCGACCCGACCAGCCGGGTGCGGCGGCGTGAGCGCGCCCGGCTCTGGGCCGACACCGCCAAGCTCCACCTCTTCGACCCCGAGAGCGGCGAGAGCCTGACGGCCGGCGCGCCGGGTCAGGGCGGCAAGGCGACCGCGGACGACAGGTCAGGCGGCAGCGACCAGGCGTGACATCAGCGCCGCCGCCTCGGCGTCGTCGAGGCCCTGGGCGCGGGTCAGGTCCTGCCAGGTCGCGAACGCAAGGGCGTGACCGATCGCCGCACGCTGGCGGTCCCGGGCCTTGCCGCGGGCGCCGCGGCCGCGCAGGAGGATCTCGGTGGCGAAGGCCAGGAACTGCCCCATCGGCTGCATCAGCTCGGCGACGATCGGCACGACGGGCGCGTCGCGCAGGAGGTTGTCGAGCATCTCCTCGTTGCGGTGGTAGTAGGCGTAGAGCTCGCCGAGCGCGGTGGCGAGGCGGTCGTCGGGATCGCCGATCCGCTCCCAGGCGGTGACGTCGGGGGGCGGGTGCCGCGCCGCCCAGTGGGCCGAGCAGGCGCCGAACAGGGCGGCCTCGTCGGGGAAGTGGCGGTAGACGGTCGAGCGCCGCACCCCGGCGTGCTCGGCGACGGCGCTGACCGAGGTGCGCGCGGGGCCGACCGTGCCGTGCAGGGCGACGGCGCTCTCGGTGATCCGCAGCCGCGTCTCCGCCTCCTGCTCGGCGCGGCGCTTCATCCTGTACTGGCGTTTTTGATCAGACATGGCTGTACGGCGAATCTTGACAGGTCAACACGACACCCATACTCTTTCGCGCGACAATGCTGTCTAGTGAAAATGGAGATAGGAAAGATGAGCGCGAAGGTGATCGGTCCCGGCGACGGCAAGGCGGGCTTCCTCGGCAGCATCGGGGTCAGGTTCATGATCGGCGGCGAGGAGGCCGGCGGCGGTTTCTCCCTGGTCGAACACCCGATGTCGGCGCGGGCGCTGGCGGCTCCCTTGCATCGGCATAGCCGCGAGGACGAGTACAGCTACGTGCTCGAGGGCCGGATGGGAGCACTGCTTGGCGACGAGGTGCTCGAAGCCGGGCCCGGCGACCTCGTCTTCAAGCCGCGTGGCGAGTGGCACACCTTCTGGAACGCCGGTGAGGAGCCCTGCCGCGTGCTCGAGATCATCTCCCCCGCCGGGTTCGAGAAGTACTTCGCGGAGCTGGCCGACCCGGAGGGCCCGCTTTCGCAAGGGCCCGAGGCGCTGGCGGATCTGGGTGAGCGCTACGGGGTGGAGATGCGCCCGGAGAGCATTCCTGAGCTAATCGAGCGCTTTGGGCTGCGCATCGGCGAGACGGTCGCCTAGGCACGAACCCGGAATTTGCGGTCGGCGGCGCGCCCCGGGGTGGCCGCTGGCCGCTGCTACCCTGCCGGGGTAGGCAGTCTGCCTGCGCGTCCCGTTCCCCATCGCAGCGAGGAAAGCGCGCCCTTTTGTCTTCGGCAGAGCGGATTCTCAGCGACGGCCCGCGTGAGGAATGCGGGGTCTTCGGCGTATACGCACCCGGCCATGACGTCGCCCGGCTCGCTTACTTCGGGCTCTACGCGCTGCAGCACCGCGGCCAGGAGTCGGCCGGGATCGCCACCTGCGAGGGCGGCCACATCACCACCCTGCGCGATTCGGGGCTCGTCTCCCAGGTCTTCGACGAGGAGAAGCTGCGGGCGCTGGAGGGCGACATGGCGATCGGCCACGTCCGCTACTCGACGACCGGCGGCGGCTCCTGGGAGAACGCCCAGCCGATCTGGCGCGACGACGGCCGCGAGGTGGCGCTCGCCCACAACGGCAACCTGACCAACGCGGTCGAGCTCTGGGCGGAGCTGAAGGAGGCCGGAATCGACTTCCGCGGCACCTCCGACTCGGAGATCATCGCCGCCCTGCTCTCCTCGCATGGCGGGCGGATGATCGAGGACGCCGTGGCCGACGTGATGCCGCGCCTGCGCGGCGCTTACTCGACCGTGGTGATGACCAAGCGGGCGATCGTCGCCTTCCGCGACCCGCACGGGATCCGGCCGCTCTCGCTAGGCAAGCTCGAGGATCGTTTCGTGGTCGCCTCGGAGAGCTGCGCCTTCGACATCATCGGCGCCGAGCTGATGCGTGAGGTCCATCCGGGCGAGATGGTCTCCCTGACCGAGCGGGGCTTGGAGACGCGCCAGGTGGTGAAGGCGGAGACGCCGGCCCGCTGCGTCTTCGAGCACATCTACTTCTCGCGGCCCGACAGCCGCCTCGAGGGCAAGGTCCTGCAGCAGGTGCGCGGGCGGATGGGCGAGATCCTCCACCGCGAGTCGCCGGTCGAGGCCGACCTGGTGATCGCCGTGCCCGACTCGGGCAACCCCGCCGCCGCCGGCTTCGCCCGCGCCTCGGGGATCCCTCGCGACGACGGCCTGATCAAGAACCGCTACGTCGCCCGCACCTTCATCCAGCCCGGCCAGGAGCTGCGCAAGCACGGCCTGCGGCTGAAGTTCAACCCCCTGCCGGAGATCGTCGCCGGCAAACGTCTCGTCGTCGTCGACGACTCGATCGTGCGGGGCAACACCACCCGCCAAATCGTCGGCATGCTGCGCGCCGCCGGAGCGTCCGAGGTGCACCTGCGGATCTCGGCGCCGCCAATCCGCAACCCCTGCCACTACGGCGTCGACATGTCGACCCGCGAGGAGATGATCGCCCACAAGCGCTCGGTCCAGGAGATCGCCGACGAGCTCGACGCCGACTCGCTCGCCTACCTCTCCATGGACGGCGTCTACGAGGCGATCGGCACCGACCGCAACGACCACTGCGACGCCTGCTTCAGCGGCGAGTACCCGCTGGGCGATCCCGATGCAGCGAACGGGAAATACGCCTTAGAGACTGTCCCCGGCTGACTCAGCCGGCTAGCTCTGTGACTAACTGGGCTGCGGGACGGACGGTGTCGATGCGGGCTACGGTCTCGCCCGCGTAGAGGGGGCCGGCGTCGACGAGGCTGGAGGGGCCGTCGTCGGTGGGTCCGGCGGGGGTGAGGATGAGGCCGCCGGGGTGCTGGGCGGCGACGAGGCGGCGCTGGAGGGCGTTGGAGGTCCAGCGGGCGCCGGGAGCCGAGAGTCGGTTGAGCAGTTGCATGGCGGTCGGGGTGGAGCCGTCGGGACGGAGGGCTTGGTCGGTTGCGGCGTTGGCGACCACTCGGTGCGGGGCCGGCCAGCCGAAGCCGAAGAGGTCGGTGTGGATGGTTTGGTGGGCGGCGAGGAGGCGCTCGCGGTAGGCCAGGTGGGCGCGGCTCTCGGTCGAGAGCAGGAAGCGGGTGCCGGCGACCGCCGCGCACGCTCCGGCTTCGAGGGCGGTCGTCACGTCGTCAGGCTCGGCGATGCCGCCGGCCAGCAGGAGCGGGAAGTCGGCGGGGAGGGCTGCCCGAGTTCGCTCCAAGAGGTCTAGTGCCGGCACGGTGCCGCGCACGTGGCCGCCGGCCTCGACGCCCTGGACGATCGCCGCGTCGGCGCCGGCGGCGTGGGCCGCCTGGGTCTCGGCGACGGAGCCGCACTGGTGGATCCAGACGCCAGGGGTGCGCCGGCGCGGGCGGCCCCAGAAGGTGACGACGACGTCGGCCGCCGCCGCGGCCTCCCCCCAGTCGCGGCGGGCGAAGGGGGGCAGGACGTTGACGGCGAGCGGCTTGGCGGTGAGGGCCCGGGCCAGCTCCAGCTCACGCGTGATCGCGGCGGCGCCGTTGACCGCGATCGTCCCGAGGCCGCCGGCCTCCGAGACCGCGGCGGCCAGCTCGTGGCGGCTGATGCCCCCGCCCATGCCGGCCTGCACGACCGGCAGCTCGACGCCGAGGCGGCCAAGCGGGTCGCGGCCAGCGGGGCGGGGTTCAGCCACCGGTCGTCAGCTTCAGTCCGAGCCAGACGATCACCAGCGTCAGGCCGAGGATCGCCGCCTGCAGGGCGTGCGCTTTCGGCCGTCGCAGGTGCACGATCGTCAGCCCGATCACGGCCCCGACCAGGGCCAGCTTCCACTGCAGGGTCGAGTCGCCGAAGAGGTCGTAGTGGGAGGCGAGTGCCCAGCCGCTGACAAGCAGGACGCCGAGCGCGACCAGCGAGCCGTAGCCAAAGCGGCGGGCGATCGCCCGCATCCGCTCGCGCTGCTCTCCCTCGCCGCGCAGGACCGGCACGACGGCGATCCCGAAGACCAACTGGCCGCCGAGGAAGAAGGCCATCGAGAGCAGGTGCAGGTAGAGGACGCCCCGCCAGAGCTCGCTCATCGCCGGCGATCTTAGTTCCGGTCGCTGTTTGTCGGGCCATAGTCGACACACAGCGACCGGAAGGCTGCGCAAAGATGCGCGGGTGAGCGCCTTCCGCCTTGTCGTCCTCGCCTCCGGCAGCGGTACCAACCTGCAGGCGATCCTCGACACGCTGCACGGGCGCGACGGGATCGAGGTGGCCGGGGTCGGCTCCGACACGCCGGGTGCGCGGGCGCTGGAGCGGGCCGTCGCGGCCGGGGTCGACACCGCCGTCTTCCCCGCCGACGCCTACGCCGACCGGACCGGCCGCGACGCGGCGATGGCCGACTGGATCGACGCCCACCGCGCCGACCTGGTCGTCCTCGCCGGCTACATGCAGCTGCTCACCGAACCGTTCGTGGCTCGCTTCCGCGGTCGCGTCGTCAACGTCCACCCCGCCCTACTCCCCAGCTTCCCGGGACTCGACGCGATCGGCCAGGCGCTGGCGGCCGGGGTCGAGGAGACCGGCGTCAGCGTCCATTTCGTCGACGAGGGGATCGACACCGGGCCGACGATCCTGCAGCGACGGGTGCCGGTTCCGGTCGGGCGTGAGCGCCAGTCGCTGGAGGCGGCGATCCATACCGTCGAGCATCAGCTCTACCCGGAGGCGATCCGCATGATCGCGAAGGGCCGGGTTAGGATCGACGCAGACGACCCGACGGTCGTCCGGATCGATGACTGAGGCCGCCGCCGACACCAGCCCGCAGAGCGCCGACGCCGCCGTGCGCGTGCGGCGGGCGCTGATCTCGGTCTCCGACAAGACCGGCGTCGCCGACTTCGCCCGCACCCTCGCCAACCTCGGCGTCGAGCTGCTCTCGACCGGCGGCACCGCGACGGCGCTGCGCGAGGCCGGGCTCGAAGTGACCGACGTCTCCGAGTTCACCGGCCAGGAGGAGATCCTCGACGGCCGCGTCAAGACCCTGCATCCACGGCTGCACGCGGCGCTGCTGGCCCGGCGCGACGACTCCGAACACCTGGCGATCCTCGAGCGCGAGGGTATCGAGCCGATCGACCTGGTCTGCGTCAACCTCTACCCCTTCGAGCAGACCGTCGCCGAGCACGATGTGGCGCCGGAGGTGGCGATCGAGAACATCGACATCGGCGGCCCGACGATGATCCGCGCCGCCGCCAAGAATCACGCCGGCGTCGCGGTGATCGTCAAGCCGGAGTCCTACGACGCGGTCTGTGCCGAGCTGGAGGAGAGCGGCGGCGAGATCTCCGCCACGACCCGGCACTGGCTCGCCAACGAGGCCTTCGCCCAGACCGCCCGCTACGACGCCGCGATCAGCCGCTGGTTCTCGACCGAGTACGAGGACTTCCCCGAACACCTGGCGATCGCCTACGAGAAGGTGCTCGACCTCTCCTACGGCGAGAACCCGCACCAGCGGGCGGCCCTCTACGCCGAAGCCGGCGCCCGCAGCCACATCCTCTCGCGGGTCTCGAAGCTGCACGGCAAGGCGCTCTCCTTCAACAACGTCCTCGACCTCGACTCGGCCCGGGCCCTGGTCGAAGACTTCGAGCAGCCGGCCTGCGTGATCGTCAAGCACAACAATCCCTGCGGGGTTGCGGTCGGCAACGACGCGCTCGAGGCCTACGAGAAGGCGCTCGCCTGCGACCCGGTCTCCGCCTACGGCGGCGTGATTGCCTTCAACCGCCGGGTCGGCACCGAGCTGGCCGAGCGCCTCCACCAGAACTTCGTCGAGGTCCTCTTCGCGCCCGGCTACGAGGGGGGCGCCCTCGACGTGCTGCAGCAGAAGGAGGCGATCCGCATCCTCGACGAGGAGGAGCGCCGCCAGCCTGACCCGACCGAACGCGACGTCAAGAAGGTGATGGGCGGGCTGCTGATCCAGGACCGTGACGGTCATCCGGAGCCGCGCCAGATCATGGAAGCGGTGACCAAGTCGGAGCCGAGCGAGCAGCAGTGGCAGGACATGCTCTTCGCCTGGACCGTGAGCCGCCGGGTCCGCTCCAACGCGATCGTGATCGCCAAGGACGGCGCGACCCTCGGCATCGGCGCCGGCCAGATGAGCCGCGTCGACTCCGTCCGCCTCGCGGTCGAGAAGTGCCGCGACGCCCGGGGCGAGGACGCCACCGCCCTGCTGGCCGGCTCCGCCCTCGCCTCCGACGCCTTCTTCCCCTTCGCCGACGGCCCCGAGCTGGCGATCCAGGCGGGCACCACCGCGGTGATCCAGCCCGGCGGCTCGAAACGCGACGCCGAGGTGATCGCCGCCTGCGAAGAGGCCGGCGTGGCGATGGTCTTCACCAAGCACCGTCACTTCCGGCACTAGACGCCTGCAAACCGGCGCATCTCGGGGTCTTCGGTCGGTCTCCTCGGGTCGCGCACCGAAGTGCGCTCCCCTCGTCGCCCCTCCCTGCATCCCCCGATCTGCTTGGTTTTCGGCGTCTAGCAGCCCCCGAGGCAGCCCGTCGAGCATCGCTTCGGATTGACCTCTGCCGGCTCTCTCCTCTTCAAGTCAAGAGCGCCGCGAGATGGACTAACTAGCCGCGACGCCGCACGACGACGACGCGGTGCTGGTGCCGGCCTTCACCTATCCGTTCGCGGCCCGCTTCACCTAGGTGAGCGATCGCTCCGGCGTCTCCTGGCAGCTTCCCGCGGGCTGAGCCGGGCGGGAACGGCTCGCCGGCCCGGCAGGGAGCCGAGCCGCGCCGTCGAAGGCGCCCCCGTGGACGCCCGCAGCGAAGCGGTTCAGGCGAAGTTCGAATGGCCGGTGATCATCGCGGCGCTGTTGACGATCCCGCTGGTGCTGCTGCAGGAGTCGAACCTCGGCGCGCCCTGGCCCGACGTGGCGATGGCGCTCAACTGGATCACCTGGCTGGTCTTCGCCGCCGAGGTGGTGACGATGCTCTGCATCGTGCCGAGCCGCAGGGTCTGGCTGCGCTCGCACATCCTCGACGTCCTGGTGACGGTCTTTACGCCGCCCTTCGCCCCTGCCGCCTGGCAGGCGGGGCGGGTCTACCGCTTGCTGCGCCTGATGCGCCTGCTGCGCGTCTTCAGCCTCCGCCGCCTGCTCTCGCTGGACGGATTGAAGGCGGCGGCGCTGGTGGCCGTCGTCACCGTGATCCTCGGCGGGATTGCCGTCGCCAGCATCGAGAACACGACGCAGGAACCGTGGACCGCCTGGGACGGAATCTGGTGGGCGGTGACCACCGTCACCACGGTCGGCTACGGCGGCCTCGAACCCCACACCGACAGCGGCCGCATCATCGCCAGCGTGATCATGCTGGTCGGGATCGGCTTCGTCGCCCTGCTCACCGCCTTCATCGCCGAGCGCTTCATCAAAGGCCAGGAGGAGAAGGAGGACCGGGTCCTCGCCGAGCTGCGCGAGATCCGCGAGCGCCTCGAACGGCTGGAAGCGCGCCCCTAGGGCAGCTCTCGCTGCGCGTCGCGGGCGCGGATCACGTGCTCGCAGACTTCGTGGGGGGAGTCGGCGGTGACGAGCAGGCGTTTGTCGTCGGGGCCGATCATGCCGTCGTCCTCGAGGGTGTCGTCGATCCAGTCGAGCAGGGGGCGCCAGTGGGCGGAGTCGACGAGGATGGTCGGGAAGTGCTTGATCCGGTCGGTCTGGATCAGGGTCAGGCTCTCGAACATCTCGTCGAGGGTGCCGAAGCCGCCCGGCATGATCACGAAGGCGCGGGCGTAGCGGACGAACATCAGCTTGCGGGCGAAGAAGTAGTGGAAGTCAAGGCTGCGGTTCGCGTAGGGGTTGGGGTGCTGCTCGTGTGGCAGCTCGATGTTGAGGCCGATCGAGAGGCCGCCAGCCTCGGCGGCGCCGCGGTTGGCCGCCTCCATCAGGCCGGGACCGCCGCCGGTGATGACGCTGAAGCCGTGCTCAACCAGGCAGGACGCGGTCTCACGGCAGAGGTCGTACCAGCGGTGCCCCTCGGGGATGCGGGCGGAGCCGAAGACGGAGACGCCGTCGTCGACGTCGCGGAGGGCGTCGAAGCCGCGCTCGACCTCGTCGTGGATCCGCTGCAGGCGGACGTCGTCCTCGGCCTCGACGTCACTGGGGACGCGCAGCAGGTGCTCGTCGTGCTCGCTCCCGCGCTCCCGTCTGGTCCCGGCAAAGTGCCCCCGGCGGGACTCGAACCCGCGACGCGCGGCTTAAAAGGCCACCGCTCTAACCGGCTGAGCTACAGGGGCGCGCCGTCCCATGGTAGAGGCCCGCTGAGTGGCGCGCTCGGTCGCTCAGGAAAGGTCGGGGATGCCCTGGTACGGGGTCGAGGCCTCGGCGTGGGTGCGCTCGGGGATGCGCCCGGCACGATGGGCGGCGTGGCCGGCCTCGACGGCAAGGCGGAGGGCGCCCGCCATCGCGGCCGGGTCCTCGGCACCGAAGATCGCGCTGGCGGCGAGGACGGCGTCGCAGCCGAGCTCCATCGCCAGGGCGGCGTCGGAGGCGGTGCCGATGCCGGCGTCGAGGATGACCGGGACCTCGGCACGATCGGTGATCACGGCGATGTTGTACGGGTTGCGGATGCCGCCGCCGGAACCGATCGGAGAGCCGAGCGGCATCACCGCGGCGCAGCCGGCCTGCTCGAGGCGGCGGGCGAGGATCGGATCGTCGTTGGTGTAGGGGAGGACCGTGAAGCCGTCGGCGACGAGCTGCTCGGCGGCGTCGAGCAGCTCGAGCGCATCGGGATAGAGGGTGCGATCGTCACCGATCACCTCGAGCTTGATCCACTCGGTCTGGAAGGCCTCGCGAGCGAGCTTGGCGGTGCGGACCGCGTCGCGGGCCGTGTAACAGCCAGCGGTGTTGGGGAGAACGAAGAGGCCGAGACGCTCGACGACGTCGAGCACCGAGCCCTCGGCGGCCGGGTCGATGCGGCGCAGGGCGACGGTGACGATCTCGGTCCCGGCGGCGCCCAGGGCCGCCTCCATCTGCTCCAGGGAGCGGAAGCCGCCGGTGCCGGCGATCAGCCGCGAGGACCACTGGCGGTCGCCCAGCTCCCAGGTCTCGGCCCCGCCCTGGATCGCGGCGAGCACCTCGACGCTCTGCCCCTCGCGCAGCGGCGTCCCCTCCCACTCGCCCCGCGGGACGACCTCGCCGTCGAGGGCGACGGCGACACCGCGGGCTCCGGCGGCGGCGCCAGAGGCCCCCACGGCGTCGGCGAGCGTTGGTGAGCCGGAGAGCTCGCGGAGCTCGCCGTTCAGTTCGATCCTCATCGCGAGGCCACCCGATGAGCCTCGGGCCCGGGAGCGCGTTCGTCGTTTGTTGCGCTATGCGAGACAAACGACGAACGCACCTTTCCGATCAGGGGGCGCGCTGGGTCGGCGGCTGCCACGTCGGGGCCGGCCTCGCCGGTCAGCTGAGCCGCGATCGCCTCGGCGGTCAGCGGTGCGAGGAGGACGCCGTTGCGGTAATGGCCGGTGGCGAGGTGGAGGCCGTCGATCGCTCCCGGTCCGATCAGGGGCAGGTTGTCGGGCGTGCCGGGACGAAGGCCGGCGATCGCGCCGAGCAGCTCCATCTCGGCGACGTCGGGGAGGACTCGGTAGGCCTCGCGCAACAGCTCGTGGACGCCGCCGGCGAGGACGGTGGTGTCGAAGCCGCGCTCTTCGCTGGTGGCGCCGACGATCAGGCGGCCATCGGGGCGCGGCACCAGGTAGATGCGCTCGGAGGCGACGATCCGCTCGCAGGGCGGCTCCCCGGCGGCGGC
This sequence comes from Solirubrobacterales bacterium, assembly GCA_040510155.1. Lineage (GTDB taxonomy): Bacteria > Actinomycetota > Thermoleophilia > Solirubrobacterales > 70-9 > VAYN01. The sequence continues at coordinate 7,681 of JBEVJP010000069.1, read as the reverse complement.
ACGCAGCTCCAGCACCTGGCCCTTGACCGGGCGGACGGCGGGCCGGGCCTGCTCAGGAAGCCATTGCGCTCGGGCGGACCAGGCGCCGGCGCAGAGGACGACCGCGTCGGCGAGCAGCTCCTCGCTTTCGGCGGCGCCACGAGGAGCGAGGGGTGCGCTGTCCGGCTCAGATGCGGCGGGTGCGTCGTCATGGGGAGCGGGCGCTGGGTCCTCCAACCGGGGGACGCCGGCGGCATCGCCGCGATGACCGTCGTCGACGCCGGCATCGCGACGCTTCGCCGCTCCCACCCGGACCCCACACAGTCGCTCGCCTTCGAAGACTCCGCCGACCACCTCGCATCCCGTCCGCAGCTCTCCCCCCGCCGCGGCGAGCGCGGCGACCAGCGCCCGGGTCAGTGCCCGCGGGTCGATCGCCGCCTCGCCGGCGGCAAAGACACCGCCGGCGAAGGACGGAGTCAGACCCGGCTCCAGCTCGCGGCAGCGGCGCGGGGGCAGCCAATCGGCCTCGAGCGCGAGCGAGCGCTGCAGCTCGTGGACGCGGCGCAGCTGCGCCGCCTCGTCACGGTCGAGGGCGACGTGGAGGGCGCCCTGGCGCGAGTAGCCGGTCTTCTCCCCACTCGCGGCCTCGAGCTCGGCGACGAACTGAGGGTAGAGGGCGGCCGAGGCCAGGGTCATCTTCAGCAGCTCCGGCTCACCGAAGGTCAGCTCGCCGACCGGCGCAAGCATGCCGGCGGCGACATTGGTCGCTCCGGCGGGTGGCTCGGCGGGATCGATCACTGCCACCCGCGCCCCGCGCTGCGCCGCTCGCCAGGCACAGCTGAGGCCGATCACCCCACCGCCTACGAATATCGCGTCGAAACCTCGCTTCTCGGACAAACCATTGCCTCCGCCGGCATTACCCGGATCAGGTCGATACGGTCGGCGGCCTCGGTGCCGCCCTCTCAGCCTCGGTGGGCTCCCGTCACGGACAGGCTACCCCTCCCGAGCCACGGGGAAGCGAGGGAGAAGGTCGGGAGCGGCCATAATCGGCATATGAGCCTCGCCCCACCGGAGGCACTCGGGCCGCTGCGCCGCGAGCGCCTGCGCACCGCCCGCCTCTACTTCGTCTGCGACGCCCGCCCGCGCGGGGAAGACCCGGAAGCGCTGCTGCGTGCCGCCCTCTCCGGCGGCGTCGACATCGTCCAGCTGCGCGAGAAGGAGCTGGGCCGAGCCCAGATCGAACGTGCCGCCGACACCTTCCGCCGCATCTGCGACACGTACAGCACCCTCTTCATCGTCAACGACGACCCCGACCTGGCCCGGGCCTGCGGCGCCGACGGAGTCCACATCGGCCAGGACGACGGCTCCGCCGCGGCAGCGCGCGAGCTGCTCGGTCCCGACGCGATCATCGGCCTCTCGACGCACTCCCGCGAGCAGATCGAGGCCTCAGCCGAGGCGCCCGTCGATCACATCAGCGTCGGTCCGATCTGGGAGACCCCGACGAAAGCCGGGCGACCCGGGGTCGGCCTCGAGCTGATCACCGAGGCGGCCGGGCAGGCCCCGCATCCGTTCTTCGCGATCGGCGGGATCGACGCCGACAACGCCGCCGAGGTCGTGCGGGCCGGGGCGCGGCGCCTCTGCGTCGTCAGGGCGATCCGCGACGCGGCCGACCCGACCGCCGCGGCGGAAGCGCTGCGGCGGTCCTTCGCCGCCGCCGAGGGCGCGGAGCGCAACGGCCAGGACGATCTGCTCGACGCGCCGACGCCTTGGCGGGGAGTGGCGCCCGGTGGCTGAGGAGCCGCGCAAACGCAAGCAGCGCGGCGGCAGCCCGATGGCGCGCGGCTACGCCAAGGCCGAGGAACGCAACCAGGCGGCGCGCGAAGCGCTGGAGCCGCTGGCTCCGGGACAGCGACCGCTGGTGGTGACGATCGGGGCGGTGGTCGCGGCCCTGATCGCGATCTCGATCGTGATCGGCTACGCCGCCGGCACCAAGGTCAATGGCGAGGTCCCGAAGCTGCCGCAGGTGCTCGCCCCCGCGCTATTGATGGGGATCATGGCCTGGGGGATGTGGCGGGCCCGCTACTGGGCCGTGCTCGGCTTCCAGCTACTGCTCGTCTTCCTGATCTTCAGCGCCTTCTTCGGCCTCACCCTGCAGGCCTCGACGGTGGCGCAGTTCGCCGCCACCCTGGCGCTGCTCGCCGTCGCCGGTACCTTCTTCTTCTTCATGGTCAAGGCGATGGCACGGATCCAGATGCCCGAGCGGGTACCGCGGGACTGAGATGGCCCTGGGACTGCCCTCGATCGAGCGCCTCACCGGCCTGCCCGCCGACGTCGTCGCCGGGCTGCGACTGCTGCCGGAGATCGCCGCCAGCACGCGAGCGATGGAGAAGCACACCGCGGCGCTGGACCGGGTCGCGGCGTCCCTGGACCGGGTCGCCGCCGACACCTCGACCCTGCCGGAGCTGCCGACCCAGATGGGCGGGCTGAAGGAAGAGGTCGGCCTGCTGGGCGGGATGGACGCGCGCCTGCGAACGATCGAGGAGGCGATGCCGGTCTTGGTCGAGGTGCAGCGCCACCTGGCGGCACTGCCGGAGACGATCGGGCGGCTCGACGAGGGGCTCGATCGCCTCAACGGCCTGCTCGAGAAGCTGCTCGGCACCCTCGACGGGCTCAACGGCAGCGTCGAGACCCTGCAGGGCGCCGTGGAGCCGATGGGCCGCCTGGCCGGGCGCCTCCCCGGCCAGAAGAAAAGCTGAGCAGCGCACTTCTATAGGCTCACCATTCTCTTGGCTGAGTCCTTCGACACGATCGTCATCGGCGGCGGCCCGGGCGGTTACGTCGCCGCGATCCGCGCCGCCCAGCTGGGCCGCAAAGTCGCCGTCGTCGAGCGCGACAAGGCCGGCGGCCGTTGCCTCAACTACGCCTGCATCCCGGCCAAGACGGTGCTGCGCTCGGCCGAGATCTACGCCGAGGCCAAGGGCAGCGCCGAGCTCGGGGTCGTCGCCCAGGACGTCTCGATCGACTGGGACGCGCTCGGCACCCGCCGCGCCGCCGTCTCCGAATCGCTCTCCAACGGCGTCAAGCTGCTCTGGGACAAAAACAAGATCACCCAGATCGAGGGCGAGGGCTCGCTGACTCCCGACGGCAACGTCAAGGTCGGCGACGAGGTCTACGAGGCCGGCTCGGTCGTCCTCGCCACCGGCTCGGTCGCCTCGCCGATCCCGGGCGTCGAGTTCGGCGGCCGCGTCGTCGACACCTGGGGCGCCTGGTCGCTGCCCGCGCAGCCGAAGAAGATCGCCGTCGTCGGCGCCGGCGCCTCCGGCTCGGAGATCGCCTCCGCCTACGCGCGCTTCGGAACCGAGGTGATCCTGATCGAGATGCTCGACCAGATCCTCCCCGCCGAGGACAAGGACATCGCCAAGATCGTCGAACGCTCCTTCAAGAAAGACGGCATCGAGATCTCCACCGGGGCGCCGGTCGAGAACGTCGAGGCGGGCTCGGACTCCGTCAAGTTCACCTACGGCGACAAGTCGGCCGAGGTCGACTACCTCTGTGTCGCCGGCGGCCGGCGGCCGGATGTCGAGGGGCTGGGCCTGGCCGAGGCCGGGGTCGAGCTGGAGGAGAACGGCAAGGTCAAAGTCGACGGCTACCAGCAGACCACCAACCCCAAGGTCTTCGCGATCGGCGACCTCGTCAACCGCAAGGCGCTGGCCCACAAGGCTTCCGAGGAGGGCGTCGTCGCGGTCGAGAAAGCGGCCGGCGTCGAGACCCACCCGATCGACCAGGAGCTGATGGTCGGCGCCACCTTCTGTCACCCCCAGGTCGCCAGCGTCGGCCTCACCGAGGCGCAGGCCAAGGAGGCCGGCCACGAGGTCAAGGTCGGCAAGCAGAAAATCGCCGGCGAGGGAGCGGGCACCGTCTACGACGACAAAGTCGGGCTGGTCAAGCTCGTCGTCGACGCCAAGTACGGCGAGGTCCTCGGCGCCCACATCGTCGGCAACCGCGCCTGCGACATGATCGCCGAGCTGGTCGCGACGATGGCCCTCGAGGGCGGCTACCAGGAGCTGACCCGGATCGTGCATCCGCACCCGACGGTCTCCGAGGCAGTGCTCGATGCCGCTAGGGCCGTCGACGGCTGGGCCATCCACGCCTGAGGCTGAGAGTCCTGCAAATCGGCGCATCTCGGGGTCCTCGGTCGCTCGGCTCGGGTCACGCACTGGAGTGCGCTCCCCTCTCCTCGCTTCCCTGCGTCCCCCGATCTGCTTGATTTTCGGACTCTCAGGATGAGTCGGGCGAGCTTCTACTTTGATTTGGGATCTCCTTACGCGTATTTGAGCGCGGAGCGGATCAGTGGGCTTTTCACGGAGGCTGGCCTGGAGCAGCCGGAGTGGCAGCCGGTCTTGTTGGGCGGGCTCTTCCAGCGCTTCGAGCGGGGGTCGTGGTCGCAGACGCCGGGGCGCGAGGAGGGGATGGCGGAGGTCGAGCGACGTGCCTCGGCCTACGGGCTGCCGCCGATCGTCTGGCCGGATCCATGGCCCGGCAACACGCTGACGGCGATGCGGACGGCGACCTTCGCGAAGCAGACCGGGCGCACCGTGTCCTTCGCGCTCGCCGCCTTTCGGCAGGCCTTCGCCGCCGGCCGCGATCTGAGCGAACCGGACAACGTCTGGATCGCCGCGGCGGCCTGCGAGCTGCACCCGCGAGCGCTCGAGAAAGCGGTGCAGACCGAAGCCGTGAAGGGAGCGCTGCGCGAGGCGACCGAGGCCGCCGGTGAGCGCGGCGTCTTCGGCGTGCCCTCGGTGGTCGTCGGCGACGAGGTGTTCTGGGGGGACGACCGGCTCGAGGAAGCGGTCGAGGCGGCGAGCTAGGCGGTCCGCCTCGCTAAGGTGGCCGCAATGGCCGATTTGCCCGACGCTGCCACCTGTTACGAGCTGCTGGCGCGCATGGCCCTGATCCGCCGCTTCGAGGAGGAGGCGGGTCGGCAGTACCAGCGAGCCAAAGCCGGCGGCTTCCTGCACTTGGCGATCGGCGAGGAGGCGACGATCGTCGGCACCGTCGCGGCGATGCGCGACGAGGACTACCTGATCGGCACCTACCGCACCCACGGCCACGCGATCGCCCGCGGCACCGAGCCGAAGCGGGTGATGGCGGAGCTGTTCGGCCGGGTCGACGGGACCAGCGGCGGCCGCGGCGGTTCGATGCACATCTTTGACGCCCAGCGGCGCTTCATGGGCGGCTACGGGATCGTCGGCGGCAACCTGCCGATCGCCGCCGGGCTCGCCCTCTCCGCCCAGTACAAGGGCGAAGACGCGGTGACCGTCTGCATGTTCGGCGACGGCGCCTCCAACACCGGCAACTTCGGGGAGACGATGAACCTGGCGGCGCTCTGGAAGCTGCCGGTCCTCTTCCTGGTCGAGAACAACCTCTATGGGATGGGGACCGCGGTCGAGCGGCACTCGGCCCAGACCGACCTCTCCAAGAAGGCAGAGGGGTATGGGATCCCCGGCACCCGGGTCGACGGGATGGACGTGCTGGCGGTCCGCGACGCGGTCGCCGAGGGGGTACGGGCGGCACGTGAGGACGACCGGCCGACACTGCTGGAGGCCTTCACCTATCGGTACCGCGGCCACTCCGCCGCCGACCCCGAGGTCTACCGGGAGCGCGAGGAGGTCGAGGAGTGGCAGCAGAAAGATCCGATCGAGGCGTTCGCGCGACGCTGCGTCGAGGCCGGGGTGCTGGGCGAGCGCGAGGTGCAGCAGGCGCGCGAGGCGGCCGAGGCGGCGGTCGTCGAGGCGGTCGAGTTCGCCGAGGCCTCGCCGGAGCCGCCGCTGGACACGATGTACGAGAACCTCTACGCGCTCGACTCGCACGGCAGCTGGTACGCGGTCGACGAGCGCAGCCCCGAGCCGCACCGCGGCGAGCGTGAGGAGCAGATGCCCGACGCCGCTCGCGAGCTGGCGGAAGCCGGCGCCGCCTACGCTGGGCAGCCGAGCGGACCGCGCCCGAACCCGGCGGTGGACGGCGACGCCCAGGACGGCGACCAGCCCGAGGTTGCGGCTGAGTACGAAGCCGGCGCGCCGGAGGCCGACGACGAGGCAGCAGCCAACCGCGAGGAGAGCGACTGATGGCGACGCTGCGGATGCGGGAGGCGCTGCGCGACGCGATGGCCGAGGAGATGCGCCGCGACGAGGCGGTCTTCGTGATGGGCGAGGACGTGGCGGTCTTCCAGGGCGCCTTCAAGGTGACCGAGGGGCTGATCGACGAGTTCGGCGAGCGGCGTGTGCGCGACACGCCGATCTCCGAGAACACGATCGTCGGCGCCGGGGTCGGCGCGGCGATGGGCGGGCTGCGGCCGGTGGTCGAGTTGATGACCGTCAACTTCTCCCTGCTCGCCCTCGACCAAATCGTCAACCACGCCGCCGCTATCCCCTACATGTTCAATGGCCAGGCGCGGGTGCCGATGGTGATCCGGATGCCGGGCGGCGGCGGCCACCAACTCGGCCCGACCCACTCGCACAGCTTCGAGGCCCTCTACCTGCAGGTCCCGGGCCTGCTGGTCGCCTGCCCCTCCACCCCGGCCGACGGCAAGGCGCTGCTGAAGGCGGCGATCCGCGACGACAACCCGGTCGTCTTCATCGAGCACGAGTCGCTGTACGGGACCCGTGGCGAGGTGCCCGACGACGAGGACGAGACGCCGCTGCGCTTCGGCGAAGCGGCGGTGCGGCGCGAGGGTGGTGACGTGACGATCATCGGCGTCCTGAAGATGGCCCAGGTGGCCGAGCACGCGGCGACCCAGCTGGCGCACGAGCACGGCGTCGAGGCCGAGGTGATCGACCCCCGCACCCTGCGGCCGCTCGACCTCGACACGATCCTCGAGTCGGTCCGCAAGACCAACCGGGCGGTGATCGTCGAGGAGGGCTGGCCGCACGGTGGCGTCGGCGCCAACCTGGCGACGCTGATCACCGAGCAGGCCTTCGACGACCTCGACGCGCCGGTGCAGCGGGTGACCGGCGCCGACGTCCACATGCCCTACTCCAAACGCCTCGAGCAGGCCGCGATCCCGCATGAGGAGCACGTCGTCAAGGCCGCCCTGGCAACCCTCGAGGGAGCGCGCTGATGGCCGAGGTGGTGATGCCGCGCCTCTCCGACTCGATGGAGGAGGGGACGATCCTGACCTGGCTGAAGCAGGTCGGCGACCAGGTGGCGGTCGGCGACGAGCTGGTCGAAATCGAGACGGATAAGGCGAACATGGCGTACGAAGCTGATGTGGCGGGGGTGTTAACCGAGATCCTGGCGCAAGAGGGGGAGACGCTTCCGATCGGCAGTCCTATTGCGGTGGTGGGTGATGGCGAGGGACCGGGCGCCAGGGCCGAGCCCGCAGCATCAGCCGCCACTGCACATGGGGAGTCGTCGGAGGGCCAGGCCCAAGTGACGGGGTCCGCAGCGCCGCCGTCCGGTGGAGTGGCTCGGGACGGAGGGGCTGGGCAGACGGGTGCCGAGCCGGCGGACGGCTCAGGGCAGGCCACTTCGCGGGTCAAGGCGTCGCCGGTGGCCAGGCGGCTCGCTCGGGACAAAGGACTCGACTTGGGTTCGATCTCCGGGTCGGGGCCCAACGGCCGCATCGTCAAGGCAGACGTGGAACGGGCCGTGGCTGCCGGGGGTGGCGGCCGGGGCGGGGGGGGCGCGGGGGCCCGCGGGCGCC
>JBEVJP010000068.1:0-12590 GCA_040510155.1 Solirubrobacterales bacterium | reverse complement strand
CCTCCCCCACCCCCACCAACCCCCCCCCCCCCCCCCCCCCCCCCCCCCCACCCCCCGCCGGCGGGGCGGGCGGGCCCGCCCCCGCGGCGGGGAGGGAAGGGAGAAGCGAAGGCTCTGCGGATGCGAGAGCGGGACGAGGTGCGGGGCGGAGGGATCGGGGTCTGAGGCGGATCGGGTGGCAGAGGGCGCGGAGAGGAGCCGGCCGGGGGTCGAATCAGCTGGCAGAACCGTCTTGGGGGCGTGAGATGGCTCTGGAGCGAAATGGGCAAAGGCGGGCGACATGGCTAGGAAGCTCGCCGTGTCGATTCCAAGAATCGCCCTGACGCCGCCGGAGGCAGCGGCGGCGATCGGCGTGGGTCCCGACTTCTTCGACGAAAACGTGGCGCCGGAGCTGCGGCTGATCCGGCGGGGTCGCAAGCGCCTGGTTCCGGTCACGGAGCTCGAGCGGTGGATCGCCGAGAACGCGGAGCACGCGCTGGCGGAGCAGGCGTGATGCGGAGGCGTCTAGGCTGGCGGCAATGGGAGACGCAGCTCGAACGAAAGCCCTCCAGTCCGCGCGCAAGGCGCAGGCTGAGTACGACAAGGCCCTCGACAAAGCACGCACGACCAGGCGCACGAGCTTCGAGCGAGCCCAAGCTGCCGGTTCGTCATTGCGAGAGATCGGCGAGGCAGTCGGACTCCACTGGACCACCGTGCGGGAAATCATCAAGGGCAAGTAGTCAAACTTGTAGGGAAGTCCCTACCGTCCCTGCTACCGTAGGGAGGTCCATACATAGCGGCGACCCCAGCGCGCTAACGCTGACGGGCCGCCTAACCACAAGGAGGCACAGCTCCTCATGGCTAGTCAGAACCCTACGGGGGACGGTGCTGCCGTCGCCCTGGAAATCAGTCCTCGCAAGGTTGCGATCCTGCGGCCCATTTTGGAGATGGTCCGGGAGGGGGCGCGAGACGATTTCTCGACGTCGCCGGTAGCGGGGCGACCCGAGATCGCCCGCGCCGACGAGCACGCCTACCGGGTGCTTCTGGCGGCGCTCGACCACGGCACGATCCTCCCGGCCCCTCACATCTGCCGGGCGCTTGGCGAACTGGCCGCGTCGGTCGACGAGGCGAACGAGTACGAGCGGGTGGTCGCCGAGCACGACGCGTTGGTCCATCTGCGCCGCCAGGTCTGCGGGGTGGGGAAGGCGCACTGATGGCGACCCGAGAGCGCAACGACGACCTCGCCCGTCACTTTGGCGAGAACCTGCGGTGCGGTCGCAGGTTGGCCCGGATGAGCCAGGAGGAGCTGGCTTGCCGGGCCGCGCTGCATCGCACCGAGGTCAGCTTCCTGGAGCGCGGCTTCCGGGTTCCGAGTATCGAGACCCTGCTCAAGGTCGCCGCCGCCGTCGAAGTTCCGGCGGGTCGGCTGCTCGATGGCGTCGATTGGATTCCCAGCGTCGAGTGCGACAAGGGGGCGTTTGTGTTCCACGCCGGCCTTAACCCCTCGATGCTTCGGTGGATCGGAGACAGCGATGGCTGAGGGCATTCGTCGGCGGCACTCGAAGGGATGCCCGGCGAAGCACGGCAAGCGGTGCACCTGCAACGCGGGCTGGGAGGCGTCGTTCTACCTGGAGGCCGGAGGACGGCGGATCACGAAGACGTTCAGCCGCGAGGCGGAAGCCAAGAGCTGGCGCGCGGTTGCCCTGCGTGCCCGCGAGCGGGGGGAGCTCCGGGCGACCCCCTGGGACGGGCGCACGCTCGCCGAGGCTCTGCGCCGGTTCATCGCCGGCATGGAAGCCGGGACGGTGCGGCCGAAGGGCCGTGCCCGCTACAAGCCGAACACGATCCGCTCCTACGAGCGGGTCGTCCGGGTCTACGTCGACCCCTCCCGGGTCAGCGGGCTCAAGGTGCCGCAGGTTCGCCGCCGCGATCTGCAGGAGCTGGCTGACGAGCTGCTCGGATCGGGGCTCTCAGCGAGCACCGTCAGTAACATCTTCAACCCGCTCCAGGCGTTCTACCGGCGTGCGGTCGACCGGGATGAACTGACCTACAACCCCTCTGAGCGGATCGACCTCCCGAGCGGGGCCTCCAAGCGCCCGAAGCGGATCGCCTCGGCCGAGGAAGCCGAAACCCTGCTCGCCGCCCTACCCGAGGACGACCGCCCAGTCTGGGCAACCGCCTTCTACGCCGGACTGCGGCGCGGCGAGATCCAAGCGCTGCGCGTCTGCGATATCGACCTCGAGGCGAACGTGATCGCCGTCGAGCGCGGTTGGGACCAGGTGGAGGGAGTAATCGAGCCCAAGTCCCTTGCCGGACGCCGCACCATCCCGTTGCTCGCGATCCTGCGTCGCTACCTGGAGGACAGCGTGGAGCGAAGCGAACGAAGCGGGGAGGACCTGGTGTTCGGCCGTACGACCGAGGAAGCGTTCTACGCATCGACGATCGACTACCGAGCGAAGCGGGCTTGGATGCAGGCGAACGCGCGAGCGTTGGCCGCAGCGGAGCGGGAGGGAGGAGAGGCGGAGCTCCTGAGGCCGATCACGCTGCACGAGTGCCGCCACACCTTCGCCTCGCTGCTGATCGACGCCGGCGCCAATCCGAAGGCGATCCAGCAGTTCATGGGCCACTCGAAAATCCAGACGACCTTCGACGTCTACGGGCACCTACTGCCCGGGAGCCACGACGAGGTCCGGCAGCGGATGGACGCCTACCTCGGGGTCGGCAACAATGCTTGACTTGTACAATGTTAGCCTTATACTGCGCCCTTCGGCATGAGTTGGAGTGCCGAGAGGACCGCTGAGTTCGACCGCTGGTGGCAGATGCTGACCGACTCCGAGCAACGCAAGGTAGTCGCCTCAGTCGAGGCCTTGCAGGAGCTGGGTCCGAGCGCCGGCAGGCCATTGGTCGATTCGGTGGAGGGCTCGAAGCACTCCAACATGAAGGAGTTGCGAGTCACGCAGACGATGCGCATCTTCTTCGCTTTCGACCCCAGGCGAGTAGCCATCCTGCTCATCGGGGGAGACAAGGCGGGGAAGACCAAGCGCTTCTACAGGCGAATGATCCCGGTGGCAGACCGGATCTTTGACCGACACCTCCAGACCACGACGGAGAACGATGGACATGGCTAAGACGAAGGCATTCAGCGACCTAAGCGCGGAGGTCCGGAAGCGGCCCGGCGCCGCGGAGGAGATCGACGCTCGCAAGCGGGCGATCATCGCGGCCGTCCGCCTGAACGAGCTGCGCAAGCAGCGCGGGCAGACGCAGGCGCAGCTCGCCGATCTGTTGGGGATGACCCAGGCGAACGTCTCGCGGATCGAGCGCAGCGACAATCTCTACCTGAGCACGCTCGTCGACTACGTCGGCGCCCTGGGCGGCCACATCGAGATCAACGCGGTCTTCGACGACGACGTCGTCTCGCTTGGGCTTGACGAGACCACGGCGCCGGTCAATTACGAGGGGGATACGACGTCCGCATGAACCACCGGGAGGATCCGCCGCCTGAGAAAATGACGCCTCCGGGAGAGGACACTCTCGACTCGGAGCGCGTCGACCAGGAAGCGGCGGCCATCGCAGCGGAGCGAATCAGGAGCGGTGCGGCCGAGGAGAAGGAAGACGGAGCTGCGGCGCTAGAGAGCCTTGGCATCAGCGTCTCGGCCCAAGACATCTTCGAGCGGTCTGGCGCTCGGGCTGCCACCAAGGAGGAGTGGGAGAGCTTCCTGCAGGAGCATGGCCCCAACATGCTTCCCCCCGACGGCGAGGGGTAGCCGTCGACTCACAAACTGCGGTCTGCAAGGCTCACCCTGTGGCGAACGATGCGCTTAAGCAAGTGGATGGGGCGGCAGCCGGAGCTTGGATCGAGCCGACCCTCGCGGGGTGGGGAGGCAGGGTCAAGAACCAGGTCCCACAGGTTTACGAGGCGTACGCCAGGATCTTTCATCCCGCGACCGACGAGGAGGGGAACCTCATCTCCTGGGGCGAAGTCGCCGCGGTCCTCGGAACCACCGCTCATCGAGAGATGCAGTGGCACGCGATCGTCGGGACCTACGACTACTCGAACTTCGAGGGGTCGAAGTGGCCGGGTGGCTGCCCGAGCATCTCCGAACTCGAGGAGGCGCCGCTGACGGCGCTCTGTGCAATCTTGACGCGGCACACGACGTCGCCACAGGAGTGCTTCTTCGGCGTCAGCACGATCCACGGCGGTGTCGAGGAGTCCTTCCCCGATGAGCCGATGCTGCGGCATCCGCATCGCGACTATGCGGTTCTCGCCGGCCCTCTGTCGGCCGTGGACCAGATCGAGATCGAGAACGCCAACAGGACTTCGATGAGTTTCGTTGCCTTTGACGCCGCCGAGGGCGAGCCACCTCCCACCTTCGAGCCCGAGACGGGTGGGTGGGGGCAGGCACCGAACCTGATCTGGCCCCAGGACCGCGCCTGGTTCGTCGCGACCGAGTATGACTTCGACTCGACGCTCGTCGGTGGCAGCCGGGAGCTGATCGACGCGATCCTCGACTCAGCCGAGCTGGAGGCCTGGGAGGTCGACCCCGACGTATCGCTCCAAGCGGATGCGGACAAGGTCAACCCGGTTCCCGATCCACCGCCAGGCTTCACTGAGGCCGACGAACCGGCGATTCCACCGAGCGCCGGTGACAGCTGACGCCGATCACTCGACTTGGGCGCCTGGTGGCACCGATGGTGGCACCAGGCGCCTGAAACGTCGCTCTGAGCCCGCAGGCCGAACGGCGATGGCCTCGCATCTGGCTTGCCAAAGCCCCCCACAACAGAAAACGCCCCGCCGGGGAGGCGGGGCGCTTCTGGGGTTACTACAGGGAGGAGAGATATGTATCTCTGTATATGTGGATCTGTGGGAGGTGGGTGAGCCCTGTTTGTGTCGTGGGCGCCATTGTGGGAAGCAATGGGGCCAAATTACGACGCGGGGCTCGACCTAAAAGTCTTGGTGCTTCTTACCTCGGCACCTCCACTTGAATCCTTGAACAGCGTACGAACGTATGTGCGATTTGTGTGTGAGAGCGGTCACAGAATTGCCCGGAATGGCGGATAAACGCCTCTCCTTGGCTCTGCAGCCAGTTTCAAGGGATCGGAAACGGCGGCTGAGCTCGTTGACGAAATGTCGCTTACCCTTCTAAGAGGGCGCTAAACGAAAACTAATAAAACGCCTCGCTGTAGCGTTCCGGGCATGAAGAAGGCCCGGATAGACGCGGTTTTGGCCGAGCGGGGCCTGTTCCCGTCGCGATCGGCGGCGGCTGGCGCGGTGCGCGCCGGCGAAGTCCGGATCGGCCAGGACGGGCCCGTCGCCCTGCGGCCGAGCCAGCTGGTCGAGCCGGAGGCGTCTCTGATCGTCGACGCCGGCCGCCGCTACGTCTCTCGCGGTGGCATCAAGCTCGACAACGCGCTCGAGGCGCTCGGGCTCGATCTCGAAGGCCGCGACTGCCTCGACGTCGGTGCCTCGACGGGCGGCTTCACGGACTGCATGTTGCAGCGCGGCGCCGCCCGCGTGATCGCCGCCGACGTCGCCTACGGTCAGATCGATGCTGGCCTGCGCGACGATCCCCGTGTCACCGTGATCGAGCGGCTCAACGCCCGTGAGATGCGGCCAGACGACCTGCCCTTCCTGCCCTCGCTGGCGACGGTTGACGTTTCCTTCATCTCCCTTGTCAAGGTGCTGCCCGCCGTTGCGCGCTGCCTGGCGCCCGGCGGCGAAGTCCTGGCGATGGTCAAGCCGCAGTTCGAGCTCGGCCGCGAGCGGGTCGGCCGCGGCGTCGTCCGCGACGCCGGCGACCGCCGTGAGGCGATCCTCGCCGTCGCCCGTGCCGCCACCGAGCTCGGCCTGCCCGTCCGCGGCTTTGCCTCCTCGGAGCTGCCGGGCCCGAAGGGCAATCGCGAGACCTTCGTCTGGTGCGGTGGCGGTGCGCCGGTGGCCGACCTCGAGGCGGCCGTCCTGGCCGTGGAGGGCGACGAGTGAAGACGGCGACGCTGATCACCCACTCGCATCCGCCGGCGGCAACCGAGGCGGTCTCGACCGTGGTCGCCGTCGCCCACGACGCCGGCTGGCGGCTGGTCGCCACAGCCGACGAGATCGCCAAGCACGGCGAGTCCGCCCGGGGGGTCGAGGTCGTCGCCACCGACCAGCCCCGTCCCGACCTCTGCATCGTCCTCGGCGGCGACGGTTCGATCCTCCACGCGCTGCGCCGTTTCGCCCGCACCGGCGTGCCGGTCCTCGGCATCAACTTCGGGACCGTCGGCTTCCTTGCCGCGATCGAGCGCGACGAAGCCGAGGCCGGCATCCGCCGCGCCCTCGCCGGCGAAATCGAGACGGTCGATCTGCCGGGCCTCGAGGTCCAGCTCGACGGCGCCGCCGGGCTCGGCCTCAACGACGTCACCCTCGCCCGCCGTCCCTACGACCGGGTCGCCGAGCTGAGCTACCGGATCAGCGGCGAGGAGGTCGGCCACGTCCGCTGCGACGGCCTCGTCGCCGCCACGCCGGTTGGCTCGACCGGCTACAACCTCGCCAACCAGGGGCCGATCCTGGCCTGGGGCGTGAAGGGATACGCGGTCAGCTACATCGCCCCGCATTCGCTGACCGCGCGGGCCCTGGTGGTGGCGCCGAACGACATCCTCCACGTCGGCAACGCCGCCGGCCGCGAGCCGGTCGAGGTCGCGATCGACGGTGAACGGCTCGCCGACCTGCCGGCCGGCGCCGAGCTGGAAATCTGCTTCCGCGACGGTGTCGGTCGCCTCGCCCAGCTGCCTGGTACGAGCTTCTACGGTCGCATCCGCGACAAGTTCGGCCACCTCGCCGTCTGAGCAAGCCGACGACCGCCCCTCTGTAGCCTCCCCGCGCACCCAGTCCCCGCACCGGAAGGCCCTATGGAGCGCAAATGGTGGACCCTCGTCCTGGTCTCGATCGCGACGTTCATGCTGTTGCTCGACGTCACGATCGTCAACGTCGCCCTGCCCGACATCCAGCGGGAACTGAACGCCGGGCTGTCCAGCATCCAGTGGGTCGTCGACGCTTACTCGCTGATGCTGGCGGCCTTCCTGCTCACTGCCGGCTCGCTCGGTGACCGCCTCGGCCGCCGCCGCGTCTTCACGATCGGGTTCGGGGTCTTCACCTTCGCCTCCTTCCTCTGCGGGATCTCCGAGGACCCGACCCTGCTCAACTTCGCGCGCGGCCTGCAGGGGATCGGCGGCGCCGGCATGTTCGCCACCTCTCTGGCCCTGATCGGCCAGGAGTTCCACGGCAAAGACCGGGCAACCGCCTTCGGCGTCTGGGGCGCGGTGGTCGGCGGCGCCGTTGCCGTCGGGCCGCTGGTCGGCGGAGTCATCACCGAGAGCCTCGGCTGGGAGTGGATCTTCTTCGTCAACGTCCCGATCGGGATCGCCGCGATGGTCCTCACCGAGCGCAAGATCGTCAACGTCTTCGCCGAGCGTCCCGAACCGATCGACGTGCCCGGCCTGGTCACCTTCTCCTCGGCCCTCTTCCTGCTGATCTTCGGATTGATCCGCGGCAACCCCGAGGGCTGGGGCAGCAGCCTGATCGTTGCCTGTCTCGGCGCCGCATTCGTGCTGCTGGCCGCCTTTGTCGTCATCGAGCTGCGCAGCGACCACCCGATGCTCGACTTGAGCCTGTTCCGCAAGCCGGCCTTCGTCGGCGTCTCCGCCGTCGCCTTTGGGCTCTCGGCCGGGATGTTCGCGCTCTTCCTCTACCTGACCATCTACATGCAGGGAGTGCTCGACTTCTCGCCGTTGGAGGCAGGGCTGCGCTTCCTGCCGCTGACGATCCTCGGCTTCATCGTCGCGCCGATCTCCGGCGCGCTCTCGCACAAAGTCCCAATCCGGTTCCTGCTCGGCGCCGGTTTGGCCCTGGTCGGGATCGGCCTGCTGCTGATGCACGGGCTCAGCGCCGACTCCGAGTGGACGGCGCTGCTGGTCGGCTTCATCGTCGCCGGGATCGGCATCGGCACCACCAACCCGGGAATCGGCCAGGCCGCGATCGCGGTCGTGCCGGTCGAGAAATCGGGGATGGGATCGGGCATCAACACGACGTTCCGCCAGGTCGGCATCGCCACCGGCGTCGCCGCGCTCGGCGCCGTCTTCCAGTCCCAGATCGACTCGAAGCTGAGCGAGCAGCTGCCGCACGCACCGACCGGCCTGGGCGAAGTCGTCGCCTCCGGGGGCTCGCGGGCGGTCGCGGCGCTGCCCCTGCCGCCGGGGATCCATGCCAAGGCCGTCCACGCCGCCGACGTCGCCTTCGTCAGCGCCCTCAACGAGGTGATCCTGATCGGCGCCATCCTCTCCTTTGTCGGCGCCGTCCTCGGCTTCGCCCTGGTCCGCCAGCGCGACTTCGTGCAGCCGACCGGGGGCTAGCTCGCGGGCGCGACTCCCGCCTCGCCGCCGGAGCGCTTGGTACACAGGATCCGATGCTTCGCGAGCTCCGGATCGAGAATCTGCTCCTGATCGAGCGGGCTGAGCTGCGCCTCGGCGAGGGCCTCAACGCGATCACCGGCGAGACCGGTGCCGGCAAGACCGTCTTCGCACATTCGCTCGACCTGCTGATGGGCGGCAAGGCGAAAGCGCAGATCGTCCGGCCGGGGGCTGCGGAGGCCTGGGTCGAGGGGGTCTTCGACCTGCCGGAGGGCCTGATCGACGAGCCGGAGTTCGCCGAGCTGGCGGAGCGGCTGCCGGCTGGCGCCGAGGAGGTCGTGCTGGGGCGGCGAGTCTCGGCGGGCGGGCGGACCAGCGCCTTCGTCGCCGGCCGGGCTGCCACCGCCGCCGACCTGAAGCTGCTCGGCGGCCGGCTGCTCGCCTTCTTCGGCCAGCACGAGCACCGGCGGCTGACGATCTCCTCGGCGCAGCTGGAGGTGCTCGACGGCTTTGCCGGCGCCGAGCACCTGGAGACGCGGCGGCGCTACCGCGAAGCGCACCGTGAGTGCGGCCAGCTCGCCGCCGAGCTGGCGGAGCTGCGCGAGCGCGAGGGCTCGCGGGAGCGCGACCTCGATCTCTATCGGTATGAGCTCTCCGAGATCGAGGAGGTGGCCCCGGAGCCCGGCGAGCGCGACGAGCTGGGGTCCGAGCGCGAGCGCCTGCGACACGCCGAGGGTCTGCGCGAGGCCGCGGCGGCGGCCCATGCCGGCCTGGCCGGTGCCGACGAAGACGGCGGTGGCGCCGAGTCGCTGCTGGCTCAGGCCGAATCCCTGCTGCAGGGCGCTGGCGGGGTCGACGCCGGTCTTGACGGCCTGGCCGAGCGGGTGGCGGCGCTGACCGTCGAGCTCGGCGACGTCGCCTCGGAGCTGCGCGACTACGCCGAGGCGGTTGCCGCTGACCCGGAGCGGCTGCAGGTGCTCGAGGAGCGGTTGGATGCGATCGATCGCCTCGAGCGCAAGCACGGTGGCAGCGTCGAGACAGTGCTAGCGCACGCCGAGCGTTGTCGCGAGGAGATCGCCCGGCTGGAGGGCGCCGGCGAGCGCGGCGCCGAGGCCGAGGCGGCGCTCCTCGCGGCCGAAGGCCGCCGGGAGGAGCTGGGCGAGCGGCTCAGCGCCAACCGCGGCGCTGCCGCCAAGCCGCTCGAAGAGCGAGTAGCCGCCGAGCTGGAGGGGCTCTCGATGCAGGGCGCTCGCCTCGAGGTCGTGCTGGAGCCGCACCCGGAGGGCTTCGGGGCGAGCGGTCGCGAGACGGTCGAGCTGCGCGTGGCGCCCAACCCGGGCATCGAGCCGGCGCCACTGCGCGACGCGGCCTCCGGCGGCGAGCTCTCGCGGGTGATGTTGGCCCTGAGCGGACTGGGGGAGGCCTCGACAGCGGGCACGATGGTCTTCGACGAGATCGACGCGGGGGTCGGCGGCAACACCGCCCGCGTGGTCGGCGAGCGACTTCGTGCCCTGGCGGCGGGCCGACAGGTCATCTGCATCACCCATCTGCCCCAGGTCGCCTCGCTTGCCGGCACCCACTTCCGACTCGAGAAGGACGTCGCCGGCGACCAGGCGCTGGCGAGGATCGAGCGGCTCGAGGGCGAGGCGGTCGTCGAGGAGATCCGCCGCATGCTCGGCGGCGAGGGTGGCAACGAGGCGGCGACCCAGCACGCCCGAGAGCTGCTCTCGGCGGTCTGAGCCGCTTCGCAGAGCCAGATGCCCCTTGTGGCTTGACCGTCGCGTCGCCTAACCTCCATCGATGGCCACCGCAAGTCGCCGCCGCCTGCCTGCCCTCTTGGGACGACGTGGCGGGACGCGGCCGGAAGCGCCGATCGAAGGCACGGCGCGCCTTGGGAGTCGCACCAAGCACCTGGTCAAGCGGCTGCGGCCCGGCGACGTCGCCGTCATCGACCACCTCAACATCGACCGGATCGCCGCCGAGGAGTTGATCGACGCCGGGGTCGCGGCGGTCCTCAACGCCGCGCCATCTTCTGACGGTCGCTATCCGAACGCGGGGCCGCTGATGCTGGCCCACGCCGGCATCCGTCTCGTCGACGCGCCCGGCGCCGGGCTGTTCGAGCTTCTCCACGACGGCGACCGGCTGCGGATCGACGGTGGCACGGTGAAGATCGGCGAGGAAGAGGTCTTGCGCGGGCGAGTTCTGACGGCGCCGGACCTGGAGCGCCAACTCGAGGAGCAGCGTGAGCGGATCGACGAGGCCCTCGCCGAGTTCGCCGAAAACACGGTCGCCCACGTCCAGGAAGAGACGGACATCCTCACCGGCAGCATCGAGTTCCCGGCGACCCGCGCCTCCTTCCGGGATCGTCAGGTGCTGATCGTCGTCCGAGGCGACCGCCACCGGCGCGACCTCAAAGCTCTGCGCGCCTACATCCGCGACATGCGTCCGCTGGTCGTCGCCGTCGACGGTGGTGCCAACGGCATCCTCGAAGCGGGGATGAAGCCCGACCTGATCCTCGGCGATATGGACTCCGCCAGCGACGAGGCGCTCGGCTGCGGCGCCGAGCTGATCGTCCATGCCTATCCCGACGGCCGCGCCCCCGGCCGCGAGCGCTTGGTGGAGCTGGGGCTGCCGCACTCGGTCGTCCCCGCCGCCGGCACCAGCGAGGACGTGGCGATGCTGATGGCCTACGAGAAGGGGGCGGAGCTGATCGTCTCGGTCGGCGCCCACTTCAACCTGGTCGAGTTCCTCGACCGCAAGCGCGGTGGCATGTCCTCGACCTTCCTGACCCGGCTGCGAATCGGCGAGAAGCTGGTCGACGCCAAGGGGGTGAGCCGGCTCTATCAGCCTGCTTCGGCGCTGCGGCCGGCGCTGCTCTTCGTGCTCGCCTTCTTGGTCCTGGTGACGATCCTGGTGATCACCTCGCCGGCTCTCAACGACGTCTTCGAATTATTCTGGCTAAAGATCCGCATCTGGCTAGGCATCTAGCTAGAGGCCCGGAGGCCGGCGCATCTCGGCGTCCTCGGTCGCTCGGTCGGGTCACGCACTGAAGTGCGCTCCCCTCCTCCGCTCCCTGCGTCCACCGACCTGCTTGGCCCCAGGCCCTCTAGCCTTTCTTGGGCGATGGGATATAGCGCTCGCTATCACGCCACCTCGCTGATCGCTGTCTTTCTCGCGCTGGCGATCGGGATCTTGATCGGTGCCGAGTTCGGCGGCGATGCGTTGACGAGCACCCGCAAGAACCTCGAGGCGAGCCTGGTCGGCAACCTCCAGGACGCGCGCTCGCGAGCCGACGACCTCAGCGGCGAGCTCGGCCGTTCCAATGAATTCTCCGACCGCGTCTACCCGGCGCTGGTCCGCGACCGCCTCGACGGCAAACGGATCGCGATCGTCGCCCTCGGCGGCTTACCGGGCGAACTGACCAGCGCCGTCGAGGACGCGCTGGGGCCGACCGGGGCGCGGCTGGTCGGCGTGGGAGTTGTGCGCGAGCCGGTCGACGTCAACGGCCTCGCTGAAGACCTCGCCAAAACCCGCTTCGCCGACCTGCGCACCAACCCCGACGGGCTGACCGCGCTCGGCACCGGGCTGGGCCGCCAGCTTGTGGTCGGCGGCACTCTGCCCGAAGTCGTCCGCGGCCAGCTCTTCTCGCGCGCCAGCGGCAGCTTCGGCGCCCTCGACGGGGTGGTCGTGGTCCGTGACTCGCCGCAGGACATGGGGCCGGTTCAGCGGGCGCGTGCCGCCCAGTTCGAGGCTGGGCTGATGGCGGGCGTCACCGGCGCCCGCGAGCCCGCCGTGGGGATCGAGAGCTCAACCGCCGAACCGTCCTCGATCGGCTTCTTCCAGGGCAACGACCTCTCCAGCGTCGACGACGTCGACGCGACCGCCGGCAAGGTGGCGCTTGTCTTCGCGATGCTCGGCGCCGAGGGCAGCTTCGGCGTCAAGGGCAGCGCCGACCGGCTCCTGCCCGACTTGCTGGCGCCGGGCAGCTGAGCGTGTACTGGGTCGGGTTCCCGCTGGCGATCGCGGTCGCCGCCTTCGTAGTCCCGGCCGGAGCGCGGGGGCTGCGCGACGCCGGCCTCGTCCGGACCAACTACCGCGGCGCTGAGCTGGCCTTCCCGCTCGGCGCGGTACTGGCGACCGCGGCGCTGATGACCCTGGCGCCGCTCGCCTTCCTCAACGACCGCGCCGATCTCGACCTGCTCGAGCCGGATCTGCGGCGCTGGCTGCCA
>JBEVJP010000067.1:0-22204 GCA_040510155.1 Solirubrobacterales bacterium | reverse complement strand
CGGACCCCCCCGGCTACTTCGAGGGCGAGTCCCTGACCCGCCGCCGCGTCTTCACGGTCGCGGCGCAGGGCCTCGGCGGCGTCGCCGGTCTCGCGATCGTCCTGCCGGCGGTCGGCTTCGCGCTGGCCCCGATCTTCCACCGCGGCAAGGAGCGCTGGGAGGCGGTCGGGCCGCCGAGCGACTTCACCGAGGACACCTACAGGCCGGTCGTCTTCACGATCGTCCCGGGCATCGGCGACGCCGGCAAGACCACCGCCTACGTGCGCAGGAGCTCGAAGCAGCTGGGTGAGAAGCCGGACGAGTTCATCGCGCTCTCCACCCGCTGCGCCCACCTCGGCTGCCCGGTCCGCTTCGTGCAGGCGGCCGGCAACTTCATCTGCCCCTGCCACGGCGGCGTCTACGACTTCGAGGGCAAGGTGATCGGCGGCCCCCCGGTGCGCCCGCTGGACCGCTTCCAGACCAGGGTCAGCGCCGACGGCAAGCAGATCGAGCTGGGCCCGCGCTACAGCGTCACCTCGCAGCTCGAGCCGGTTCGCGCCCGCGACCCCGCCGAGTTCACCGGGGGCATCTGGGAGTATCTGTACCCGCCGCGTCCATCGACCTTCCCGCCG
The DNA here is from genome assembly GCA_040510155.1 of Solirubrobacterales bacterium. Taxonomy (GTDB): domain Bacteria; phylum Actinomycetota; class Thermoleophilia; order Solirubrobacterales; family 70-9; genus VAYN01. The sequence goes on along the minus strand of JBEVJP010000067.1, from coordinate 21,593 downwards.
CCGTCGAACTGAGGTCACGATGAGGCTGCCGATCCCAACATCGCTGCGCAAGCCCGGCAAGCCGGGCCAGAACGGCGGGGGCAACGGGCCGGCGCCGGCGAACCTGAAGGACCCGCAGGCCGAGACCGAGACCGCGCCGGGGCGTGGCCCGGCGGACGTGGCCAAGGATGCGGGCGCCGACGTGGTCGGCTGGGTGGACCAGCGCACCGCGGCCACCGGGTTCCTGACCGGGATGCTCTACCGCAAGGTCCCGAAGGGCACGAACTGGTTCTACACCCTCGGCTCCGCGACCCTCTTCGCCTTCGTCGTGCAGGCGGTCACCGGCGTCTTCCTGGCGATGTACTACACGCCCTCCCCGACCCAGGCCTACGGCTCGGTCGCCCACATCAACAACGATGTCTACCTCGGCGAGCTCGTGCACGGCATGCACAAGTGGGGCGCCAGCGTGATGATCATCCTGATCTTCGTCCACATGGCGCGCACCTTCTTCTTCGGCGCCTACAAGTACCCGCGCGAGCTGAACTGGGTGATCGGCGTGGTGCTGCTGATCCTCACCCTCGTCATGGGCCTGACCGGGTACCTGCTGCCCTTCGACCAGCGCTCCTTCTGGGCGACGATCGTCGCCAACAACATCACCGGGTCCGGTCCCGTCGTCGGCCCCTACCTCGCGGACTTCCTGCGCGGCGGGCCGGAGATCGGGGCGATCACGCTCTCGCGCTTCTACGCCCTCCACATGCTGCTCATCCCCGGCGCGATCATCGCGCTGATCGGCGCCCACCTCTACCTGGTCGTGAAGCTCGGCACCACGGCCCCGCCCTGGCTGCGAGCCGAGGATCCGAAGGTGGCGCGCCCGGTGGTCCCGGTGGAGGCCGGTGCGAACGGGGCGGCACCCGGTAACGGAGCGGCGCCGGGCCCATGAAGCCGGCGGACAAGGAGGCCTACCTCCGCGAATACGAGGTGCTGAAGAAGAAGGGCAAGCCCTTCTTCCCCTACGCGGTGCTGAAGGACTCGGCGATGGCGCTGATCGTCGTCGGCGTGATCATCTTCATGTCTTTGATGCTCGGAGCTGAGCAGGGCCCGAAGGCGGACCCGACCTCGACCACCTACGTGCCGCGTCCCGAGTGGTACTTCTTCTTCCTCTTCGAGGTGCTTCGCGTGATCAAGCCGCCGGAGCTGGTGCCGGTGGCGACGATCGGGATCCCGACGATCTGCATGGTCCTGCTCCTGCTGCTGCCGTTCTACGACCGTGGCCCGGAGCGCCGCCCGGAGCGCCGCCCGATCGCGACCACGGCAGGGATCCTGACGATCCTGGCGATGGGCTACCTGACCTACGCCGGAGCCGTCGCCGGCTCGCCGACCGAGATCGACATGAAGGTCGCTCCCCAGTACGAGGCCGGCAAGGAGGTAGTCGCCGGCGCGGGGTGTCTCGCCTGCCACAAGATCGGCGAGAACGGCAACAACGGCCCCGGCCCCGAACTCACCCACATCGCCCAGCGGATCCCCCGCGCGGCGATTCTCCGCTCGGTCGAAATCGGCCCCGGCATCATGCCGTCGTTCCGCGAACTTCCCCCGAAGAAGCTCAACGAGCTAGCCGACTTCCTCTCTTCGTTGGACTGAGAGCGTCCATAGCCGGCGCATCTCGGAGTCCTCGGGGTCGTGAGTCGACTCACGTAGCTCCGCTACGCTCGTCTCCTCACTCGCCCTGCGTCCTCCGACCTGCTTGGCTCTGAACACTCTCTGGGCCCAGTTCATCGACATGGATCCCGACACTCGTTCGACACCCGCGCGGCCCTCCCGCAGCTCCGCTGAGTTCGCGGGGCAGGTCAACCGGATGTTCGACCGGGTTGCGAGCAATTACGACGTGCTCAACTCGGTGATGACGGCGGGGTTGCATCATCGGTGGAGGGAGCGGGCGGCGGCGCGAACGGAGCTGGGACCCGGCGATTCGGCGCTTGACGTCTGCTGTGGGACCGGGGACTTCTCGCTCGAGCTAGCCGAGCAGGTCACGCCCGGGGGACACGTCGTTGGCTGCGACTTTTCCGAGCCGATGCTCGATCTTGCTCGTGAGAAGGCGGGGGAGCGGGGGGTGGACGGGGTTCGCTTCGAGTGGGCCGATGCCCTGCAGCTCCCGTACGACGCCGGCCGCTTCGATGCGGTCACGGTCGGCTTCGGGATCCGCAACCTCGCCGATCTCGATCGCGGGTTGATGGAGATGGCACGGATCCTCAAGCCCGGCGGGCGGGCGGTGATCCTCGAGATCACGCAGCCGACCCGACCGCCCCTTTCGATCTTCTACTCGGTCTGGTTCGACCGCATTGCGCCGCTGCTCGGTCGCCTTTCCGACGATCCCGAGGCCTATTCCTACCTGCCGGAATCGGTGCGCAGCTTCCCCAACCCGCAGCGCCTCGCGGAGAAGATGGATGCCGCCGGCTTCGAGCGCATCCGCTACACGATCCTCGCTGGCGGGATCATCTCGATCCACAGCGGCGTTCGGGAGTGACCCGACCCTCGGCGGTACCGCCCCCGGTGACGGCGGTGCTCGATGCCTCGAGCCGCTGGCTGCCGGCTCGGCTCGGCGAGGTCGAGGAGCTGCTGCGAGACTCGATCGGCGCGCACGGTGAGCTGCTCGGGGGGGACGCCGGAGCGACCCTGGCAGCGGGGGGAAAGCGCCTGCGGCCGATGCTGGTCCTGTTATGCGCGGGGATGGATCGGGCCGAATCCGCTGTACGCGCCGCCGCTGCGACCGAGCTGGTTCACATGGCGACGCTGGTTCACGACGACGTCCTCGACGCGGCGCCACTGCGCCGCGGCGTGCCGACGGTCGTCTCCACGGCTGGCCGGGATCGGGCAGTCGCCGCCGGGGACCTACTGCTCTCGCGCGCTTTCGCCCTGCTGGCGGGGGCCGGCGAGAGCCGCGCCGCGGCGCTCCTGGCGGAAGCCTCGGTGGCGCTGGCTCGGGGGGAGCTGATGCAGCGCCAGGACGCCTTCGACGCCTCGGTCTCCGAGCAGCGCTACCTGGAGCGCTGCCGCTTGAAGACCGCGAAGCTGTTCGCCTGCGCCTGCCAGCTCGGCCGCGACGAGGCGGCGCTGCGGGACTTCGGCAGCGAGATCGGCCTTGCCTTCCAGCTGCTCGACGACGTCCTCGACGTTGCCGGCCCGCCGGAGCGGACCGGCAAGGCCCGTGGGACCGACCTTCTCGACGGCACCGTGACCCTGCCCTTGATCGCGGCGATCGCGATCGACCCCGGGCTTGCGAGCACCGACCTTCGCGCCCTCGACGCAGCCGGGGCGGAGCGGCTTTGCGATCGCATCGCCGCCACCGGCGCCCTGGAGAGCGTGCGGGAGCGAGCGCTGGAGATGGTCGCCTCCGCCAAGCGGCGCCTCGAGGAAGACGGGCTCGAGCCCGAACAGGCCAAGTTGCTGCGGCTCGTTGCCGACGGGGTCGTGCAGCGCTACAGCTAGGGGAGCTCCGCCAGCCCGCTAGCGCCAGCGGAAGTCGTCGGCGGCGATCAGGTCGGCTTCGAGGCCGGCGACGAAGGCCTCGATCATGTCGGCCATGTTGGCGCGCTCGAGGGCGCGCAGCTCTTCGGTCAGCTCATCGGCGCCGATGTCGAGCTGCTCGTCGTAGGCGTCGATCTCGGTCTCGCCGTGGACGCTCTCGCAGGACCACTCGCACTCGGGGCAGCGGCGCCAGACCCGCCAGTGGGCCCGGTCGCCCGCCTGCTCCCAGCAAGTGGGCTGGACCAGGCAGGAACCGCACTCCGGGCAGACGTGCATCGCCGGCGCCTGCTTGGTCGTCCTGTCTTGACTGGGCTCCCTCATCTCCTCGCCTATCGAACCCGGTTCGCGGCCACTTGATCCGCACAATTTCCCGTTCTCGAAGAGAAAACCCCACTACCGAGTATCTAAAAGCACAATTGACGCTGGTCCAGCCGCCTCCCCACCCCGGTACCATTGGCGAGATGCCAGGAAACATCGGCCTCCCAGAGATCGCCATCGTGCTGATCATCGCCCTGCTGGTGTTCGGTCCGAAGCGGCTGCCCGAGCTCGGTCGCTCGCTCGGCAAAGGCATCCGCGAGTTCAAAGGATCGATCTCGGGCGAGCACGACGACGACGACGAGAAGCCGCGGATCCCAGCTCCACCTCCGGAGTCGACCGCCGCCGAGGACTCACCCGACCCCGAGGTCGTCCGCAACAAGTCGGTCTGAGGCACGCGGCGCGATGGCCGGCCGTGTCAAGTCGGTATCCCACGACGACCACCTGACGCTCGTCGAGCATCTCGACGAGCTGCGGAACCGGTTGATCCTCTGCCTGATCGTTCTGGGCGTCGCCCTCGCCCTCTGCTTCTGGCAGAACCACCTGCTGCTCGAAATCGCCTCGGGGCCGCTGCCGGATCAGCACAAGCGCCTGATCACCTTCGGGATCACCGAGCCGTTCACGACCACTCTGACCGTCGCTGCCTACGGCGCGATCATCCTCTGTCTACCGATCTTCCTGCACCAGCTCTACGCCTACGTGCTGCCGGCCTTCAGCGACGCCGAGCGCCGGGTGGTCCTGCCGATCCTCCTGCTCTTCCCGGTCCTCTTCCTCGCCGGCCTCGCCTTCGCCTACTTCGTGGTGATGCCGGCGGCCGTCAAGTTCCTGCTCAACTTCAACGACAACCAGTTCAACGTCCAGGTCCGCGCTCGCGACTACTACAGCTTCTTCTCCACGACCGAGCTCGCCTGCGGCCTCGTCTTCCAGATGCCGCTGGCGATTCTGGCGGTGACCCGGCTCGGGATCGTCAAGGTCGAGCAGCTCAGCAGCAATCGCCGCTACGCCTACCTGGTGATCGCGATCGTCGCCGCGGCGCTGCCCGGAGTGGACCCGGTCTCGATGCTGATTGAGATGGTGCCGCTGCTTGTTCTGTATGAGTTGAGTATCTTGCTCGCACGGGCTTTCGGGCGTCCGCGGGAGTCGGGAGGCATGGCGGAGCCCTCAACGTAGGAGCGCTGACTGGTGGCATCGAGCGGTAACGAGCGACGAATGGTGTTCGACATCCGGGGGCGACGGAAGAACGTCGTCAAAGTCGTCTACGCGATTCTCGCCCTGCTGATGGGCGCCAGCCTCTTCCTAGCCGTCGGCCCGGTCAACATCGGCAGCATCCTGGGCAGCAGCAACGAAAGCAGCGACGCCAGCGCCGCGCTCATCGAACAGGCCGACAAGGTCGAACAGAAACTCAAGAAGGACCCCGAGAACCCCGACTTGCTGGTGGCCCTGACCAAATCCCGGATCAGCGCCGGCAACGCGATGGCGGAACTCAACCCGGAAACGGGTGCGGCGGAAGTCACCGCCGAAGGTCGGGTCCAGCTTGAGAAGGCGAGCGAAGCCTGGAGCCGTTACCTGAAGGCGACCGACGAACCGACCGTAGGCGTCGCCCAGTCCGCGGCCTCGATGCTCTTCAGCTTGGCCTCCACCTCCCGCACGATCCCCGAAACCGAGGCAAACGTCCAAGCGGCCAAGCAGGCCCAGCAGATCGTTGCCGAACAGCGGCCGAGTCTGGGAACGCTGAGCACGCTCGGCTATTACCAGAACTTCGCCTTCGACTTCGACGGCGCGAAGCAGTCCCTCAGGGAAGCCGAAAAATTGGCCAATACGAAGTTCGAACGCGAAAACCTCGGCAACGAATTCGAGCAGATCGAAAAACGCGCGAAGGAATTCCAGAAAGAAGTCGTGCGGCTCGAAAAGGAAGCAACGAAAGCCCGCAAGGAAGGCAAACCTTCACTTGCGAACCCGCTCTCGGAAAGCAACCCGCTCGCTTCTCCGTAGTTCTGGGTCAGCAAGGCGCTCGCCGAGCGGTGCGACGCCTTCCTACTTGCGGTGTCGTTTCACCTTCACGCACTTGAGCTTGCCGCGCACGCGCTTCTTCGCAAAGCCCTTGCGGCACTTGACCGGTTTCTTGACGACAGGCGGCGTCGGCGTCGGCGTCGGTGCCGGGGGCGTCGCCGGCGTTGGCTCTGGCGACGGCGTCGGAGTGGGCTTCGGTTCTTCGACCGGCGGCGGGCAGAGGGCCGGTTTCGTGGCGCAGGTATCGGCCAGAGTGGTGAGGTTCCCGGCTGGAGCTGCGACGGTGCCGGCGTTGGTCGTGACGACGACCCGGAAACGGTAATCGGTTCCTGCAGTCAGTCCGAGGAAGCTGGCAGTTACCGCGATTCCGGTCGTGCCACTTGGCGTTTTGGGCGAGCACTGGGCGCTTTTCGCCCCGCTGAAGCCGGTCGCGTCAAAGCCGGCTTTCGTGACGAGTTCGAAGCGGCAGTTGGAAACAAGCCCACCCCTCGGGTTGACGATGCCGGCGAGTTTGGCAGTGGTCTGCGTTACCGATACCGCTGCTCCGGTCGTCGCTTCGGGAGGGAGGGCCGGCAGCGTGGTGAATTCGCGGACCACCCCTTCGTCACTGCCCCCATTGCTGGCGGCGGTGACGCGAAAGTCATATTTGGTGCTTGGCGTCAGCCCGCTCAGATGGGCCGAGACCGAGACTGGCTGGGATCCGCCCGGCAGAAGTGAGCAGGGCGCCGTGATGGCATTGGCAAAGCCATGCAGCTGGTAGTCGGTGTCTTCGCTGTATTCGAACTTGCAGCTGGTTAGGGCATGGCCGAGCGGGTTGACGGTCGAGTTGAGGTCTGCATCCAGCTGCCCGACCGGGTCGGCGGGATCGGTGGTTGCAGCTGGCGGCGGAATCGAAGCGACGCGGTCAAAGATCCATACCTTGTTGCTCGCCGAGTCGGCGACGTACACCGAGTGGGTGGTGGAACTCGCGGCTATCTGGCCGGCGGCCGTCGCTTTTGACGGTAAGGCGAGGATGCCGCCACCAAAGTCGTCAATCTGGGTCCCCGAGGAGTTGTAGGCGACGATGTGGTATTCGCTGCTGAGATCGCCAACGAAAACGGTGTTGTCGCTCGGATCGACACCCACGGCAACGGCCCCTCGGCCCGTCTGGAGGACCGAGTTGTAGACGTATTTCCCGGCCGACTGTTTGAACTTGAGGACCCGACCGCCGCTGGCGAGGTCTACCGCGTACAGGTTCCCGGCCGAATCCAAGGCGACGCTGACCGGTTCGACGAACGGACCACCAGGGCAGCCCGTGCAGGGAATCGATTCGGTAAGCGTTCCCGCGGAGGTGAAGACCTGAACCGAAGCGGTGCTGTCGTTCGGCAAGTAGACCTTGCCGGACGCGTCTGCGGCGAGTTGGGGCGCAGTGGATTTGGGTGGGGTGAAAGAGGTCCCGAGCGCGCCGGTCGACGAGAAGGTGTTCATGACCGCGGTGCCGAGCGTGCTGATACCGACGTTCAGCTCCACTTGGTAGGCATAAATTCCCTGGTTGACGGGATTCACAGCGAGCCCGGCGAAGAAATCAGCTCCCGTTCCGGTGCTGAACGGGGAATTTGCGGTGGGGATACCGCTCGAGGTGAACTGCTCGATCTGTCCGGCGCCACCGCTGGTCCTGCTTTTCACCAGCTCGGCCACGTACAGCATCTGGCTGGCCTGATCGATGGCGATTCCGCGGGGGACTTCTGAGCTCGTGGAAATCGAGGGCTTCCCTGGATCCAGTTCGTATCCGGGGGCTGCCAATGCGGCCTCGACAGTCGCCAGCCAGACCAACCCGACGGTCAAAGCCGCGATGGCCCAATTTAGACGCCGACGCGCCGTGCCTACCGATCTCACCACAGGCAACCCCCCGCTCTAGGAACCTTGCTTCCTCAACGAACCTCGCTGTTCCGTTGCGAAGGTAGCGCACCGCGGTGCGCATCGGACGCGGTTTGCTTCAAATCTGTGGCTAACCGGCGAGTGGGCCGTGTTGGGCTCGAACCAACGACCTTGAGATTAAGAGTCTCCTGCTCTACCAACTGAGCTAACGGCCCCGGGGCTGGCAAGTATAGGAAGCCGGCGGGGTCGGGGAGGCGCTAGGAGGGGCGCTTGACGCGACAGCCTTTTTCGACGCTGCCGTCGATCACGGTGCCGTCGGCGAAGGTGAAGCGGCCATGGGTGTCGAGGACCCCGTCGGAGCAGCGGGCGGCAACGTAGCTGCGCTGGTTACCGGGCCCGAAGCGCCGACCGACGTCGACTTCGACTCGGCTGATCGCGCCGAGGCCGTCGGCGATCGGCGGTGTGTCGAGGGTGACCCTGTATCGGAAGGGGCCCGGTCGCCGTTCGATCGGGGCGACGATCATGTAGGTCTCGGTTTGGGGGAAGCTCGTTCGCGCGTGCAGGATCGCCGTCGGGTTGCCGCCGATCGGGGGCCCATTGAAGATCGTCAGCGGAGCGCTGATCGGGAAGACGGCATTGCCGCTGGCGACGATGGCTTCGATTCGGCCACTGCCGACGACCGCGCCGCTGCATGCCTGGCGGGCCGCCTCGGCGGTCGCTTCGGCGATGAGCTGCGGCTGGCAGGTCGGCAGCCCGCTGACGTCGAGGCGGCCGTCGCGATCGAAGTCGATCACCGCCTGTTCCAGCGCGACCGGTTTGCCGCCGCCTTTGGCAGCGATGTCGAAGTAGCCCTGGAAGCGGATCGGCGCGAAGCCCTGACGTGGAAGCGCCAGCGGTCGGAAGCCGCCGTCGGCGCGGAGCACCAGGTCGTTGACGGCGACGAGCGCCGCACCGGCACCACCGCACAGCGCGGCGCCGAAGGCGAGAAGTACGAGGAGGCTCGCGGCTGTCAGCCGGAGACGTGACATGGCGAGGTCAGCGTCCCCGGGAAGAAGCCGCCGTCGGTGAAGCTGATCGTGCCGCGCACCTGCAGGCGCCCGCCGCTGCAACGGGCATTGGCATAGCCGACCGTCTTGCCGCCGCGCTTCCAGGTCTTGCCGATCGTCGCTTCGGCGAGGGTGGCGGAACCGAAGCCCGCGGCGATCGGCGGCACCGGGATCTTCACCTGGTAGCCATAGCGACCTTTGTGGATCCGTTCGACCGTGAACGGAACGAGCACCGCCTTTGGCGCCGGCACAGTCTCGTAGGCGTGGACGATCAGGCTCGGCTGACCCCCTTGGGGGGGAGCGTTGAAGAGGGTCAACGGTGAGCTGATCCGCTGCGGGCCACCGCCCGGCAGCGTCACCACCGCCTTGCCGGTGCCTTCGCCGACGATCGCGCCGGCGCAGCGCTTGCGCGCCTCCTGCACCGTCGTTTCCGCCAGCTTCGCCATCGTGCAGGTCGGCAGGCCCTTGGTTTCGACCGCACCGTTGCGGTCGAACTGGAAGACCAGTTCCTTCAGGGTCGAAGGCGTCGAGCCGTCGGTGGTGCCGATCCGGGTGACGCTGCTGACGCTGACCGGGGCGTTGGCCTTGGCCGGCAGCGCCCGCGGCTCCACCGTTGCGGTGGCGCTGACCACCGTCTTGCCGATTTCGATCTTCAGCGCTTGTGCGGCCCCGGCAATGGCCAGTCCAAGCAGCCCAAGCGCCACGATCGCTTTGAAAAAGGTCCCTCGCATCGTCATCCCTCCCAACCCACGCTTCGTCATCCCTCCCAGCCGGAGGCTAGCCGATCGCCGTGCACGGTTTGAGGAAGGTGCCTTCGAGCTGGGTGCCGTCGCCGAAGTGCAGCAGCGCTTTCGCCTGCAGGTGGCCGTCGGGGCAGCTGGCGTTCGCGAAGCTGAGGGTCTTGCCCTTGTACTGCCATGTTTTGCCGATCGTCAACTCGCCGTAGATCGGCGTGCCGTAGCCGTTGACGATCTTGGGAATGTTGGCGACCGTCTTGAAGCCGTAGCGCCCGTCGTTCACCTTCTGGATCTCGACCTGGACGAGGTAGGTCGAGGGACCGCCGACGGTCGTATAAGCGTGGGCATAGACAGTGGGGTTGCCGTGTTTAGGCGGCGCGTTGAAGATCGTGATCGGCGAGGACGCCGGGATCGGCGCCTGTTCCGGGAAGTTGACGACGGCTTTGCCGCTGCCTTCGCCGACGATCGCATCCGGGCAGTTCTTGCGCGCGCGGCTGGGGGTCGTCGCGACCAGCTTCCGCATCGGACAGACCGGCAGCCCTCGGGTCTCGACCTTGCCGTTGCGGTCGAACCAGAGGATCAGCTGTTTGAGGATCGGCGGCGGCCCACCGTCGACGGTCGAGATCTTGCCGTAGCCGTGCAGCCGGATCGGCGCGAACTCGTGTCGCGGCAGCTTCGTCGGCGTGAAACCGCCGTCGGTTTCGACGACGATGTTGCCGGCGGCCAGCTTCAGCGCAGTCGCCGAAGCGGCGAAGATCAGCGCCAACGCAATAAGAGACGCAAAGGTTCTTAACAAACTCTTCCGCAACCGTTCGCTCCTCTCCGTTCCCAGAACGGCAAACTACCAAGCGTGCTTCGGAGGAGGAGCAGGGGACGCCCCGAGCCGGAGGCTTCGGACTCGGCACGTCGCCCACCGCTGACGCTGCGCCACCCAAAGGTGGTGCTGTTGATCGCTGCCGTGATCGTCATCGGTCTCGGCATCCTCGGGGCCGGCGTCGAGGACAAGCTGAAACCAACCACGCTGACGATCGGCGGCACCGAGTCGGCGCAGGCGAACAAGCTGGTCGAAGAGCACTTCGGCGACTCAGCCCCCTTCGCGATCCTTCTCCGTGGTTCGGCCAAGGCGTTGGACGAACAGGGACCGGCGGTGATCCGCAAGCTGCGCGAGGACCCGAACGTGACCACGCTCTCCCCCTGGGACCGCGGCTCGGTCGACCTGCTGCGGCCCAATCCCCGCAAGGCGCTGATCCTCGCCGACTTCCACGTTGGGGTCGACGAGGCCGTCGACAGGATCGTCCCGCAGGTCGAACGCGTCCTCGATGAAGAAGTGCGGCCGCCCGTCCAAGCCAGCACCGCTGCCTACGCGACGATCTCGCGAGCGATCCAGGAGGAATCGATTGCCGCCAGTGAGCAGGGCGAGCTGATCGCCCTGCCGGTGCTGCTGATCGTGCTGCTGCTCGTCTTCCGCTCGCCGGTGGCGGCCTCGATCCCGCTCGGCTTCGGCATCCTCACCGTCTTCGCCTCGCGCGGGCTGCTGCATTTCGGTGCCAACTGGTTCAGCGTCGACGCCTTCGCGCTGACCGTCTGCACGATGATGGGCTTGGCGCTGGGCGTCGACTATGCGCTGCTGATGGTCTCGCGCTACCGCGAGGAGTTAGCCGAGGGGTCGGAGCCGATGGAGGCCGCCTGGGCAACCCGACGCCACGCTGGCCGCACGGTCGCCTTTGCCGGCAGCACCCTGCTGCTCTCGATGATCGTCGCCCTGTTCATCGTGCCGGGGTCGCTGCTCGCCTCCCTGGCTGGGACGGTCGCGATGGTCGTGATCCTCAGCGTCAGCGCGGCCACGCTCGTCGGCCCGGCGCTGCTGCTCCTGATCGGCACCAACATCGACCGCTGGCGAATCGGCGGACCGGCCGATCCCGACAAGCGCTCGTTGCTGATGACCTTCGTCTCGGCGGCGCTGAAACGACCAGCCGCGGTGGCGGCGCTGATCGGCGGCATCGTCCTCGTTCTCGCGGCGCCGGCCCTGGCTCTGAAAACCGCGGCGCCGAGCCCGGAAGAACTTCCGAAGGACAGCAAGGCACGCCAGGAAGCGGAACTCCTCGGCGACATCTTCGGACGGGGCTGGGAAGCCCCGTTCCAGATCGTCGCCGTCACCCACAAAGGCGCGATCACCAATTCCAACGACCTGGCGGCCCTCTCCGACTTCCAGAAGAAGCTTGCCGCGCTGCCCGGCGTGCGGACCGTGATCGGCCCGTCCGAAGCCACCAAACGGGTGCAGCCGCTGCAGAACCTCGGCAACACCTTCCTGACCACCAATGGAAACATCGGCGCGGTCAAGCAGCTGACCCGGCTGGGACGGGGTCTGAACGTCGCCGCCGGAGGTGTCGGGCAGTTGCGCGACGGCCTCTCCGAAGCGAGTGCCGGCGCCGGTCTGCTCGCCGAGGGTTCGGGCCGGGCCGCCGAGGGCGCCGAGCTGATCGCCAAGGGCCTCGGCCGGGCGGCCGCCGGCAGCCAACGAGCCGTCGGTGCGCTCGACACCATCTCCAAGGGAGCCGACAAGCTGGTCAAGGGCCAGGGGCTGGCGGTGACGGGGATGCTGCAGCTGCGCTTCGGGATCCAAGCTCTCGGCGGGGCCAACATCAAAGTCAACGGGCTGCGCACCGCGCGCAAGGCCCAGCACACGCTCGAACACGAAGCGACGACGACGATCCCGAAGCTGCTGGGGCCGGCGAAGACGGTCAGCGAGCAGCTCAGCGCCGCGATGGCACAGCTGCAGGGCATGACGGTCGGCAAGAGCGACCCCAACTACGAAGCGACGCTGAACGCGGTGCGCTCGGCGACGGCGGCGATGACCGGTACCGATCCGGTCGGCGGCGGCGCCTACGCGCCCGAATACGCCGGCATGGTCCCCGAACTCGAAGCGATGGGCACCAGACTGGGCGAAGAAGCGAACGAAGCGAAGCGGGCCGCCGATTGGGCCCGCAGCACCTACACCGGCGTCAACAAGCTGGTCAGGTCGGCGAAGAAACTCGAAAACGGGATGCGGCGCCTCAAGCAGGGCAACCAGAAGTTGGCGTCGGGGATCAAGAAGCTGACGAAACAGGCGGAAAGCACGCTCGGCAGCGGGATAACCCGCCTTGAGGACGGCGCCACCAAGCTGGTCGCGGGGATCGAACGCCTCACCGGCGGCAACGAAGCGCTGCAGGAGGCCCTCGCCGAGGGCTTCCAACAGTCGGCGCCGCTGCAGACCCGCCTCGCGAAGGCCAGCGTCCAGGTGCTCCAGGGCCACAAGCAAATCGAACGTCAGGCGAAACAGGTCCGTCGCGGCTCGCCGAACATCTTCAACTCGGGGTACTTCGTGCTTTCGGCACTGGACGGGGCGCCGCCGGAGTCCCGAGACGCCGTCAGCAACACGATCAATCTCGATCGCGGCGGGCAAGCGGCCTCGATCCGGGTCTTCTCGCGCTATGCCTTCAACACCGACGGGTCGACCAAGCTCAACGAGAGGCTGAACAGGATGACGGCGCAGCTGGCCTCTGAATCGGGCCTCAGCACCGGCGTCGCCGGCGGCGCCGCCGAACTCAACGACTACAGCCGGGTCACGCACGAGAAGATTCCGACGATCGTCGCCGCGATCACGCTGGCGACCTTCCTGGTTCTCGTCCTGTTGCTGCGGGCGCTGCCGTTGGCGGCGATCGCGGTCGGGCTCAACCTCGCCACGGTCGCGGTCGCCTTCGGCGTGCTGACGGCCCTTTCCTACCTGCCGGAAGACGTTCCGCTGGGCGGCCACGAGCACGTCAACGCGGTCGGCGCGGTGATGATCTTCGGGATCGTCTTCGGGCTCTCGATCGACTACGCGGTCTTCCTCTTGGTGCGGATGCGTGAGCACCACGAGGAGCACGGCGACAACGCCGGCGCGATCGAATTCGGCCTCGACAAAACGGCGCGGGTGATCACCGGCGCCGCCGCGATCATGATGGCCGTCTTCATCGCCTTCGCCGGCGCCCCGATCGCGACCGTCAGCCAGCTCGGCGTCGGCCTGACCATCGCCGTCCTGCTCGACGCCACCGTGGTGCGGATCGTCCTGCTGCCGGCCCTGATGCTGCTGCTCGGGGACCGGGTCTGGTGGTTCCCGAAGTCCCTGCAACGCGTCGTCCCGAAGATCAACGTCTGATGGGCCAATTTCGGCCCGGCAGGGGTCTGCCGGAGCGCGTTGAATTCCAGTTAAGTCCCCACTGAGCAGGCGAATGCCGGCAGGTCGCTCGGATACGATTCCCGCGCCCGTTCCACCGGGTCGGAGGGCCGGGGAACGAGATGCGACGACCCGTGGCTGCTAATTCGCAAGGCGAGGAGAAAAGCTCGGCTACGAGCCGAGGGACTTCCCCAGCCCGAATTGCGGCGATCGTGGCCCTGGCGGTGGCGGTGGTCGTGCTGGCGATCGTCTACTTCAGCAGCAATGGCGGCCACCAATACACCTTCGTCTTCCAGAACGCCGGCCAGCTGGTCCCGGACAACCAGGTGATGATCGGCGGCTCCCCGGTTGGCTCGGTCGAAAGCATCGAGCTCAGCGATGACAACCTCGCCGAAGTCAAGGTCGAAGTCGACCAGGAGCTGCATGAGGGGACGACCGCGGTGATCCGCGCCACCTCCCTCTCCGGCGTCGCCAACCACTACGTCTCGATCAGCCCGGGCCCCAACAGCAGCCCCTCCCTGGACGAAGGCGCCACCCTCGGCCTCGGCACGACCACCACCCCGGTCGACATCGACCAGCTCTTCAACACCTTCCCGCCCGGCGTCCGCAAGGGGCTCAGCGAATTCATCAAGGGCCAGGCGAAAACGTTCGAATATCAGGGCGACGCCGCGCAGAAGGCCTACAAGTACCTCGGACCGGGGCTCAACCGCAGCGCCGCCTTCTTCAACGAACTGAACTCCGACCAGCGCCTCTTCGAACGCTTCATCGTCAGCTCGAGCAAGCTGACGACGGCGATCTCCCAGCGTGGCACCCAGCTCTCCGATGCGGTGTCCCACGCCAATACCGCCTTCGAAGCGATCGCCTCGCAGAACGTCGCCTTCGACCAGGCATTGCAGGAGTTCCCGCCCGTCCTGCGGCAGGGCAACACGACCTTCGTAAACCTGCGGGCGGCGCTCGACGACCTCGAACCGCTGGTCGACACCGCCAAGCCGGCGACGAAGAACCTCGCCCCGTTCCTCGCCGAACTGCGCCCGGTCCTTGCCAAGCTGAAGCCGTTCTTCCACGACCTTCGCCTGACCGTCGCGCGGCCGGGTCAGGGCAACGATCTGGCGGAACTGCTGCAGGTCCTGCCGACCGTGCAGGAGCGTGCCTCGAGGACGTTCCCGAACTCAGAAGAAGCGATCGCGGCGTTCCTGCCGGACCTGAGCCTCTGGCGCGCCTACGCCCCGGACTTCTACAACGCCCTCGGCAAGCTGGGATCGGTGGCCGGCTACTACGACGGCAACGGGCACTACATCAGGGCCTCGTTCACTTCCCAGAACCTCTTCAACTACAACGCGGAAACGGGCGTGCTCGAACCGATTTCCAAATCCCAGCAGTACGACTCGTTCGGCTCGGCGACGGCCGTCAGCAAGCGCTGCCCGGGCGGGGCCACCCAGCCCGCCGCGGACAACTCGAACCCGTTCGTCGATCCGCCCTGGTCCGGCGGACCCAACTCCTCTGAATGCAACCCGAGCGACGTTCCTCCCGGCCCATGATCCGGCGCGCCCTGATAGCCCTCGGATTGGTCGCGGCGGTCGTCGTCGTCGCGCTGCTCGTCTCCGGTGGCGGCGGCAGCAGCGATGGCTATGTCGTCCGCGCGGTCTTCGACAACGGTGGCTTCATGGTCCACGGCGAGCAGGTGCGGGTGGCCGGCGCCAACGTCGGCACGATCAACTCGGTAAGCGTCTCGCAGCCGGGCGAACCGGTCGCATACAAGAACGGAAAGCTGGTCGCGGTTCCGGGCAAAGCGATCATCACGATGGAAATCACCGACCCGGGATTCGAAGACTTCCGCAAGGACGCCACTTGCGAAATCCGGCCGCAATCGCTGATCGGGGAGAAGTTCGTCGATTGCAGCCCCAGCCAGCCGCGGGCACCCGGCTCGCCGGCTCCGCCACCCTTGAAGCAGATCCCCGACGGCAAGCCCGGCGCGGGTCAGTACCTGCTTCCCCTGGGAAGCAACACGACCAGCGTCGACCCGGATCTGATCAACGACATTCAGACGCTGCCCTACGCGCAGCGCTTCCGGCTGATCTTCAACGAACTCGGTGCCGGGCTGGCCGGGCGGGGCAAGGACATCGAAACGATCGTCAAGCGAGCGAATCCGGTTTTGCGCAACACCGACCGGCTGTTCGCCATCCTCACTGCGCAGCGGGATCAGCTCGCACAGCTGGCCAGCGACTCCGAGGAAATCCTCGGCCCGCTTTCGCGTGAGCGCTCGCACTTCGCCGGCTTCCTCACCAATGCCGGCGCCGCCGGGCAGGCGAGCTCCGAACGCGGCACCGAACTCGAAGAATCCCTTCAGAAGTTCCCGGAGTTCCTGCGCCAGTTCCGGCTGACGATGCGCAGCCTGCAGGGCTTCTCAGACGCCGCCGCCCCGGTCTTCGCCGAACTCGGCCGCGCCGCGCCGTCGCTGACCGATGCGACGCGCACGCTGACGCCCTTCTCCGAAGCGACGACGGTGGCGCTGAAGAGCCTCGGCTCGGCCGGCGAAGCGGCGGGTCCGCTTCTGGCCGAAGCCGACCCGGTGATCAAGGCCTCCGCGAAGCTCACCACGACCGGGGTCGAACCGACGAGCAACCTCGCCGCCCTCTTGGGGAGCATCGAAAAATCGAAAGGCTGGGACGCGCTCGTCGAACTGATCTACAACACGACGGGGGTCGTCAACGGCTTCGATCAGTACGGGCACTACACGCGCACGCTCGCGACCCTCACCAACTGCAACGACTATGAAGTGTCGGCTGCCGGCCTGACCGGCTGCGTCGCCAACTTCAACGGGCCCAACGCCAACGAACTGAGCTCCAGCTCGGCGGCCCTCTCGGTAGCTCTATATCGCCGAATCGAACGCGAACTGGGCGAGCAGACCGGGGCCACCCCGGCGCTCGCAGGCCCGGCGACGTCGGTCGGTCAAGCCGGTGACCTCGGTAACGCGCCGCGCCACGGATCCTTCAGTCTCGACGGCGGCCGGCCCCTGCTCGAATACGCCTGGGGGCAGCGATGAGGAATCGCACCGGCATCCAGGGCGTAGCCAGCAGCCCGATCCTCGTCGGAGCGGTGACCGTGCTCGTCGTGATCGTCGCCGTCTTCCTTGCCTACAACGCCAACAACGGCCTGCCTTTCGTCTCGACCTACGACCTCAAGGCACGGGTCCCCAACGCCGACGCGCTCGTCAAAGGCAACGACGTCCGCATCGGCGGCACGCTGGTCGGCACCGTCAAGTCGGTCGTCCCGGTCCAGCTCAGCAATGGCGGCACGGCGGCGGAACTCTCGCTCAGCCTCGACAAGAGCGCCGAACCGCTCCCGGTCGACTCGACGATCATGATCCGGCCAAAGTCGGCCCTGGGTCTGAAATTTCTGCAGATCACCCCCGGCGACTCGTCGAAGGGCTACGCGGCGGGCGCGACGATCCCGCTGAAGGCGGCCCGACCGGAACCTGTCGACATCGATCAGTTCTTCAGCATGTTCGACGAACCCACCCGCGACGCGATTCGCCAGAGCCAGGCCGGCTTCGGCACCGCTCTCGCCGGTCGCGGTCCGCAGCTGAACGAAGCCTTTGGGGCGCTGCGCAACTTGGTCATCAACGCGGAACTGCCGCTGCAGACCCTGGTCAGGCCGAGCACCAACCTGGCCGGCTTCTGGCGGGCACTGGAGAGCCTTTCGGCGACCGTGGCTCCGGTGGCTGAGACGCAGGCCAGCCTCTTCGTCGCTCTCGACGCGACCTTCGGGGCCTTCGCCCGAGTCTCACGGCCCTACATCCAGGAAACGATCAGCAAGGGACCGGAAACGCTCGATGTCGCCACCGCCGACCTGCCGGTCCTGCGCCCCTTCCTACATGACTCCCAGCGCTTCTTCGCGGCGCTGAAGCCGGGGGCCAAGGCGCTTGGCGACACTTCGCCGATCATCGCCGCCTCGTTGCACGCCGGCGTCCCGGTCCTCAACGCTTCGCCCGTTCTCAACAACCAGCTGGAGCCGACCGCGCAGGCCCTCGTCGACTTCCAGGACGCGCCCGGTGTCTTCAATGGCCTCGAACTGCTGACCAACACGAACGAAATCCTCAATCCGGCACTGCGCTTCATCACGCCTGCGCAGACCGAATGCAGCTACGCGACGCTGGCCTTCCGCAATCTGGCGCTCTCGACCGGCGGCGGCAACAGCTACGGCAACTGGCTGAACGCGATCACCTTCAATCCGCCGGAAGGTCCCAACAGCGAGGGCACGCCGTCCTCGACCGTCGCCAACGGGCCCGGACGTGACAACCACCTCCACTACAACCCGTTCCCGAACACCGCCGCCCCCGGCCAGCCCAACGCCTGCGAAGCCGGCAACGAGAAGTACGCACCCGGTGAGACCGTGATCGGTCCGGCGAAGACCCTCTGGGGAACCGCGACCACCAGCAAGGGCGAAGAAGAATGAGCCGGCTGCCAGAGCGCGACACCCGGCAGAGCAATTCCCACCGTCGTTTCAGGTGGCGGCCGAGCAACGTGATGATCGCGATCATCTTCATCCTGATCTTCACGGTCGGCCCCTACCTGGCCTTCACGGGACACGTGCCGTTCACCAGCTATGGGTACGAAGTCAAGGCGACCTTCGCCAACTCCGCGAACATCGCTCAGAACTCGCCGGTCCGGATCGCGGGCGTCAACGTCGGCCGGGTCATCTCCAGCGAACGCGACGGCGACGCGACCACGGTCACCTTCACGGTCGAAGGGCAGGGGCGGCCGATCCACGACGACGCCTTCGCCGCGATCCGCCCCCGGATCTTCCTCGAGGGCAACTTCTTCGTCGAACTGGATCCGGGCAGCCCAAGCGCGCCGGAGCTCGACAGCGGCGGGACGATTCCGATCAGCCGCACCTCGACCGCGGTCCAGCTCGACGAAGTCCTGACTTCCCTGCAGTCGCCGGTGCGGGCCGACCTCAGCCGTGTCCTGCAGGGATTCGGCACCGCCCTGAACCACACGCCGACGGCCGCGGAAGACGCGAACCAGCTGCCGGAGGTGAGGGGCAAGAGCGGTGGCGAAGCCCTCAACGGCGCCCTCAAGTACGGCGGCGATGCAGGCCGCTATGCCGCCGTGGTCACCAACGCCCTGCTCGGCACCCAGCAGCACGACCTCTCGCGCCTGGTCAGCGGCAGCGAGCGCACCTTCGCAGCGTTTGTCAGCAACGAGGCCGCCCTGCAGGGATTGATCGACAATTTCAACGTCTTCACCGGTGCGCTGGCAGCGCAGTCGACCAACCTCTCAACCTCCATCCACCTGCTGGCGCCGACCCTGCGCACCTTCCATGGCTCGCTGGTCAGCCTCAACCGGGCGCTGCCGCCGTTGCGCACCTATGCGATCGAGCTGCGTCCGGCTGTGGCCGAGATCCCGGGCCTCGTGGCCGCCTCCAAACCATGGCTGGCGCAGGCAAACCCACTGCTCTCGGGCAAAGAGGCCGGGGGGATCGCGAAGCTGCTGGCCAAGTCGACCCCGGGCCTGACCGGGGCAGCTTTCGCCGGCAAGGCGGTGGCGCTTCCGCAGCTGAACCGGATCAGCCTCTGCACCTCGCGGGTCTTCGTGCCGACCGGCAATCAGGTCATCCAGGACCGCTTCGGCACCGGTTCGCCCAGCTATCGCGAGTTCTTCTACACGCTGGCCAACCTGGCCGGACAGAACCAGGCCTTCGACGGCAACGGCCCCTACCTGCGCCTGCAGGCAGGCGGCGGTTCGCAGCTCGTCTCCACCCCGAACCCGACCGCCGAACAGGTCACCGACCAGATCGGCTTCGGACACACCGTGGCAGCGCCGCTCGGGACCCAGCCCCAGCTCGGCGGCCGCCCGCCGCTGAAGCCCGAAGTGCCCTGCTACAAGAATCCCGCCCCTGACGTGAACGGGCCGCTCGGCCAGATCGGCGCGCCCTCGCCCGCGGCGGTGACCCCATGACCGAGCCGGCACCGAAGACCAACCGCTGGCGGCACTTCCGAGCTTGGCTCTCGCGCCAGGCTCGGGGGCACCGCAAAGACACGATCGCGATCGTCGTCCTCGCCCTGGCCGGCATCGTGATGATGCTGGGAATCTTCGTCCAGCAAAAAGCGGCGCTGCCGTCCTGGCTGCCGCTCGTCGGCGAAGAATTCGACCACATCACGGCCGAGTTCTCGACCGCCCAGGCGGTCACCCCCGGGCAGGGCCAGGCAGTCGACGTCGCCGGGGTCGAAATCGGCAAGGTCAGCTCCGTCACCCTCGAAGACGGCCACGCGGTGGTCGGCATGGACATCCAGCCCAAGTACATGGAGCTGATCCACCCCAACGCCTCGATGCTGCTGCGGCCGAAAACCGGCCTCAACGACATGATCGTCGAGATCGAACCCGGCAGTGGACCGAAGCACATCGAGGACGGCGCCAACTTCCCGCTCTCCCAGACCGAGCCGAACACCAATCTGGACGCCTTCCTCGCCACTCTTGACAAAGACACCCAGCAGTACTTGGCGCTGCTGGTCTCCGGCGGGGCGCAGGGATTCGGCAGCCGCGGCAAGCAGCTCGGCAATGCCTTCCGGCGTTTCGAGCCCTTCGTCCATTACGTGGCGAAGCTCAACAAGGCGGTTGCCGCCCGTCACGTGGCCCTGGCCAGGGTGATCCATGACTTCGGCCTCCTCACCGATGAACTGGGCCGCCACGACGCCGAGGTGAAGCGCTTCGTCACGGCCTCCGACGCGGCGCTCGGCAATTTCGCCAACCAGCAGGACTCGATTCAGGAGCTGCTGCGCGAACTGCCGTCCACCCTGAGCGCGGCCAACGCCGGGCTGGCCAGCTCGAAACGCTTCTCCGACGTCGCATACCCGGCGCTGACGAAGCTGATTCCGCAGGCGCAGGCGCTTACCCCGGCCTTCAAGGCGACGGAAAAGCTCTTCCGCGAAACCACGCTGCCGATCCGCGACCAGATCCGCCCCTTCACGCGCGAAATCCGGCCGACGCTGACCCACGGCGCCGAAGCCGCGGTCCCGTTCGCCAAGACGGTGAGGAACTTCGGCAACTCCCTCGGGTCCTTCAACTACTTCCTCAACGAGCTCGCCTACAAGCCGAAGGGCTCGCGCCAGAGCTTCCTCTTCTACCTGCCCTGGCTGAACCACAACTACAACGCGACCTTCCTGCAGAGCGCCGGCGGGCCGCTGCAGCGCGGTCTCGTGATGCTGACCTGCAACGCCGCCAATCTCGGCTGGGGCTTCGCGCGGACCCGGGAATTCTTCCCGACGCTGTTGCAGACCGCGAACATCCCCCGCCCGAGCGAACTGCCGGCGATCGACGAACCGGCGGGCAAAGTCAATCCCGCCCAATGCGGACCGGGGACGAAACCGTGAGCAAGCGCGCTCCCAGCACCATGCAGCTGATCGTGATCGCGGGCTTCGCCCTGTCGTGCTTCGGCATTCTGCTCTTCCTCTGGGTCACCTTCGGCGGGCCGACTCCGTTCAAGGCGAAGCCCTACGAGATCAAAGTGCCGTTCAGCGAGGCGACGCAGCTCGCCGAACAGTCCGACGTGCGGATCTCCGGCGTCAACGTCGGCAAAGTCCAGAGCATCGCCCTGGCCCCGAACGGCAAGCAGGCCCTGGCGACGGTCGACATCGACGACAAGTACGGGCCGCTGCCCGAGTCGACGCGGGCGATCCTGCGCACCAAGACCCTGCTCGCGGAGACCTACGTCGAACTGACACCGGGCAACCGCGACGGCCCCAAGCTCGAGGACGGCGCCCAGCTGGCCGCGGCCAACGTCGCCAGCTCGGTCCAGATCGACGAGATCTTCCGCACTTTTGACCCGAAGACCCGCGCCGCCTTCCAGGAATGGATGCAGACCCTCGCGGTCGCGATCGACGGCCGCGGCCAGAGCCTCTCGACAGCCTTCGGCGAACTCGACACCACGTTC
>JBEVJP010000066.1:0-14502 GCA_040510155.1 Solirubrobacterales bacterium | reverse complement strand
CCTCGGTCTGCTCCTGCGCCTCGCTGTCCGGGCGCTGGGTGTGCGGCGACTTCATCAGGTAGCTGGACGGCCCGTCGAGCTGGCCGGCGATGCCGTTGTTGAGCGCCAGCTTGATCAGCCGCACCGCGTCGATGACGACCCCGGCCGAGTTGGGCGAGTCCCAGACCTCGAGCTTCAGCTCGACGTTGAGCGGCACGTCGCCGAAAGCTTTGCCCTCGAGGCGGATGTGCGCCCACTTGCGGTCGGTGAGCCAGGCGACGTAGTCGGAGGGACCGACGTGGACGTCCTCGGCGGGCAGCTCGTGGCCCATGATCGAAGTGACGGCGTTGGTCTTGGAGATCTTCTTCGAGTCGAGCCGCTCGCGCTCGAGCATGTTGTAGAAGTCCATGTTGCCGCCGACGTTGAGCTGGCTGGTCCGCTCCAGGCGGACGCCGCGGTCATGGAAGAGGCGGGCGAGTTGGCGGTGGACGATCGTCGCCCCCACCTGGGACTTGATGTCGTCGCCGATGATCGGCAGACCGGCCTCCTCGAAGCGCTTGTCCCAGTAGTCCTCGCGGGCGATGAAGACGGGCAGGCAGTTGACGAAGCCGACGCCGGCCTTGAGCGCCTGCTCGACGTACCACTTGGTCGCCTCCTCGGAGCCGACCGGCAGGTAACAGACCAGCACGTCCGCCTTCGTCTCTTTGAGGACGCCGACGATGTCGGCGGTTTCGCCCGGCGCTTTGGTGATCTTCTCTTTGAGGTACTTGCCGAGGCCGTCGTGGGTCATGCCGCGCTGCACGGTGATGCCGAGGTTCGGCACGTCGGCGAACTTGATCGTGTCGTTCTGCCCCGACCAGATCGCCTCGGAGAGGTCCTTGCCGACCTTCTCGGCGTCGATGTCGAAGGCGGCGACGAACTCCACGTCGCGGACGTGGTAGCCGCCGAGATCGACGTGCATCAGGCCCGGTACTTCCTCGGCCGGGTCGGCATCCTTGTAGTACTGGACGCCCTGGATGAAGGAGTTGGCGCAGTTGCCGACGCCGACGATCGCGACCCGGACCTTCTCGTCCTGGCGGGCGGCGCCGTTGCTGCTGCCGTTTGCTCCGTTGCTATCGCTCATGAAATTCGAAGTCCTCCTGGATCGCGCTGGGTGGCAGAACACACCCCGCGGCCTTGCTGGTTACAGCTCTCCCGCTCCGTCGCTGCCGCCCTGGGCACCGGATCGATCGCCGGAAAGCTCATTTCGCACATGCCATACCCGCTGGAACGTCGTGATGATGGTCAGCGCCGCGATCGCGTAGACCGCCGGGGCCAGCAGCTCGAAGTCCCCGAGCCCCGCCCCCTTGGCGAAGATCAGACCGATCGAGAGTATGACCACCCGTACCGGTCGCGTCGCCAGGCCGACCTTGCACTCGACCCCGAGCGCCTCGGCCCGGGCTCGGGTGTAGCTGACCATCAGCGAGCCGAGCACGGCGACGACGCACATCGCCGCCGCGAAGTCGTCGCCGATCGCGGCAAAGTAGCCCGCCACCGCAGCCAGGACGATCCCCTCCTCGATCCGGTCCAGGGTCGAGTCGAGGAAGGCGCCAAAGAGCGTTCCCTTGCCCGACATCCGCGAGTAGCGGCCGTCGAGCGTGTCCATCACCGAGCCGAGGATGAAGGCGACGCCGGCGAGGAAGAAGAGTCGCTGGGTGACCAGCGCCGCCGCGATCAGGTTGCCGACGAGGCCGGCGATCGAGATCGCGTTGGGGGTGAGGCGGGACTCGATCAGCCGGTCGCGCGCGTAGGTACGCAACTCCTGACCACCGCGGCTGGGGGGCCGGCCGCGTCGACCGCCGGGTGCCCGAGGAGGCGCCGAAGGTTCCATTCGCCTTGAGGCTAGAGGTTCGGGAGGAGGTAGGCGGGTTTCGCGCCTAAGCCTCCGCCTCCTGGTAGCGCGAGCGCCAGGCCCAGGCCTCCGGGCGGGCCCGTGCCAGCAGCCGGCTGGCGACCAGGGCGGCGGTCAGCGCCACCATCCAGCCAAGCACCGCGTCGACCCAGTAGTGGTTGGCGGTGACGATCACGACCCAGGAGATCAGCAGCGGCCAGCAGGCCCACCAGGCTTTCGACCACCAGTGGCGGCAGACGAGGAAGCCGCTGCCGCCGATCATCGCCGCGAAGGCGCAGTGCATGCTCGGGATCGCCGCGTAGGGGTTGATGAAGATCTTCGCCACGGTCGAGTCGTGGTTGACGTTGGAGAAGTCGTTGATCGTGTCGACGAAGCCGTGCTCGGGAAACATCCGCGGCGGCGCCGTCGGGTAGAGCGTGTAGCCGACCAGGGCGAGCCCCATCGAGACCACGAACATGTTGCGGACGAAGTAATAGGACTCGTTGCGGAAAAGGTAGAGCCAGACCAGGAAGCCCAGCGCGATCGAGAACTGGGCATTCAGGTACATCTGGTTGGCGAAGTCGATCAGCCAGTGGAAGGGCAGGAAGAAGGCCTGCAAACTGGGCTCGAAGAAGGTGTGCGTGGCGCGCTCGAAGTCGATCACCTGCTGGCCGTGGGTCATCGCCGCGGCGCGCTCGGAATCGGCGATGCCGCGGACGGCGGTGTAGGCGAGGTCGACGCCGACGAGGATCGCCGCCTGGCGCCCGAGGTCGCCCCAACCCTTGGGCAGCTTGGCTCCTATGCGAGCGAACGCGCGAGACACGGAACCGACAATTGTAATCCGGGGGTTAACGCTCCCCGGCGGGGTCAGCCGAGGAAGCGGAGGATCCGCTCGACCAACGCCGGGTCGTCGATCCAGGGCCAGTGGCCGGCGCCGGCGGCGACCTCCAGCTCGGCCCCGGGCAGGGCGGCCGCGTAGGCCTCGCCGAAGCGCAGCGGCAGGTAGGGGTCGCGGTCGCCCCAGAGAATCAGCGCCGGGCACTCGATCCGGCCCATGCCGCGACCGGCAACGGCAAGGCGGTCGGGGTCGGCGTGCCGGTACAGGGCCAGCGTCGCCGCCCGGGTGCCGGCGTCCCAGTGCCGCCAGGTCATCGCGATGAAATCGTCCGGCATGGGGCCGCGGTCCCCGCGCGCCTGGCGCATCAGCAGGGCCATCGAGGACCGCGTCGTAGTCGCGTTGAGGAACTCGCCGACCGGCCGACGGCGCCAGAGCTGGGCGATCCAGTGCCAGCGGTAGCCGGGCAGCAGTGGCACGGCGTCGACGACGACCAGCCGCTCGATCAACTCAGGGCGCTGCTGGGCGCCGATCAGGGCGAGGCTGCCCCAGTCGTGGACGACGAGCTTGCGCTCGGCGACTCCGAGCTCGTCGAGAGCGCGCTCGAGGAATTCGGAGAGCCCGTACATCGAGTAGTCGAAGGAGGCTGGGTCGGGGCGATCGGAGCGGCCCCAGCCGGGCATGTCGATCGCCAGGGCCGGGCCGCCCCGGCTGAGGAACGGCAGCCAGTCCTCGCCGTGGGTCGGGTTGCCGTGGCAGTAAACCGTCGGCGTCCCCTCCCCCGGCACCAGCCGGTAGAAGGCGCGCACCCCGTCGATCCGAACCTCGCCCTCTTCGATCCGCCCGCTCATCGCCTCCACCCTCTCACGCGTCTGCACTTACGCACCTATAGGGGGTACAAGTGCAGACGCGTGAGAGGGGCGCACTAGGGTGCGGGCGCATGTCTTGGAAGAGGCCGGACAGGCGGCGAGTGCGGGCGATCCGCGACCGGCTTCGGGAGATGTACGGGGAGCCGGTCAACGAGCCGCACGGGCACCCGATCGCCGAGCTGATCAAGACCGTCCTCTCCCAGCACACCAACGATCGCAACCGCGACCGTGCCTACGCAGCGCTGCGGGAGCGCTTTGCGACCTGGGAGGAAGTCCGGGACGCTCCGGTCGACGATCTGGAGGAGGCGATCCGTCCGGGCGGGCTGGCGAAGCAGAAGGCACCGCGGATCCAGGCGATCCTCGAGCAGCTGGGCGAGGATCCCGACCTCGACTGGACGCGCACGGCGCCACGCGAGGAGTCGCTCGAGTTCCTGCTCTCGCTGCCGGGGGTCGGGCGCAAAACCGCGGCCTGCGTGCTGATCTTCACCTGGGGGATCCCCGAGATCCCGGTCGACGTCCACGTCCACCGCGTCGGCGGCCGCCTCGGGCTGTTCCCGGCAAAGGCCTCTTTCGAGCGCGCCCACGACGAGATGCTGGCGATCGTGCCGCCCGAGGACGCCTACGAGCTGCACATGAACCTGATCCGCCACGGCCGCGAGATCTGCCGCCCGAAACCGCGCTGCGGCGAGTGCGAGCTGCGGCGGATGTGCCCCTGGTACCGCTCCCAGCGGGAGCGCCAGTAGTATGCGCGCCGCTAAATGAGCAAGCGCACCTTCATCGCCTTCGGGATCTTCGTGCTCGTCCTCGCCGTCGCGATTCCGTTCTTCGTCTTCCGCTCCCGCGGCGACGCCGAGACCGGGGCGCAGGACGTGCCCGCGAGCCTGAAGGAAGGGCAGTCGCTCTTCCAGACCAACTGCGGCACCTGCCACACGCTCTACGCGGCCGGCACCGACGGCAACTACGCGCCCGACCTCGACGAACTGCTCGCGCCCAACGGGCTACCGGAAGGTCCCTCGGCCGCCGACACGATCAAGGCGACCGAAGGCCGCGTCCTCAATGCGGTTGAAAACGGCGTCGACAGCTCCTCGCCGGGCCGCATGCCCGGCGGCATTCTCAACAAGCAGCAGGCGCAGATCGTCTCCGAATTCGTCGCCCGCACCGCCGGCGAGGGCTAGGCGGCGAAGGGTCGCCAGGCGCGAGGCCCGGCGACCCTCCTTTCAATCGCTTCCTCAGTGAGCGAAGCGCAGCGAGCTGAACAGACCGGCGTGGTCTGAGTTCCAGAACCCGTTGACCGGCAGCAGACCGGTGACCGCCGAGCTCTGCAGGGCGACGTCGTCCGGGTCGTCGGTCATCACGTGGTCCACCTGATGGTCGAAGTCGGCGACGCTGCCGCCGGCTCCTTCGGCGAGCAGGCTCGATTTGAGGCAGCAGCCGAGCGGGTTGTTCGTGCTGCGCTCGACCAGGCCGGCTTCGAGCAGCACCCGGTAGGCCTGCTGGTCCCCTGGGGAAACCGTGTCGTCGTCGGAGTTGAGGTCGCCGACGAGCACCACCGGCAGTTCGCCGTTGGCCGCGGGTCCGCCGGGGGCGACCAGCTCGGCCGCCTGCAGGGCGCGGATGCTCGGAACCAGCTGCGGTGGGTCGAATGCCTCCAGGTGAGTGTTGACGAAGCGGAACCAGCCGCTGCCGCGGACCTTGGCGTCGGTCGCCGTCCAGCCGCGTTTGATCGTCAGCGGTTTGCCGAGGATCGGCACTTCGAGCAGGACTTTGAAGTTGCCCGACTGCGGGTTGGCGGTCTGCACGCCGGCGCCGCGGCGGACGAGGATCACGTCGCGCATCGTCAACCGCCCGTTGACCTCGGCGTTGGGGATGCCTTCGGCCGCCGGCCCGTCGTTGGGGACGCCGTTCTCGTCGCCAGGTGCCTCGAGGTCGAACTCGTTCTGGGTGACGACGACTTCGTACTGCGGTTTCTTCTTGTTGAGCTGTTCGAGCAACAGCTGCAGGTAGTCGTAGCGGACCGTCGTTGCCGTCGGTTCACCGGTCAGGACCGGGGTCAGGCTGGGCGGGCCGGTGCGCCAGAGCGCCACCTCCTGCAGGCCGACCAGGTCCGGTTCCTTTTCGAGGATCTCCGCGGCCAGGCCCTGGGCCCGGGTCGGGAAGTCGTTGGCGCTGACTTCGCGGAGGATCTGGCCGTTGGCGGCGACGAAGGCTTCCAGGCTCGGGGCGCCGATCGCCGGTGCCAGGTCGGCGCCAAGGTAGAGGTTGCGGGTCATCACGTTGACTTCATGGCCGCGACCGTGGTCGCCTGGCTGGCCGTGGCCGGGGTGGCCGTGGCCATGACCTGGATGGCCGTGGCTGTGTCCCGGATGGCCGTGGCCCCAGTGGGCGTGAGCGCGCGAGTGACGGTCGCCGCCTGAGTGGCCGTGACCACTGGCGCTGGCGAGCGCGGGTAGAAGCAGTGCGAGGGCGAACAGCGCGGCAAAGGCCGGCAACACCCGCCGATAGGACAGATCGAGACTCAAGGTTTCCCTCCTCTTCCGCGATCCCGATGGCGGGACCGATTTGGATCGAGGCGCCTCCGACCAGGATTAGCGCTACCCCGGCGCTACCCGGCCTCCCAAGACCAGCAACCACTATATGCGGGTCGCTTGAGTTCCGTGGGGAATCTGCCATACTGCGACTTAGATTTTTTAGGCTTAGTTAACGAAACTCCTGGAGGTATGCGAAAAAGTGGGAAAGACGATCGGGATCGACCTCGGCACGACCAACTCGTGCGTCGCAGTGATGGAGGGCGGCGAGCCGACCGTCCTGGAGAACGCTGAGGGAGGCCGGACGACGCCGTCGGTGGTCGCCTTCACCGAGGGCGGCGAGCGCCTCGTCGGCACCGTCGCCAAACGGCAGGCGGTGATGAACCCCGAGAACACGATCTTCTCGATCAAGCGCTTCATGGGGCGCAAGGAGTCCGAAGTCAAAGAGGAGGAGACGATCGTCCCCTACGAGGTCGTCGCCGGCCCCAACGGCGACGTCCGGGTCGACGCGCGCGGCAAGCAGTACAGCCCGCCGGAGATCAGCGCGATGATCCTCCAGAAGCTGAAGACCGATGCCGAAGCGAAGCTCGGCGAGACGGTCGACAGCGCCGTGATCACGGTCCCCGCGTACTTCAACGACGACCAGCGGCAGGCGACCAAGGACGCCGGCAAGATCGCCGGCCTCGACGTCAAGCGGATCATCAACGAGCCGACCGCGGCGGCCCTCGCCTATGGGCCCGACCCAGAGAGCGACGACCAGACGATCCTCGTCTTCGACCTCGGCGGCGGCACCTTCGACGTCTCGGTGCTCGACATCGGCGAAGGCGCCTTCGAAGTCAAAGCGACCGCAGGCGACAACCACCTCGGCGGCGACAACTGGGACAAAGCGATCGTCGAGTGGCTGGTCGCCGAGTTCAAACGCGACCAGGGCGTCGACCTCGCCGCCGACAAGAACTCGCTGCAGCGGCTCTACGAGGCGGCCGAGAAAGCGAAGATCGAGCTCTCCTCGACTCAGGAGACGCAGATCAACCTGCCCTTCATCACCGCCGTCGAGGGGCAGCCGAAGCACCTCGACCTGAAGCTCAGCCGCTCGAAGCTGAACGAGCTGACCGGCGACCTGCTGGACCGCGTCGTCGGCCCGGTCAAACAGGCGCTCGGCGACGCCGACGCGAGCGTCGACCACGTCGTCCTGGTGGGCGGCATGACCCGCAACCCCGCCGTGCGCGAGAAGGTCAAGGAGCTGACCGGCAAGGACCCGCACCAGGGCGTCAACCCCGATGAGGTGGTTGCCGTCGGTGCCGCGATCCAGGCCGGCGTGCTGGCCGGCGACGTCAAGGACGTGCTGCTGCTCGACGTCACCCCGCTGACCCTTGGCATCGAGACCAAAGGCGGCGTGATGACGAAGCTGATCGAGCGCAACACGACGATCCCGACCAAGAAGTCGGAGGTCTTCTCGACCGCCGACGACAACCAGCCATCGGTCGAGATCCACGTCCTCCAGGGCGAGCGCGAGATGGCCAGCGGCAACAAGAGCCTCGGCAAATTCCAGCTCACCGGCATCCCGCCGGCGCCGCGCGGCATGCCGCAGATCGAGGTCGCCTTCGACATCGACGCCAACGGGATCATCAACGTCACCGCCACCGACAAAGGCACCGGCAAAGAGCAGAAGATCGAGATCAAATCCGGCTCCGGGCTCTCCGAGGAGGAAATCCAGGGCATGGTCTCCGACGCGGAGTCCCACGCCGAGGAGGACCGTCAGCAGCGCGAGCTGGCCGAGACCCGCAACCTCGCCGAGCAGTCCGCCTACCAGTCCGAGAAAGCGCTGGAGGAGGCGGGCGACAAAGTCGACGCCGCGGCCCAGGAGGAGGTGCGCGCCGCGATCAAGGAGGTGCGCGACTCGCTCGAGGGCGGCAGCGCCGAGGAGGTCAAAGCCAAGACCGAGGCGCTCAATGCGGCGATGACCAAGATCTCCGAGCAGCTCTATGCGGCGGCGCAGGCCGAGCAGTCGGCTGACGGAGGATCCGCCGAGGGCAACGCCTCTTCGGACGATGAGGAGGAGGTCGTCGACGCCGAGGTGGTCGACGAGGACGGTAAATGAGGGCTGACGACGAACGTCTCCAAGGCCGCCCGCCCGCGGGTGAGCAGCCGGGGCAGGACGCCGCCAGCCCAATCGCCGGTGTCAACGACAGTTCAGGTGAGCGGGCGGTCGAGGAGGACCTCGACGCGCTGCTTGCGGATGCTCATCGGGAGCGGGACGAGTACTTGGACCTCGCGAAGCGGACGAAAGCCGACTTCGAGAACTTCCGCAAGCGCATGGCCGGCGAGGTGTCGGCAGCGAGCCTGCGGGGCAAGAGTGAGCTCGCAAAGGAACTGATCGATCCCGTCGACAACCTCGAACGAGCGCTGCAATCTGTGGGTGTCGACGCCGATCGGGAAGATCCGCTGAGCGGCGAGCCCAGCGACGCCAGTCGCGAGATGGACGCCTTCGCTCAGGGAGTTCTTTTTGTCTTCCTTGGCCTGCGGGAGACGCTGGCGCGTCATGGAGTCGAGGCGGTGAACCCGCTCGGCGAAAAATTCGACCCGCAATGGCACGAGGCGCTCTCGATGAAGCCTTCCGAAGGCTCCGAGGCGGGGATCGTCGTGGAGGTGATGCAGAAGGGCTACCGGATCGGCGACCAGCTGATCCGACCTGCGCGTGTCGTGGTGAGCAACTAGGAGAACGATTGGCTGACGAGCTGTACAAGGCGCTCGGCGTCTCCAAGAAGGCGACCGACGAGGAGATCAAGAAGGCGTACCGGAAACTGGCCCGGAAATACCACCCTGACCGGAATCCGGGCGACGCCGCGGCGGAGGAAAAGTTCAAGGAGATCTCCGCCGCCCACGACGTCCTCGCCGATCCCGAGAAGCGCAGGGAATACGACGAGGCCGGGCAGTTCGCCGGCTTCGGCGGCGCCGGCGGCGGCAATCCGTTCGGCGGCGGTGGCGCCCCGTTCGGCGGTGGCGGCAGCGCCGGCTTCGGAGACCTGGGGGACATGCTCTCCGGCCTCTTCAACCGCGGCGGCGGCCGCTCGCAGGCGCAGCAGGTTCGCGGCCGCGATCTCGAGACGGAAGTGAGCCTGAGCTTCGACCAGGCGATCAACGGCGCCCAGATCAGCGTCACCGTGCCGAAGGCAGAGCGCTGCCAGACCTGCCACGGTAGCGGCGCCAAACCGGGCACCGGCCCGACCACCTGCCCGCGCTGCGAAGGCCGCGGCATCGACGCCCAGAGCCAGGGCTTCTTCTCGATCAGCCAGCCCTGCCCGCAGTGCGGCGGCTCCGGCCAGATCATCGAGCACCCCTGCCCCACCTGCGGCGGTTCCGGCCTCACCCAGCAGACCAAGCGCTACAAGGTGAACATCCCCGCCGGGGTCAAGGACGGGACCAGGATCCGACTCGCCGGCAAGGGCGAGGCGGGGCCCCACGGCGGACCGCCCGGCGACCTCTACGTGACCACCCGGGTCACGTCCTCGCCGGTCTTCAAACGGCTCGACGGTGGCAACCTCGAGGTGACCGTGCCGATCACGATCCCGGAGGCGCTGCGCGGCGGCACGATCGAGGTGCCGACCCTGAACGGCAGCAAGAAGATCAAGGTGGCGCCGGGGACCAAGCACGGTTCGGTCCAGCGCCTGCGCGGCGAGGGCCCGCCGAAGCCGAAAGGCAAGGGCAACGGCGACATCCGCTACCGACTCGAGATCGAGGTTCCCAGCGAGCTGACCGATGAGCAGAGGGAGGCGGCCGAGAAGCTGGCCGAGGCCTTCAACGGCGCCGACCCGCGGGCCGAGCTGCTGCGCAAGGGGGGTGGCTGATGGCCACCGAACGCCGCCGGGTGCAGGTCTCGATCGATGACGAGCGCGGCGTCTTCATGATCTCGGTGGCGGCTGAGCTGGCCGAGATGCACCCGCAGACGCTGCGCATGTACGAGGCGCGGGGGCTGATCTCGCCGAAGCGCTCGCCGAAGAACACGCGGCTCTACTCGCAGCGCGACGTCGAGCGGCTGCGGCGGATCCAGCAGATGACCGCCGATGGTTTGAACCTGGTCGGGGTAGAGGCAGTGCTTACCCTGGAAGAGCGCCTGCAGAAGCTGCAGGGGGAGGTCGAGCGGATGCGCCGCCACGCCGAAGAACTCGAAGCGCGGACCTGGAAGCAAGGAAGGAAAAGCTGATGCAGCCGGATCGATTCACCGTCAAAGCCCAGGAAGCGGTGGCGGCCGCCCAGGCCCTCGCCGCCGAGCGGCGCAACTCCGAGGTCTCCCCTGCCCACCTGCTGGTGGCGCTGCTGCGCCAGGACGGTGGCCTCGCCGTGCCGATCCTGCAGAAGCTCGGCGAGGACACCGACGCGATAGCCGCGCGAGCGGTGCAGGCGGTCGAGAACCTGCCGAAGCTGAGTGAGGCGACCGAGGTGCGGCCTTCCTCGAACCTGATCCGCGTCCTGCAGGGGGCGGAGCGCGAGATGGCGAAAGCCGGCGACGAGTACATCACCGTCGGCCACCTGCTGCTGGCGCTGGCCGAGGAAGGCTCCGGAGTCTCGGACCTGCTGCCCAACCCTGGGCAGCTGGAGCCGGCGATCAAGGCCGTCCAGGGGCCCGGCAGGGTGACCTCGCCGAATGCCGAGGAGACCGCGCAGGCCCTGGAGAAATTCGGGCGCGACCTGACTGCCGAGGCCGAGCGGGGCAAGCTCGACCCGGTGATCGGCCGCGACGAGGAGATCCGACGGGTGATCCAGGTCCTCTCCCGCCGCACCAAGAACAACCCGGTGCTGATCGGCGACCCCGGCGTCGGCAAGACGGCGATCGTCGAGGGCCTGGCACAGCGGATCGTCGCCGGCGACGTCCCGGAGAGCCTCCGCGACCGGCGCGTGATCGCCCTCGACATCGGCTCGTTGCTGGCCGGCTCGAAATACCGCGGCGAGTTCGAGGAGCGGCTGAAAGCGGTGCTCTCCGAGGTCCAGGAGGCGGAGGGCCAGATCGTCCTCTTCCTCGACGAGCTCCACACGATCGTCGGTGCCGGCGCCGCCGAAGGCGCGGTCGACGCCGCCAACCTGCTGAAGCCGATGCTGGCCCGCGGCGAGCTGCGCGCGGTCGGGGCGACGACGCTCGACGAGTACCGCAAGCACATCGAGAAAGACGCCGCGCTGGAGCGGCGCTTCCAGCCGGTGCTGGTCGACGAGCCCGACATGAACGACACGATCGCGATCCTGCGCGGCCTCAAACCCCGCTACGAACAGCACCACGGCGTCCGCATCTCCGACTCTGCGGTGGTCGCCGCCGCCACCCTCTCGGAGCGCTACATCGCCGACCGCTTCCTGCCCGACAAGGCGATCGACCTGATCGACGAGGCCGCCTCGCGGTTGAAGATCGAGATCGACTCGGTGCCGACCGAGATCGACGAGGTCGAGCGGCGGATCCAGCAGCTGGAGATCGAGCGTGAGGCTCTGAAGAAAGAGACCGACGAGGCCTCGAAGGCCCGGCTGGCAGCGCTCGAAGAGGACCTCGCCAACCTCCGCGAGGAGGCGGCCGAGCTGCGCACCCGCTGGCAGAACGAGAAGGAGCCGATCGAGGCGATCAAGGCGGCCAAGGAGCAGCTCGAGGAGGCACGACTGGAAGCGGACCGGGCCGAGCGCGAGACCGACCTCGAGCTGGCCGCGAAGCTGCGCTACGGGACGATCCCGGAGCTGGAGGCAAAAGTCGCCGAGCAGGAAGCACGCCTCGAAGAGCTGCACTCCGGCGGCGATGTCCTGCTGGCCGACGAAGTCACCGAGGAGGACGTCGCCGAGGTGGTCGCCAAATGGACCGGGATCCCGGTCAGCCGCCTGATGGAGGGGGAGGTCGAGAAGCTGATCCACATGGAGGAGCGCCTGCACGACCGGGTGATCGGCCAGGACGAGGCGATCGAGGCCGTCTCCAACGCGCTGCGGCGCTCCCGGGCCGGCCTCTCGGACCCGAACCGGCCGATCGGCTCCTTCCTCTTCCTCGGCCCGACCGGGGTCGGCAAGACCGAGTTGGCGAAGGCGCTGGCCGAGTTCATGTTCGACTCCGAGCAGGCGATCGTCCGCCTCGACATGTCCGAGTACATGGAGAAGCACACGGTGGCGCGACTGATCGGCGCCCCGCCCGGCTACGTCGGCTACGAGGAGGGCGGCCAGCTGACCGAGGCGGTGCGGCGGCGGCCCTACGCGGTGGTGCTGCTCGACGAGATCGAGAAGGCCCACCCCGACGTCTTCAACACGCTGCTGCAGATCATGGACGACGGGCGGCTGACCGACGGCCAGGGCCGCACGGTCAGCTTCACCAACACGGTCCTGATCATGACCTCCAACGTCGGCAGCGATCGGATCGTCGGCGAGACCGTGGACGAGAAGATCCGCGAGCAGATCGAAGAGGTGCTGGCGGCGACCTTCAAGCCGGAGTTCCTCAACCGGATCGACGACACGGTGATCTTCCACCGGCTCTCCAAGGAGGACATCGGCCGGATCGTCGACCTCCAGGTGGAGCAGCTGGTCGGCCGGGTCCGTGAGCGCGGAATCGAGATCGAGCTCAGCGACGACGCCCGTGCCCTGCTCGGCAACCTCGGCTACGACCCGACTTACGGCGCCCGGCCGCTGAAGCGCGTGATCCAAAGGCAGCTGGTCGACAAGCTGGCGCTGAAGATCCTCGAGGGCGAGTTCGTCGAAGGCGACAGGGTTCGCGTCGATGCCGTCGAAGGCCAGCTGAGCTTCGAAAAATCGGGCGCGACCGAGGTCGCCGCCGGCGCCTGATCCAGGGGCTGCGCTCTGACACCCGTTTGCCGGGTTTTAAGGGTTGGGTGTGAAAATCCGACATAAGCTTTCGGTGAACAGAATGCGAATACGGGGACGGAGCGTGGATAAGGCGACCAGCGTGGGCGATGGCCCGCGCTTTTCGGCTGCCAAAGACACCGTCTGGACGGTCCAGGATCGGGCCCGCACGGGGTCCCGGCGAGGCTTCGAGCGCGCTTCCTGGGAGGGCCGACAGCTCTTCTGGTCGCTGCGGGATCGAGCCGAGCTGGCGGGTGCGCCGGCGCGAACGGCGCTCGCCGCGGTCCTCGTGGTGCTTGCCGCGGGCGCCGGCGTTGCGGCCCTGATCTGGGCGGCGCCTGACCGGGGCGGTAGCCGCACGACCGTGGCGGAGGTCGCGGCGCCGGTGGTGCAGCCGCCGACCGAGCAGGCGCCGGTCAAGCCCGCGGCGCCGACGCTGCACGGCGCCGCGCCGAGGTTCGAGGCCGATGCTCCAAGCGGCGGCGTCGGAGTCGACGCAGGGGCCGCAACCGCAGGTGACTCTGCCCCGAGCACCGGCAGCCCCACTTCACCGGCCGGGCGTGCCGAATCCTCGACGGGCGCGGCCGACGACACCAAGATCTCCTCCGAGCCAGGTTCGACGAGTGGCTCGGACGCCGCGGCCTCGGGCGCCTCAGCTCGCGCCCGGCCGGCGCGTGGGCCAGTCGCCGGCCCCGCCGCGGTCGCCGTCGCCCGCCGCTTCGCCGCCGCCTTCGTCGGCTACGAGGTCGGCCAGGCCGAAGACCCCGGAGTGCGCAATGCCCTCGAGGCGACGACGACCCCGCAGCTGGGTGAAGCTCTGCTGGAGCGACCGCCACGACTGCCCGCCAACGTCGAGGTCCCGCAGGCGAAGGTCCTGAACGTCGTGCCGGCCCCCTCGCGCGAGCACGTCTTCCCGATCAGCGTCTCGCTGCTGCGGGTCGGTACGACCAGCGAGCTGCGGCTGGAGATGCGGAAGCTGAAGGGCAAGGGCTGGCTAGTGACGAACGTGCTCGGCTGATGACAAGGCGAGCCCCCAAGATCCTCGCGGTCGCCGCGACCGCCGCGGCGACGATCGTCCCGGCCGCCCTGGCGGCGCCGGCTCCGACGGCTCCGGTCGAAGCCGCGGCGCCTCCGGCGGCGACTAACACCGCGCCCGAAACGACTGTGGAAGCACCCGCGACGCCGCCGGAAGCGGCCGCCCCCGAAGGGGAAGCGGCGCCGAAATCGCCGTTCCAGCAGGGAACGACCCTGGCGCCCGAACCTTCCGAAGGGGCTGCCAAGGCGAAGGCCCCGAAGCAGTCGAGCGGCGGCACCACTGCCGGCAGCCTGCCGCCGGCGAGCACTCCGGAAACGCCCCCTCCGGCCAGTGCCGGGACCGAAGGTGCGCTGCCGGCGCCGAACCCGATCGAAGCGCTGGCGATCCCCGAACTGCCCGCCTCGACCTGCGCCGCCACCGGCGTGCCACCGGTGCTGATCCCGATGTACCAGCGAGCCGCCGCGGCCTACGGCCTCGGCCCGCAGGGACCGGCGGTGCTGGCCGGGATCAACGAGGTGGAGACCGCCTTCGGCACCAACCTCAACATCTCCTCGGCCGGCGCCCAGGGCTGGATGCAG
>JBEVJP010000065.1:0-56408 GCA_040510155.1 Solirubrobacterales bacterium | reverse complement strand
GGGGGGGGGGGGGCCCCCCGCGGGGGGGGGGCGGGCGGGGCCGGTATGTGCCGGGGGGGGGGTGGTGGGGGCCTTCTTGGGGCCGGCGTTGCGCACAACCCCCCCACCACGCTCCTCCGGCGACTATTCGACTTCTCCCTCGAGCCGCTCGGCGAGGCGGTTCATGCCGCGCTCGCGGGCCGCGGCCGCGGCGGCGGTCCAGTCGGTCGGCGCGTCCGCTGGGCGCTCGACGCCGGCGTCCCGCAGGGTTGCGATGTCCTTGAAGGCGAGCAGATCCTCGCGGCCTTCGATCAGGGCGGCGCGTAGAGCCGGCCGCTGGATCCGGATCGCCGCGTCGAGGATCGCCTCCAGGGAGCCATGCTCGCGCAGCAGCTCGGCCGCGGTCTTCGGGCCGACTCCCTTGGCGCCGGGCAGCCCGTCGGCGGGGTCGCCGCGCAGGGCGATGAAGTCCGGCACCAGCTCCGGGCCGATGCCGTAACGCTCGCGGACCTCCTCCGGGCCCACCTCTTCGGCCCCTTTGCCGCCGGTGCGCACGTAGAGGACGGTCACCCGCTCGGCGGCGCACTGGTACATGTCGCGATCGCCGGTAAGAAGCAGCGCCCGGCCACCGGCCTCGGCCTCGAGGTTCGCGTAGCTGCCGAGCAGGTCGTCGGCCTCGAGGTCCGGAGAGGTGGCGACCGTCCAGTCGAAGGCGCTGAAGAAATCGCGCGCTGCGGCGAACTGGGGCGCCAGCTCGTCCGGCATCGCCTCCTCGCGCTCGGCGTGGTAGGCGGGGTAGAGCTCGGTCCGATACTGCGCCGCGTCCGGCCCAAAACAGAGCACGACCGCACGCGGCTCATGGATCTCGACCTCCCGGAGGATCAGGTTGGCGGTCCCGAGCAACGCATTGACCGGCCTGCCCTCGCCGTCGGTGATCGTCTTCGGCAGCGCATAGAAGGCGCGGAACAGCATCGAGGGCGTGTCGACGGCAAGCAGCGGAGCCACGCCGCACTTATACCGGGGGCGTGTCTGAGCTTCTGGGTCCTTATGGACCGAATAACTCAGACACGCCCCGCGGTTGGCTACGGTGCGAGGGGTGGAGGCCGGGGAGAAGCCGCGGATCGCGCCGGGGGATCGGCAGCAGATCGGGCTGCTCAACTACGGCCTCGCGAAGCTGATCGGGCTGGCGGCGGGAGGGCAGCCGCCGCACGTGTTCACCACCCTCGCCCGCAATCGCAAGCTCTTTCGGCGCTGGCTCTGGTTCGCCGGCGGGTTGATGCCGGGAGGGAAGCTGCCGCGCCGCGACACCGAGCTGGTGATTCTGCGGGTCGCCCACAACACCGGCTGCGATTACGAGCGACACCACCACGAGCAGCTCGGCCGCCGCGCGGGGCTCAGCGCCGAGGAAATCGGAAGGGTGGGGGAGGGGCCTGGGGCAGCGGGTTGGTCGCCGCGGCAGGTGCGGCTGCTGCGCGCCGCCGACGAGCTGCACGCCGACGGCCGGATTGGCGACCCGCTCTGGGCGGAGCTGAGCGCTGAGCTCGACGATCGCCTCCTGATCGAGCTCTGCCTGCTGATCGGCCACTACGAGATGCTGGCGATGACCTTGAACACGCTGCGCGTTCAGCCCGACCCGGCGCCGATCGGCCGCCGTCTGCCGAAGTGGCTCTCGAAAGCCTGAGCGGCAAACGCTGCCTCGTCACCGGCGCGGCCAGCGGGATCGGCCGGGCGACGGCGCTGGCCGCGGCCCGTGAAGGCGCCCTGCTCTTCCTCACCGACCTCAACCAGGAGCCACTGGCGGCGACCATCGCCGAGGTGGAGCGGCAGGGCGGGCGGGTCGAGTGGTCGGCAGCCGCCGACGTCGCCGATCACGATGCGGTCGTGGCGCTCGCCGCCGAGGTCCACCGCGAGCACGGCTCGATGGACGTGGTGATGAACGTCGCCGGCGTCTCCACCTGGGGACCGATCGAGCTGCTCCAGCACAGCGACTGGCGGAAAATGGTCGACGTCAACCTGATGGGACCGATCAGCGTGCTCGAGTGCTTCGTGCCGCCGATGATCGAGGCTCGGCGCGGTGGCCACGTAGTCAACGTCTCCTCTGCCGCCGGCCTCTTCGGACTGCCCTGGCACGCCGCCTACAGCGCCAGCAAGTTCGGCCTCCGCGGCGTCTCCGAGGTGCTGCGCTTCGACCTGCGCCGGCACCGGATCGGCGTCAGCCTCGTCTGCCCCGGGGCGGTTCGGACGCCACTGGTCGGCACCGTCGAGATCGTCGGTGTCGACCGCGACGACCCCGAGGTGCGCAAGCTGATCCGCCGCTTCGAGAAGCACGCGGTCAGCCCCGAGCACGTCGCCGCGAAGATCCTCGAGGGGATCTACAAGGACCGCTACATGGTCTTCACCTCGCGCGACACCCAGTTCGGCTTCTGGGTGCAGCGCAAGTTCGCCTGGCCCTACGAGTGGGCGATGCGCCTGGCCAACGACCGCCTCGTCAAGGTGGCCAGGCGCGGCTAGACTGGCCGGCGATGCTGCCGCGGACGGCCACGCGAGCGCTAGCTCTCGCTGCACTCTTCTTCGCGTTACTTGCCGTGCCCGCGGTTGCGGCGCCGACGGTGAGCGGGGAATTCCCGGTCTCCGGGCTCGACTCCAACAACAAGCTCGTCGAGGGGCCCGACGGCAACGAGTGGCTGACTCTCTCCAGCGCCACCGCGGACGTCGCCAGGATCACCCCCGCCGGGGTGGTGACCGAGTACGACCTCGGCGCCGAAACCCCAGCGGGGATCGCGGTCGCGGCCGGCAAGCTCTGGATCACCCGCAACAACGGCGTCACCAGCTTCGAAGCCAAAGATCCGGAGACGACGAAATTGCCGACCGCGATCGCCACCATCACCGGTGCCAGCTCGATCGTGCTCGGTCCCGACGGCAACCTCTGGGCGGCTTCGGCCGAAAACCTGGTGCGGATCTCGCCAACCGAACCGGAAACGAACAAATCCTTCTCCGTGCCCGGGCTCGGCGCCAGGGACATCGACGTCGCCGGCTCGCTGCTGGTCGTCGCCGGCTTCGGCACCGAAAGCGTCGTCACGGCGACGCCGACCGACCCGCCGGTGACCAAAGAAGTCAAAGTCGGCGGCGGTCCGCAGGGCGTCGCCGGCGGCCCTGGCGGTCAGGTCGCCTACACGCAACCGACCGTGGAACCAAAGGAAGTCGGCCTCTTCACTCCGCCCTCGCTGACTCCGCAGAAACTGCCGGTGCCCGGCACCGACCCGTTTGGGATCGTTCTCGGGCAGGACGGTGCCTACTGGTCTGCAGAGGGGAACGGCGATCGCCTGCTGCGCGTCACCACCGCCGGGCAGCTCAGCGATCTCAAAGGCTTCGCCCCGGGCTCGCGCCCAACCCAGCTGGCGCCCGGTCCGGGCGGCACCCTCTGGGTCGCCCTTTCCCTCGCCAGCAAGGTGGGGCGGGTGACCGGAGTCGAAGCGTCCGCGCCGCCGTCGGAGGGTGGTGGGGGCTCGGGCGGTTCCGGTGGCTCAGGAAGTTCCGGTGGCTCGGGCGGCTCGCCGTCCGGCGGTGACCAGCCGCGCCCGGCTCCCGAAACCGAAATCCTCAGTGGGCCCGGCAAGAAGCTGATCACTGAGAGCAAGAGGATTCGGGTCGCCTTCCGCCTCGCCTCGCCGCAGCCTGACGCCAGCTTCGAGTGTCGCCTGGTGCGGATCGCCAAGAAGAAGGGCAACGGAAAAGCGAAGAGCTCCGCCGAACCGGCCTTCCGGGCCTGTGCGTCGCCCCGGGTCTATCGGTTGACTCCGGGTCGCTACCGCTTCGAAGTGCGTGCCGTGCTCGATGGCATTCCCGATCCGACCCGGGCCAAGCGGCCTTTCCGGATCGTTCGCGCACCGCGCTGAGCTGACCGCCCGCTTCGCCTGTTCGCCTCGGGGGGCCGGCTCCGTCGCTCCACTAGGTTTAGCCGCCGGTGAGCGAGCACGCCCTTCAGATCGAGAACCTCGTCAAGCGCTACCCGACCGGGGTGGAGGCGCTGCGTTCGGTCTCGCTGGAGATCGAGTCCGGTGACTTCTTCGGCCTGCTCGGCCCCAACGGCGCCGGCAAGTCGACGCTGATCCACTGCACGACCGGGCTGGCGCAACCGACCTCGGGGACGATCGCGGTCTACGGGCACGACGCGATCAAGAACTACACCGAGGCCCGGCAGGCGGTCGGCCTGGCCCCGCAGGAGCCTAACCTCGACTGGTTCCTGACCGTCGAGGAGACGCTCGAATACCACGCCGGCTACTTCGGGATGCCGAAGCGCGAGCGTCGTGAGCGAGTCGCCGAGCTGCTGGAGATCTTCTCGCTGGTCGAGAAGCGCGACGAACGCACCCGCACCCTCTCCGGCGGCATGAAGCGGCGGCTGCTGCTGGCCCGGGCGCTGATGCACAAGCCACCGCTGCTGATCCTCGACGAGCCCACCGCCGGCGTCGACATCGAGCTGCGGCTGGAGCTCTGGCACTACGTCCAGCGGATCAACCAGGAAGGGACGACGATCCTCCTCACCACGCATTACCTGGAGGAGGCGGAGCAGCTCTGCAACCGCATCGCCTTCATCAACGGCGGCCAGATCGCCGCCCAGGGGACCAGCGC
The DNA here is from genome assembly GCA_040510155.1 of Solirubrobacterales bacterium. Classification (GTDB taxonomy): domain Bacteria; phylum Actinomycetota; class Thermoleophilia; order Solirubrobacterales; family 70-9; genus VAYN01. The sequence continues at coordinate 51,800 of JBEVJP010000065.1, read as the reverse complement.
CGAGCTGGCTCGCGACTACGGCGTCAACAGCCTCGAGGACGCCTACCTGGAGCTGGTCGGCCGCAAAGAGCTCTCGCGCTCGCGGGCCGAGGAGCTGGCCAGCTCGTGAGCGCCGCCCAGATCCGCTTCCTGACGCTCTGGCGCCGGGAGGTCAACCGCTTCATGAAGATCAAAAAGCAGACGCTCGGCGCGCCGCTGCTGGAAACCTTCCTCTACATCTCCGTCTTCGGCGCCGCCCTCGGCTCGCGGATCAAGGAGCTGCACGGCTTCGAATACATCATCTTCGTGATCCCCGGCCTGATCATGATGGCCTGGGCGACCAACGCCTTCGCCAACAACTCCTCCTCGATCCTCCAGCAGAAGTTCCAGGGGGCGATCCACGACCAGCTCTCCTCGCCGGCCTCGCCGCTGGAGCTGCTGCTCGCCTTCTGCCTCGGCGGCTTCATGCGCGGCCTGCTGGTCGCGGCGCTGACCTTCGTCGCCGCCTCGCTCCTCGTCGACCTCCCCGTCGAACACGTCCTAGTGCTGGTCCCGGCACTCTTCCTGGTCGGCTTCTTCTTCGCCAACCTCGGCGTCCTGATCGGCGTCCGCGCCGAGCAGTTCGACGACGTCGCCCTCGCCCAGACCTTCGTCCTGCAGCCGCTGATCTTCCTCGGCGGCGTCTTCTACTCGGCGGCGCTGCTGCCCCAGCCTTTCGAGACCCTGACCCGGCTCAACCCCGTCTACTACATGATCGGCCTGGTCCGCTACGGCTTCCTCGGCTACAGCGAATCGAGTGTCGCCGTCGCCCTGCTGGCCTTGACTGGCGCCACCGCGGCGCTCTTCCTCGTCAACCTGCGTCTCTTCAGCAGCGGCTACCGGCTCCGCTCATAGCGACCAGCGGAGGCTCACTAGTCGCTTCTAGCGGCCGCCCGACTCACGGCTGATCCACTCCAGGTAGCCGCGGCTGCCGGCGACGATCTCCGTGGCGACGATCTCCGGCTCGTCGTAGGAGTGCAGCTCGCGGATCGCTGCCTCGACCTCGGGGAAGAGCGACGCGCTGGTCTTCGCCAGGCACTGCCACTCCTCGGCCTCCTCGACCTCGCCCTGCCAACGGAAGCGGCTGCGGATCGGACCGGCGATCTGCACGCAGGCGGCGAGGCGGCGCTCGATCAGCGCCGCCGAGATCCGCTCGGCCTCCTGCTCGGAGCCGGTGGTGGTGAGGACCTGGACGTACTTGGGGTCGACCATCGCCGCTCCACGTTAGCCGCCGGCTCAGCCCGGGTCGGCGACCGGCAGCTCGACGCCGTCGCCGTCGGGGAAGACGAGGATCGCGCCCTCGCCGGTGACGTAAGCCTCCTCGCCATGCTGGACGACGTCCATGCCCAGCGCCTCGTCGCGGGCGCTGGCCCGCAGCGGCATTACCGCGCCGATCACTCGCAGCAGCACGTAGGTGGCGACGAAGGCGTAGATCGGCGTCACCAGCGCCGCCAGCGCCTGGTCGCCGAGCTGGGCGGCGTTACCGTAGAAGAGCCCGTCGGAGGCACCGTTCCAGGCGACCTGGGCGAAGAAGCCGATGAAGAGGATCCCGAAGAAACCGGCGGTGCCGTGGGCGGCGAGCACGTCGAGCGTCTCGTCGACCCGGGTCCGCGTGCGCCAGACGATGATCGCGTAGCTGGGCAGCGCGGCCAGGGCGCCGAGCAGCATCGCCCAACCGGGGCTGATGTAGCCACCGGCGGGGGTGATCGCGACGCAGCCGACGACGATCGCAGTGGCCGCGCCGATCGCGGTCACCTTGCGGCCGCGCATCAGGTCCAGGGCGAACCAGACGACCAGGGTGCAGGCCGGGCAGAGCAGCGTGTTGGTGAAGGCGAGCACGCTCGGGTCCCCGGTCGAGAAGCCGCTGCCGCCGTTGAACCCGAACCAGCCGAACCAGAGCAGGCCGGCCCCGAGCAGGACGTAGACCGCGTTGTGGGGGAGGAGCGCCTGGCGGCCGTAGTCCTTGCGGGCGCCAACGACGAGTGCCGCGGCCAGGGCCGAGAAGCCGGAGCCCATCTCGACCGGGACGCCGCCGGCGAAGTCGAGGGTGCCGCCGGCCTGCAGCCAGCCGCCGCCGAAGGCCCAGTGGGCGAGCACGGCGTAGACCAGCACCGACCAGAGCGCCGCGAAGACCAGGAAGGGACCGAAGCGCATCCGCTCGACCACGGCTCCCGAGATCAGCGCCACGGTGATGATGCAGAAGGTCGCCTGGAAGGCGAAGAAGACCAGCTCGGGGATCGTCGTCCCGTCGCGCGGCGCGAAGTCGACGCCGTTGAGGAAAGCGTTGCCGAGCCCGCCGATGATGCTGCCGTCGCCGTCGAAGGCGAGCGAATAGCCGACCGCCGCCCAGGTGACGGTGGCGACGGCGATCGCCGCCACGCACATCATGAAGGTGTTGAGGGTGTTCTTCGAGCGCACTAGGCCCGCGTAGAAGAGGCCCAGCGCCGGCGTCATCATCAGCACCAGCGCCGTCGCGACCAGCATCCAGGCGGTATCGCCGGTGTCGATCTGGGCGACCATCACTTCTTCACCGGGGTGACCGCTTCGACGTCGGAGTCGCCGGTGCGGATCCGCACGGCTCGCTCCAGCGGCAGGACGAAGATCTTGCCGTCGCCGACTTCGCCGGTGCGGGCTCCTTCACAGAGCGCCTCGACGGTTGTGTCGACGAACGAGTCGGAGACGGCGACCTCGAAGCGGACCTTCTCGGAGAGGCCCATCTTCACGGTCGTGCCGCGGTAGGTCTCGACCCGATCCAGCTCGCCGCCGTGGCCCTGCACGCGGCTGATCGAGAAGCCCCGTACCTCGGCCCTGTAGAGCGCCTCGAGTACCTCGTTCGCCTGCTCGGGGCGAACGATTCCGATCACCAGTTTCACGCCTCTCCTCTCTGCCTATCTCCCCAGACCGGCGCGAGCCTAGCCGAGAAGCGGGCGGCAAGCGCCGTTGCGTGCCCGTAAACCGCATCGGAGCGGGGTTTACCGCTCCCTACAATCCAGCGGGAATGTCTCCTCGCGTTCGCAGGCGCCGTCGCGTCCACAAGTCCGGCTGGAAGAAGGTGCTGCTGCCGCTCGCGGTGCTGGCGGCGCTGCTGGCGGTCGCCGGTGGGATCGCCGCCGCCTGGGCGCTCAATGTCTACAACTCGGCGCCGCCGCTCTCGAGCCTGAAGCCGGTCCAGAAGGGCCGCTCCTCGGCGATCTACGCCGCCGACGGCAGCCTGATCGGCTTCATCCGCTCCGAAAACGTCCGCCAGCCGGTCTCCGGCGAAGCGCTGCCACAGGTGCTCAAGGACGCGACTGTCGCGATCGAGGACAAGAACTTCTTCAAGCACGGCGCCCTCGACCCCGAAGGCATCGCCCGCGCCGCCTGGAAGGACGCGCTGGCCGGCGGCAAGCCCGTGCAGGGTGCCTCGACGATCACCCAGCAGCTGGTCCGCAACCTCTACATCCACAACCCCGAAGACACGATCAAGCGAAAGCTGATCGAAGCGCATCTCGCCAACGACCTGTTCGAAAAGCACAACCGCGAGTGGATCCTCACCTCCTACCTCAACACCTCCCCCTACGGGACGGTCGAAGGGCAGACCGCGGTCGGTGCCGAGGCGGCCGCGCAGACCTACTTCGCGAAGCCGGCAAAGGAACTGGGCTTGACCGAAGCGGCTTTGATCGCCGGTCTGCCGCAGGCGCCCTCCGAATACAACCCCTTCCTCGACCCCAAGGCGGCGCTGAAGCGGCGCAACGAGGTGCTGATGGTGATGGCCGAACAGGGCTACATCAGCCGGGAGGAATTCCTCGAGGCGAAGACCGAAGGGCTGGGCCTCAACCCCGGCCACAAGTATCGGCTGATCAAGGACCAGGCGCTCTTCGACCTCGTCCAGCAGGAACTGATCGATCGCTACGGGATCAATACGGTCCGCAACGGCGGCCTCAAGGCCTACACGACGATCGATCCGAGCCTGCAGGAAAAGGCCGAATCGGCGGTCAACTCCTGCACCGAAAGCGGCTTCTGCTACCCCGAAGGCGGCCCGACCGCCGGGCTCGCTTCGGTCGAACCGGACACCGGCGCGATCGTCGCCCTCGCCTCGACCGAGGGCTACGCGAACGAAAGCCAGTTCAACTACGCCTGGCAGGCGCACCGCCAGCCCGGCTCCTCGTTCAAGACCTTCGTGCTGACCACCGCCGTCAAGCAGGGAATCGACCCCGCCAGCACCTACTACGACGGCACCTCGCCGAAGACCCTCGACCTGCCGGGCGGCGGCACCTGGGAAGTCCACAACGCCGAGGAGGGCATTGGCACGATGTCCCTCGACGCGGCGACCTGGGAGTCGGTCAACGTCGTCTTCGCCCAGCTCGACCTCGACGTCGGCCCCGAAAACGTCACCCAGACGGCCGAAGAAATGGGCATCGAAGCGCCCCTGCAGTCGGTCCCGGCCGAGGGCATTGGCGGTCTCGCCTACGGCGTCTCGCCGCTGGAAATGGCCGACGCTTACGCGACCCTCGCCAACGGCGGCATCCACCACCCGCCGACCGCTGTCAGCCGCGTCAAGTTCCCGGACGGCAACGTCGACCAGCTCGCCGGCGGCGACGGCGAACGGGTCCTCACCCCGGGCCAGGCCTACACCGTCACGAAGATTCTCGAGGGCGTCATCACCCAGGGCACCGGCGCCGGCTACACCTACATGGGCTGTGGCTCGGAGGCCGGCAAGACCGGCACCTCCGAGGAAGAGTCAGACGCCTGGTTCGTCGGCTACACGCCGATGTTCTCGACCGCCGTCTGGGTCGGCCACCCGACCACGCGCGAATACACCGGCTACGGGGGACCCACTGCCGGCCCGATCTGGCGCTCTTACATGGAAGCCGCCCAGGAAGGCGAATGCCCCGAATTCGAAGCCCCCTCGACCCTGCCTGAACTTTCCGGCTACGACAGCGGCCACGCCTCCGGCTCCGGCTACAGCAGCGGCTACGAAAGCGAATACGACTACGAATACGAAGCCGAAGAAGAAGGCGAAGAAGCCGAAGACGAAGGCAGCAAGAAGGAAGGTGGCGGTGAAGGCGGGGGAGAAGGCAACGCTCCCGAAGCGACGCCCACGCCGACTCCGACCCCTGAAGCGACGCCGCCCCCCGCCGGCGGCGGCATCAGCCCCGGCTGATCGGGCCGGCCTGGCGCGGCGGCGTTGCCACAGCTGATTCACTCGGCCGATGTCAACTGGCCGCAAGCTCGTCTTGGTCGGCTTCGCGCTCGTCGCGATCGCCTTTCTCGCGGTCACGGCGCTGTTCCTTTACCGGCCCGCGCTGGTGATCGGGGTCCACGGCGATCACCTCGGCGAATCGATCTCCAGCGAGCTGGGATCCCACTCGCCCGGTGGCCGCTGCCACAAGGCCGCGAGCGGGCGGTGGCGCTGCGCGATCTTCATCGAACCCGATCCTGGAAGCGGCGGCGGCGAGGTCGCCTACTGGGCGAAAAGCGACGACTCGGGGTGCTGGCAGGCGCGTCGGCCCACTGCTCCCCGGAGGGTCAACCTCGCCGGCTGCATCGGCATCTTCGACCTCTTCTGAGGCCCTACTCGCCGATCAGCTCGATGCGGTAGCCGTCGGGGTCCCTGACGAAGCAGATCCGGTGGCCCTCGGTGCGGCCGCCGGGGCGGTAGGGGGGCTTTTCGGGATCGACGCCCTGCTCGGCGAGGCCGGCGAGGGTCTCGTCGAGATCGTCGACGAGCAGGGCGATGTGGTTGTAGCCGGTGCCGTGCTCGTAGGAGTCGACGCCATGGTTGTAGGTCAGCTCCAGGCGCGGTTCGTCGCCGGGCAGGCCCATGAAGACGTTGATCGCCTCGTCGCCGATCGGCATCCGGCCGGCCTCCTCGAAGCCGAGCTTTTCGTAGAAGGCGACGGAGCGGTCGATGTCGCCGATTCGGTAGCAGGTGTGGAGGTAGGTAGGCATGGCGGCAGGCTAGTCCCTTGAAGGGTTCCGAGTCAGCTATTACCGTGTCGCAAACTGTGAAAAACCGCGCCGGGCTGGGGAGTGCGGCGCGCGAAAGGAGACAACTTGAAGCGGCTTTCCCTGGTTGTGGTGTCTGCGGTGGCGTTGGCGGTTGCGATTCCGACCTTCGCCTCGGGCGCCGATACCACCTCGCCGGTCCCGGCCACCGGCAAGACCGACACGATCTACATCCGCGATGGCAAGGCGGGGCTCCGCTTCGTCGGCCCGCAGACCGTCGGCTACGGCGACATGCTCAAAATCGTCAGCCAGACCGACGCGAAAAAAGTCGGCCCGCACACGCTCTCGCTGGTCGAAGCGTCGCTGGTCCCGAAGACCAAGCCGCAGCGCAAGCTCTGCTTCACGCCGAACCACATCTGCAAAGCGATCGCGGACTGGCACGGGGTGAAAGGCAACGGACCGCCGACGATCAACCCGGTCGACGCCGGGCCCGCCGGCTGGAGCACCGAGGGCAACCTGAAGGAAAAGGGCGACTCCTGGTTCACCGGCCAGAAGCCCAATGCCACGTTCGAAGAGCAGGTAACCGCCGAAGCCGGCACGACGATCCACTACATCTGTGCCGTCCACCCCTGGATGCACGGGTCGTTCAAGGTCGAAGCACCGCCGGCGACGAGCTAGCAGCACGTCTGGTCTCGGCTCAACTCCGCCGCGCCTGGGGCGCCGAGCTTTCCTCGGCGCCCTAGGCGGCGGCGCCGCTGCCCTGCTGGCGCCGGGGAGTGGGCCCCTGCGCGGGCTGCTGCCGCTCGGCGAGGACACCCCGAGCGCCCTCGGCGCAGTTCCCTTTCGCGAGCAGCTGCCGATCCCGCCGGTGCTCGACGGCGCCGACCTGGAGATCCCGATCCGCGAGGCCGAGGCGCGGATATTCCCCGGCCCGAAGACGCGCCTCTGGACCTTCGGCGGCAGCTTCCCGGGCCCGACCGTACGCCGCCCAGCCGGGCACCGCACCAAGGTCACCTTTCGCCACGAGCTGCCGGCCAAGGTCGGGGAGCTCAGCATCCACCTCCACGGTGGCCATAACCGCAGCGAGTTCGACGGCCAGCCTGGTGGGCTGACCGCCGCGCATCCGAATTCCTTCTACTGCGACGTCCCCCAGGGGCTCTCGCCGCGCGCTTCCGGCAACGACCTGCTGCTGCGCCCGGGAGGGAGCAAGACCTACGTCTACGACCTGACCGAAGGCGGTCACCCCGAACGAGCCGCCTTCCAGTGGTACCACGACCACCGCCTCGACAAGACCGCGCCGCACGCCTGGAAAGGGCTGGCGGGGATGTGGATCGTCGACGACGAGTTCGACGCCTCGCTGCCGCTGCCCAGCGGCGACCGCGACCTGCCTTTGTTGATCGCCGATCGCAGCTTCGATTCTCACAACCAGCTGACCGATCCCTTTGCCGGCCAGCAGCCCCCGGCCGACGGCATCCTCGGTCGCTCGGTCCTGGTCAACGGCGCCTTCATGCCCCACCACCGGGTGCAGGCGCGTCGCTACCGGCTGCGGCTGCTCAACGTCTCTCAGTTCCGCGCCTACAACCTCTTCCTCTCCAACGGTGCGTCGCTGGTCCAGATCGCCAGCGACAGCGGCCTGATGCCGCGGCCGGTGCGCCGCCGCGAGGTGCTGATCGGGCCGGCCGAGCGGGTCGAGGTGATCGTCGACTTCGCCGCCGCCCGTGGCGAGACGGTCGAGCTCCGCAGCGCTCCGGAGTCAAGGCGGCAGGGGTTCGGCAGCCGCACCTACGTCGGCGCCCTGATGCAATTCCGGGTCGGCCCCGAGCACCTCCCGGATCGCACCCGGGTGCCGCGGCGGCTGCGACCGCTGCCGGCCTGGACCAAGTCAGCAAAGCGCTCGCCGGACCGCAGCTGGACGATCGAAATCGGCGGCCTCTTCAGAACCACCTGGCTGATCAACGGCCGGCGTTTCAACCCCGCCCGCGCCGACGCCTTCCCGGTCCTCGGCACGACCGAGACCTGGGAGATCCACAACCGCACCAACGTCGCCCACGTGATGCACATCCATCACAACGACTGGTACCTGCTCGCCCGCGACGGCAAGCCGCCGCCGCCCTGGGAAGACTGCCTCAAGGAGACCTTCTTCGTCTATCCCGGGGAACGGATCCTCGTTGCCGGCCACTTCAGCGACCACCTCGGCAAATTCGTGATCCACTGCCACATGCTCGACCACGAGGACCATGGACTGATGACCCAGTTCGAGGTCGTCAGGAGCTAAAGGAAACCGCCGCTCCGCCGATGTGCTCCTTGCGTGCTTGCAGGGAAAAATAGAAAAGGATCCTTTCGCAGAAGGCGCGGCACGTTAGGTCGCCGCGCCCGTTCGGCCGCCCGCGCCGCCGGCCTGCTGCTGATCGGCGGCGCCCTCCTGGTCGCCCTCTCCCTGGCCTTGCCCCATCCGGCGGGTGGCGACACGACCGTGCTGATCGTCCTGGCGGGGGCGATGGCGCTGTCGGGTCTCCTCTGCGTCCGCTTCTCCCGGCACATCCCGCTTCCGGTCACCCACGTCGTGCTTGCCGCCACGGTGGTCGCCAGCGGTGCCTTGACCCTGGCCAGCGGCGTCGCCGCCGGCCAGTACGGATCGATCTTCGTCTGGACGACGCTGATCGCCGGTTACTACTTCCCGCGTCGTCTCGTCGCCGCCCACCTCGGTTGGATCCTCACCGTCTACGCGACCTCGCTCGCCCTCGTGCCGAGCACCGCCGGCTACTCGCCCGTCACCCGCTGGATCTTCACCGCGATCTCGCTGACCGTCGTCGCCGCGCTCACGACCACCCTGGTCGCCCGGCGCCAGCGCGCCGACCTCCGCGCCCGCCGTTTCTTCGACTCTCGCGCGACATGCTCTGCACCTCCGACCTCGACGGCTACTTCGTCGAGCTCAACGAAGCCTGGGAGGAGACCCTCGGCTTCACCCGTGACGAACTGCGCGCCGTTCCCTTCCTCGAGCGAGTTCACCCCGAGGATCGCGAGCGCACTGCGGCCGAGGCGGCGGCGCTCTTCGAGGGTGCCGGCCACGTCGGCTTCGAGAATCGCTACATGGCCAAGGACGGCAGTGTCCACTGGCTGCGCTGGAGCGCCACCCTGGAGAGCGAGGAGTCGCTGATCTACGCTCGCGCCTCCGACGTCACCAAGCTGAAGCGGGTGGAGTCCGAACGCGAATCCCTGCTGCACGAGGTCGAGCAGCTGGCCCGCAGTGACGCCCTCACCGGGCTGCCCAACCGGCGCGCCCTCGACGAGGTCCTGCCGCGTGAGATGGCGCGGGCGCGGCGCTCGGAGGCGCCGCTCTGCCTGGCGATCATCGATCTCGATCTGTTCAAGGCTTACAACGACACGCACGGTCACATGGGCGGCGACGTGCTGCTGCGCGACTGTGCGATCGCCTGGGACGGCGAGCTGCGCGGCGAAGACCTGCTGGTCCGCTTCGGCGGCGAGGAGTTCCTGATCGTGCTGCCCGACTGCGGGCTCGACGACGCCGCCGAGATCGTCGAGCGGCTGCGCGCCGCCACCCCGGAAGAGCAGACCTGCTCGGCGGGGCTGGTTCGCTGGGATCCCGCCGAGTCGGTCGCGGACGTGTTGGCCCGTGCCGACGCGGCGCTCTATGAAGCGAAGGGCGCCGGCCGCGACCAGCTGGTCCGGATCGGTTCATGATGCCCGCGTGGGCGACGAGCTCATCCATCACTTCCGCCGGGCGCGGCGCGACCGCGGCCTGGTCGTAATCGAGGGGTTCCACGCCCTCAAGCACGCCCTGCGCTTCGGCGCCGATGTCGAACAGGCCTACGCGACCGACCCGGGCGCCCTCGAGGCGCTCGCCGCCGAGCTGGCCCCGGACCTCGCCGGGCGTTTCGCGGCCACGGTCGAGCCGATCGACGCCGCCACGCTCGATCGCCTGGCGCCGCTGACGCCGCGGACCGGGGTGGTAGCGGTGGCGCGCCGCCCGGCCGTCGACGTTGGCGCGGTCCTCGCCGACGAACGGCCGGCCCCGGTTGTCCTGCTCGAGGACCCGCGCAACATGGGCAATATCGGCGCCAGCATCCGCGTCGCCGCCGGTGCCGACGCGGCGGCGCTGCTGACCACCGGCGAACACGACCCCTGGCACGCCGACGCCGTGCGCGGCGCCGCCGGCCTGCAGTTCGCGCTGCCCGTCGCCTCGCTCGACTCGCTGCCGCGCGGCGAGCGCCCCCTGCTGGCGCTCGACCCGGAGGGCGAGCCGCTCGACCCGGCTCGGCTGCCGCCGCGGGCGATCCTCGCCTTCGGCACCGAGCGCGACGGGCTCAGCGACTCGCTGCTCGGCGCCGCCGACGCCCGCGTCTCGATCCCGATGCGGGAGGGGGTCTCCAGCCTCAACCTGGCCACCTCGATCTCCGCCGTGCTCTTTGCCTGGCGCCTGCGTGGCGAATAGGCTTGGACAAGTCCGTCAAACCGAAAGGAACAGAGCTTGTTGCCCCTGGCCGACATCAGTCTCGGTGAATTGCTTCTCCTCACCCTCGAGATCTTCTTCTTCATCGTCTGGATCTGGATCCTCTTCACGATCCTCACCGACCTCTTCCGCGACCACGAGCTGTCCGGTTGGTGGAAGGCGGTCTGGGTGCTGTTCCTCGTCTTCATCCCGTTCTTGACCGCGCTCGTCTATCTGATCGCCCGCGGTTCGGGGATGCGCGACCGTACGATCAAAGCCCAGGCGGACGCGAAACAGCATTTCGACGAATACGTCCGGACCCAGGCGCACAGCAGCCCGGCCGACGAGCTGCACAAACTCAACGACCTGAAGGAAAAGGGCGCGATCTCCCAGGCGGAGTTCGACCAGGCGAAGACCAAGCTGCTCGCCTAGTTCCCTTAGGGCTTTTCGACACCCCCGTCGCGCGCGTCGCGGCGGGGGTGTTTTTTCCTCCAGAAGTGCGCAATTTGCAAGCGAAGTTGCAAGTTATGAGCAACCGCTAATGGCCTTGAGTCCCCTTCGCTAGCCTGCGCAGCTTCGCTTGATCCCTTGCTGGGGACGGCGACGCTCATGCGTGCTCCTTCTCTTCATCCCCACCCTGCCAAGCGGCGCTTCCTGCTGCTGGCGGCGCTGCTGCTGAGCGCCCTCTGCCTCTTCGCGGTCGCTTGGGAGGGGCGTGCTCCGGCCGAGACGCCGCAGGAAAAGCTGGAGGCGACCCAGGGCAAGCTCGACCACGTGCGCGAAAGCCAGAGCTCCCTGGCGGACACGATCGCCGCACAGAACCAGGCAATCGACTCGATGATCGGCGAAGTCTCGGCGCTGCGCCAGAAGCAGGCCGCGGTCGAGGCGGAACTGGCCGAAAAGCAGGCCGAGCTGGAAGCGGCGACGAAGGCCCTCGAGAAGGAAGAAGCGCACCTCGAGCGGGTGCGGGCGCAGCTGCACCGCGCCCTCGGCGTGCTCAGCGGTCGCCTGGTCGCGATCTACGAGACGGGCTCGCCGGATGCGGTCAACGCGATCCTCGAATCGAGCGACTGGTCGGAGCTGGCCGCCCAGACCGAATATCTGAACCGGATCCAGAGCTACGACGACTCGGTCGTCGAGCGGGTGAAGACGCTGCGCGACGAGGTCACCGCCAGCGTCAAAAAGCTTGCCGCCAACCGCGAGAAGATCGAAGCCAGCCGCGACGCCGTCGCCGCGATCGAGCGGGAAGTCGCCGCCGCCCGCCAGGAAGCCGAGGCCCGCTTCGCCGAACTGAAGTCCGCCCAGGCGGAACGGCGCGAAGCTATGGAAACGCTGGAGTCCCGCGAAGAAGCGCTCAGCGACAACCTCGCCTCGATCTCCAACCAGATCGCCTCCGAAGGCGGCCCCGCACCGACCGGCGAAGTGCCTGCCCCGCTGACCCCCGGCCAGGAAGCGCAGGTGATCAGCGAAAGCGAAGCGAGCGCCCCAGCCTCTGCGCCCTCCGCCGTCCAGAGCGTCATCTCCGCCGCCAACTCGATCGCCACCACTCCCTACATCTGGGGTGGCGGCCACGGCTCCTTCGAATCCTCCGGCTATGACTGCTCGGGTGCGGTCAGCTTCGCCCTGCACGGCGGCGGCTTCCTGGAAAGCCCGCTCGACTCGACCGGCCTGGAGACCTGGGGCGAACCCGGCCCCGGCCAGTGGATCACCGTCTACGCCAACGCCGAACACGCCTGGATGGTCGTCGCCGGCATCGCCTTCGACACCGTCGGCGGTCCCGGCCCGCGCTGGCACAGCCCCTGGGTCGACTCGCCCGAAGGTTTCATCGCCAGGCATCCCTCCGGCTACTGAGCAGGGTCATGGGCTGGTCCGCCGGCCGCTAAGGCTTTCCTTAGGGGCGCCGAATACACTCCCGCGTCCGACGGACAGGAGCAGGAGGCGCAGATGAGGTGCATTGGCATGGAGTTGGACGCTTGACTACGTCTGCGGCGCGGCCGGATACGCGCCCGGTCGAGAACCCCGCCCTCGATCGTTTTGCCAGTGCCGTGGTCACCCTGGTGCCGCCGTTGCTGCTTGTCGCCGCGATCGTGTTCGGCTGGGGTGGGCTGTTGCACTGGAACGACCTGGTCGTCTTCACGGTCACCTACCTGCTGTTCGGCTTTGGGATCACTGTGGGCTTTCACCGGCTGCTGACCCATGGCAGCTTCAAAACGCATCGTTGGCTGCGGCTGACGGCGGCGGTGCTGGGTTCGGCGGCGGTCGAGGGGCCGGTGATCGAGTGGGTCGCCACCCATCGCAAGCACCACCGGTTCTCCGACGAGGAGGGCGATCCGCACAGTCCGCACGTCGGCCACGGCTCCGGCTTCCGCGGCGCCCTCCGCGGCCTCTTCTACGCCCACATCGGCTGGGTCTTCCGCGACGCCGAGGTCGCCGACGAAGACCGCTACGCGAAGGACCTGCGCGCCGATCCCCTGATGCGGTTCGTCGATGCCACCTTCTTTGCCTGGGTGCTGCTCGGGCTGGTCTTCCCCTTTGCTCTCGGTTGGGCCCTGACCGGGACCGTCGTCGGCGGTCTCACCGGGATGCTCTGGGGTGGCGCGGTGCGGATCTTCGTCCTCCACCACGTCACCTTCAGCGTCAACAGCCTCTGCCATTTCTTCGGGCGCCAGCCGTACGAGACCGGTGACCACTCCCGCAACCTCGCCTGGCTGGCGCTGCCGACGATGGGGGAGTCCTGGCACAACAATCACCACGCGTTCCCAACCTCGGCCCGGCACGGCCTGCGTCGGTGGGAGTTGGACGGCTCGGGGGCGGTGATCTGGGCCCTGGAGAAAGTGGGGCTCGCCTGGGACGTGGTGCGGATCAGCCCGGCGCGGATGGCCGCCCGGGCGACCGATTCCTGACCGGGCCTTTATCCGGGTGTGACAGCCTGGCCGCGATGGATTGGTCGATCCTCCACGCGCTCAACGACTTCCTCTACCGCCACGACGCGGTCGAGGATCCGCTGCTCTTCTTCGTCAACGTCTCCGAGGCGCTGTTCATCGCCACCCTGGCCCTGGTCTTCCTTGCCGCCACCGGTGCCCGCAATGCCGCCTGGAGGCGAACGGCGGTTGCGGCCACGCTGAGCGCCGGGGCAGCCTTGGCGGTCGCCAAGGTCATCTCCGAACTCGTCGATCGCGCGCGTCCCTTCGTGGTCGACTCCGGCGGCGTCCACCTCTTTTCAGGGCACGTCGCCGACCCGGGCTTCCCGAGCGACCACGCCACCGCCTCGTTCGCGATCGCGATGGCGATCTTCCTGCGCCACCGCCGCTGGGGGGCCGTGGCCCTGCTTGCCGCTGCCGTGCTCTCGGTCGGCCGCGTCGCCCTCGGCGTCCATTTCCCCAGCGACGTCCTCGCCGGCGCCGTCCTCGGCGCGACGGCCGCGGTGATCCTCTGGGCGCCCTCGCTACGCGCCAAGATCGATGCGATCTCGGACTGGCTGGGCGGCTACTGGGATCGCTTCCTCGCCCGGGGCTTGCGGCTCGTCGGCAGTAGCCGGCATCCGTAGGCCCAGCACGGTTCAGCCGCACTCAGGCGCCCGCTCGCGAACCGGCTTCCGAGATTGGCCGCAACGGCGTCGGCGTTGGCTGGAAACCTGCCGATCCCGGACCACTCGGCCTCGCCGCCTTCGCGCTCACCACCTTTGTCCTCAGCATGTTCAACGCCGGCTTGGTCAGCAAAGCCGGGGAGCCGGTCGTGCTGGGGTTGGCACTCGCTTACGGTGGCCTCGCCCAGGTTCTGGCCGGGATGTGGGAGTTCTGCACCGGCAACACCTTCGGAGCCGTCGCCTTCACCTCGTTCGGCGCCTTCTGGGTCTCCTACTGGGCCTTCGTCACCTTCTTCGCCGGCGAGATCCCAGCCGAGCACGTCAGCGCCGCGGTCGACCTCTATCTGATCGGCTGGGGCGTCTTCACCACCTACATGTTCATCGCCTCGCTGCGCACGACGATGGCGATCGCGCTGGTCTTCTGCCTCTTGGCGATCACCTTCCTCCTGCTCGGGATCGGCAACTCCAGCGAAACCGAAGGGCTGGTCGAAGCCGGCGGCTGGGCGGGCCTGGCCACCGCGGTCGCTGCCTGGTATGCATCCTTTGCGGCGGTTACCAACTCGACCTTCGGGCGAACGGTCCTGCCGGTTGGACCATTGGGAGATTGAGGTAGCCGCTGGGGCGAGTGAGCGGGAAAGGAGAGACGGATGGCGACTGAGGAGGAGCAGGGCAGTCTCGAGCGCGAGCTCGAGGCGATGCTGGAGATCGAGAAGTTCGAGCCACCGGAGGAGTTCCGCGAGCGGGCGCTGTGGCGCGACCCGGCGATCTACGAGCAGGCCGCGGCCGACCCCGAGGGGTGGTGGACGAGCCAGGCCAAGGAGCTGCTCGACTGGGAGACCGAGCCGAGCCAGGGGCTCGACGACTCCAACCCGCCCTTCTACAAGTGGTTCGAGGACGGGCGCCTGAACGCCTCCGCCAACTGCCTCGACCGCCACGTCGAGGCCGGCATCGGCGACCGCGTCGCTTTCCACTGGCGCGGCGAGGAAGGCGAGCGGCGCGACGTCACCTACGCCGACCTGCACCGCGACGTCCAGCGCTTTGCCAACGCGCTCAAGGACCTCGGCGTCGAGAAGGGCGACGTGGTCGGGATCTACCTGCCGATGATCCCCGAGGTGGTTGTGGCGATGCTTGCCTGCGCCCGCATCGGCGCCCCCCATAACGTCGTCTTCGGCGGCTTCTCCGCCGAATCGGTGCGGGAGCGGATGGAGTTCTCCCACGCCAAGGCGCTGGTCACCGTCGACGGCGCCCGCCGCAAAGGCAAGACGGCGCCGATCAAGTCTGCCGTCGACGAGCAGATGGACGACCTCGAGTCCCTGGAGACGATCGTCGTCGTCCGCCACACCGACGTCGAGTGCCCGATGCGGGAGGGGCGCGACGTCTTCTACGACGAGGCGATGGAGCGGGCCGAGCGCGAGTGCCCGGCCGAGCCGATGGAGGCCGAGCACCCGCTCTTCATCCTCTACACCTCCGGCTCGACCGCGAAGCCGAAGGGGATCCTCCACACCACCGGCGGTTACCTCGCCGGCGTCACCGCCACCCATCGCTACGTCTTCGACCTAAAGCCGGAGGAGGACGTTTACTGGTGCGCGGCCGACGTCGGCTGGGTAACCGGCCACTCCTACATCGTCTACGGGCCGCTCTCCAACGGCGCCACCAGCGTGATGTGGGAGGGCGCGCCCGACCACCCGCACAAAGGGATCTGGTGGGAGCTGATCCAGGACTACAAGGCGACGATCCTCTACGCGGCGCCGACGGCGATCCGCACCTTCATCAAGTGGGGCGCCGAGATCCCTGGCGAATTCGACCTCTCCTCGCTGCGGCTGCTGGGCTCGGTCGGCGAGCCGATCAATCCCAAGGCCTGGCTCTGGTACCGCAAGGTGATCGGCGGCGACCGCTGCCCGATCGTCGACACCTGGTGGCAGACCGAGACCGGCGCGATCATGATCACGCCGCTGCCGGGGATCACCGCGACCAAGCCGGGCTCGGCGACGCATCCCTTCCCGGGCGTGGAGGCGCAGGTGGTCGACGAGAAGCAGGGCGAGCCGGTCGAGGACGGGCAGGGCCTGCTGGTCCTCGAGCGCCCCTGGCCTTCGATGCTGCGCGGCCTCTACAAGGAGGACGACCGCTTCGTTGAGACCTACTTCGCGAAGTTCGGGACCGAGCGCTACCTGGTCGGTGACGCCGCCCGCCGCGACTCCGACGGCTACTTCTGGGTGATCGGTCGGATCGACGACGTCGTCAACGTCTCCGGCCACCGGCTCTCGACGGCCGAAGTCGAGTCGGCGATCGTCGCCCACGAGAAGGTCGCCGAGGCGGCCGTGATCGGCCAGTCCGACGAGGACACCGGCCAGGCGATCTGCGCCTTCGTCACCCTCACCGGCGACCTCGAGGGCTCCGAGGAGCTGGTCGAAGACATCCGCGCCACGGTCGCCGAGCGGATCGGCAAATTCGCCCGCCCGAAGCGGATCATATGGGCCGACGACCTGCCCAAGACCCGCTCCGGCAAGATCATGCGCCGCCTCCTCCGCGACATCGCCGAGGGCCGCGCCCTGGGCGATGTCACCACCCTCCGTGACCCCGACGTGATGCAGCAGCTCGAGGCCAAGATCGCCGAGGAGCAGGACGACGAGGACTGAGGCGGAGGGGTGCGTTCGTTGTTTGTCTCGCTATGCGCGACAAATGACGAACGCGCTCATTTCGCGGCGCGTTCCGCGGCGATCTGCTCGACGGCGACGGTGAGGCTCTGCAGCTGTTCCTGGACGCTGCGCAGCTCGCGGAGGGCGATCGCCTCGGGGGAGATCTGCTCGCTCTCCAGCTCTTCCTCGATCTCGGCGATTTCGGGGGCGAGGAAGCGCTGGGCGAAGGCGCCGGTGAGCAGGGCGACGAAGCCGATGCCGATGATCAGGACGACGACGCTGACGATCTCGCCGCCGGTCGTGGTCGGGTAGATGTTCGAGCCGAGCGTCGTCATCGTCGTCGCCGCCCAGTAGATCCCGTCCCAGACGCTGAGGTCCTGCTGGTGCTCGAAGCCGACGAAGAGGGCGCCGCCGCCGATCACGGTGAGGACCGAGAGCAGCAGGGCGTAGCGCAGCCCCTCGAGCGAGAAGACCTCCCGGGAGAGCTGGGCCAGGCGCAGCAGGCGAAGCAGTCGCAGGAGACGCAGGGCGCGCAGGCTCTGCAGGCCGGCGGGCAGGATCGGCGGGGTGAGAATGACGATGATGATGTCCAGCGGGTGGCGGCGGATCCACTTCCAGCGGTCGGGGACGACGCTCAGCATCACCACCAGCTCGATCAGGAAGGCGATCCAGGTCACCCAGTTGAGGACGACGGCGACGTCGCGGAGGGTGCCGTGGGTCTGGGCCTCGGTCAGCGCCACCGTCGGCAGGGTCAGCGCCGCCGCGATCAGCATCGGCGTGTTCAGCCGTTCGGCGACGCGGGTGCTGCGCGCGTCCATGCCGGGCGCGTAGCGAACCGGCGTATCGGGCTGGTTCTGGCTCACCGCGATTGATTCGACGCCGGCCGCTCGACCCCCTTCGCGTACCATGGCCTCTTCCGCAACCAATCAGGAGACGTTTCGCAGATGACCGTCAGCACGCTCACGCACGATTACAAAGTCGCCGACATCGGCCTCGCCGAGTTCGGCCGCAAAGAGATTTCACTGGCCGAGGTGGAGATGCCCGGCCTGATGCAGACGCGTGAGGAGTTCGGCGAGTCGAAACCACTGGCGGGCGCCCGGATCACCGGCTCGCTGCACATGACGGTCCAGACCGCGGTGCTGATCGAGACCCTGGTCGCGCTTGGCGCCGAGGTGCGCTGGGCCAGCTGCAACATCTTCTCGACCCAGGACCACGCCGCCGCCGCGATCGCCGCGGCCGGCATCCCCGTCTTCGCCTGGAAGGGCGAGACCCTGGAGGAGTACTGGTGGTGCACCGAGCAGGCGCTGCTCTGGCCCGACATCGAGGGGCCGAACATGATCCTCGACGACGGCGGCGATGCGACCATGCTGGTCCACAAGGGAACGGAGTTCGAGCAGGCCGGCGCCGTCCCGGACCCGGCCAGCGCCGACTCGGCCGAGTTCAAAATCGTCCTCGAGACTTTGCAGCGTTCGCTCGCCGAGGACCCGCGCCGCTGGACCGTGATCGGGGCCGGGATCAAAGGCGTCACCGAGGAGACCACGACCGGCGTCCACCGGCTCTACCAGCTGGCCGAGACCGGCGATCTGCTCTTCCCGGCGATCAACGTCAACGACTCGGTCACCAAGTCGAAGTTCGACAACCTCTACGGCTGCCGCCACTCGCTGGTCGACGGCATCAACCGCGCCACCGACGTGATGATCGGCGGCAAGGTCGCGGTCGTCTGCGGCTACGGCGACGTCGGCAAGGGCTGCGCCTCCTCGCTGCGCGGTCAGGGCGCCCGGGTGATCGTCACCGAGATCGACCCGATCTGCGCCCTGCAGGCGGCGATGGAGGGCTACGAGGTGCGCAAGCTCGATGACGTCGTCGCGAGCGCTGACATCTTCGTCACCGCCACCGGCAACAAGGACATCATCACCGCCGACCACATGTCGCGGATGAAGCACAACGCGATCGTCGGCAATATCGGCCACTTCGACAACGAGATCGAAATGGCGGCGCTGGAAGCCTCCGACGCCGAGCGGATCACGATCAAGCCGCAGGTCGACGAGTGGCGCTTCCCCGACGGCCACTCGATCATCGTCCTCTCCGAAGGCCGCCTTCTGAACCTGGGCAACGCCACCGGCCACCCGAGCTTCGTGATGTCGAACTCCTTCACCAATCAGGTGATCGCCCAGATCGAGCTCTTCAGCAAGCAGGACAAGTATGGGCCGAAGGAGGTCTACGTCCTCCCCAAGCACCTCGACGAGAAGGTCGCCCGCCTGCACCTGGCAGCCCTCGGCGTCGACCTCACCGAGCTGTCCCAGGACCAGGCCGATTACCTCGGCATCCCCGTTGAGGGCCCTTACAAGCCCGAGCACTACCGGTACTAGAAACGACAAGACCCGCCGGAGCGGGTCGAGTCTGGCGACGGAAGGGAACCACCCTCCACACGGCTGACACCCTCGCTGAGCTTACCAGCGAGACCGCCCCAGGCTCGACCCACTCGGCTGGCTGTGCGGAGGGCGCCGGAATCGAACCGGACCCGATGGTTGATCGGGCACAACGGGTGTCAGCCGCGTGGAGACACCAGCCTCCATCACCCTCCTGCAGCGATCCTAGGGGTGAATTTGGCCCCGGAATAAGCCGGACGCTGAGTCTTTGCAGTGCCGCGACCGTTCGGTTTCAGTGCGGTCGCTAAGTGCTCAATTCCGCGCCGCCTGCGGCTCCCACTTGAAGCGCTTGCTGGCGATCCGGGCGCCGGCGATTGCCCAGATCGCCAGGATCAGGACGTTTTGGAGGTCGAGGCCGCTGCCGGTGGCGTGGGGGGAGAGGGTGGTCTGCAGGCCCAGGGCCAGGTGGTAGAGCGGGAAGACCTTGCCGAAGGTTTCCAGCCAATGGGGCAGTTGTTCGACGGGGATCCAGACGCCGGAGAAGAAGGCGAGCATGACGACGGTGAAGGGTGCGATCGTCGAGGCGGAATCGGGGGTGGGGGTGAAGCTGCTCAGGGCGATGCCGAGCGAGCAGAGCGTGGCGATGCCGAGGACGAGGTAGACGAGGAAGGCCGGGAAGGTCGAGCCGGGGATCGGCACTCCGTAGACGAGCGCGCCGACCGCTAGCAGCAGCGCCGCCATCGCCAGCCCCTGGGCGGTCGCCCGCAGGACTTGGGCGGCGATGAAGGTCCAGGGCGGCATCGGCGTGCCGCGGTAGCGCTTCAGCTGGCCGTTCTCGCGCTGGGTGGTGAGGGAGACGGCGAGCGTGGTGAAGGTGGAGAGGGCGACGGCGTAGGCGATGATCCCGGCCGTGAAGTAGGCCTGGGCGCTGAGCCTGAGGTCGTTGGGCAGCGTCGCGGTGTCGTTGCCGTGGATGAAGATCGAGTTGAAGAGGACGAGGAAGACGAGCGGGAAGGCGATCGTGAAGAGCAGCGTTCGCGGCGTTCGCGTCGCGACCAGGATCGCCATCCGGGCCTGGGCAAGAATCATGCCGCGGTCCCTCATCGCGGCGCCCCCTCGCGGGTCAGCTCGAGGAAGACGTCCTCGAGGCTGGGCCGCCGCACCTCCAGATCCTCCAGCTCGACGCCGCGCTCTGCGGCCATCGTCAGCAGCGCGAGGAGGTCGTCCTGCGGACGCTCGCTCTCGATCGAGACCTGGTTCCCGGCGAGCTGGACGGTGTCGGCTCCGACCCGCGTGCGCACCTCCTCCGCCGTGAGGCCGCCATCGAGGCCGAAGGCAATCACGGTTCGGCGGCCGATCCTGGCTCCCAGCTCTTCGGTGGTGCCCTGGGCGACGATCCGGCCGTCGCGGAGGATCGCCACGCGGTCGGCGAGATGCTGGGCCTCGTCCATGTAGTGGGTGGTGAGGAAGACCGTCTTGCCGAGCGCCTTCAGCCCCTCGATCATGTTCCAGGCGTCGCGGCGGGCGCTGGGGTCGAAGCCGGTGGTCGGCTCGTCGAGGAAGATCAGGTCGGGGTCGCCGACGATCCCGATCGCCACGTCGGCGCGGCGTTTCTGGCCGCCGGAGAGGGTGCCGATGCGGGCGTCGCGCTTCTCGCCGAGGCCGACCAGCTCGATCGTCTCCTCGACCGGCCGCGGCCGGTCATAGAAACGGGCGAAGAGGCCGACCGCCTCGCGCACGGTCCAGAGCGGGTCGAGCTCGCACTCCTGGAGGACCAGGCCGACGCGGTTGCGCCAGGCACGATTGGGCGCGGCCGGATCGACGCCAAGCACCGAGACCTCGCCGCCGCTGCGCTCACGGTAGCCCTCGAGGATCTCGATCGTCGTCGTCTTGCCGGCGCCGTTGGGGCCGAGGAAGCCAAACACTTCGCCGGCGGCCACCTCGAAGTCGATTCCCCGCACTGCCTCGTGCTCTCCGTAGGCCTTGCGCAGGCCACGGACGCTGATCGCCGCTTCGCTCACCAGCCGCACGCTACTCAGTGGCCCTTAAGGGGAAACTAATTTGCTAAACTAATTACCAGAGCTAATCAATGACCGGGAAGACCGACACCTCTCTCACCGACGCCGCCGTCCGCCTGCGGATGGCGATCGTTCGCACCGCGCGCCGGCTGCGCCAGGAGGCGGGGGCGGAGACGAGCGGGCTGACGCCGACCTCGACGGCGGCGCTGGCGACGATCGATCGCCACGGGCCGCTGACGCCGAGCGAGCTGGCCGAGCTGGAGCGGGTGAAGCGGCCGACGGTGACGCGGACGCTGGGCTGCCTGGACCGCGAGGGGCTGATCGAGCGCACGCCCGACCCGGCAGACGGCCGCAGCTCCCTGGTCGCCGTCAACGCCGCCGGGCGCGAGCGCCTGCGCCGCCTGCGCGGCCGCAAGAACGCCTACCTGGCGAAGCGGATGCGGGACCTTCCCGCCGAGGACGTGGCGACGCTGGAGCGGGCGGCGGAGATTCTCGAGGGCATCTTGGAGCGTGATGGCGTGCCGGCCCGGCGCGCCGCCTCGTGAGCGCCGCCCTGCGCCGATCCTTCAACTCGCTCGAGGTTCCCAACTACCGGCGCTACTTCATCGGCCAGCTGATCTCGCTGTCCGGGACCTGGATGCAGACCGTGGCGGCGCTCTGGTTGATCCTCACCCTGACCGACAGCGGCGTCGCCGTCGGCCTCACCACCGCGCTGCAGTTCCTGCCGATGCTGCTGATCGGCGCCTGGGGCGGGCTGCTCGCCGACCGGCTCCCGAAACGGCGGCTGCTGATCGCCACCCAGGCGCTGATGGCGCTCCCCGCCGTCGCCCTCTTCGCCGTCACCGCTACCGGCGTCGTCACCCCCTGGATGGTTTACCTGGCGGTCTTCGCGATGGGCACCGTCAACGCGATCGACAACCCGACCCGGCAGAGCTTCGTCTACGAGATGGTCGGGCCGGGCCGGGTAGTCAACGCGGTCAGCCTCAACAGCGTCATCGTCCAGGCGGCCCGGATCGTCGGCCCGGCCCTCGCCGGTCTGCTGATCGCCGGGCTCGGCGTCGTCGCCTGCTTCGGCCTCAACGCGCTCACCTTCGTGGCGATGATCGTCGCCCTCTGGGGGATGGACCCCCGCGGCCTGCACACCGAGCCGGTGGCGCCGCACGGTCCCGGCGCGATCCGCGCCGGCCTCCGCTACGTCGCCCGCACCCCGGAGCTGGCGGTGCCGCTGGCGCTGATGGCCCTGGTCGGCACCCTCGGCTACAACTTCCAGGTCGTCCTGCCGCTGTTGGCCAAATTCAGCTTCGACGGCGGCGCCGCCACCTACGCGGCGATGGTCTCGGCGATGGCGGTCGGCTCGATTGCCGGCGCCCTCGTCAACGGCGCCCACGGCCGCACCGGCCCGCAGCTGATCGCCGGCGGCGCGCTCGCCTTCGGCATCCTCGGCCTGCTCTGCGCCTCGGTCCCGACCCTGGCCCTGGAGCTCCCCCTCCTGGCCCTGATGGGCGCTGCCGCGGTCACCTTCGCCGCCACGATCAACTCCAGCCTCCAGCTCGCCGTCGCCCCCGAGATGCGCGGCCGCGTGATGGCCCTCTACTCCGTCGTCTTCCTAGGCTCCACCCCAATCGGCGGCCCCCTCGCCGGCTGGCTCGCCGAAACCTACGACCCCCGCGTCGCCCTCCTGCTAGCCGGAATCACGGGCATCTCAGCAGCCTGGGCCGCCCGGATCTGCTTCGCGCGACTCCGCGTCGCAGAGACTGTTGCAGTAACCACGTGAGCCGCGCGATGCCGGCCCTAACCACTTCGCAAAGGGTGTCGACGCGGCTCCCCGCAGCAGGCGGGTAGCCGATGAGCGTGAAGGGGCGATACCGGTAGGGGTGGAACGTCTTGTACTTTTCGGCGCCCGCCGCTCGGACGGCCCGCGGCGAACACCGAAAAAGTTAAGTGGAACCCCTACCGGGATCGCCCCGTTTGCCCTATTCCGTGTACCCGGCCGACTTCAGGTAAGCCGCCGCCGCTTCCTTAGGCGTCTGCTTTTCGAGTTCGACCCGAGCATCCAGCTCCTGCATCACCTTCAGGTCAAGCCCTTCCTGCACCTGCAGGATCGTCTTTTCGTAGTCGGGGCCCGCTTTTTCGGCAGTCGCCTTCTTGGTCACGAAGATGATGTTGCCGGCCGGGAAGACTTCCTTGTCGTCTTCGAGGATCACGAACTTGTCGCTCTCGGCGGAGAGCTGCGGGTCCGTCGTGAAAAGGATCGAGAGGTCCGCCTGACCCTTTTCGAGGACGTTGTAGCGGAGGCTGATGTCGACCGGCGTGAACGACTTGAACTTCAGGCCGTACAGTTTTTCCAGCCCGGCCAGGCAGTCGATCCGCTGGCGGCACTCGGGCGACCCGTAGAGCGATAGCTTTTCGGAGACCCCGTCGAGGTCGGAGATCGTCTCGAGGCCGTACTTTTCGGCCGTCTTCTTGGTCGTACCGACCGCGTTGGCGCTGGCGAACGGAGTCGGTTCGAAGGCCTGCAGGTCTTCTTTTTCAAACTCTTCGTTGGCTTTTTCCCACGCTTCGGTGGCGTCGGCGGGGACTTCTTCGGGTTCGAGGCCGAAGAACGAGGTCAGCGCCGTGCTGGCGTACTCCGGGTAGCCGGAGATCTGGTTCGTCTTCACCGCTTTCAGGGCGACGGTTTCCGAGCCGAGGTTGAGGGCGCTCTTCACCTTGTAGCCGGCCGCCTTGAGGGCCTGCGCGTAGATTTCCCCGAGGATTTCCTGTTCGGGGAAGTTCTTCGAGCCGATCGTCAGGTTGACCTTGCCGTTGTCGGGATTGGAGACGATCGCGCCGCCGCCACCGCCGCCTTCATCTGAGCTGGAGTCGTCGCTGCTGCCGCAGGCCGCTATCCCCAGGGTTAGTGCCAGGGCCAGCAATGCGGCGAGCGTGACTCGCAGCCTCGTGTGGTCGGTTCTCACGGATGCCTCCTCTTTCGTGTGGATGAGACTTGGGGGGTGTTTGTAGGAATCAGGTCAGGCAGTCTGCAGCTTGAGTCCGTCGGAAGTGAGCCGCCACTGCAGAAAGGCGAGCAGGCCCTCGAGCGTGATCGCCAACAGGGCGACCAGGATGGCGCCGGCGAGGACGCCGTTCTCGCCGTAGACGTTTTCGTTGATGATGTAGTCGCCGAGGGTGGTGACGCCGGCCAGGGGCGCGATCGTCGCCGTCGCCACGATCGCGATCGTGGCCCCGCGGACGCCGCTCATCACGGTCGGGATCGCCAGCGGCAGCTCGACCCGGCGGATGATCTCCAGCTCGGTCATGCCCATCCCCCGGGCGGCATCGACGGCCGAGCGGTCGACCTCGCGCACGCCCACGTAGGCGTTGGTGAGGATCGGCGGGATCCCGAGGATTGCCAGCGCCGGGGCGACCGTCAGCAGGCCGACCCCGATCAGGCTGGCGACCAGGGCGATCACCGCCAGCTCCGGGATTGCCCGCCCGGCGTTGCCGAGCCCGATCGCCAGCACTTCGCCGATGCCGCGATGGCCCAGGTAGAGGCCGAGCGGCAGGGCGACGATCAGGGCCAGGACGACCGCGATCAGGGTCACTTCCAGCTGGGTGAGGAGCAGTTCCATCGACTGCGAGAAGCCGCCGACCAACTTGCCGCCGGTGACGTTGGAGGCCTGCGGCGTGAAGATGAATTCGATCGCGCCGCTGAAGGAGGCGAAGAGGGGGTGGACGGGCATCACGTCACCGCCACCCGCCGCCAGGGAGTGGTCAGGCGCTGCACGCCGAGCAGCGCCAGGTCGAAGGCGAACGCCATCAGCATCCCGATCGCGCCGGCGATGATCACCACGGTCGGGAAGGTGAGGTTGCCGCTGCCGTAGATCTGGGTGCCGAGGCCGCCGGCCTGGATGAAGACGGCAAGGGTCGCGATCGCCACGGTGCTGACGGTGGCGATCCGCAGCCCGGCGATGATCTCCGGCGTCGCCAGCGGCACCTCGACCCGCCAGAGGATCTGCCGGTCGGTGAGCCCCATCCCGCGTGCCGCGTCCTTGACCGAGGCCGGCACCTTGGCGAGGCCGACCATCGTGTTGCGGTAGATGATCTGCAGCGTGTAGGCGGCGAGGACGATGATCGCCGTGTCGCGGCCGAAGCCGGTCAGCGGCAGCAGGAGGAAGAAGAAGGCGATGCTGGGGATCGTGTAGAGAACGCCGGTGACGGCCAGCAGGGGGGGCCGCAGCCAGCGTTTGCGGTGGGCGACCAGCGCCAGCGCGAAGGCGACGACGAAGCCGAGCAGGACCGAGAAGAGGACCAGTTCGAGCTGCTGCAGGGCCGGCGTCCCGAAGCGGTCGATGTGTTCCCGCGCCCAGTCGAAGCAGAAGATCTCGTTCGGCTTCGCCTGACAGGGAAGGCTGCTCGAGTCCCGTTCCTTGAAGAACCCTTCGCCGACTTCCCCGACCGCGGCCAGCAGTGGCGCCGGCACCATGGCGGCAAGCGTCGCGATCACGCCGCGTCCCCGGCGCCGTGGGGTCGCTCGACGGCGCTGTGCTCGTCGGACTTCGCCTCCGGCGAGGCGAGGAACTCGGAGATGATCTCGACCGAGAGGACGCCGTCGATGCGGCCCTGGTGGTCGGTCACGGGCGCGTACTGGGCCTCGCCCTGAAGCAGGTCGGCGAGCGCGTCGCGCATGATGTCGTCGCGGTCGAGCACTGGCCCGAGCGGCGAGTCGGCCCGGTCCGGCACGGTGTCGCCGGCGAGGTCGCGCTCGGAGAGCCAGCCGAGCGGCCGCCGCTCGGCGTCGACCAGCAGCGCGTAGGGGACTTCGACGTCGGGCCGGGCCAGCTTCGCCCGCACCTCGCCGGTGGCCTGGCCGACAAAGGCCAGCGGCGCCTCCCAGAGGTTGATGTCGGCGACCCGCATCAGCGCCAGCCGCTTCAGCGCCCGGTCGGCGCCGACGAAGTCCTCGACGAACTCGGTCGCCGGCGACATCAGCAGCTCCGCCGGGGTCGCGTACTGCTCGACCCGGCCGTGCTCGCGCATCACCGCGATCCGGTCGCCCATCTTGATCGCCTCGTCGATGTCGTGGGTGACGAAGAGGATCGTCTTGCGGACCTGCGCCTGCAGGCGCAGGAACTCGTTTTGGAGGCGCTCGCGGTTGATCGGGTCGATCGCCCCGAAGGGCTCGTCCATCAACATCACCAGCGGGTCGGCGGCGAGCGCCCGGGCCACGCCGACGCGCTGCTGCTGGCCGCCGGAGAGCTGCGCCGGGTAGCGATCGCCGAGCTCGGGGTCGAGGCCGATCAGCTCCAGCAGCTCGGTCGAGCGGGCGCGGATCCTCTCCTTCTTCCAGCCCAGCAGCTGCGGCACGGCGCCGATGTTCTGGGTGATCGTGCGGTGCGGGAAGAGGCCGATCTGCTGGATCACGTAGCCGATCTCCCGGCGCAGCTGAGCCGGCTCGCGGTCCCGCACGGAACGCTCACCGACGAGGATGTCGCCCTCAGTCATCTCGACGGTGCGGTTGACCATCCGCATCGCCGTCGTCTTGCCGCAGCCGGAGGGGCCGACGAGCACGCAGATCTCGCCGGCGGGGACCTCGAGGGTCAGCTGATCGACAGCAGCCGTGCTGGAGTCGCCGTAACGCTTGGTCGCGCCGTCGTAGCGGACCGAGGAAGCGCTCGGCTGGGGGTGGGTGTCGTCTGCGGCTTTCGCCTCGGGCACTTGGGCCGAGCCTATACCCGTTGCGGGCAGTTCACAGCCCCAAACCGCGTGCCCGCTCGCCGGCGCGGGCGACGATCTCCTCGAGGCCGTCGACCTCGCCGTTTCGGACCAGCGCCTCGCCGCCGACCACGGTGGTCCCGACGACGGCGCCGGCGGCCGCGTAGACGAGGTTTGAGGTGAGCTCGCCGAAGCTCAACTCGGGAGCGTCGGGGTGGGGGATGACGAAGTCCGCCGGGGCGCCGGTGGTGAGCTCAGTGGCGCCGAGCAGCGGCGCTCGGGCTCCGGTTGCCACCGCCCAGGCGTCGACGGCGGCGATCGCGGTCGGGTCGGCGGCGGCGTGCTTCTGGCTGAGCGCGAACAGCTTCAGGTCGGCGAGCAGGTCGAGCGAGTCGTTGGAGCCGGCCCCGTCGGTGCCGAGGCCGATCGCGGTCCCCGCCGCCCTCGCGGCGGGATAGGGGAAGACGCCGCCGACCGCGAGCTTCATGTTGGCGGCGGGGTTGGCAACCAGGGTGCAGCCGCGGGCCGCGATCAGATCCAGCTCCTCCTCGTCGAGCCAGACGCCGTGGGCGAGCACCGTGCGCGGGCTGAGGAAGCCGAGCCCGTCGAGGTAGGCGGCCGGCCTGGCGCCATGGGCGGCAAGGCAGTCCGCGACCTCCTGCTCCGTCTCGGAGAGGTGGATCTGAACTGGAACCTCGCGCTCGCTGCTGAGCTCGCCGATCCAGCGCAGCGACTCTTCGCTGACCGTGTAGATCGCGTGGGGCGCCAAGGCGGGGGTGATCGAGGGACCGAGCTCGGCGAGCTCGTCGAGGCTGCGCAGTGCCGTCTGACGCAGCCCGCCGCTGTTGCCGTCGAGGTCGATCAGCGGCGCACCCACCGTCGCCTTCATTCCAGCGTCGAGCACCGCCCGCGCCGCCGCGCCCGGGTGCCAGTACATGTCCCAGAAGCGGGTCGTGCCGGAGCGGGCCATCTCGGCGCACGCCAGCCGCGTCCCCCAGTAGACGTCCTCCTCGCCGAGCTTCGCCTCGACCGGCCAGATCCGCTCTTCCAGCCACGGCATCAGCGGCAGGTCGCCACCGCTGCCGCGAAAGAGGGTCATCGCCGCGTGCGTGTGGCCGTTGACCAGTGGCGGGAGCAGCGGCGCTCCGCCGGCCTCGATCGTCTCGTCGCCGGGCTGGGGCGCCACCTCGCTGCCGATCGCCTCGATCAGGCCGTCCGCGCAGCGCACCCCGATGGCCTCGCCGTCGCGGCGGGCGTTGGTGATCGTCAGCGGCATCGGGGGCGCTCCTGTGACGATTTTTGCCTGGTTGGCGGGCGTAACTCGTCACGCCGGCGAGCCCGGCGAGGCCGGGCCCTCATCGACCGACCGCCCCGAGCTTGGGCAGCACCGCAGCCAGCCCCTCCCGCAGCCGCTCGGCGTTGGCAAGCCGGTCGTCCTCGAGGGCGGCGACGTCCAGCTCCCCCTCGGCGAGGCCATTGGCAAGGTTGTCGACGACGCAGAGCGCCGCGTATTCGAGGTCGAGCTCGCCGGCGACGATGCACTCGGCCGCGAGCGTCATGCCGACCACGTCGGCGTGGGGGGCAATCAAGCGGATCTCGGCCGGGGTCTCGAAGCGCGGCCCCAGCGCCTGCCAGTAGACGCCGCCGTCACGGGGCGCCTCGCCGCCGTCGCTCCAGGCCTCGAGCACTTCAGCCCGCCAGCGCGGGTCGAAGCCCGGCGCCGAGTGGGCGCGCTGGTCGGCGTAGATCGAGAGGCCGACGTGGAGGGCGATGAAGTCGTCGGGACAGACCAGGCTGCCGACCGGGATCTCCGCTTTCAGCGAGCCGACTGAGCCGATCGCGAGAACGCGGTCGCAGCCCTGCTCGACAAGCTGCCGCAGGTTGCCGACGTGATCGATCAGGTGGGGCAGGACGTACTCGGCGCCGGCCTCGCCGTGGCGCTGCACGATTGCGGCGCCGTGCTCGGCCGCCGCCGCGGCGATCTCCTCGCCGCCTGGCCCGAGCGCGTTGCTGCCGAGAATCACCGCCAGCCGTCCCATCGAGTCGATCCTAGTTGCGGTCGCTGTTTGTCGGGAATAGCCCGACAAAAGGCGACCTCAATCGGGGGAGCTCAGCCGCCGCGGCGAGCTTTGAACTCGGCGGCGGCCTCGTCGTGGGCGACGATCGGCTCGGGGTAGTCGATGCGCTCGAAGCCTTCGACCAGCCAGGGACGGAAGATCGCCTTGCCGCGCAGCGACTCCAGCTCCGGCAGGTAGCGGCGCACGTAGAGGCCGTCGGGGTCGAAGCGTTCCGCCTGGCGGATCGGGTTGAGGACGCGGTTGGGGCGGGTGTCGTTGCCGGTCCCGGCCACCCACTGCCAGTTGCCGGCGTTGTTGGCGATCTCACCGTCGCTGAGCAGGTCCCAGAAGTGCCAGGCGCCCGCCCGCCAATCGACGTAGAGGTCCTTGGTGAGGAAGGAGGCGACGGTCATCCGGGCGCGGTTGTGCATGAAGCCCTCGCTGCCCAGTTGCCGCATCGCGGCGTCGACCAGCGGGTAGCCGGTCTGGCCCTCGCGCCAGGCGTCCAGGGCTCGCCGGGAGCGCGACCAGCGGTCGCCGCGGGGGCGGTAGTCGCGGCGGGGGAGGGAGGGGTTCGCGGCCAGCACCTGGTGGTGGAAGTCCCGCCAGCAGAGCTGCCGCACGAAGGCGCCGCCCCGGCGCTCCCGCGCTTCCAGCATCAGCTCCAGCGGCGAGACGCAGCCGAAGCGGAGGTGGGCGCTGAGCCGCGAGGTGGCGTCGCCGGGGAGGTCGTCGTGGCGGTCTTCGTAGGCGCCGACGCCGTCGCGGAGGAAGGCGCGCATCAGTCGCCGACCCTCGGTCTCTCCGCCGCGGGCGCGCTCCGGCGAGAGGCGCCCGCCGGTCAGCTCGGACAGCGCCGGCAGGCGCCCGGCGCCGAGGCGACTGGGTGCCTGCAGACGGCGCGGGGCGCCGTGGTGCTCACGCAGCGGCGCCGCGCTCCAGGCTCGGTGGTAGGGCGTGAAGACCCGGAAGTGGTCGCCGCCCCCCGGCGTCACCGCTCCAGGTGGCACGATCGTCACGCCGGGGTGGGAAACGAACTCGATCCGCTCCTCGCGGCAGGCCTCGGCCAGGCGCCGCTCGCGCTTCCGCGCGTAGGCGCTCCAGTCGCCGCTGACGTGCAGCGCCGTGACGCCGCACTCGCGCGCCACCGCCAGCGCCTCATGCACCGGGTCTCCGCGCTGCACGAACAGCCGCCCGCCCGCCTTCCGCAGCCCCTCGTCGAGGTCGTGCAGCGCCTCGAGCATGAAGGCGACCCGGTTGGGCGCGGCGAAGCGCGAGCCCAGCAGGGCGTCGTCGAAGACGAACAGCGGCACCGTCCGCTCCGCCTTCGCCGCCGCCGTCAGCGCCGGGTTGTCGCGCAGGCGCAGGTCGCGGTTGAAGAGGACGAGTGCGGTCTCCACGTGTCATATGGTGACCGCAATGACCGATCGGCCTTCGGGAAGGGAAGAGAGCGAGGAGGAACGCCTCGATCGCAACCTCGGCGAGCTCCTCCAGGAGCTTCGCATCGCCCTGCCGGGAGTCCAGGTCCTCTTCGCCTTCCTGCTCGCCGTTCCGTTCCAGCAGAACTTCACGAAAATCTCCGAGTTCGAGAAGAAGGTCTACTTTGCGACTCTGCTGCTGACGGCGCTCTCGGCCGCGCTGCTGATCGCCCCCTCCGCCTATCACCGGCTGACCTTCCGCTACCAGCAGAAGCACCGCCTCGTCTTCATCTCCAACCGCCTCGCGATCGCCGGCCTGGGCGCCCTGGCGCTGGCGATGACCTGCGCGATCCTGCTGATCACCGACCTGCTGTTCGGCAGCGTGGCGGCAATCGTCACCACCGCCTTCTCCTTCTCGACCTTCTTCCTGCTCTGGGCGGTGCTGCCGCTGCGACGCCGGTTCAAGTACCGGGGCGAGGGTCTGCCACTGCTAGATCCGCCCGCAGGCGACTGAGCGCGTCCTCGAGGTCGGCGAGGAAGGGCAGCTCGGGGTCGAGTCGCTCCAGCAGGGCCGCGTCGGCCTCCCAGATCTCCAACTTCAGCTCGAGCGGCACCTTGAACTCGTCGGCGACCCCCGCTCCTTCGCGGGACAGTGCCTCGCTGAGGGTTGTCGAGTTGGTCAGCTTGTCGGCGGCGTAGATCGCCAGCGCGTCTCCGTCGACCGCCTCGATCCGCCGCCGGTGCTCCTGCTTGCGCGCTCGGTAGGACTCGATCCCTTCGTCGTCGCTGAGCGCCGCGACCAGCGCCGCGACTTCCTCGCCGAAGCGCTCGCGCAGCTGCTCGATGGTGGTGTCGCTGTCCTCGACGACGTCGTGGAGCAGGCCCGCCGCCAGCACCTCGTCGCCGTAGCCGGCGGCGGCGAGCCGTTCGGTGACCATCTTCGGGTGCTCGATGTAGGGGAGGCCGCCGCTGCCGTTGCGGACCTGGCCGGCGTGGGCGTCGGTGGCCGTCTCCAACGCTGAGCGCACCAGCGCCGAGCGCTCGGCGGCGGCGTCGACGAGGGGGGTCCGTCGGGCGGTCATCGGCTCGCGGGAAGCAGGCGCGACACTGCCAGCAGCGTAGCGGTCAGCTGCTGGCGACGACCGGGCTGGGCGCTCGCGCCGGCAGCTCGATCTCGGCCCGCTCGCGAGCCAGCTCGACCGCGTCCCCGTCGCCGCCCAGCTCGGTCCAGCGCTCCCGTGCTTCGTCCTGAAGCCCGTCGAGGAACTCGTCGGAGTGCATCGGGTCGTGGTGGAAGAGCAGGGTCCGCTCGGCGCCGGTGCGGCGGGCGAAGGCGAGCGAGTGGCTGAGCGCGGAGTGGCCCCAGCCGACGTGGTCGGGGTACTCCGCGTCGGAGTACTGGCCGTCGTGAATCAGCAGCGAGGTGTCGCGGGCGAGCGCGAAGCCGGAGATCCAGTCCTCCTCGAGGGTCGCGAGATCGGCGCCGAGGGCCGGCTCGTGGTCGGGGATGTAGGTGAGCGAGGAGTCGCCGTCGTCGATGCGGTAGCCCAACGTCGGCCCGCGGTGCGAGACCGAGGCGGCGCGGATCCGGGCCGAGCCGATCTCCCACTCCGCGTCCGGCGCATGGCGGAAGGAGACGTCGCAGGGCAGCTCCCGCACCTCGACCGGCGAGAGCGGCGCGGAGATGTAGCGGGCGATGCGGTCACGCAGCGAGGCCTCCGGCGAGGCCGGCCCCCAGATCACGATCTCGGTCTGCGGGCGGAAGGCGGGCGCGAAGAAGACGAGGCCCTGAATGTGGTCGAGGTGGAGGTGGGTGAGGAGGATGTGCAGGCGTGTCGGCTCTTCCGGCAGGGCGAGGCCGAGGCTGCGGATGCCGCTGCCGGCGTCGAGCGCCAGCATCGAGCCGTCGCTCAACGTCACGCCGACGCAGGAGGTGTTGCCGCCGTAGCGGATCGTCTCCGGCCCGGGGGAGGGGATCGAGCCGCGCGTCCCCCAGAGCTTCACCTTCATGCCGGGCTCGCTCCGTTGCCGTTCATGCCCTGCGGCCAGAAGATCGCGATGCCGCCTCGCGAGCCGTGCGCGGTGAGGATCGGAAAGGCCGAGACCTCGACCGCGTGCTCGCTGCCGTCGGTCGAGCGGATTGTGTAGTCGGCATGGGCAGGGCGTCCGTCACGGACCGCGCGCACCAGCGGCAGCTCGTCGTAGGGAATCGGGTCGCCGTCGTCACCGAAGGGACCGAACAGCGAGCCCCACTCCTCCGGGCCGACCGAGCCCAGTTCCTCGAAGCGCTTGCCGAGCAGCATCCCGGCGGCCTCGTTGTAGAAGGCAAGCACGCCGCCCTCGTCAACCAGGAAGGCCGGCGTCGAGAGCGCCGACATCAGGTTGCGGGCGAGGATCAGCTCCAGGGGCCGCTGCGTCACAAATGACACTTTAGATCTTCGTCTGCGTATGGCTAGGCATTGGCCGGGACTGCCCTGGAAAATGGCAGCCTCTTTCGCGGCTGTACCCAGAAGCGTGACTTTGATCACGTTAACCGCGGGGCGACCCGTCTCGTCCCTTGGTGGGACACCCCGGCCGGGCTCAGCCGGCGGCTTCGGCGCGGCGCAGGCCGCCGCGGGCCCAGAGCGCAAAGACGATCGGCAGGGTGGCGCCGACCGCCAACGCCAGGGCGACGACCGCGGGGTCGCCGGAGATGAAGCCGCGGCCGGCCTCGAGCAGGGCGGTGACCGGATTGACCGAGGCGACGGCGTGGATCCAGCCGCTGAGCAAGCTGAGCGGCACGTAGACAGGAGCGAGGAAGAGGATCAGGAAGACGGGGAACTGCATCAGCGGCCCACCCTGGATCGAGCGCACCCGCATCGCCACGCCGGCCGCCCACATCGTCGCGGCCAGGTTGATCAGCAGGGCCAACCCGTAGAGGCCGAAGATTTCCACCCCGTCGCCGTCGACGTTCATGCCGGCGAGGAGCGCGATCGCAGTCAGGATCGCCGCCGTCAAGGCGGCCCGGCCGACCGCCGCCAGGGTGTAGCCGGCGACGATGCCGCCGCGGTTGGAGGCGGCGAGCAGGTAGCGACGGGCGAAGCCCGTCTCGAAGTCGCGGGCGATTGCGAAGCCGGTGAAGACGCCGCCGAAGGCGGCCGACTGCAGCAGCACGAAGACGAACTGGAAGGCCGTGTAGCCGCTCGGGAAGTCGAAGCCGGGAACGCCGGCGATCGCCGATAGTCCGCCGGCGAAGGAGACGAAGAAGAAGAGCGGGAAGACGATGGCCGGGACCAGGAAGGCGGGGTTGCCGAGGAAGAGATGGAGGCTGCGCCAGGCGACCGCGCGGGCGATCGTCCAGAAGCCGGCCGTCCGGGTCGCCGTCACGTCCGCACCAGCCGCGTCTTCAGAGCGCCGCTCGCCGCGTACATGCCGACTGCCAGGACCGTCAACGCGATCCCGAAGCCGAGCGCCAGTCGACCGAGGTTCCAGCCTTCGATCAGCAGCGAGCGCAGCGCCTGCAGCAGGTAGGTGACCGGGTTGGCGGCGGCGATGTCGTGGAACCACTGCGTCTCCAGCAGGTTCAGCGGCAGCGCCATCGCCGAGAGGAAGAGGAAGACGAAGAAGACCGGGAAGAGGCTCTGCACCGCCTCCCCAGAGCCGGTCCGCAGAGCGGCGAAGAGCCCGATCGTCCCGAAGGCGACGGTGATCGTCACCGAGAGCGCGACCAGGACCAAGGCCCCGCCAACACCGGCGGCCAGGTCAGCCCCCGCGATCAGGCCGACGATCAGGTACGTCACCGCTTGGACCAAGCCGAGCAGGACGGCCCCGGCGAGCAGGCCGCTGAGCAGGGCGGCGCCGCGCAGCGGCGTCAGTGCCAGGCGATTGAGGAAGCCGGTCTCGATGTCGCGGGCGAGGTCGGTGCCGGCGTTCATCACCGAGAACAGCGCTCCCTGGATGAACGGCACCGCCAGGGCGAAGGTGAGATAGGAGTCGGTCGGGAAGCCGGGCAGGTTGGTGGCGTCTTTCAGCCCACCCGAGTTCACCGCCAGCAGGAAGAGCGGGAAGATCAGCGCCGGCACGATCTGTGCCGGCTGGCGCAGGGTGCGGACGACCGAGCGCCGGGCCAGCTGGCCGACCTGGGTGCGCAGCCCGGTGCTCACGCCGAGCCCACCGCCTCGGCCTCGACGTCCTCGGCCTGCAGCTCGGCCTCCTCCGCGCCCTCCAGCGAGCGGCCGGTCTTGTTGAGGAAGACGTCGTCGAGGGAGGGGGCGTGAAGCTGCAGCCGCTCGATCGCGATCCCCTCGGCGTCCAGCGCCCGCACGACCTCGGCCAGCTGCGACTCGCCGCCCTCCAACCGCACGGCAACGCTTTTCGGCGAGGACCCGGCCGGCTCGCCGAAGCGGCCCAGCACCGCGCGCGTCCGCTCCTGGTCGCCCGGTTCGCGCGGCATCGCTTCCACCGTCGGCCGGCCGATCTCGGACTTCAGCGCCGCCGGCGTCCCCTCGGCGACGATCTTGCCGTGGTCGATGATCCCGACCCGGTCGGCGAGCGTGTCGGCCTCCTCGAGGTACTGGGTAGTGAGGAAGACGGTGACCCCGTCCTCGGCGGCGAGCCGGGCGACCTCCTCCCAGAGGGCCGTGCGGCTCTGGATGTCGAGCCCGGTGGTCGGCTCGTCGAGGAAGAGGATGCGGGGGCGATGGGCGAGCGCCAGGGCGAGGTCGAGGCGGCGCTTCATCCCGCCCGAGTAGCCGCCGACTTTGCGGTCCGCCGCCTGTGAGAGCCCGACGCGCTCGAGCAGCTCCTCGCCGCGACGCTCGCGCTCGCCCTTGGGGATGCCGTGCAGGGAGGTCTGCAGCCGCATGTGCTCGCTGCCGGTCAGCAGCGGGTCGAGCGCCGCCGCCAGCAGGGCGGCGCCGATCGAGGCACGCACCCGCGGCCCTTCGCTGACGATGTCGTGACCGGCGACCCGGGCCGTCCCGGCGGTGGGGGGCAGCAGCGTGGTCAGCATCAGCACCGTCGTCGACTTGCCGGCGCCGTTGGGTCCGAGGAAGCCGTAAATCTCACCCGGCGATACGCGCAGGTCGATCCCGTCGACCGCACGCGGCCCCTTCTTGAACTCGCGCACGAGCGCTTCGACCTCGATCCCGGTGCGCTGCTCGTCGCTCGCCGCCATCGTGCCTCCAAAGTCAGTGGTCAAACTCGATAGTTGAGGTTATCAAAGGTTCCGTATACGATGTATCGCGATGAGCAAGGCGACCGCGGCGAAGCGACAAGGGGCAGAGGAGGCCGACTCCGCCCGCGAGGCCTGGCGCCTGCTCGCCCCGCTCGTCTACCCGCCGCCGTTCATCCACATCGGCCGCGAACACGACCTCCGACCTGCTTCCTTTGGCGTCCTGCGGATGCTCGACCAGCCGCGGGCGATGGGGGAGATCGCCACCTACCTGGACTGCGACAACTCCAACGTCACCGGGATCGTCGACGGGCTCGAAGAGAAGGGCCTGGTCGAACGCCAGCCCGCCGAGCACGATCGCCGCGTCAAGTTGATCGCCCTCACCCCTGACGGACGGCGACTGCACGCCCGTCTGATGAAGGCGGTCGAAGTCCCGCCGGAGTGGATGCGGCGTCTCTCACGGGAGGACCAGCGCGCCCTGCTCGAGATCCTCGAGCGCGCCGGCAGCTGAGCCTCGCCGCCGCGACTGAGCCGACGTCATCGGCGGGAAAGCCGCAGCGGAACCCCGCGCGGCGCCGAATCGCGTACAACTCACGGCCTCGATGCCGGAGATGACCCGCACCTACCGCGTCGCCATGGCCGTCAACCGACCCGTGGCGCTGTGGGGGCGCCTGCGAGTCGAGGGCGTCGAGGCGCTGCCCGACAGCGGACCGCTGCTGGTGATCGGCAACCACGACAGCCACTGGGACCCGCTGATGGTCGGCATGGCCGCCGTCAAGCGGCGCCAGATCCGCGCCCTCGCCAAATCCGAACTCTGGGACGTGCGCGGCCTCGCCCCGATCCTCAACGGGATGGGCCAGATTCCGATCGAGCGGGGCAAGGGCGACAAGGCGGCGCTGGCGCGGGCGATCGAGGAACTGCGCGCCGGCTCCTGCATCGGCGTCTTCCCGGAGGGCACCCGCTCACGCGGCAAGGTCCTCCGCGCTCGCAGCGGCGTCGGCCGCCTGGCGCTGGAGGTGCCCGAGGCGCACGTGACCCTGGTTGCGATCGAAGGCACCGCCGACCTGACCGGCTTCCCGCGTCGGCCGCGGATCGGCGTCCGCTTCTTCGACCCGGCCGGCGGCCAGCCGCGCCCCGGTGAGGATCCGGGCGAGCTCTCGGCTCGGCTCTTGGCCGAGATCCGAGAGCTCACCCCGCCGGCGCTCTCCTATCGCAAGCGCCGCAAGGCGCCCGCGCAGGACTAGCGCCTTGCTCCCCGGCTAGTCGCCGGCCTCCTCGCCGCTCCCCTTCAGCGCGTACCACTGGGCGCCGAAGGCGGAGACGTCGTTGCCGTTCGCTTCGCCCGGCTTCTTGTCCTCGACGAAGGTGTAGAGCGGATGGCCCGCGTAGGTCACCTGCATCGTCCCGTCTTTGCGCTTGGTCGTGCCCAGCTTCGAGGACGTCGCTCCTTCGCCGGCGGTCGGTGCGCCTTCGGTAAGCACCGGCGGCCAGCCCTGGGCGCAGGCGCCGTAGCAGGATGAGGTAGTGCCCTTGTCCTTGTGGAAGTCGTAGACGGTGAAGCCCTTCGCATCGACGAGAACCGGCCCGACGTCCTTGGCGCTGGAGACAGTCAGGACGGCGACGCCGCTTTCCGCGCCCGGCGGCGACTTGACCTCGCCGCTCTCGCTCGAGCTGCTGCCGCTGTAGGCGCTGCCGGTTTCGTTGTCACTGCTGTCGTTGCTGCTGCCGCAGCCGGCTATGACCAGCGTTGTCAGCAATGCCACAAGCACGAATCCGTAGGTGGTCCTGTTCACGTCGCTTCCTCCTGCTCTCGGGTTCTGAGCGCGGTTGAGCCCTTGGCGTCGACCGGCGCGATGAAAGTACGGTGCCCGGCGCGCACCCCGAGCGCCCGGGTGCGGGAGAGATCGAGGGCGGCGCTGAGCACGGCGTCGGAGTCGTCCCCCCAGCGATATCGGAAGGTCCCGGCCGAGACCCGTTCGCCGTGCGGGCCCTTCAGAAAGACCTGGCAGAGCGTCCCCGAGCGGACCCCTTTCACGTACATGTGGATCTCGGTCCCGTAGGAGTGCGGCTCCAGGGTCGCCCAGATGTGGACGTCGGCTGGGGTCGAGCTGAAGGCGATGTGCTCAGCCGGCTGGCTCTCGTCGCCTCCTGGCAGCAGGACGATCGCGAGGATGACGGCTGCCGCAGCCGTCGCGGCAGCGAGCCCGAAGGCGAAGCGCCGCCGCTGCCGCTGCCGGCGATGGGTCCTTCCTTCGGCGGCGATCGTCGCCGCGATCCGCTCGCCGAGCTCGGCGGCCGGCTTTGGCGCCGGGCGATCGAAGCGAGCTGGGTCGGCGAGTGGCAGCAGGTGGGCGAGCGAGGTCAGCGATTCCGCCTCGGCCCGGCACTCCGGGCAGCCGTCGAGGTGCGCCTCCATCGCGGCATGCTCGTCGGCGTCGAGATGCCCGAGCGCGTAGGCGCCGAGCGAGAGCCGCCACTCGCGGCACTCGGGTCGCTCAGCCTTCATAGCCCATCTCCTCCAAAGCGATCTTCAGCGCTCGCAGGCCGTAGTAGACGCGGCTCTTGACCGTCCCCTCGGGGACGCCGAGCTCCTCGGCGACCTCGGCGTAGGGGCGGCCCCGGTAGTGGGTCTCGACGAGTACACGGCGATGGTCCTCGCCGATTCGCCGCATCGCCTCCTCGACCTGCCAGGAGAGCAGCGCCTCCTCGAGCGGTTCCACCGACGGCTCGATGCCGCCCTCGGCGACGCCGGGCCGGGCGGCTCGGGCGCGGCCGAGGTCGATGACGACGTTGCGGAGGATCGCGAACAGCCAGGTCCGCAGCGAGCCGATCTGAGGGTCGAAGCGATCGCCGGCGCGCCAAGCCCTCAGGAAGGTCTCCTGAACCGCCTCTTCGGCGAGGCCGGCGTCGCCGAGCGAGCGCACCGCGAAGCCGAACAGCTCGCCCGAGTGGGCGGAGTAGGCCTCGCGGACGTCGCGCTCGCGTTTCAATGCTCCGGACTGCATCCGCTCCGTTTTACGGGACGGATGCAGTCCGGGTTCAAGCTGAGAGTCCTAGGGCCCTAACTGAGTTTCCCGATCTTGAAGATTTTCGTTCCGCAATCGGGGCAGACGCCCTGGATCGCCGGGCGACCGTTTTTCATGGTCACCTGTTTGGCGTCTTTGATCTCGACCTTCTTGCGCTCTTTGACGCAGTAGCCCTCGGGCATGTCGGGCCCTCCTTTCGCTGCCGCTTCGCGGCAAAGCTCGCGCTTCACGCGAGGTGGATTGAGCCGAATGTAACGGAGGTGGGGGACACGACTGGGTAACTGTGTGCGGAATCGCACTAAACGGTTGACTGGCCAGTCAATTACCCTCCCCCGGCACTTTCAGCATCAGTCAAAGCGCAAGGAGAGGACCCCGCATGCCCGAGGCAGTAATCGTCGACACCATCCGCACGCCGATCGGCCGCGCCTTCAAGGGCTCGCTGGCCAGCCTGCGCCCCGAGGAGATGGGCGCCTTCGTCGTCGATCAGCTGCTCGAGCGCAACCCTGAGGTCGACCCGGCCCTGATCGAGGACGTCTTCTGCGGCGTCGGCATGCCGCAGGGCCTCGAGGCCTTCAACATCGGTCGGATCATCTCGCTGCTCTCCGAGAAGCTGCCCCAAGAGGTCAACGGGGTCACCGTCTCCCGCTACTGCTCCTCCAGCCTCGACGCGATCCGCCATGCCGGCAACGCGATCAAGGCCGGCGAGGGCGACGCCTACCTGGCCGTTGGGGTCGAGTGGGTCAGCCGCTTCAACGAGCGCACCGAGCCCGCCGGCGCCGATGACCGCAATCCCAACCTGATCGGTGAGAACGGCCAGCCCAACGCCTACATCGACATGGGCCTGACCGCGGTCAACGTCGCCAAGAAGTACGAGGTCAGCCGCGCCGACATGGACAAGTTCGCGCAGCGCTCCCAGGAACTCGCCGTGAAGTCGCAGGAAGACGGCTTCTTCGACCGCGAAATCGTCCCGGTCAAGCTCGCCGACGGCACCGAGGTTAGCAAGGACGACGGTCCCCGCGCCTCCTCGACCCTGGAGAAGCTCTCGCAGCTGCCGGAGGCCTTCGAGGGCGGCGGCGGCGTCACCGCCGGCAACTCCTGCCCGCTCAACGACGGCGCCGCCGCCGTGCTGGTCATGAGCGACACGAAGGCCAAGGAGCTGGGCCTCACCCCGCGCGCCCGCATCGTCACCGCCGCCACCTACGGCAACGAGCCCGAGCTGATGGGCGTGGCCCCGATCGGCGCGATCAAGAAGGTCCTCGACCGCGCCGGGATGACGATCGACAACGTCGACGCGGTCGAGCTCAACGAGGCCTTCGCCGCCCAGGTGATCCCGATCATGAGTGAGTGCGGCATTGAGGAAAGCAAGCTGAACACCCACGGCGGCGCGATCGCCCTCGGCCATCCCTTTGGGATGACCGGCGCCCGGATCATGGGCACCCTGCTCAACGTGATGGAGACGGATGATCACCAGGTGGGGCTGGAGACCATGTGCGTCGCCGGTGGTCAGGGCAAGGCGATGATCGTGGAGCGCATGAACTGAGGCACTGAGTGCTGAGTTGACCCCCTCATGGGGTGGTCAACTCAGCACTCGCCGCTAGGCTCGCGCGATGGAGACGCTCACCTACGAAACGGGCGATCGAGTTGCGCGCATCACTTTGGATCGACCGGCGCGCGGCAACGGGATCACGCCGCGGATGCCGGTGGAGTTGGCGCGGTGCGTCGAGGAGGCGAATCTCGATCCGGAGGTTCATGCGATCGCGCTGGCGGGGAATGGGTCGGGGTTCTGCGGGGGATATGACCTCGTCGCATCGGCCGAGGGGGACATGGGTGGGCTCGGTGGGGCGGAGGTGCCGGCGGGGTCGCCGTTGGATCCGGCGGTGATCGGGGCGAATCATGCGCCGGAGACGAACTGGGATCCGGTCACGGACTACCAGTTCATGAGTCGCAACGTGAGGGGGTTCATGAGCCTCTTTCACTCCGAGAAGCCGGTGCTCTGCAAGGTCCATGGGTTCTGTGTCGCCGGCGGCACCGACATGGCGCTCTGCTCGGACCTGCTGGTGATCGCCGAGGACGCCAAGATCGGCTACCCGCCGGCGCGGGTCTGGGGCTCGCCGACGACGGCGATGTGGGCGCTGCGGCTGGGGCCGATGCGGGCCAAGCGGCTGCTGCTGACCGGCGACTCGCTGACCGGGGCGGAGGCGGCGGAGTGGGGTCTGGCGACCGAGGCGGCGCCGGCGGAGCGACTCGACGAGCGCTTCGAGCGCCTGCTGGGGCGGGTGGCGCGGATGCCGATCAACCAGCTTGTGATGATGAAGCTGCTCGTGAACCAGACGGTGCACTCACAGGGCCTGCAGCAGGCCCAGGCGCTCGGGACCTTCTTCGACGGCATCGCCCGTCACACCGAGGAGGGCCACGCCTTCGTGCGCCGCGCCGGCGAGTCCGGCTTCCGCGAGGCCGTGCGCGAGCGCGACGAGCCGTTCGGGGACCACGGGATGGAGGGCTTCGGTGTCTCCTAGCGTCGCCGTCGTCGGCGGTGGCTTCGGCGGCGTCGGTGCCGCGGCGATGCTCGCCCGCGAGGGCTATGAGGACGTCACCGTCTTCGAGAAGGCCGACCGGGTCGGCGGCGTCTGGCACCGCAACACCTATCCCGGCGCTGCCTGCGACAT
The DNA here is from genome assembly GCA_040510155.1 of Solirubrobacterales bacterium. Taxonomy (GTDB): domain Bacteria; phylum Actinomycetota; class Thermoleophilia; order Solirubrobacterales; family 70-9; genus VAYN01. The sequence goes on along the minus strand of JBEVJP010000065.1, from coordinate 10,782 downwards.
CCCCTCGCACCTCTACGAGTTCTCCTTCGCGCCCAACCGCTGGTCGCGCCGCTTCGCCCCCCAGGTCGAGATCCAGGCCTACATCGAGGGCGTTGCCCGCCGCTTCGGGGTGCTGGAGAAGATCCGCACCGGCGTCGAGGTGACCAGCGCCGCTTGGGACGAGGGGAGCCGCCGCTGGCGCCTCGAGACCAGCGCCGGCCCGCACGAGGCGGAGATTCTCGTCACCGCCTGCGGCCAGCTCTCGGTCCCGCAGACCCCGCCGATCCCCGGCCTCGCCGACTTCGAGGGCCCCGCCTTCCACACCGCCGACTGGGACCACTCCGTCGACCTCGCCGGCAAGCGGGTGGCGGTGATCGGCAGCGGCTGCAGCGCGATCCAGGTCGTGCCGGCGATCCAGCCGGAGGTCGCCCAGCTCGACGTCTACCAGCGCTCGGCCGGCTGGACGATCCCGAAGATGGACTTCGCCTACTCCGAGCGCGCCAAGGGGCTGCTCTCTCGCCCGCGCCTGCGCCGCCTCGACCGCGCCGCCAACTTCGCCTTCCACGAGCTGGCGGCACTGGCGCTGACCCGGCGCGGGCCGCTGCTGAAGGCCTTCGGGCAGCTCGGCCGCCTGCAGATCAGCGGCGCCATCAAGGACCCGGAGCTGCGCCGCCGGGTGACGCCGAGCGACGAGTTCGGCTGCAAGCGGATCATGCTCACCGACGAGTGGTACCCGACCCTGACCGAGCCCAACGTCGAGGTGGTCACCGAGCGGATCGAGACGGTGACGGCGGGCGGGATCCGCGACGCGACAGGGACCGAGCGCCCGGTCGATTTGATCGCCCTCGCCACCGGTTTCGCCAGCCATGACTTCGTCGCCCCGATGGAGATCGTCGGTGCCGGCGGCCGCCGCCTCGCCGAGGACTGGGCCGAGGTGCCGCGCGCCTACCTCGGCTCCTCCGTGCCCGGCTTCCCGAACATGTTCCTGCTCTACGGGCCGAACACCAACGGCGGCAGCGGCTCGGTGATCTACACGCTCGAGGCCGGGATCGGCCACCTGCTCGCCGCCCTCCGCGAGCTCGACCGCGCCGGCGCCGACCGCATCGAGGTGCGACCGGAGGCGGCTGCCGATTTTGACCGCGAGCTGCGCGAGGCGCTCGCCGAGACGGTCTGGCACAGCGGCTGCACCAGCTGGTACGTCGACGCCAACGGCAACGACCCCAGCCAGTGGCCGTGGCTGTGGAGCCAGTACCGGCGCCGCACCGCGACGCTCGCGCCGGGGACCTACGCGCTCGATGCCGCCCTGCCGGAGCTGGTCGAGGTCGGGGCGCCGGGCTGATGGAGATCGAGCGCACCGGGGCCGACCTCTCGCAGGTCACCGTCGAGGACGCCCGGAGCTTCCTGTGCGGCAGCTTCCCAGGGGACCTCGGGATCGAACCGCTGGAAATCGAGGACGGTCACGCCCGCGGCCGCATCGTCGTCGACCGCCGCCACCTTCACCCTGGCGGCTTCGTCCACGGCGGCGCCTGGACCGCGATCGGCGACACCGTCGCCGCCTGGGCCACCTTCCGCAGCATCCCCCCGGAGCACGATTTCACGACGATCGAGCTGAAGCTGAACGTCTTCGGGTCCGGCCTGCTCGGCGACGAGATCGTCGCGGTGGCGACGCCGATGCACGTCGGCCGCACCACGGTCGTGATCGAGGTCAAGATCGAGCGGATCCGCGACGGCGCCGCGAAGCTCGCCGCCAACCTGATCGTCACCCAGTTCGTCTTGCCGCCGCGCGAGGGCTGAGGCTCGCGGCGATGGCCGTGGAGGACCATGCTGCCGCCTACGTGTTTGGCTACGGCTCGCTGGTCGAGCTGACCCGGCCGCTGGTCGTCGGTGGACAGCTATTCCCGGCGGTTCCAGGGCGCCTGCAGGGCTTCCGCCGCCGCTGGGGGGTGGCGATGAACAACTGGGAGGCGAGGGAGGACGAGAAGCACTTCGTCGACCCCGAGACCGGCCTCAAACCGAAGCTCGCGGTCGCCTATCTGGACATCGAAGAGGCGCCCGGGGAGGCGGTCAACGGGCTGGCGATCCCGGTCGATGCCGCACGGCTGCGGGAGCTCGACGCGCGGGAGATCAACTACGAGCGGTTCGACGCCTCGGCTGCATTCGAGCCGGCGCTGGCGCGTGCCGTCTTCGCCTACCAGGGGACCGCCGCGGCACGCCGGCGCCGCCAGCCCGGCGCCGGCGGCGCCGCGATCTATGCCAGTCGCCAGTACGTGGAGCGGATCGAGCGCGCCTTCGCCGCGCTGGGCCCCGGTCAGCTGGCCGAGTACGAGCGCACCACCGAGCCGCTGCCCTTCCCGGTCCGCGAGCTGGAACCGCGCTACCCGCTCGCCACGGGCGGCGACCCCTAGGAGCGATTGGCGAAACTCGCGTCTGCAGTCTGGCGAGCGCCGGACCAAGCGGGGCAAGGACGCAGGGAGCCCGGATAGCAGCGCTATCCGGGCGACTGAGGACGCAGAACCGCGCCGTGTCCGCCGCCGCCAGGCGCGGCGGGGGTTTCGCCAATCCCTCCTAGGCCTCGGTCCTGGCCAGGAAGTCGTCGGCGAGCCCTTCGACCAGACGCGGCAGCGATCCGAGGGTCCGCGCCTGCTCGAGCTGCCAGCGGGCGCCGGTCTGCTCGCCGAGGCCCAGGACCGCCTCCAGCTCAGCGGCGCAGCCGAGCGCCTGGGCGTGGGGTCGGCAGACGGCGACCAGGTCGGCGAGCAGCTCCCGGGCCGGGACGCGTCGTCCCAGCTCGGGCTCGATCAGCTCGGCGTCCATGCCGTCGCGGGCGGCGAGAAAGCGGTTCTCGGCCAGCACCTCCTGCGGCATCGGCCTTTCCAGGTGGTCCTCACCCTCGACCTCGGCCCGCACGATCGACTGGACCAGGGCGGCGATCGCGGCGGCGTCGGCGAGGGTCGTCTGCGCGTCCATGATTCGCACCTCGACCGTGCCGAAGCGCGGCTGGGGCCGCACGTCCCACCAGAGGAAGGTCGGCTCCGGGACCGCGTTGCAGCGGATCAACACGTCGACCGACTCGACGTACTCGGCGTAGTCGACAAAGGCACGGGGGATGCCGACCCGGGGGAAGGCTTGAAAGAGCGGCGTCCGGGCCGAGGCGAGGCCGGTGTCGCGCCCCTGCCAGAAGGGCGAATTGACCGAGAGCGCCAGCAGCAGGGGGATGTGGGTGCGGAGGCGATTGGCGGCGTAGATCGCCGCCTCCGGGTCGGGGACGCCGACGTGGACGTGGAGGCCGAAGGTCGGCTCGCGCCGGGCCAGCTCCCGCATCGAGCCGTAAACGAACTGGTAGCGGTCGCCGGCGGAGATGACGATCTCCTGCCAGACCGCGAAGGGGTGGGTGCCAGCGACGGCGGCGCGCATCGAGAGTGATCTCAGGACCGCGTCGAGCTGGCGCCTCAGCGCCCCCAGCTCGGCGAAGGCGGCGCCGATCTCGGCGTGGACGCCGGTCTGGATCTCCAGCGCCGAGCCGTGGGTCTCGGCGGTGAAGCTGCTGCCGCCGGTCTCGGGAAGGCGGTGGAGAACCGAGTCGATCCGGTGCGCCAGCGCCCAGCTGGTCCCGTCGAGCAGCATCACCTCCTCCTCGATCCCGACCGTGTAGGGGCCGAGCGCATGCGGCTCTGCCCATTGCGCCCAGGCGGGAGCGGTGCCCGCCAGGACCCCGCTCACGCCACCTCCCGGGCACGGCGCTGGAACTCGGCGCCGTCGCGGCGGCAGGCCTCGACGAAGCTGCGAAAGAGGGCCGCCTCATATGGGCGGTGGACAAGCGTCTCGGCATGCCACTGGACGCCGATCAGGAAGGGCCGGCGCGGGTCCTCGACCGCCTCGACGGTGCCGTCGGGGGCGCGGGCGCTGACCTTCAACCCCTCGCCGAGCCGGTCGATCGCCGGATGGTGGAAGGAGTTGACGTCGAGCCGGTCGCCGACCTCGATCTCCTCGACCCCCATTGCCGCGGCGAGGTGGCTGTCGGGCTCGAGCTCGACCGGGTGGCTGGTCTGGTCGCCGGCGGTCTTCTGGCGGTGGGCGATCTCGGTCGAGATCTCCGGCAGGTGCTGGTGCAGGGCGCCGCCGCGGACCACGTTGAGCGCCTGGGTGCCGCGGCAGATCGCCAGGATCGGGATCTCGCGGGCGTCGGCACGCCGCGCCACCGCCAGCTCGAAGCGGTCGAGGTCCGGCTCGGTCGGGCCCAGCTGCGGGTGCGGCTCGGCCCCGTAGCCGCTCGGGTCGAGATCTGGCCCACCCGAGAGGCAGATCCCGTCGAAACGGTCGAGCAGCGGCTCGATCGCCTCGTCCTCGAGCAGCGGGATCACCACCGGTAGGCCGCCGGCCTGCTCGATGCCGCGCAGGTAGGGCAGGCCGAGCGCCATCTCACGCCCGCCTGGCTCTCCCTCGGGCAGCGGTTCGACCCGCTCCGCTGGCCGCAGCTCCGACGTGGTGACACCGATCATCGGCCGCTCCCGGCGTGAGGCAAGCGAGCGCCGCTTCATTGCCGCGCCCCCTGCGTCGCTCGCTCCAGTACCCAGGTGTCCTTGCAGCCGCCGCCGCGGGAGCTGTTGACGACCATCTCGCCGGCGCCGCGGGCGAAGCGGGTCAGGCCGCCGGTCATCGTCGCCGTGCCGGCGGGGGCGCTGACCACGAACGGCCGCAGGTCGACCCGCCGCGGCCGCAGCCGCCCGCCGCAGACGGTCGGGTGGCTGGAGAGCGGCACCATCTCCTGGGCGACGAAGCCGTCGGGGCGGCGCCGCAGCAGGCCGACCGCGCGGCGGCGCTGGGGCTCGGTGGCGCGCGGCATGATCGTCACCCCGTGGCCACCGAAGCCATCGCGCGGCTTGATCACAAGCTCCTCGAGGCGATCGCCCACCTCGACCCGCACCGACTCCTCGCCGAGGTCGAAGCTCGGCACCGGGCGCAGCAGCGGCTCCTCGCCGAGGTAGAAGCGGATCATCGCCTCGCTGTACGCGTGGGCGAGCTTGTCGTCGGCGACGCCGGTGCCAAAGGCGTTTACGCAGCGCAGTCGGCCCGACTCGAGTGCCGGCAGCAGCAGCTCGCCGAGCGCGGTCGGCTGTCCGTCCGGCTCGCTCAGCCGGTCCTCGTCGAGGCGCCGGTAGATGACGTCGAGCTGCTGGCGCCGTCGGCCCGGGCGCGCGAAGAGGCGCCCTTTCGAGACCTCGAGCTGCGGCGGCGTCAGCACCGGCATCGCCAGTTCCCGACCGAGCCGTGAATGCTCATACCAGGCACCGCTGGCGGGGCCGTCGGAGACGATCGCCGCCGTGGGATCCTCGCGGCCGTCTGGGGCGGCGGCCCGAATCGCCCGGGCCAGTGCCTCGACGTACCCACCGAGCGCCCGCGGCTCCGGGGCGCCGTCCAGCGCCGGCGCGACCGCTTCGCGCATCGCCAGCGCGTAGGTGCACCCGGAGGGCATCCGCAGATTGTCCTCGAGGACGCGCAGCTCGCCCTCAGCGTCGCGGACCAGGTCGAGGCCGGCGACTGCGGCAGCTGGGAGAGCGGGATCGAGCAGACCGCGCATGCGTGGCTCATACCCTGACGAGGTCTCGAGCAGGCGTCGCGGCACCAGGCCGGCATCGAAGATCCGCTGCCCCGCGTAGACATCGGCGAGGAAGGCGTTGAGGGCACGGGCGCGCTGGCCGAGGCCAGCCTCCAGCGCCTCCCACTCCTCCGCCTCGATCAGGCGCGGGACCGGGTCGATGGCGATCGGCTGGCCCTCGCCAAAGGTCAGTCCGGCCGCGCTGGTCGAAGCTTGGACGCGCTCGCGCAGCACCGCCAGGTCGTGCCGCGCGAGCGCGTCGAGCAACTGCGCGTAGGGAGGTCGCGCAGCGCCGCCAGCGGCGAACGCCTCGTCGAGATGACCCGCGTCCAACGGGTACTCACCGGCGCCTGGAGAGGAGCGGCCCGGGTTCGAGGTGGTCGCCATGCATGGACGCTAGGTACGACTTGGCCCGCATCACATGGCCCGGGGTCGAAACATCGACGCTGCCCGGTTGGACAGCCGTCGAACCGGTGGCGCGCTCAGGCGGAGGTTCCGCCCAATTCCGGAGAGCCCGTCTCGGCGCTCTCCGCCGGCGCTTCCAGCCGTTCGATCTGCGGCAGCTTCCAGAGCACGCTGGCGATCGTCAGCCCAACCGCGGCGGCGAGCATTGCCAGGAACCACTGGACCGAGCTGAGCAGGGTCATTTCGAAGAAGTCGCGCACCGGGGCGGCGGCGAGGATCAGCGCGTAGAGGGCGCCGAGGCCGGCGATCAGGGCGAGCATGTAGCTCTGGATCGCGATGTGCTCGCGGCCCGGCCCGCGCTCGAGCAGCAGCACGAAGGCGAGGCCGAGGACGATCAGCGTCGTCGTCGCCGCGGTGCGGCCGGCGTCGAGGCTGGCCCCGGCGACGGTGTCGACGAGGAAGAAGGAGAGGATCGAGCCGAGGGCCGTCGCCACCCCGGCCGGAACCGCGAAGGCGGCCAGCGCCCGCAGCAGGCGGCCGCGGTAGAGCGGCCCGTCCGACGGGGCCAGGGCGAGCACGAAGGAGGGGATCCCGATCGTCAGGAAGGCGGCCATGGTCAGGTGGCGGGGCAGGAAGGGGAAGGCGAAACCGGGCACGGCGACGAGCAGGATCAGGGTCGCCGCGTAGACGGTCTTGGTCAGGTAGAGGCGGCCGAGGCGGTGGATGTTGCGGGCGATCCGGCGCCCCTCGCCAACCGCTTCCGGCAGGCGAGAGAATTCGTCCTCGAGCAGGACCACGTCGGCGACGCCCTTGGTGACCTGGGCCCCCGAGCCCATCGCCACCGCCATCCGCGCCCGCTTCAGCGCCGGCACGTCGTTGACGCCGTCGCCGATCATCGCCACGTAGCGGCCGGCGCCGACCAATGCCTCGACCAGCGCCTTCTTCTGCTCCGGCTTGATCCGGCAGAAGATCGTGTTTCGCAGCGCCACCTCGGCGAGCTGGCCGGGATCCTCCGGCAGTTCCGGTCCCTCGATGACGCCGGCGTCGCGCGGCACACCAACCGCGTAGGCGACCGCGGTCACGGTCGCCCTGGCGTCACCGGAGATCAGCTTCAGGTCGACTTCCTGCTCGCGGATGTAGGCGATCGTCTCGGCCGCGTCGGGGCGCAGGGTCTCCTCGAGGACAATCACGGCAAGGGGCGCCAGCTGTGGCGGCGGCGCCTCGGCCGGGTCGGCGGGCAGCGGCTCGCTGGACTCGCCGAAGGCGACGACCCGTCGGCCGGCCGCGGTCTCCTCCTCGAGCTTGCGGGCGAGCCCGGGGGGGAGTGCGAGGGCGCCGGCCTGGGTGAGGATGTCGGGAGCGCCCATCACGTAGGTCGAAGCGCTCCCCTGGCCACCGTTGAGCGCCACGCCGCTCCACTTCCACTCCGAGGAGAACGGCACCTCGGCGCCGACCCGGCCGGCCTCGGCCGGAAAGCGCTCGGCGATCGTCTCCAGGGTGCGGTTGCGGTCGCCGGCGCTGGCCGCGAAGCGTCCCAGGGCCGCCTCGGCGGCGGCGCGGTCGACGCCCTCGGCGACCTCGATCCCGACCAGCCGCAGCTCGCCGGCGGTCAGGGTGCCGGTCTTGTCGACGCAGATCGTGTCGACTGAGGCGAGGCTCTCGGTGGCGCTCATCTGCTGGATCAGCGTCTTGCGCCGCGCCAGCCGTACCGCCGCGACCGCAAAGGTGACGCTCATCAGCAGCACCAGGCCCTCGGGGATCAGCGTCACCAGGCCGGCGGTCGCCGTCTGCGCCGCCTCGTCGAGGCTGGTGTTGCGCAGCTTCAGGGTCACCACCAGCAGTACCGCCAGAGGAAGCATCGCGTAGGTGCAGACCACGATCACCCGGTTGACCTCGCGTTGCAGCGGCGAGGGCGGGTGGCGGAAGGTGCGCGCCTCGCCGGCCAGACGGCCGGCGTAGCTCTCTTCGCGCACCGCGTCGGCGACGTAGAAGCCGGAGCCGGAGACGCAGAAGGAGCCGGAGAGGACGCGGTCCCCGTCGCCCTTGCGGATCCCGTCGGCCTCGCCGGTCAGCATCGACTCGTCGAGGGTCATGCCCCGGCTGGAGCTGACCTCGCCGTCGGCGACGAGCTGGTCGCCCGGCTCGACCCGGATCAGATCGCCCGGCACGACCTCCGTGGCCAGCAGCTCGGCGACGGCTCCGTCGCGGACGACCTTGGCCCGCGGCGCCACCAGCACCGCCAGCTCGTCCAGGGTCTTCTTGGCGCTCAGCTCCTGGCGGATGCCGATGTAGGAGTTGATGATCGCGATCACGCCGAACAGCGAATCGGCGTAGAGCCCGAGCCCGAGGTCGAGCACGAAGAAGACGCCGATGATCGCGTTGAATAGCGTGAAGACGTTGCCGGCGACGATGCTCGAGGTCGAGCGCGAGGAGGTCTCCGGCGGGGGGCCCAGCTTCCGCAGCCGCTTAGCCGCCTCGCTGCTGCTGAGGCCCGGGTCGGTGTTTAGCTCGGCGGTGGCCATTGCGGCTATTCAATAGGGTGCGGGTCGGATGGGGCTGAAGCTAGGACTGAACCTGGGTTATTGGGGCATCGGGCCAGCCGGCGAGGACGCCGTCGAGGTCGTCGGCGCCGCCGAGCGGCTCCGCTACGAGTCGGTCTGGGCGGCCGAGTCCTACGGCTCCGACGTGGTCAGCGTGCTCGCCTGGCTGGCGGCGCAGACGACCGAGATCAAGCTCGGCGCCGCGATCCTGCAGGTGCCCGCCCGCCCGCCGGCCGCGGCGGCGATGGCCGGGGCGACGATCGACAAGCTCTCCGGCGGCCGCTTCCTCTTCGGCTTCGGCCCGTCCGGCCCGCAGGTCTCCGAAGGCTGGTACGGAGTCCCCTACGCGAAGCCATGGGGCCGCACCCGCGAGTACATCGAAGTCGTCCGCGAGATCATCGCCCGCGAGGGGCCGGTCAATCACCAGGGCGAGCACTATCAGCTGCCTCTACCCGATGGCGAGGGAAAGGCGCTCAAGCTCAACTTCCACCCCGAGCGCAACCAGATCCCCGTCTTCGTCGGGGCGATCGGCCGCAAATCGGTCGAGATGGCGGCGGAGATCTGCGACGGCTGGATCCCGATCTTCTTCAGCGTCGACGCCTTCGAGGAGACCTGGGGCGAGCATCTCGAGGCCGGGTTCGCGAAAGGCGGCCGCCAGCGCTCCGACCTCGAGGTCAGTCCCTCGCTGCAGGTCGCGATCGACGGCGACCTCGAGGCGGCCAAGAGCGTCGTCAAGGCCGGGCTGGTCCTCTACTTCGGCGGTATGGGCAGCCGCAAAACGAACTTCTACGTCGACCTCGCCCATCGCTTCGGTTTCGGCGAGGTCGCCGACGAGGTCCAGCGCCGCTTCCAGGACGGCGACCGCGCCGGGGCCTTCGAGGCGATGCCGGACGAGATCGTCGAGGCCACCTCGCTGGTCGGGACCGAGGCCGAAGTGACCGAGCGCATCGAGCGATTCCGCGGCGCCGGCATCGACCGTCTGATCGTCTCACCGGTACACGTAGAGCGGTCTGAGCAGCTACACACCCTCGAGCGTCTGGCCGCGGTTTCCGGGGTCACGGCGCGCTCCTGACCTTTCGCATAACCTACCGCGCCGCACGGGTATGAAGATCGGAGTGCCGAAAGAGTCTGCGGGTGGGGAGCGCCGGGTCGCGCTAGTCCCTGACGTAGTCAAATCGCTGAAGAAAAACGAGCACGTCGAGGTGCTGGTCGAGCGAGGCGCAGGCGACGCCGCCGGTCATCCTGACTTCCAGTACGAGGAGGCCGGTGCCGAGCTGGTCGATGGTGCCGCCGCCTGGGGCGCCGACGTCGTCCTTCACACCGCCGTGCCGAGCACCGAGGAGATCGGGCGCCTCAATTCGGGCCAGGTGCTGATCAGCCATCTCTCGCCCTGGACCGCCGCGGAGACCAACAAAGCGCTCGCCGCCGCCGGAGTCACCAGCTTCGCGATGGAGGCGGTGCCGCGCACCACCCGCGCTCAGGCGATGGACGCGCTCTCTTCCCAGGCAGCTGCCGCCGGCTACGCCGCGACCCTGATCGCCGCTCGCGAGTCGGGCCGCTTCTTCGGGATGATGACCACCGCCGCCGGCACCGTGCCGCCGGCCATCCCGACTCCCAGTACGCGGAGGCCGGGGCCGAGGTGGTCGAGGGCGAGGTTACGTGGGGCGCCGACGTCGTCCTTCGCGTCGCCGCCCCCTCCACCGCCGAGATCGGCAAGCTCAACTCGAACCAGCTCTTCATCGGCCACCTCTCGCCCTGGACCGCGGCCGAGTCCAACAAGGCGCTGGCCGCGGCCGGCGTCACCAGCTTCGCGATGGAGGCGATCCCGCGCACGACCCGCGCCCAGGCGATGGACGCGCTCTCCTCCCAGGCCGCCGCCGCCGGCTACGCGGCGACGCTGATCGCCGCCCGCGAGTCGGGCCGCTTCTTCGGGATGATGACCACCGCCGCCGGCACCGTCCCCCCGGCCAAGGTCCTCGTGCTCGGCGCCGGCGTCGCCGGCCTGCAGGCTGTCGCCACCGCCAAGCGGCTGGGCGCGATCGTCACCGGCTTCGACATCCGTCGTGCCGCCTGGGAGCAGATCGCCTCGCTCGGCGGGCGCCCGCTGGAACTGGACTTCATCCCCGACGCCGAGGGCGAGGGCGGGTACGCCCGGCCGCTGACCGACGAGGAGAACGCGCAGGTGCGCGACGCCCTCGCCGACAACGCGGCGAAGCAGGACATCGTCATTACCACCGCCGCGATCCCCGGCCGCCCGGCGCC
>JBEVJP010000064.1:0-30275 GCA_040510155.1 Solirubrobacterales bacterium | reverse complement strand
GCCGAGCGCGCCGCCAGTGCGCAGCACTCGGTGGCAGGGGACGACCAGCGGGATCGGGTTGCTGCCGCAGGCGCTGCCGGCGGCGCGGACCGCCCGCTCGTTGCCCGCCCGGCGGGCCATCTCGGTGTAGGTGCGGGTCTGGCCGTAGGGGATGCGATCGATCGCCCGCAGGACCCGCCGGCGGAAGCCGTCGCTGAGGCGCCAGTCGAGCGGCAGGTCGAAGCGGTCGAGTCTGCCGTCGAAGTAGAGGTCGAGCTCGCGGCGCGCCTCGTCGAGCTCGGCCGGTGCCTCCAGCACGCGCGGCGAGACCCGGGCGGCGAGGTCGGCGAGCAGCTGGTCGGCGTTCTGGTTCGGCAGGCCGACGCGGACCAGGCCGCGCGGCGTCGTCGCCAGCAGCAGCGGCCCGAAGGGGGAGTCGGCGCTCGTGTAGGCGACGTCGAGCAGGCCCTCGGCGGCGGCCTGAGTAGCCAGTCGGTCGATCGCGGCCTTCATGCCAGCTCCTTTCGCAGTCGCTTGATTCCCTCGTGGAGGCTGCGCCGTGCCGCCTCCGGCGAGCAGCCGAGCGCGGCGGCGATCTCGGCGTGGGGGAGGTCGCTGGCGTAGCGCAGCGTCACCGCCGCGCGTTGCTTCGGTGGCAGCGCCCCGACCAGCTCCCAGATTGCGTCGAGTGGCTCCGGATCGCTGACCGGCCTCTCCGGCACCTCCTCGACCGGCAGCGGCCGGCGGCCGCGGGCGCGGTGGTGGTCGATCGCCTTACGGTGGGCGATCGTCAGCAGCCAGCCGCGCAGGTTCCCGTCGTCGCGCAGCTTCGGGTAGGCGCGCAGGGCCGCGATGAAGGTCTCCTGGAAGCAGTCGTCGGCGTCGCTGCGCCCGACCGCACCTCGCAGAACCGCCATCACCTCGGACGCGTGCTCGTCGATCAGGGTCTGGAACGGAGGCAATTTGCTCACTCCTGGATTAAACGCGCCGGACCCGGCGGCTGTGAGGTTTCGCCGTGACTCAGCGCGCGATAGCGGGAGAAAGTCGCAGCAGTCCGTTCATCTAGGCTGCGCCGATGGCCGAGCAGGCACTCCAGGACCTCGTCGCCCAAGCCCTTGCGGAGGATCTCGGCGAGGGCGACGTCACCTCCGAGGCGACCGTCCCGGCGGAGGCGCGAGCGCGGGCGCGGATCGTCCAGAAAGCCCCCGGCGTCGTCTCCGGGCTCGCCGTCGTCGCCGAGGCGATGGGGCAGTGCGGGGTCGAGCACGTCGACAACCTCGTCGTCGAGGGCCAGTGGCGCGAGCAGGTGCCAGCCGAGGTCCTGGTCGCGAGTGGGCCGGCGCGGGCGCTGCTCGCCGCCGAGCGGGTCGGGCTCAACTTCCTCGGCCACCTCTCCGGGGTGGCGACGCAGACCGCGCGCTTCGTCGAGGCGGTCGCCGGCACCGGTGCTCGGATCCTCGACACGCGCAAGACGACGCCGGGCCTGCGGGCACTGGAGAAGGCCGCGGTCGCGGCCGGCGGCGGCGTCAACCACCGGATGGGCCTCTACGACGCGATCCTGATCAAGGAGAACCACGTCGCCCTCGCCGGCGGCGTCGCCAAGGCGATCTACGCCGCCAAACAGGCCCAGCCCCAGCTGCCGATCGAGATCGAGTGCCGCGACCTGGAAGAGGTCGCCTACGCGCTCGGCACTGGCGCCGAGCGGCTGCTGCTCGACAACATGGACGTCGAGACCCTGCGCGAAGCGGTGCGGCTGCGCGACGAGAACGCGGCCGGGCAGGGCCCGACCCTGGAGGCATCCGGCGGCGTCGACCTCGAGACCGTCCGCCCGATCGCCGAGACCGGCGTCGACTTCATCTCGATCGGTGCCCTCACCCACTCGGCGCCAAGCCTCGACTTCAGCCTCCTGCTCGAGCGGGCTTGAGGCGCGGTAGACCTTTGTCCCGACGCGCGGGACAAAGGTCTACCGCGCTCACTTGAGCAGGCGTGAGAGGCGGCGGTCTTTGAGGACGCGGCCGCCGGTCTGCTCCTTGGGGCAGTAGTTGGTCTGGTGTTCGCTGAAGAAGACGGCCTCGATCGTCGTCCCACAGCGGGGGCAGGGCTCGCCCTCGCGCTTGTGGACCCTGAGCGGCATCGGGACCTTGTCGGGCACCTCGGCGCCGATCGTCTCCTCGTAGTGCTCGATCGCGTCGCCGAGCACGTGCAGGGCGGCGTGGAGGCGCTCGACCTCCTCCTCGCTCAATTCCGAGCCCTTCTTGAAGGGCGAGAGCATCGCCTCCCAGAGGATCTCGTCGACCCAGGAGCGGCCGATCCCGGCGATGTGTTTCTGGTGGCGCAGGAGCGGATGCAGATGACGCCCCTCGTCGACCAGGGACGCGAACTGCTCGAGCGGGGGAGGGGGCCAGGCTTCCGGCCCGAGCGTCGCCACCATTTCGTCCTCGGCGACCGCCCCGGCCGGCAGCAACTTCGCCCAGGCGCGCTGCTTGGTGCCGAACTCGCGCAGGCGCAGCTCACGACCGTCGGTCAGTCGCACGAGCACCCGCGAGGCGCGGTCTTTCATCGAGGCCCGTTTGTCGAAGACCCGTAGCCGGCCCGCCGACATCAGGTGGATCAGCAGCGCCAGCTCCTCGCCGTCCTCGCCCGGGCCGAACTCGGCCACCGGCATCTTGCCGACCCGCCGCACACCGGTCAGCTCGCGGCCGACCAGCGCTTCCAGCGGCGGTTCGAAGGTCTTCATCACGTTCATGCCAGGTGCCAGCACCGATTCGACCTCGGTACCGCGCAGGGCGGCGGTAAGGCGGCGGGCGACGATCTCTACCTCGGGCAGCTCGGGCACGCCCCCAAGTCTGGCGCCTCCGCCCGCTCGGTAGACTTCGAGCACGTTCATTCGACTGGTTGAAGGCGACGCCGGGCCAGCGAACATCAGGAAAGGAAGGGCTCATGCAGGAGCTCCCGACGATCCAACCCACTTTCACCCCGGAGCTATCCGCGGCGGAGATCGCTGAGCTCAGCGACGAGATCCACGCGCTCGCGGCAGAGCGCGACGCGGTCATCCTCGCCCACAACTACGAGCTGCCGGAGATCCAGGACGTGGCCAACTATCGGGGCGACTCGTTGGGGCTCTCCCGCCAGGCGGCCGCCACCGAGGCCGAGGCGATCGCCTTCTGCGGCGTCCACTTCATGGCCGAGACCGCCTCGATCCTCTCGCCCGAGAAGAAGGTCCTGATCCCGGATCTCAACGCCGGCTGCTCGCTTGCCGACTCGATCACGGCGGATCAGCTGCGGGCCTGGAAGGTCGAGCATCCCGGCGCCCTGGTGGTGATGTACGTCAACACCTCGGCCGAGGTCAAGGCCGAGACCGACTACTGCTGCACCTCCTCCACCGCGGTCAAGATGGTCGAGCACATCTGGGCCGAGCATGGGGCGGACACCGAGATCCTCTTCGGCCCCGACATGTGGCTTGGCGCCTTCGTCGAGCGCGAGACCGGGCTGCGCGAGGACCCCGAGCGGCGCGCCCGTTTCCATGTTTGGGACGGCGAGTGCCACGTCCACGCCGGCATCCGTCCCGAGGACATCGCCCGCACCCGCGCCGAGCACCCCGAGGCCGAGTTCCTGATCCACCCGGAGTGCGGCTGCTCGACCCAGGCCATGGAGTACGTCGCCGCCGGCGACATCGAGGCCGAGGGCGTCCACATGCTCTCCACCTCGGGGATGCAGCAGCACGTCGAAGCCAACCCGGAAGGCAGCTTCATCGTCGCCACCGAGAACGGGATGCTCTACCCGCTCCAGCAGGCGGCCCCGCGGGCGACCCTGACCGAGGCCAACCGGATGGCCTTCTGCAAGTACATGAAGATGATCACCCTGCCGAAGCTGCGCGACTCCCTGCGCGAGATGAAGTTCGAGGTCAGCGTCCCCGCGGAGATCGCCGATCGCGCCCGGGTGCCGATCGAGCGCATGGTCGCCATCGGCTGACGCCTGGCTCACGGCCCCAGACTCGAGTCTGGGCGCGTTCTTGCGTGGTCGAGGGGTCGCAGGAGTCACCCTGTGTGCGCAGAACCCACCCACGCATGGCCAGAGCTAGGAAGAGACAGCAGCGGGACGAGCAGCCGCAGCGGCCGCGCGGCAAGCGCGCGCCGATCATCGAGCTGAACGATGTGACCAAGGTCTACCCGGGAGGGCACATGGCCCTCGACCGGGTCAACCTGGCGATCGGCCGCGGCGAGTTCATCTTCCTGGTCGGCCCGACCGGCTGCGGGAAGTCGACGCTGATCAAGATGCTGATTCGGGAGCTCGAGGCGAGCGAGGGCAGCGTCAAGATCGCCGGCCGCGACATCGGCAAGTTGCCGGAGAAGAAGATCCCGCAGCTGCGTCGCAACATCGGCACCGTCTTCCAGGACTTCAAGCTGCTCCCCAACCGGACGGTCTACGACAACGTCGCCTACGCGCTGCAGGTGATCGGCGCCAGCCGCCACGAAATCCGCGAGCAGGTCCCGGCGACGCTGCGCCTGGTCGGGCTCTCGACCAAGCTGCACAGCTTCCCCGACCAGCTGTCCGGGGGAGAGCAGCAGCGCGTCTCCGTCGCCCGTGCCTTCGTCAACCACCCGCCGCTGCTGCTCGCCGACGAGCCCAGCGGCAACCTCGACCCGGTTACCTCGATCGGGATCATGCAGCTGCTCTACCGGATCAACAAGACCGGCACCACCGTTGTGGTCGTCACCCACGACCGGGAGATGGTCGACAACATGCAGCGGCGCGTCGTCGAGCTCTACGAGGGCCGCGTCGTCCGCGACGAGGTCAGCGGTGGCTACACCGAGGAGTCGACGACGGAATTCGGCCTGCGGATGCAGGCCGAGATGGGCGTCGGCCGCGAGGGCGAGGGTCAGACCAACGGGCACAGCCACGAGGGCCTCGTCTAGATGTCCCGGCTGATCTTCTTCTTCCAGGAGGCGATCCGTGCCCTGCGCCGCAACGCTGCGCCGAGCCTCGCCGCGGTGGTGACGACGATCGTCACCGTCGTCCTGCTCGGCGTCCTGATCCCGATCTTCCAGACCACCCAGGCGAAGAGCGAGCAGGTGCGCGGCGAGCTCAACCTCCAGGTCGAAATCTACGCCGACGCCACCGCTGCGGAAGTCGCCGACCTGCGCACCAAGCTGCAGGCGCTGCCGCACGTGCAGACCGTCGAGTACGTCAGCAAGGCGCAGGCGCTCGAGGAACTGAAGGAAACGCTCGGCGCCAAGAAGAGCGAGGAACTGACCTCACAGCTGAGCACCAACCCGCTGCCGGCCAGCTTCAAGATCACCCCCGACGACGCCGGCAACCTGGAAGGGCTGCGCACGGCGATCTCGCCCACCAGCCCCGACGGCAAGGCGCAGCCGATCTCACCGGTGGTCGGCAAAGTCTTCGATCGCCAGCAGTCCTCGCAGAAGATCGAGCAGGTGACCAGCGCCCTGAAGATCGTCCTCACCGTGATCACCGCCCTGCTGATCCTCGCCTCGCTGATGCTGGTCGGGAACACGATCCGGCTCTCCATCTACGCCCGGCGCCGCGAGGTCGAGGTGATGCGCCTGGTAGGCGCCACCCGCTGGTTCATCCGCTGGCCGTTCATGATCGAGGGCGTCGTGGTCGGCTTCTTCGGCGGTGCGGTCGCCATACTGATCCTGTGGCTCGGCAAGATCACGATCGTCGACCCGCTCAGCGACACCTTCTCCTTCCTGGCCGCCCAGAACAGCAGCACGCTCTCCTTCCCGGCCCTGATTGCGATTCTCTTCGGTGCCGCCGTGGTGGTCTCGGCGCTGGGCTCCGGCCTGACGCTGCGGCGCTTCCTCAAGGTCTGACCGCGTGAGCGGGCGCGCGGCGGTCGCCTTCGGGGCGGCCCTGATCGCCTTCCTCTGCCTGGGGATCTGGCTTGGCGGCCACCCGGCGAAGCTGCCTGAATTCCTCCGCGACGCCTTCGTCACCTCCTCCGCCAGCCTCAACGCCGAAGCGGCGGAAATCATCGAAGACAACTACTTCCGACCGGTCGGGCCGACGGAGTTGAAGAACGCCTCGCTGCAGGGGATGGCCCGGGAGCTGCGCCAGCGCCACCATGACCGCTTCAGCGAATACTTCTCCCCAGAAAGTCTGGAGAGCTTCAACCAGCAGATCGAAGGGCACTTCTCCGGGATCGGGCTCAGCGTCGTGCCGGTGAAGAAGGGCCTCGGCGTCGCCCAGGTCTTCCCCGGCTCGCCGGCCGCCGAGGCCGGGATCAAGCCGGGGGAAACGATCGTCTCGGTGAACGGCGAATCGATCGCCGGTCAGAGCAGCAGCGAGGCGACGGCGAAGATCAAAGGCCCGGAAGGGACCGAGGTGACGGTCGGCGTCGTCCCCCACAAGGGCGGCAAGCCGCGCCAGTTGACGCTGACCCGAGCCGAGGTCTCACTGCCGAACGTCAGCAGCGAAGTGAAGAAGGTCGGGGGCAAGAAGCTCGGCTACGTGCGGATGCTGAGCTTCAGCGAAGACTCCGGCGCCCAGCTTGGTGAAGCGGTGAAGAAGGTCGAGAAGGAAGGGGCGGAAGGGATCGTCATCGACCTGCGTGGCAACCCGGGCGGTCTCCTCCAGGAGGCGGTGTTGAGCGCCAGCGTCTTCCTCCCCAAGGACGAAGTCGTCGTTCGCACCAGCTCCCGCACGCAGGGAGACGACGTCCACAAGACCGTCGGCGACAACCTGCCCGAGCGGCCGCTGGTGCTGCTGATCGATCGCGGTACCGCCTCCGCCGCCGAGATCCTCACCGCGGCCCTCGCCGATGACGCCAAGGCCCCGGTCGTCGGCACGCGCTCTTACGGCAAGGGGGTCTTCCAGGAGGAGAAATCGCTTGCCAACGGCGGTGCTCTGAAGCTGACGGTGGGCGAGTACTTCACGCCCGAGGGGGTGAACCTCGCCCGCAGCCACGGCATCCACCCCGACGTGAAGGCGAGCGACAACCCACAGACGAAGCCGGACGAGGCGAAGCAGCGGGCGCTGGAAGTACTGGCCGGCAAGGTCGGCTGATGGAGCGCCGTGGGGCGGCCCGGCAGCGGGGGCGACGCGGGGCGGCCCCGCGGGGCCGCGGTCGCGACACCGTTCCCACGGCCCGCGACGCGGTCGAGGCTTTGCTGCGGGAGCGACTCGGCTTCCGCGGCTTCCGGCCGGCCCTCGAGGCCGAGGCGGGGCAGGCAGCTGAGGTCGCCGAGCGGCACTCGCCGGCACGCCGCGATCTGACCGAGCTGAGCACCTTCACGGTCGACCCGGCGACGGCGCGCGACTTCGACGACGCCGTCTCCGCCCAGCGTGAGGGCGACGGGGCGCGGGTCTGGATCCACATCGCCGACGTCGCCGCGCACGTGCGGCCGGGCTCACCGCTCGACGTCGAGGCGCGGCGGCGCGCCAACAGCACCTACGTGCCCGGAGCGGTCGAGCCGATGCTGCCGCACGCGCTCAGCAGCGACGCCTGCAGCCTCGCGCCCGGGGTCGAGCGGCTGGCGGTGACGACGGAGATCGAGCTCGGTCCCGCCGCCGAGGTCCGCCGCACCCGCTTCTACCGCAGCCTGATCCGCTCCGACGCCCGTCTCGACTACGACCAGCTCGATGCGATCTTCGCCGGCCGGGTCAGCGCGGCGGAGGAGGTGACCGAACCGCTGATGGCGGCCCGCGAGGTCGCCGCCGCTCTCGCCGAGCAGCGCGGCAGCTCCAGCCTCGACGTCGAATCCGCCGAGCCCGAGTTCGAGTTCGACGCCGACGGCAACGTCGTCGCCGCCCGCGCCGTCGCGCAGACGGAGGCGCACCGCCTGATCGAGCGGCTGATGATCCTCACCAACGAGCAGGTCGCCCAGTTCCTCGAGCGCAAGCGGGTGCCGGCGATCTACCGCGTCCACGCCCAGCCCGATTCGGCCCGGATCGAGCGCCTGCTCGAGCAGATAGCCGCCCTGGGGGTGCCGACGCCGCCGCTTGGTCAGGGGCTCTCGCCGCAGCAGGCGGGCGAGGTCGCGGCCGCCGCCAGCCGGCTCGCCCGGCGAGAGGCCGCGCGGCGGGGGCACGGCATGGAGGCGTATACATCGCTGGTGCTCCGATCCCTCAAGCAGGCCCAGTACAGCGAGGTCAACAGCGGCCACGCCGGCCTCGGCAGCGCTGCCTACTGCCACTTCACCTCGCCGATCCGCCGCTACCCGGACCTGCTCGTCCACCGCGCCCTGCTGGCGGCGCTGGGAGAAGGTGAGGAGGCGCCGAAGCGGGCGGAGGCCCGCGACGTCGCCGCCGAGTGCTCGGCCCAGGAGCGCGAGTCGGCGAAGATCGAGCGGGACGCAGACGACGTCTGCGCCGCCTACCTGCTCGAACGCGAGCTCGGCAAGCGCGGCCTCGACGCCGTCTTCGCGGGTGAGATCTCAGGGGTGATCCGGGCCGGCGTCTTCGTCGGCTTCGGCGGTGAGCTGGGCGACGTCTACGAGGGAATGCTGCCGGCGAGGACGCTGCCGGGCGGGCCCTACGAGCTGAACGAAGCCGAGGTGGCGCTGGTCGGGCGTTCGGGGGCGACCCTGCGGCTCGGCGATCCGATCACGGTGCGCGTCGCCGGCGTCGACGCGGCGCGCGGCCGCGTCGACCTGGAGCTGGTCGCCGGTGGCTAAGAAGCAGAAGAAGCCGCGACTGCCCGACTCCGGCGACGTCGCCACCAATCGCCGCGCTCGCCACAAGTTCGAGCTGGTCGAGAAAATGGAGGCGGGGATCGTCCTGCTCGGCTCCGAGGTGAAGTCGCTTCGCGGCGGCAAGGCGCAGATGACCGACGCCTACGCGGTCGTCGACAAGGGGGAGGTCTGGCTACGCAACCTCCACATCCCTCCCTATGAGTACGCCGGCAACGACAATCACGAACCGACGCGGCCGCGCAAGCTGCTTTTGCACCGCGAGGAAATCGAGCGGCTGCTCGGCAAAACCGCCCAGAAAGGCCTGACCCTGGTGCCGACGCGGATCTACTTCAAGGGGCCGCGGGCGAAGGTCGAGCTGGCGCTGGCGCGCGGCAAGGAGGGCCGGGATCGCCGCCGGGAGCTCGCCGACCGCGATGTACGGCGCGAAGTCGAACGCGACTTCAAAGGCCGAATGCGGTAGCGGCGCGGCAGGACTCGAACGTCGGTCCGCTTGCGGAGGCGCCGCTCAGTTGCAACAGCCGCTACACGTGCAAGGATGCGAGCCATGCGGAGCCGGTTACTGCTCGCACCCGTGATAGCGCTGCTTTGCGGGCTGCCGCTGACCGTCCCCGCCACCGCCAACGCCGAATCTCTGCCCAGCAAGGTAAGTGACTACGTGAGCGACCACACCTCCTACTTCATCGCCGCCCTGCTCGTGGCGATCCTGCTGCTCCTCCTCGTCGTCAGCATCGCCAGGCGCCGCGAGGAGGCGAAGAAGAAAGCAAAGGCAGAGGCCGCTTCGCCCGGTCCCGCGACGCCGCCACCGGCCCCCGGGGTCGCCGTGCCGACGGCGGAAATGCCGACGATCGCCGCCGCTCCCGCTGGAGCACCACCCGGTCCCCCTCCTGCGACGCCGTCGGTCGCGGAGAACCCGCGCGACCGCCGTCGCCGTCTGCGCGCCGAGCAGAAGGCAAAACGCAACGAGCAACGGCAGAAACGGCGCGAGGAGATCAAACGCCGCAAGGAGGAGCGGGCAGGCAAGCGCGCCCAGAAACGTCATCAGCCGGCGCCGCAGGGCGAGGTCTCGCCGGCCGATGCGCCCGCGCCTGCCGCGCCTGGCCTCGGCGCCGCTGTGCCGCCGCTGCAGGCGGTTCCGGCAGCCCCGCCTGAGCCGACCCTCGCCGCGGTGCCGCCGCCGGCTGCCGACCCAGCGCTTGCGGCGGCGACCGAGCACGACCCCGTCGCCGCCGAACAGCGGGTGCGCGAAAAGGTCGAGGAGGTGCGTCGAGAGGAGCAGAGGATCGGCGCCGAGGCCGATCGGCGCATCGGAGAGGGTCACGACCTGCGGACCGCCGAGCACCGGATTCAGGAAGAACGCGCTGAGCAGGAACGCTCGATCGCCGAGGCCGAGGCGCGGCTGCGCGAGATCGAGGCGCGCACGAAAGCCGCCGAAGAGCGCGCCGCCGAGGCGCAGCGACTCGAGCAGCTGCGCTCGGGAGAGCAGGAGCGCCAGCAGCGCCTCGAGGAGATGCGGCGCAGCGTCGCCGTGGCCGAAGAGCGTGCGCGCGAGGCCGAGCGTCGTGCCGCCGAGGCTGAGGAGGCGGTGATCCGCTCGGTCCAGGGGCAGGCGCCCTCGCAGATCAACGCGGCGGTTCCGCCTGACCCGAGCGTGCCGGCGTTCTCGCCAGCCGCCGAACCGCCCCAGTTCGCGGCGCCTGGCTCGCCACCTGCGGCGCCGTCGCCGCCTGCTGCGCCACCCGCGCCTCCACAGCCTGGGCCGCCGCCACCGCCGCCGCCCGCGCCTCCGAGCCCGGTCCCGCCCAGCCCCGGACCGGCTCCTCAGCCGCCGAGTCCCACGCCCGAGCCGGGACCACCGTCAGCGCCCATCCCGCCTCCTGGACCGACGCCCCCGGACCCCAGCCCGGGTCCGCCGCCAGCACCACCGACCCCGCCTGCTCCCGGCCCTCAGCCGACCCCGCCCACTCCTGCTCCGACTCCACCGCCCGGTCCGCCCCCGGTACCCGAGCCGCCTGCTCCCGCGGCCGCCGGGGCGATCGACCTCAACACCGTCACCTTCGAGCAGCTGCGCGAACAGAACCTCTCGGTCACGCAGGCGACGCGCCTCCTTGCCCACCGGGAGCGGATGGGCGGTTTCAGGTCGGTCGACGACCTCGACCAGGTCGCCGGCTTTCCGCCGGACCTGCTGGCGGACCTGAAGTCGCAGTCGCGGGTCTGACCGGGCTCAGAGCCCGAGCTTCTCGAGCAGCTTCAGCCAGATCTCGCTGCGCGCCGGATATGGCGCGACCGCGTGGCGCAGACGCTCGATCGACACCTCACCGACGATCGCGACGGTCGCCGCCTGCAGGAAGTCGGCGGTCTCGAAGCCGCTGAAGGTCGCACCGACGATTACGCTCCGCGCCTGGTCGACGACGAGCCGGGAGATGCCGCCGGTGTTCTTGCCCTGAAAGCTTGCCCCGGCGGTGCCGTCGGTCGGCACGTCGATGGCACGGGCGTCGATGCCCGCCTCCCGGGCTGCCGCCAGCGTCTTGCCGACGGCGGCCACCTGCGGATCGGTGAAGGTGACGCGCGGTGAGCCGATCGCTTCGGCGATTGCCCTGGCGTCGCGCCCGAGCAGGTTCTCCGCCGCTACCCAGGCCTGGTACTTGCCTATGTGGGTGAGGAGGGCACGGCCGTTGACGTCGCCGATGGCATAGAGCCAGTCGCGGCCGCCGACGCGGAGCCGGTCATCGGTCTCGAGGAAGCCGTTCTCGCCCGGCTCGACCTCGACGGACTCCAGGCCGATTCCGCTGCTGCGTGGGGCCCGACCGACCGCGACCAGCAGCTCGGCGGCGCTTGTCCGCGACCCGTCCGAGAGCTCGACGAGGACGCCGGCGTCACCCGGGGAGACCCGCTCGGCGACGGTGCCGGTGCGGACGTCGACGCCGAAGCGCTCGCGCAGCGCCGCCGCGACTTCCTCGCCGGCGAAGGGCTCCTCGCGCGAGAGCAGCCGCCCTTCTCCCTCGACCATGGTGACGCGCGTGCCCAGCGAAGCCCAGGCCTGCGAGAGCTCGCTGCCGACCGGACCACCGCCGAGCACGACCATGCTCTCCGGCACCTCCCTTGCCGTGGTGGCGTCGCGGTTGTTCCAGCTGCGGACCGAGTCGAGGCCCTCGATCGGCGGCATCGCGGCGCCGCTGCCGGTGGCGAGGACCACCGCGCGCCGGGCGACGAGGTCCGCGTCGCCGACCACCACGCGGCCGGCGCCGTCGAGCCGCGCCTCGCCACGGAAGAGGACGATCCCGCGTTCGTCGAGCCAGGGCAGTTGCCCGGAGTCGTCGCGGTCGTGGATCACCTCGTCGCGGCGGTCGAGGATGGCACGCGGATCGAGGCGGTCGCCGGCGGGGACGCCTGGGATGCGGCGTGCCTCGGCGAGCACGTCGGCCGGGCGCAGCAGTGCCTTCGAGGGCATGCAGGCGTAATAGGAGCACTCGCCGCCGATCAGGTGGCTCTCGGCGATCGCGACTTCGAGGCCGCCGTCGGCGAGGCGCCCGGCGCAGACCTCGCCCGCCGGGCCGGCGCCGAGCACGATCACGTCGAACTCCTGGTAGTTCATGGTCGCGCCACCTACCCAGCACCGTACAATCGGATGCACATAGCACGGGGGCGACAGGCTTCGACGTGGTCGACTCGTGCGAACGGTTGCAGGTCGAGGTTGCCGGAGGCCTCGTAAAAAACCGGCACCAACCAATACGTGCGGACCATGAGTTCGCCCTCGCCGCTTAGCTAGAAACTAAGCGCTGTGAGAGTCGGTCCTCCCTCGCCCGCAGGGAGGGGAGCCGGCTTCAGAATGCGGGCTCACCCAGGCGGACCGCCCTGACCGCCAGGGAAAATCAAAGGGGCTTTATCTCCCGCAGTGCCCGCTGGCGCGGACCCCGGGAGACGAGAATCAAGCGCCAGCTAAACCTGTAGAAGCCTTTGCACCGCGTCCGCGGATCCGAGTTCGATTCTCGGCGCCTCCACTGATTCGAGGGCCCTCAAGCTTGAGGGCCCTCGCCGTGCCAGTAGTCGACCGCCTCGCCGCGCGGGAAGAAGGCGCGCAGGCCGCCGCCCTCGGGCAGACGCTCGCCGATGCCGATCCTGTCGGAGTCGGGATAGACGATGATGTCGGGGCGACCGTGGCTGGAGATGGCGAGGAAGGTGGCCGGCTCCTCGGTTTCGTTGAGGATCTGGTGGACGCCCTCCTCGCCGAGCGGGAAACGCAGGGCCTCACCCTCTTCGAGCTCGCGGATGCCGTCCGGGGTGCGCAGGCTCGGGCGGCCTGAGAGCACGATCACGACCTCCTCGTCGGAGTAGTGGAAGTGGTACGGATAGGCGGCCTCGCCGGGTGGCACCTCCCAGAGGCTCACCCCGACCAGCTCGCTGGCCAGTTCGTAGCCGATCCGCGCCCGCTTCGAGCGAAAGCCCTCGGGCCGCTCGCCGGGCTCGAACTCGGGTCTGTAGATGTTCGCCATCCGCGCCTCCTCGTCTCGGGTCGTTGCGGGGAATGTATGCGGGAGATCAGCCGGCGTCGTGAGCGGCGAGCCAAACGAGGACCGCGGCGGCGTCGCGATCGGGCGGGAAGACGGGGTAGAAGGCCTTGACGATCGCGCCCGCCTCGGCAATCAGGGTGAGGCGGCGGTAGAGCGTCATCCCGGCAGCTTTGAAGGTGGGCAGCCCAAGGGAGGCGGACATGCGGAGGCGGGATCGCTGAGCAGCGGGAATGGGATGTGCTCGCGGGCCGCGAACTCGGCCTGTTCGGCGGCGCTCTGGGCGCTGATGCCGACCACCCTCGCGCCGAGTCGCTCGAACTCGGCGAGGGTGTCGCGATAGGAGCAGCTCTGGGGCGTGCAGCCGCGGGCGCCCGGAATGTCGTTCCAGCCCTCGGGCAACGGCTCGCCGGGCGTACCCGTGCGCGGATAGAGGTAGGCAACGAGGCGACCGGTTGCCAACTCGGCGAGGTCGAGCTCTCCGCCCGACGTCGCCGGCAGTCGGAGTGAGGGCAGGCCCAGGCCAGGCAGGTGATCGGCCGCCCCGTCGTCCTCGGGAATCGGAAGGTCGGCCGGGAGTGACGCGAAGTCGCCCATCGGTCGATGATCTCAGGGCGCCTCGGATGAAGCTCGGACGGTCGTGGCCCCTGTAGGGGCACTTATCGACCGAATGGAGCACGGGCTCCGACTTAGACTGCCGGGCGTGTCGCTCTACGTCGCCTTTCTCCGCGGGATGAACCTCGGCAAGCGCCGGATCAAGAACGACGAGCTGCGGGCCGAGTTCGAGCAGCTCGGCTTCGAGGCGGTCGCCACCTTTCGCGCCAGCGGCAACGTCGTCTTCGAGTCGAAGCGGAAGAGCGAGGCAGCGCTGACGAAGACGATCGAAGCTGGCCTCCTGGAGAGCCTGGGTTACGACGTGCCGGTCTTCCTGCGCAGTGGCGTCGAGGTCGCGGCGATCGCCGCGCGGGAGCCGTTCGACGCCGGTCGCGTCGCCGAATCCAAGGGCAAGCTCCAGGTCTCCCTCCTGCCCGACAAGCCGAGTGCGGCGGTGAGGAAGAAGGTCCTGGCGATGGCGGGCGACGAGGACCTGCTGGCGATCGAGGGGCGTGAGCTCTACTGGCTGCCGAGCGGGGGCCTGCTCGAGTCGGATCTCGATCTGAAGGCGATCGAGTCGGCGCTCGGCCGCGATACCCGCCGCACGATGGGGACGATCGAGCAGATCGCCGCCAAGTACTGCGGCTAGCCGAGGTCGGCTCGGGGCAGCGCCGCCAGCTCGATTTCGCGGCTGACGGCGCCGATCTCCTCCGGAAGCCTCGCCAGCTCGGCTGCCGTCACGAACTCCAGCTCCTGGCCGAGCGGGCGGAAGAAGTTGTCGTAGTGGGTGGGGACGACGGCGCGCGGTTCGAGCCGGGAGAGGATCCGCTGCCAGTAGCGATCGGTGAAGGAACGGCCGGCGACGCCGGCCAGGAAGACGTCGACGCCGCGCTCGCGGACCGCCTCGTCGACGAGGTTGGCGCTGCCCTGGTGGTAGAGGCGGATGCCGGCCACCGAGATCGAGATCCCCCAGACCTGGCCGCAGCGGTAGGCGGAGGGGGAGAGCGAGTCGAGGTGCTCGCAGGAAAGTTCGCCGTCGTAGGGGACGGCGAGGCCGAGCAGCAGCTTCGAGTGGGCGCTGGGAGTGAAGCTGACCTCGAACGGGCCCAGTTCGTAGACCCGGTAGGGGTCGACCTCGACGGTCCGCTCGGGCATTCCGTGCAGCGCCATCAGATTGAGCAGGGAGGCGGAGCCGTATGCCTTGCAGTCGAGCCGGCGGGCCAGGGCCGGCGCGTCGACCGCGTGGTCGAAGTGGGTGTGGCCGACCAGCACCCCGACCGTCTTGCCGGGCGCCTTGGCGAAGCGCTCGATCGCCGCCGGGTCCGGCAGCGCTCGTCGGCGCAGCAGGAGGTCGCGGAATGGCAACCGCGAGAGGTAGGGATCGACGAAGAGCGTCTGCCCCTCGTAGCTGAGGCGGTAGCCGGAGACGCCGAGCCATTCGAGCTCCAGGCCGCGGGGAAGCTCCAGCGGCCGCGCTTCAAGCTCGGCCAGCGCCTGGCCGTCGTCGCGCGCTGCCGTGCGCCGCCGTGCCTGCGCCCTCGCCAGCTCGCCGAGGTGTCGGACCGGACTCGCCATCGTCCGCAGGTTACGCTCGAAGCGAACGCTGATGGCCATCGCGACCGCCATATCCCTCGAAGTCCACGTCGGCGGCAAGTTGCTGTTCGAGGACGTCTCCTTCAAGCTCGAGCCCCGCGAACGGATGACCCTTTCCGGGCGCAACGGCGCCGGCAAGTCGACGCTCCTGCGGGTCCTCGCCGGCGAGCTCGCCCCCGACGGCGGCACCCTCTCGCTGCAGCGCGGCGCCAAGGTCGTCCTCCACGACCAGCGGCCGCCCCGCGAGTCCGATCTCAAGCTCGGCGACTACGTGTTCTCGGGGCGGGCGGAGATGCTCGCCCTCGAGACGAAGCTGGCGCGCCTGGAGGAGCAGATGTCGCAGGGGGCCGACGAGGCGACGATGGCCGCCTACGCCGCCGCCCAGCAGCAGCTCGAAGCCGGCGGCGGCTACCGCTGGCGAGACGAGGTCCTGGCCGTCCTCCGCGGCCTCGGCTTCGATCCCGAACAGGCCGAGCGGTCGCTTTCGACCTTTTCCGGCGGCGAGCTGACCCGCGCTTCGCTGGCCCGCGTCCTTGCCGCCCGGCCCGATCTGCTGCTGCTCGACGAGCCGACCAACCATCTCGACATTCCCTCCCTGGAGTGGCTCGAGCGCTACCTGGTCGGGCTCGACGCGGCGGTCGTCCTCGTCGCCCACGATCGCTGGTTCCTGGAGGCGGTCGGCACCTCGGTGCTGGAGCTGGAGGCGGGGCGGGCCCGCTTCTTCGCCGGGCCCTGGCACGCTTGGCGCAAGGAGCAGGCGGCGCGGCAGATCGCGCTCGGCAAGGCGATCGAGCGCCAGCAGGCGGAGATCGCCCGGATGGAGCGCTTCGTCGAGCGCTTCCGCTACAAGGCGACCAAGGCCCGCCAGGCGCAATCGCGGGTCAAAGCGATCGAGAAAGCGAAGCGCGACGGCCCGGTCGCCGAACAGCGCGACAGTCGCACCCTGCGCTTCTCCTTCAAGCCGCCGAGCCGCCCCGGCCGCATCGTCCTCAAAGCGGTCAAAACGAGGATCGAGGTGCCCGGGCGGACCCTGCTCGAGAGCGCCGAGCTGGAACTGGAACGCGGCGAACACGTCGTCCTGATCGGCCCCAACGGGGCCGGCAAGACGACCCTGGTCGAGACCCTGGCGGGGGAGCGGGAACCGGCCAGCGGCAGCATCCGCCGCGGTCACAACGTCAAGCTCGGCTACCTCTCCCAGCACGCCGACACCGCTGCCGGTGAGGGCACGGTCCTCGACGCCGCGGTGCGGGAGACCGGTCTGACCCCGAACAAAGCGCGTGGCCTGCTGGGCGGCTTCCTCTTCTCCGGGGACGATGCCCAGAAGCAGCTCGGCGACATCTCCGGCGGCGAGCAGCGCCGCCTCTCGCTGGCGATCTTGGTCGCCTCGGGCGCCAACGTGCTCGTGCTCGACGAGCCGACCAACCATCTCGACATCGAGAGCCGCGAGGCGCTCGAGGACGCGCTCATCGAGTACGAGGGATCGGTCGTCCTGATCTCCCACGACCGTGCCCTGCTGGAGGCGGTCGGCAGCCGCACGCTGGTCTGCGAGGACGGCCGACTCGAGAGCCACAACAGCGGTTGGGCCGAGTACCAGCGGCGTCGCGACGAAACCGAGGAGGAGGAGGAGGTGCCGGCCGCGCCCGCCGATGGTGGCGGGGAAGCGCCGGGAGCCCGACGCCAGCGCTCGGCCAAGACAGCCCAAAAGGCCGCCCGCAAGGTCGCCAAGCTGGAGCAGCGGATCGCCGCCGCCGAGGCGGAGCTGCGTGAGGTCGAGGACGAGCTGTCCGATCCCAACGCCTGGTCATCCCCAGGGCGCTACGAGCGTGCCACCGAGCGTCACGCCGTCGCCAAACGCACGATCGAGGAGCTCTACGCCGAGTGGGAGCAGGCCCAGGCGGCAGCCGAGCTCGTCTAGCTAGATCGGTCGCTCCAGCACGACGAGGCCGCCCTTCGAGGGGGCCATGGTGATGTTGCGGACGCGGACCTTCTCCGCCGCCGGCGCGGCGGCGCGCAGGTCGGCCTGGGTGACGAACTCGCGCAGGATCGTCCGCATCTCGTATTCGGCGAAGGCGGCGCCGATGCAGCGGCGGATGCCGCCGCCGAAGGGGATCCAGGCGTAGTTGTCGGCCTGGCCGTCGAGAAAGCGCTCGGGGCGAAACTGCTCCGGTTCGGGGAAGAGGTCCTCGCGATAGTGCAGGGCGGCGATCGCCGGCAGCACGAAGGTCCCGGCGGCGAACTCATAGCCGTCGATCGTCGCCGGCGCGGTCAGCTTGCGGGCGATGTCGGCGATCACCGGGCGTGCCCTCAGAGTCTCCTTGACGGTCGCCGCGAGGTAGTCCTCCTCGCCCGCGGCGATCGAGTCGCGCAGCTTGGCCAGCACACTCGGGTTGCGGGTCAGCCGCTCGACCGCCCAGGCGAGCCCGGTCGCGGTCGTCTCATGGCCGGCGCCGAGCACGGTGACCAGCTCGTCGCGGAGTTCCTGGTCGTTCATCGGCTCGCCGTCCTCGTCGCGGGCGCCGAGCAGCAGCGAGAGGATGTCGTCGCGCTCCTCGCGGCCGGGCTCGGCACGGCGCAGGGCGATCTCCTCGTAGATGAAGGCGTCGAGCGCTTCGCGCGAGCGCACGAAGCGGGCCCACGGGCTGAACCGGCCGAGGCTGCGGCGCAGAAAGGGGAAGGTGGTGATCAGGCCGACCCGGCGGGCGAAGTCGTCGATCAGGCCCTCGAAGCGGCGCAGGCGGTCCTCGTCGTGGACGCCGAAGACGGCGCGCATGATCACCGCCAGGGTGATCCGCTGCGTGTGCGGGCGGATCGCGAAGGGCTCGCCGACCGGCCAGCTCCCCATCTCACTCCGCGTCGCTTCGACGATCAGCTCGCCGTAGCGCTGCACCCGCTCGCCGTGGAAGGGCGGCAGCAGCAGCTTGCGCTGACGCATGTGCGGCTCGTCGTCGAGGGTGAGGACCGAGTTCGGGCCCAGCGCCGGCTCCAGCACGGTCGCGTTGGCCTCGCCGGCGTGGAAGACCGTCGGGGAGCCGGTGAAGACGGCTTTGACGAGGTCCGGCCGGGCGACGTAGACGAGCCTGCCGAAATAGGGGAACTTGATCGTGAAGATGTCGCCGAAGCGGCGCTGATGGCGGGCGAGGAACCCAAGCGGGTCGCGGGTGTACATCGCCGCCTGGGCGAGCGCCGGGGTTCGCGGCCCGGGCGGCATGGCCTCGCTCTGACCTAGCCGAGGCTGGGGGAGGGTCGCCTGCTCCATCTCCCCGGGGACCTTACGCGAGACTGGCTGGGCAGCCAAGCTTGTGAGGACCGGGACTAGAAGACGATCGTGCGGTCGCCGTCGAGGAGGACGCGGTCGTCGAGGTGGGCCATCACCGCTCGCGCCAACACCACCCGCTCGATGTCGCGGCCGATCCGGACCAGGTCGTCGACCTCGTCGCGGTGGCTGACCCGGGTGACGTCCTGGTCGATGATCGGACCGGCGTCGAGCTCGGCGGTGACGTAGTGGGCGGTGGCGCCGATCAACTTGACGCCGCGCTCGTGCGCGCGTCGATAGGGGTCGGCGCCGACGAAGGCCGGCAGGAAGCTGTGGTGGATGTTGATCGCCGGCGCATCGAGTCCCCGCAGGAAGCCGTCGGAGAGGATCTGCATGTAGCGGGCGAGGACGAGCAGCTCGATCTCGCCGCCGAGCAGCTCGAGCACGCGGCGCTCGGCCTCTTCCTTGCCGCCCGGCTCGACCGGGACGTGATGGAAGGGCAGGCCGACCGCTTCGACCTGGGCGGCGTGGTCGGGGTGGTTGGAGACGATCGCGACGAGGTCACCGCCGAGCTCGTCGTTGCGCCAGCGCCAGAGCAGGTCGGAGAGGCAGTGGTCTTCGCGCGAGACCATCACCGCCACCCGCTTGCGCTCACCGGACTCGGCGAAGTGGTGCTCCATCCCCAGGGGTCCGGCCAGCTCGCGAACGAAGCGCCGCTCGACCTCATCGTGGTCCTCCGCGGGCACCGCGTCGAAGACCATCCGCATGAAGAAGCGGCCCTCCTCGGTCGAGTGCTGGTCGGCATCGAGGATGTTCAGCCCGGCCTCGGCGAGGAAGCCGCTGACGGCGGCGATCAGCCCCGGCCGGTCGGGGCAGGCGAGCAGAAGCCGCGTCGTCGGTCCGTGGGCCACGGCCGGATCATGGCGACTTTGGGCCGGGCGGCGACGAATTCGGCCCGCGCCGAAACACGGCATTCGTGCCTGGACAAGTGCGGATCGTCTCCAAGTCGGGATGCACTGTGACCGCGCGCACACTCAGCCGGCCTAAACCCCGCCACGGTTTCGCGCTTGCTTACGAAACGCTCACATATCGTCCCTGTCCTCGCGATCTCGCTCGCTGTCCCGGCCACGGCCGTGGCTGCCGGCGACGGTGGAAGCGGTCAGCCCGCGGTCGCCGTCGGCGACGCTCAGGCGCTCACCCTGCCGCCGTTGCAGGAGCCGATCGCCCGCTTCCGGCACCTCGTCCACGTCGCCGCGCAGCGGATCCGGCTCGAAGAACGAGCCGCCCAGCGTCGCCAGCGCCGCGAAGCCTTCGCTGCCCTCCCGGGGGGCGTCTCGCTGTCGACCCTGGAATCGATCGCGGCCTGCGAGTCCGGCGGCGATCCGACCGCCGTCTCCTCCGACGGCAGCTATCGCGGCAAGTTCCAGTTCGACTACGGAACCTGGGAATCGGTTGGCGGCCACGGTGACCCGGCGGCGGCTCCAGAGGCGGAGCAGAACTACCGCGCGGCCGTCCTCTACTCGCGTTCCGGCTCCAGCCCCTGGCCGATCTGCGGCTGACCTAGGGAGATTGGCGAGCCCGCGCCGGGTTCGCCAATCCTTCCCAGCCGCAGCGGCTGCCACGATGCGGCCGATGGCAGAGGACCAGGTACCCGCGCCCGACCCTCAGGGCCCGCAGCGCAAACCGCCCAAAGAGGCGATCGCCGAGGCGGAGGTGCGGGCTCCGACCCGGGGCAACCGCAAGCTGGAGAGCTTCCTCGGGGCGGTCAACGAGGACGAGCAGGTGCGGGCCTGGTGGTACATGGCCCAGGTCAACGCCGAGCGACTCGGTATGTCGGACCACTCCTGGGTCCACATGCAGATCGTCCTCAACATCGCCCTTCGGGTTCTGCGCCTGCTGGTCAAAGCGGGGGTGGAGCCGGCGATGGTCGCCGACCACGGGATGTCGCCCCGCGACGCCGAGGTCGTGGTCGCCGGCGGCGCCCTGCTGCACGACGTCGGCATGTCGATCCACCGTGCCGATCACGAGGAGTACAGCCTCTTCCTAGCCGAGGGCGCGCTCGACCGCCTGCTCGCCAATGCCTACAAGCAGCCGGCGCGAACCGTCGTCGCCAGCGAGATCCTCCACGCGATCATCGGCCACCGCCGCCGTGGCGAGCCCTACACGCTCGAGGGTGGGGTGGTGCGGGTCGCCGATGCCCTCGACATGGCCCAGGGCCGCACCCGGGTCCCGATCCAGGCGGGCCACGAGGGCATCCACTCGATCTCGGCGGCGGCGATCGACGCCGTCCGGATCGAGGCCGGCGAGGAGCACCCGGTGCGGATCGAGATCGACCTCAACAACTCCGCCGGGATCTTCCAGGTCGACGACCTGCTGGCCACGAAGATTCGCGGCACCCCGCTCGAGGGCCGCGTCGAAGTCGTCGCCCGCATCGAGGGCGAGACCGAGAAACGCCTCCTATCGGGCTTCAGGTTGTCCTGAGCTGGATCAGGAAAACCGAGAAAGGTCTGCCTTGCGCGCTTCCTTGCGCTTCTCGAGGCTCCGCTGGATCAGCGAGAGGACGATCGGCAGGGCGGCGAAGAAGGCGATTACGCCGAAGCAGAAGAAGGTGACCGTCTTGTCGGTCGTCGGGCCGGCCAGGCCGACGCCGTTCTCGGCGAACGCGGCCGGGGCCGCGGCCAGCATCAGGGCCCAGATCGAGAGCAGGGCTGAGGCAGCGCGCTTCACGGCTCGGCAATCTAGCGCACGGCTCCACGGAGACGCGTGCTTTGCCGCAATTTCGGCATGGACAGCCTGTAAAAATCCTGTTAACGCAGGGATTCTGTGACGCCGCTGCATACAATCCGTCCCGTTGTCGGCTGAGACGCCACCCACCCCCACCTGCGCCATTCGCTCGTGAACGCCCAGCAGAACATTCGCCTGGCCGTGATCGACGGCGATACCGGCTTCGTGACCGTGCTCGCCAAGCGCGCTGAAGCGGCCGGTTGGCAATTGCGGCAGGTGACCAGTGCGCTGCCGCCCGATGAGCTGGTGGCGATGAAGCTGAACGCGCTCCTGGTCGACCCAGCGGTGCTGGGCGACGAGGGCGGTGCCTATCTGGAGCGCGTCTGCTCCCTGCTCCCGGATCTGGGGGTGGTCGTCTGCACCGGGCGGTCGACCGTGGCCCAGCGAGTCCGCGGCCTGCGACTTGGCGTCGACGACTGGATCACCAAGCCCGCCCACCCGGAGGAGGCGATGGCACGGATCGAAGCTGTCTCCCGCCGTCACCGTCGCGGCCGCTCGGAGGCCGAGTCGGGACCGCTCGTCGCCGGTGAGCTGGAGATCCGCCCCGACCAGTTCCAAGCCTTCGTCAGCGGGGTCAGCCTCGACCTCACCCGCCGTGAGTTCGAGCTCCTCCAGTTGCTGGCCGAGGCGAAGGGGCAGGTGCTCGAGCGCGAGGCCATCTACCAGCGGGTCTGGGGCTACGCGATGGCCCACGGAGACCGCTCGGTCGACGTCTTCATCCGCAAGCTTCGCCAGAAGCTCGAGCGCAGCTCTCCGGACTGGGGCTACATCCACACCCACTTCGGGGTTGGCTACCGCTTCGATCCGGACCCTCCCGCGGACATCGTCCCCGATGCGCCGCCGGCCACCCTCTCGGTCACGGCGCCGGCCGACTCGGCCGAGCCGTTCTCCGTTCACAGGTAGTTCACAACAGCTTTACGACGAGGTAACCGAGTGCGGCCCTGGCGCCACGATGATCGCCGACCATGGCGATCGGGAGCGAGCGGCGGTTCTCCGAGGGAGTGACGGGGCGGCTGGAGATCCGTCCTGAGGAGCATGCGGCCCTGGTAGACGGACGCCCGCTGAGCCTGACGATGCGCGAGCTGCAGCTGCTGGTCACGCTGGCGGCGCACCCGCAGCGGATCATGACCCGCGAGGAGCTCTTTGCCGAGGTGTGGGGGACCGAACCGCGCCGCGACGACCGCTCTGTGGACGTCTACGTAAGCCGGCTGCGGGCGAAGCTCGGGGAAGCGTTGCCGGAGGCACGCCTGATCCACACCCACAACGGGATCGGCTACCGGTTCTCGCCGGACGGCTGATGCCAGGCTCTGAAATCGCCTTTTACATCTTTTTCACATCCCCGATACAGGCAGGTAACAAGCTGGCGAGGAGCCGCTGTGAGTGTGCCGGTCGGCTCGGCTCACGGTCGAAGCCCGAGTAACGACCAAACGATCAAGGGAGACTGATGTCTAGGTTCAGATGGCTTGCGGTCTTCGGAGCGGCTGTGGCACTCGTCGTCGGAGTCGCTGCTTGCGGCGACAGCGAAGACAACGCCAGCGGCTCGTCCGGAGACCTTTCAGGAGAAATCGCCGGCGCCGGCGCGACCTCGCAGGAGGCGGCACAGGAAGCCTGGATCGCCAACTTCGAGAACGAAAACTCGGCAGCGACGATCTCCTACGATCCGGTTGGCTCGGGCGGCGGCCGTGAGCAGTTCAGCGCCGGCGGGGTTGCCTACGCCGGCAGCGACGCCGCGATCTCCGAAGAAGAAGGCGAGCTGAAAGCGGCCCAGAAGCGCTGCGAACCGGGTGAACTGATCGAGGTCCCGGCCTACGTCTCGCCAATCGCGATCATCTACAACCTCCCCGAAGTCGAAGGCCTGCAGCTTTCGCCGGAAACGCTGGCGCGGATCTTCAACCAGGAAATCACCACCTGGAACGACAAGGCGATCGCCACCGACAACCCCGGCGTCGACCTCCCGGACACCCGCATCGTCCCGGTCAACCGCTCGGACGAGTCCGGGACCACGGAGAACTTCACCGAATACATGTCGGAGGTCGTTCCCTCCGTCTGGACCCATGAAGTCAGCGGCGACTGGCCCGTCAAGGGCGGCGAGGCCGCTTCGGGCACCTCCGGCGTCGTCGAGGCCGTCGGTGCCGGCGAAGGCGCGATCGGCTACGCCGACGCCTCGCAGGCTGGCGAACTCGGCATCGCCAAGATCGAGGTCGGCAAGGAGTTCGTCGAACCGACCGCGGAGGCGGCCGCGAAGATCCTCGAGGAGTCACCCCAGGACAAGAAGCTGAGCGCCGACAAGTACATGTTCCCGTTCGCGCTCGACCGCAAGACCGAATCGTCGGGGACCTACCCGATCGTGCTCGTCTCCTACGTGCTGGCCTGCACGCAATACGGCTCGGCCGGCGAAGCCGAACTGGTCAAGGGCTACCTGGAATACGTGGTCAGCCCGGAAGGGCAGGAAGCGGCGGCTGAAAACGCCGGCTCCGCGCCCCTCTCGGCCTCGTTGACCAAGCAGATCACCCCGGCCGTGGAAGCGATCGAAGCCGGCTGAGACATGGCCCAGGTCGATACCACGACCAATGCGGGCCAGCTGCTCGCGGCGGCGTCCGGAGGGCGCCGCCGCGCCGGCGATCGCATCTTCAGCAACACCGCGGTGATCGCCGCGGTGACGATCCTGGCCCTGCTGGCCGGGGTCGCGATCTTCCTCTTCGCCGAGGGCCTGCCGGCGGTGACCGCGAGCGCCGCGGAACTGCCGGAAGGCAAGAGCTTTCTCGACTATGTGGCGCCGCTCGCCTTCGGCACCGTGCTCGCCGCGGCGCTTGCCGCGGTCGTGGCGGTGCCTTTGGCCGTCGCCGCGGCCCTGTTCATCACCCACATCGCGCCGCCGCGGATCGCCCTCACGCTCGGCTACCTGGTCGACCTGCTGGCGGCGATCCCCAGCATCGTCTACGGCCTCTGGGGCATCTTCGTGCTCGGCCCGGCGGCGGTGCCGGTGATGAAGTGGCTGGAAGAAAAGCTCGGCTTCATCCCGATCTTCGAGGGTCCCGCCTCGACCACGGGGCGGACGATGTTCGTCGCTGGCCTGGTCCTGGCGGTGATGATCCTGCCGATCGTCTCCGCCGTCGCCCGCGAGGTCTTCTCGCAGACGCCGCGCAAACTCCAGGAAGGGGCGCTGGCGCTGGGAGCGACGCGCTGGGAGATGATTCGGATGACCGTCCTGCCCTTCGGCAAATCGTCGATCATCAGCGGCGCCATGCTCGGGCTCGGCCGCGCCCTCGGCGAGACGATGGCGGTGACGATCATCCTCTCGGTCTCCGGCATCGTCACCTTCAACCTGATCAGCCAGGCCAATCCCTCGACGATCGCCGCCAACATCGCCCTCGACTTCCCCGAGTCCTCCGGGCTCGCGATCAACGCCCTGATCGCCACCGGCCTTGTCCTCTTCGCGATCACCCTCGTCACCAACTTCGCGGCCCGCGCCGTGATCGCCAAGCAGAACGTCCAGTAGATGTCCGAGCCAGCCGAGAACCCGATCGCGACGCCCGCAGCCGTGCGGCCCCTGCTGGCAACCGGCAGCGTTGGCGGCGGGCTGCTGCCCGACTGGGCGCCGTACGGGGCCTTTGCGGCGGCGGCCCTGCTCAGCGCCGCGGTGCTGCTGGCGACCGGCGCCTTCACCGTCGCGCTCACCCTCGTCTTCGCGGTTCTGGTCTCCTGCGCCGGCATCTACGCCTGGTCACGCGCCGTCGAGGGGCCGCGGCGGGCCAAGGACCGGGCCGTGACGCTGGCGATCGCCGCCGCCTTCGGGCTGGCGATGATCCCGCTGATCTCGCTGATCTTCGAGGTCGCCAAGCGCGGCATCCCCGGCCTCAGCCTCGAATTCTTCACCGAGTCGGCGCGCGGCGTCGTCAACGGCGGTGGCGCCGCCCACGCGATCCTCGGCACCCTGATCATCACCGGCGTCGCCGTGGTCATCTCGGTTCCGATCGGGCTGATGGCGGCGATCTACCTGACCGAGTACGGCGGCGGCAGGCTGCGCCGCGCGCTCACCTTCTTCGTCGACGTGATGACCGGCATCCCCTCGATCGTCGCCGGCCTCTTCGCTTACGCCCTCTTCGAGATCTTCTTCGGGCCGGGGATCCGACTCGGGGTGATGGGCTCGGTGGCGCTCTCGGTGCTGATGATCCCGATCGTGATCCGCTCCGCCGAGGAGGTCCTGAAGATCGTTCCCAACCACCTCCGCGAAGCGGCCTACGCGCTTGGCACGCCGAAGTGGAAGACGATCACCAAGATCGTCCTGCCGACGGCCTTCGCCGGCCTGGTCACCGGGGTGATGCTGGCGACGGCGCGGATCGTCGGCGAGACCGCGCCGCTGCTCGTCACCACGGGCGTGATCGATTCGATCAACACCGATCCCTTCAACGGCCGCATGCAGAACCTCGCCGTCTACGCCTACAACGAGTACCGCTCGCCAGGCGTGATGAAGCAGGCGTCCTACGACCGCGCCTGGGCGGCCGCCTTGACCCTGATCGCGATCGTGATGATCCTCAACGTGGTGGCCCGCCTGATCTACCGGCGCTATAGAACCGAGATCCGCTGAAAGTGGAAGGAAGGAAGCGAAGAGCCATGTTCGGAGTTCCCGGAACCAAGCGCCAGCCAGCCGAGGCGTCCATGGAGGCAGCCGCCGACCAGCCGGTCGAGGTGGCGGCGGACGGCCGACCGGCCACGGGTTCCGCGCCTGAGCCCAAACGCGGCGCAAAGACGATCGAGGTCCGCGACGCGAACCTCTTCTACGGCGACTTCCACGCCGTCGAGGACGTGACGATGACGATCGCGCCGAACAAGGTGACCGCGCTGATCGGCTCCTCCGGCTGCGGCAAGACCACCTTCCTGCGCTCGCTCAACCGCATGCACGAGCTGACGCCGGGCGGCACCGTCAAGGGCGACATTCGCCTCGACGGCGAGGACATCTACGGCAGCGGGGTCGACCCGGTCCAGGTGCGCCGCCTGATCGGCATGGTCTTCCAGGCGCCCAACCCGTTCCCGACGATGTCGATCTACGACAACGTCGCCGCCGGCCTCAACCTCAACGCCGGGCGGATGAAGAAGACCGCGAAGGACGCGGTGGTGGAGCGCTCGCTGCGCGGCGCCCACCTCTGGGAGGAGGTCAAAGACCGCCTCGACAAGCCGGGCTCGGGCCTCTCCGGCGGCCAGCAACAGCGGCTCTGCATCGCCCGGGCGATCGCGGTCGAGCCGGAGGTGCTGCTGATGGACGAGCCCTGCTCGGCCCTCGACCCGGTCGCCACCCTGGCGATCGAGGACCTGATCGGCGAGCTGAAGAGCCGCTACACGATCGCGATCGTCACCCACAACATGCAGCAGGCGGCCCGGGCCAGCGACGTCACCGCCTTCTTCAACCTCGAGAAGTCGGGGATGCCGGGAAGGCTGGTCGAGGTCGGCCCGACCGAGACGATCTTCACCGGACCGAAACAGAAAGCGACCGAGGACTACGTCAGCGGCCGTTTCGGCTGAGGGCGGGGAGGGGATCATGCCGGACGTGGTCCGCAGCGAATACCAGGAAGAACTGCGCAAGCTCGAGGAGGGTGCGCTCGGCGGCCTCGACCTGGTCGATGCCGCCCTGGGTCGCACCCTGGAGGCGGTCGAGCACCAGGACATCGAGCTGGCCCAGATCGTCGTCGCCGACGACGACCGGATCGACGGGCGCTACCTGGAGGTCCATCAGGCGCTGATCACGCTGCTGGCGACGCAGTCGCCGGTGGCAACCGACCTGCGGCTGATCTCGGCTCTCCTGCACGTGCTCAAGAACGTCGAGCGGATGGGCGATCAGTGCGTGAACATCTGCAAGATGATCCCGCTCTCCGGCAACGAGCCGCCGGCGGACGAGGAGATGGTGCGGCTGATCCTGACGATGGGCAAGCACACCCGGACGCTGATCATGCAGGCGAAGCGGGCCTTCAGCGAACGCGATGAGGCGCTGGCCCGCGACCTGGTCCGCCAGGACGACGTCGTCGACAACCTCAACCGCGAATGCTTCCGGCTGGCGCTCGACATCGGCGACGACGCCGACCGCCGCGAATGGGCGATGACGATGCTGCTGGCGGCGCGGGCGATCGAGCGGATCGGCGACAACGCCGTCGACATCGGCGAGCAGGTGGCCTACGTCGTCACCGGGCTCTTTCGCGAGTTCGAGGACGCCTCGCACCCCGGCGCCTAGTACCCCGCGCCGGGGGTTGAGATCCGGGTCGTCTGGGAACATCCAAGGTGAACGCCTTCTCATGCTCTGCGCTGCCATAGACATCGGCTCCAACACGACCCGTGTGCTCGTCGCCGAGCCGATCGACGGTCAGCTCAAGAAGGTGATGGAGCAGCGTGCCTACACCCGGATCGGCAAGTCGCTCGATGGCGGTGGCGAGATCCCGGAGGCGAAGGTGGCCGAGATCGGCGAGGTGGTCTCGACCCAGGTCCGCCTTGCCCGTGAGCTCGGCGCCGAGACGATCCGCGCCGTCGCCACCGCTGCCGTGCGCGAGGCCGCCAACGGGGCGGAGGTGGCAGCCGCGGTGAGCGAGGCCGCCGGCGTCACCGTCGAGGTGTTGAGCGACGAGGAGGAGGGGCGACTCTCCTTCATCGGCGCCACCAAGACGCTCGGCCATCCGGTTGCCGGCCGGGTCGGCGTAGTCGACGTCGGCGGTGGCTCGACCGAGGTGATCCTCGGCACTGTGCCGGGGGGCGCCGAGGAGGTGCGGTCCTGGCGCGTCGGTTCCGGCGCCCTCGCCGACGAGCTGATCGCCTCGGACCCGCCCTCGGCAGCGGAGATCCGCAAGGTCCGCGACCGGATCGACGACATTTTCGCCGGGGTCGAGATCGAGCACCCGGCCCAGGCGGTCGCGGTCGGCGGCAGTGCCACCTCGCTGCGGCGCCTGGTCGGCGCCGTTCTCGAGTACGAGACCTTGGAGCGGGGGATCCGCGTCCTCTGCGGCGACCCGGCCGCTGAGGTGGCGCGGCGCTTCGAGCTCGACCCGCAGCGCGTCCGCATCCTCACCACCGGCGTGCTGCTGCTGGAGAAGGTCTCCGAGCTGCTCGGTCAGCCGCTGCAGATCGGCAAGGGCGGCCTCCGCGAGGGCGTCATCCTCGACCTCCTCAACGGCAACGCCAACGGCTCCTCGCCGGCTCGCCTCGCCGCCTAATCGACGAACGGTCACTTATGCACCATATGAGTGCATGAGTGACCAATCGCGTCTAGCCTGAGTCGGTGGCTCGCGCGCGCGAGGTGCCGGGATTCGATTGTGGCGAGGCGTTTGGCGCCGCCGCGGGCCGGATTGTCGCCGTGCGGGCGGAGGAGGTCTTTGACCACGCCGAGGGGGTGCTCGACGTCGAGCACCCGGAGCGGCTGCACGACATGCGGGTGGCGACGCGGCGGCTGCGGGCGGCGCTGGAGATCTGCCAGCCGTGCTTCCCGCGGAAGCGCTACCGGAAGGCGCTGAAGCGGGTGAAGCGCCTCGCGGATGCGCTTGGCGAGCGCCGCGACCGCGACGTCGAGATCGCCTTCCTGGAGGAGTTCGCGGAGGGTGCTCCGCCCTCCGACCGCGAGGCCGTGGCTGCCCGGATCGAGACTCTGCGCGACGAGCAGCGGCGTGCCAACGAGGCGCTGGCACCCCGCCTGAAGCGCAAGCGCCTGCGCAAGCTGCGCCGCCGTCTGCGCGATCTCGTCAAGGCGGCGGAGTCGTGAAGGCGCGGGCGGTGGAGGGGCTCGATCCGGCGGCGCCGCTGCGCACGAATGCCGTCCGCATCGTCGGCACCCGACTGGCGGAGCTGCGCGCGCTGGCCGCGCCGGCTTTGCGGCCGGAGGCCTCGCAGGCGCAGCACGACCTGAGGATCGCCGCCAAGCGGCTGCGCTACGTGCTCGAGCTGGCCGAGCCCTGCTTCGGCCCCGAGGCCGCGGACGCGCGCCGCTTCGCGAAGCGGCTGCAGACCGTCCTCGGCGATCTCCACGACTGTGACGCAATGCTGCCTTCGGCGGCTGACGTCGCTTCGCTGCAGACCCTCCTGCGGACCAGGCGCGAGCTGCTCTTCAAGGAGTTCACGGAGCTTTGGAGCGGCCAAGCCGAGGCGACCTGGCTCGCCCTCGAACGCGCCCTCGCGATCTAGTCACCGGATCTTCACGTCTTTTCCCTGCTCAGGCGGAAATCTGCAGGGGACAGACGATCTCGAAATAGGGAGACACCGATGACTTCCCGTGTTGACATGCACTGCCACTCCACTGCCTCGCAGCTCTCGCGGCTAGGGGTGCAGCGCTCGCTCGGCCTGCCCGAGTGCGCGACCCCGCCGCAGGAGGTCCACGACCTCGCCAAGCGCCGAGGCATGGACTTCGTGACGATCACCGATCACGACACGATCGACGGCTGCCTCGAGCTGGCGGACCGTCCCGACTGCTTCGTCTCCGAGGAGCTGACCGCCCGCTTCGCCGGCGAGCCCCAGGCGGTACACGTCCTTTGTTACGGGATCACTCCAGGAGACCACGAGTGGCTGCAGGCACATTCCGGCGACGTCGAGGCCTGCGCCGCATACCTGCACGAGGGGGAGATCACCTGCGCCCTGGCCCACCCCTTTTTCAACGTCGCGGCGCCCCTGACCCGGCGCCACCGCCGCATCCTGGCGGAGCTCTTCCCGATCTGGGAGGTGCGGAACGGGTCCCGGGCCGCCGAGCTGAACATGCCTGCCGTCATCTACATCGAAACGCACGGCGGCACCGGCATCGCTGGCTCTGACGACCATGCCGGCGTCGACATCGGCCGCACCTTCACGGAGGCGCCCGCGGCCGCGACGCCGGAAGAGTTTCTCGCCCACCTGCGGACCGGCCGCGCCGACGCACGCGGCGAACAGGGATCGGCCGCCAAGTGGACCCAC
>JBEVJP010000063.1:0-11983 GCA_040510155.1 Solirubrobacterales bacterium | reverse complement strand
GATGGCTCTCGAGCCAGGATTCGAGCTGTGGCTTGGGGGCGGCGCCGACCAGGCGGTCGACCTCCTTGCCGTCGCGGGCCAGCATCAGGGTCGGGATGCTCTGCACGCCGTATCGGCTGGCGATCTCCGGGGCGCTGTCGATGTCGAGCTTGACGACCTTCACTTCCCCGGCGCGGTTGCGGGCCTGCTCTGCCACCGCGGGCGAGATCCATCTGCAGGGGCCGCACCAGGGCGCCCAGAAGTCGACCACGACGGGGACCGAAGCCCGCAGCTCTCGCTCGAAATCCTCGGCGCTGGCGTCGATCAGCCAGGGGAGATGGTGGTGGCAGACCGCGCAGCGCGGCACGCCGTCGGCGCTCGGGTGGAGCCGGTTCTTGCGGCCGCAGTTGGGGCAGGTGACGATCGCTGCCGCCGCCTCGGCTGAGGTTGGATTCGTTGCCCCCTCCATGGATGTCTGTGTAGGCCGCCCGCAGCCGTTGTTCGAGACGGCTTGCGTTTCCCGAGGCTGGCGAGGGGTATCCGCTGGAGAACTAGCGAGGAGGCGAAGCGTGGCCCGCCCCACTCTGGCGGATGCTCGAGAGCTCAGCGATTGGCGACCGCCATTGGGCGTGATCTCCATCTACCTCGACTTCGACCCCGCCGACCGCAGCTCGGCTTGGCGGATCGAGTTGCGTAACGGGATCAACCGGGCGCTCGAGCTCGCCGAGGACGGCGAGCGCGAACGCAAGGTCGCGATGCGCGATACCGCGAAGCGGCTGCTGCATCACTTCAACGACGAGGAGGCGCGGCCGCCTCCGCGTGGCGAGGCCGGCTTCGTCGAGATCAGCCGCAGGGAGGGGAAGGAGCGCTGGTGGAGTACTGGCGTGGCACCTGTGCTCCCGGCGGTCGTGTGCGCCGACCAGCCGGTGGTAACGGAGTTCGTTGAGCTCTGTCAGCGTGGTGAAGGCTGCGGCGTCGCCCTGCTCTCGGCGGAGCGGGTGCGGTTGCTTGGCTGCGCCGAAGGGACACTGGAGGAAATCGAGGAGTGGGATCTAACCATCCTCAGCCGCGCCTGGCGCGAGCGCAAAGCCGAGAGCTCTCCCGACCCCGCGCGCATCCAGAGCGTCAGCTCCTCCGGCCACGACCAGTACGCCGAGCGCCTCGAGCACAACCGCCACCGCTTCCTCGTCGAGTGCGGCCGTCTCGCCGGCGAGCGGCTGCGCGAGCGCGGATTCGGGGACGTCCTCGCCTTCGGTCCGCGCCCGGACGCCGAGGCCTTCTGGAAGGGTCTCGGCTCGACGCAACTGCGTCGCGAGCTGGGCGGCGAGCAGGACTTGGTCTCGATGCCGAAGGGGGAATTGATCGATGAGGTCGCAGCCGCGATCGCGCGGTCGCAAACCCGGCGCGACCGCGCGGTCGTCGAACGGGCGCTCGAGGAGGCGCTTGGCGGCAGCCGCGGCGCCAGCGGCGTGCAGGAGACGCTGGTGGCGTTGAGGGACCGACGGGTCGAGCACCTCGCCTTCGACCCGGCGATCGGCGATTCGGCCGAGGCATTGGTCCGCGGCGCCCTCGCCGGCGACGCCGAGATCACGATCGCCCGCGACGGCGTCGCCGAGCTGCTGGCACCGGCCGAAGGCGTGGCTGCGATCCTCCGCTACTGACCTCATGTCCGCAGGACGCGGTCGGTTGACAGAAGCGCCGCGGCGGCCTACCGGAAAGCACATGGCCGCCCACGCAGCGATCGCCCTCGACCGCATTCAGGCACCCTGGCCGATGGACCTGATCCCCGGCTGGATCCCCGAGGGCGAGGCGCCCGAGACCTACCCATTCGGGGTGTAGGTGTGGACGTCGCGATCGCCGGGGGGCACGGCAATGTCGCTCGCCGTCTGACCCGGCTCCTCACTGCGCGCGGTGACCGCGTCAGGGGCCTGATCCGCAACCCCGCCCACGCGGACGACCTGCGGGCGGACGGTGGCGAGCCGGTGATCTGCGACCTGGAGGCAGCGAGCGTCGATGAGATCGCAGCGGCGATCGCCGCTGCCGACGCGGTCGTCTTCGCCGCCGGCGCCGGCCCGGGGAGCGGCGCCGAGCGCAAGTGGTCGATGGATCGCGACGGCGCGATCAAGCTGCTTGAGGCCGCGGTGAGCGCTGGCGCCGACCGCTACCTGATGATCAGCTCGATCGGCGCCGAGGACCCGCCCGACGACGACGGCGCCTTCAGCATCTACCTGCGGGCAAAGGCCGAGGCCGATCGCGCCTTGATGGACAGCGATCGCGTCTGGACCATCGCGCGACCCACGTTCCTGACCGACGACCCGGGCGGCGGACGGGTGGAAATCGGCCGGGAGCCTGTCAAGGGCGAGGTGAGCCGCGACGATGTCGCCGCTGTGTTGGCAGCGGTGCAGCACGAGCCGCGCACCGCGCGGCGGATCCTCTACATACGGTCAGGTGAGCGCCCGGTCGAGCAGGCGCTGGAGACGTTCCTCGCCGACGCCGGCTCGTAACCCGGCTTCACCCCGCTCGAGGGCCTGGTGATGGCGACCCGCTTGGGCTCGGTCGATCCAGGGCCGCTGCTCTGGGTCCAGCGCCACGGCGAGATCAACGTGGAGGAGATGGAGCGCGCGCTCGATCGCGAGTCCGGCCCTACTTGTCCTCTTGGGGGGCTCGGGCGACATGCGTGAGGAGATCGCGGCGGCGGATGGGGGCGAGGAGCGCAGCGGCCTCGCCTGGGCGTTCCTGGCCGATCTTGAGGCTCCCCAAAAATGCGAAAACCCGCTTGATAAGCGGGTTTCCGTCCTATAGCGGGGGCAGGATTCGAACCTGCGGCCTTCGGGTTATGAGCCCGATCCAGTGGACCCGCTGGGCTACGTGGAGCGCTTCCTAGAGCGGTTTCCGCCCGATCGAGATCGGCTGGAGTCTGTGGGGCGTGTTGCCCCATTTGTTGCCCCAGCAGCGCCCGCCCCGGTCACGCTGCCGAGACCAGCGCGATTGCGACGGCGGCGACGATCCCGAGGCCGGTGAGCGCGGCGCTGACGATCCCGATCTTTTCGCTGCGGGTGAAATCACCCCAGGCCGGCAGGAACCGCTTACCTTCCAGCCGCTGCCTGAGCGGGGGATGCAGCCGTTCCAGCGCGTCCTTGCACGTCCGTTCGATCCGCTCGATCGCCTCCTGCGCGTTCTGTCCAAGCGAGCCGCGCAGCTCCCTCGGTCGCATTAGCTCGCGGAGGTGGGCGAAGCCCGAGATGCTTTCGGCGAAGACTTCATTTATCCAGACGGCGTGCTCGTCGCTGCCGCGTGGGGCTTCTGGTCGCGGCTCTCGCGGCGCCGTGTGGCTTATGACGTGCTCGAGGTTCAGCAGGGCGATGTGGCCGGTCGGCTCGGCCACCGCCTCAACCCGAAGCTGCGCCGCGTTCTGCTGGTCGCGAAGGTGG
Organism: Solirubrobacterales bacterium; assembly: GCA_040510155.1. GTDB lineage: Bacteria > Actinomycetota > Thermoleophilia > Solirubrobacterales > 70-9 > VAYN01. Next base: position 8,573 of record JBEVJP010000063.1, on the reverse strand, counting down.
TTGAGCCTCGTTCGCAGGTCGTCCAGGTCGGCGCGGACCTTCCGGTTCGGATCGTCGGGGTACTGGAGGTTGTAGACCTTCGCGTTCAAGATTTCGCCAAGCGCTCGCGACCGGCTGCGGTCCCCTTCTCTCTCCTCGCGCATTTGGTTCTCTTGATCGGCCGCGATCGCGTCGAAGTTCGCCAGCGTGAAGGACCACGCCCGCCAGCGCTCGGCCTCCGCCGGGTCGAACGGTTCGCGCTGGCCGGGGTGCTCGGCCTCCGCGTCCTCGCCGGCCTCGGGGGCGAGCTCGACCAGGTCGCCCCGGAGCGCGACGAACTCGCGGGCCAGCTGCTCGTCTTCCTCGGCGTACTTTCGTTCGGCCTCCTGCACCTCGGCCGAAAGCGCTTTCACGACTCGCTCAATCCGGCGGTTCTCTCGCAGTAGCCCCAGGTACTCGCTGAGGCGGCGAAAGAACGCCTGACCCTCCGCATTCATCGCGGCCTCGTAGGCGCCGTTCAACTGCTCAAAGCGGGGTTGCCACGGTCGGCGGCAGGATAGCCCCGAGGATCAGACCGGCTGATCGGAAAGCTTGTAACCCTGGCCGTGGCAGTTGACGATGAAGCCAGCGGCGCCGGCATCCCGCAGCTTGCAGCGCGTGCGACTCGCGTGGGACTCAAGTGAGCGGAGCTTGCTGGTGCCCTTGCGCCCCCCACAGCTCGCGCAGCAGCTCCTGCTTCGTGAAGACGCGGCCAGGCTCGGTCTCCAGCAGCGCGATCAGTTCATACTCGTGTGCGGTCAGCCGCAGCTCGACACCCCGGACCTCGACCCGGCGACCGGCCGGGTCGACCAACAGCGGGCCGACCTTGACCGGGGCGAGATCATCGGGCCTGGCGGCGTCGAAGATGCTGCCGTCGATGTGACCCCGGCAGAGGGGGCGCCAGTCCTTCTCCGCGACCAGCTTCGCATTCATCTGCCAATGGCCACCATCGGTCAGGCGGATCTCCAGCTCGCCGCCGTCAGGGGTCTTGATCGAGGTGGTGGTGAAGCGTCCGGGTACGAGCAACTTCACCGACCCCTCGCTGAATCGAGCATCCGCAGAGACTCCGCAGGAAAAGGGTGCGATGCCGCCCCTGCGTCGCAGCGGGGGTGGGTGGTTCGTAGCCGTCAGTGGGAGCAGCCGGCGCGCCACACGCCGGGAAGTGTCAGTGCGGATAACCGCCGCTTTCACCGTTACAGAGCGACCAGGGGGTCAGTTTTAAACCGGGCAAACTGCCACCGGGCTTGACAGCAGAGGACAAGCGCTTCGCACCCCCAAGATGGGGGCTATTTGTCGACCGTGGAGCCGCAGGTTTTGGGACGCGCCGCGAACTGATGCCCTCCGAACGAGCAGGGCTTGGTGATTCGGATTACGGCCGAAGCCGCCGGGCCACGGAGCCCGGTCACCCCGATTGCCCTCACCTTGAAGACGTGCCTGCCGATCTTGACCGGGTAGCGCTTCGGGGAGCTGCAGCGCCGGTAGGGCCGCTTGTCGAACTTGCAGACGAAGCCGCCGGTCCTGCCGCGGGCGAAGAAGCGGACCAGCACCTTCGCACGATGCTCTCCGATGGCGCGGTTGCTGGGCAGTTTCACGGTCGCGATCTTCGCCCGCGGGCGCTTGGGCCCGCGCTTCTTCGCTTCCGCCTTGGTCGGCGCGGCTTCCGCCTTGGTCGGCGCGGGCGGGTCGGCGAATGGGTCGGTGCTGGTGAAGATCTGTCCTCGGGCGCCGGTGACGGCGCAGAGGGTGGGCGAGGCGCAGGCGGCGCCGAAGAGGCCGTTGCCCTCCTGGGGGGAGCCGCCCTGCGGAAGTTCGTAGCGGATCAGGTTCACGTAGCTCCAGGCGGAGCTACCGGCGGTGGGATTGGTCGAGGTGAGGACGCTGCCGTTGTCGTCGGTTGCCACGCATTCCGACGCGGATGGGCAGGAGACCCCGGTGATCCGGACCGAACCGCCACCTCCAAATGCCTTCCAGCCTCCGAGCCCGCCCGTCGGGGCGGTGCTGGTGATCAGGCTGCCCGATTTGTTTCCTGCCACGCAGAGGACCGTCGAAACGCAGCCGATCGCCTGCATCCCGCCGGGGCCTGCGGGCGCGCCGACGACGTGCCAGTCGACGGCTTCGCCCTGCGGTTTGGTGGTGAAGGCGATCCCGCCTTCCTGGCCGACCGCAACGCAGAGGTCCGCGCGAGGGCAGGAAATGGCGCCGAAGTTGAACGGTTCGGTCAGTTCGAAGGTGCGCCAGGTCGAGGCGTCCCCCGTTGGGTTCGTCGAGACGAGGACCTTGGCGTAGTTATCGCTCGGGTCCCCGGCGGTGCCGCCGCCCACGTGCCTTTCGGCGACCGCAACGCAGAGGGTGATTGTCGGGCAGGAGACGCCGACGAGGTGAACGTTGCGGCCTCCCGGTTCGCCGATCTCGACCGATTTCCAGGCCGAAGCCGGCCCGGAGGGATTGGTGGTGCTGTAGACGAAGCCCTTGTTCATCACCGCCACGCAGAGGTGGGTCGAGGGGCAGGAGATCGACTGGATCTGCAGCCCGGAGATCTCCTGGTTCGGCCAGGTGTTCGAGTTCGGCCAGGGCCCTTCGCCGACGAAGACGGGGTCCCACGCGGCCGAGCCGCCGGTCGGATCGGTCGAGGAGGCGATCATGTTGTTGGTCCCGCTGGCCACACACAGCGAGCTCGACGGGCAGGAGACGTTGAGGATGTAGCTTTTCGCGGCCAGGCCGGAAAGCTGCGCCGGCTGCCAGGTCGCCGCTGAGGCTGTTGCGGGCAGGATGAGCCCGAGCAGCAGGCCCCAGACGAGCAGACGCCGGCTTCTAGCCCCCATTTCCATCTTCCCCTGCAACACAAGTCAAGGTACTGAGTAGCTGTGTTGTGACGCAGCGCGGGATCGGTCAGCGCCTCCTGCTGCCACGCCTCGGCCTGGCGGCGCACCATCTCGGGCAGGTCGAGGGTGACGAGCAGCCGCACCCTGCCGCGTCCTGGATTGGCACCTCCGTTACCGCCCGTCATTTGCGGCGGGGGGAGTCGCGGTTGCCGGACACCTTTTCGCAGGTCTGATGGCCGATCTGAAAGCGCCGGTTGGTCTCGGCGTCCCTTCGCCTCGACTCAGCCTCATCGCCGTGTTCGATCAGGACCTGGGCCGCTTCGTCCCGCAGGCGCCAGAGGAGCTTTCGCAGCTCGTCCGTCGGCATGGTCAGCACGTAGGTCTCACGCGCCTCGTACTCGCTCCAGCCGATGTCCTGCAAGAGCCGGAAGTCTTCGGCGAACTCCTTTCCCATTCGCCCGAAGGCGGCGAAGTTCTTGGTCCGCTCCAGCGCCACCCAGAAGTCCTCGATGCTGCCGAGGTGATTGCGGACCAGCTCGTACAGGCCGTCGCGCTCCTCGCGGTCGATCGTGACCTCGTCGCGGCGGGCCATCAGGCCGCGACCTGCTCGGCGTCGGTGTAGACGAGGACGGCTTCGCAGGCCCGCATCGTTTCGACAAGCCTCTCGATGGGGGCAACCGAGTCGCCTTCCCTGACTGCGTCGTGGAACCCGCCCTCGGTTTCCTCGCGGATGCGCTTCATCAGCGCCGAGAGCTCGGGGTGCGGCATCGTCAACTCGACCTGGCCGCTGCTCCCGTCCTCATGCCAGCCGATGTCCTCCAGCAGCCGGAAGTCGTCGGCAAACTCTCTCGCCAGCTTTTCAGCGGCAGGAACGTCGTCCTGGCGCTCCAACAGGTTGAAGACATCGCTCAGACCGACCAGGTGAGTGCGAACCGCCTGGTAGATCGCCTCCCGCTGGTCGCGGGTGAGCTTGATTGCTGATCGGGCCATGTGCCCCTCTTTCGGTAAGGGCACCTAGAACCGCCGCCTGGGCGGCGTCAATCGAAGCTCAGACGGGTACCGTCTCTCCTCGCATCGAAGCTTGTTCTTCGGTGCCGGGCCCCGGGGCGCTACAACGCCGCCGGGGCCACTTATTCGCTTTTCTCGCGGGCGAACGTAGGTGGATCGGAGACCCTGTGCAAGGGCTGGAATCGACCTCTCCCAAAGCTCATGTTGCCTCAGGCGTTGCCCCATGCCCGTTTTTGAAATCTTTTGTCTGCGCTACCAGGCAAACAAAAACCCCGCATTTGCGGGGCTTCCGTCCTATAGCGGGGGCAGGATTCGAACCTGCGACCTTCGGGTTATGAGCCCGACGAGCTACCTGGCTGCTCCACCCCGCGGCGGTCTCCTGATCGTAGCAATGCGGGGTTGACCGGGGGGTGTTCTCAGCGGGGGAAGCAAGAGGCTTCCCCGGGTTGGCTCGCTCTAGAGTGCGCGGCCATGTCTGAGGCGGGAAAGCGGGTGGCGGTGATCGACGTTGGGACGAACTCGGCGCGACTGCTGGTTGCCGACGTCGCGGATGGGCGAGTCACTCCGGTCGAGCGGCGCAGCACGGTGACGCGGCTGGGGCGCGGAGTCGACCTCACGGGCAGGCTTTCCGCGGAAGCGATCGAGGACGCCTGCGCGGCGATCGGCCCGTACGTCGCCACGCTCCGCGAGCTCGAAGCAGACACAGTTGAGGTGGTCGCCACCAGCGCTGTGCGCGACGCCGGCAACGGCAGTGCCTTCGTCGCCGAGCTGCGCGAGCGCTTCGCCCTCTCGCCGCGTGTCCTCGACGGCGAGGAAGAGGCGCGGCTGACCTATCTCGGCGCCTCCTCAGAGCAGGCGCCGACCGAGCCGACGCTGGTCGTCGACATCGGTGGTGGCTCGACCGAGCTGATCGTCGGCAGCGGCGACGAGATCTCCTTCCACACCTCGATGCAGGCCGGGGTGGTCCGGCACACCGAGCGCCACATCGGCTCCGACCCGCCGACCGCGCTCGAGCTGGAAGCCCTCGCCGGCGACGTCCGTGGCTTGATCGAGGAGGCGGTGCCGCCGGGCATCGCGGCCGAGGCGGGGGTCGCCGTCGCCGGGACCCCCAACTCACTGGCCGCGATCGACCTCGGTCTCGAGCCCTACGACCCGCGACGGGTTCAGGGCTACCTGCTCACCCTGACCTCGATCCAGCGCATGCTCTCGCAGCTCGCTTCCGTCCCACTCGGAGAGCGAATCGAAATCCCCGGCATGCACCCCGACCGAGCGCCGACAATCGTCGCCGGGGTCGTGATCCTGATCGAGACGATGCGGACCTTCGGCCTCGAACGAGTGCAAGCCTCCGAGCACGACATTTTGTACGGAACGGCGATTGCCGCTGCTCGGTAGGGCGCGGACCCTCTCGACACCGTCACCAAATGATGTCGAATAGCAGGGCTTTTTGCACGAAACCCTTCGAGTACCAGCTGTACAGTCCGAAAGCCGGAAGCAGGACACTTGGGTAAGAAAACCGCTTTAAGCCCGAAAAGCGGGTAAGCCTTCCCTCGTTGATTATGAGTAGGAGCCTATCCGCCGACTAGACGCAGCGGATAGGCCCGCGCATAATCGACGCACCGGGGACGAGATGGGAATCAACCGATCTCCAACCTGGGACAGGGCTTAGGCGATTGCCGCATCATGGCGCCTCCCGCCGTCTGAGCCCATCTAATACTGGCCCCTGAAGACGTACCCCTGCCCGTCCTGAGGGGCCAATTTGAATCGGCCGCCAACGATGGCGGCCGATTCTGTTTAGCGGCCAGCCGCCGGGCCACCGACGACTCAGGCCAGATTCGACTTGCGCGGGTAAGCGACCTCGGGATCGGTGAGGACGTTTACCAAGGTCGGCCGCCCCGACTCGAAGGCCCGCTCCAGCGCCGGGCGCAGCTCGCCGGGCTCCCGCACGAGGATGCCGTCGCAACCGAGCGATTCGACCAGTTCGTCGTAGCGGGTCTCGGGCCTCAGCTCCGCCGCCACCGAGTAGCCGTAGAGGAACTTCATCGGGTGGTGCTCCAGCCCCCAGATGCCGTTGTTGCCCATCACCCCGACGACGCCGAGTCCATGCCGCGCCATCGTGTCGAACTCCATGCCGGCAAAGCCGAAGGCGCCATCGCCGAGGAGCAGGCAAACCTGGCGATCGGGATAAGCCACCTTGGCGCCGATCGCCTGGCCGGGACCGGCGCCGAGGCAGCCGAACGGCCCGGGGTCCATCCAGCAGCCGGGTTCGTAGGTGTCGATGTAACGCCCCGCGTAGGAGACGAAGTCGCCGCCGTCGCCGACGACGATCGCGTCGCGATCGAGCACCTCCCCCAGCTCCTTGTAGACGCGGACCGGGTGAAGGGGCGAACGCTCGTCGTTCAGCTCCGCCTGCTCCGCCGCCCGCTTCTCAGTCTCGACGTTGCGCAGCTGCTCGAGCCATGGTCGGGTCCGCGGCTCTCCCCCACCCGCCGTCTCACGGATCGCCGCGAGGCTTGCCCGGACGTCGCCGACCAGGTCGAGGTCCGGTGTCCGGTTCGCGGTCAACTCGTTCGGCGCCACGTCGAGACGAACGATCTTCGTCTCGGCTCCGAAGCTGCCGCCGAAGCCGAGCCGGAAATCCATCGGTACACCGATGACGAGGGCCACGTCCGCCCCCTGCAGAGCGGTGCCGCGAGCGCGGCTGAAGGCGAGCTCGTGGTTGGCCGGCAGGCACCCGCGGCCGAGGCCGTTGAGGAAGACGGGAATGCCTAACGCCTCCGCCAGCGCCCGCAACTCGCCCTCGGCCCGACCCCAGTAGAGCCCGGTGCCGGCCATCACCGCCGGCCGCTCCGCCGCGGCCAGCAACGCCGCCGCCTCCTCGACGCCAGCCGCCGCTTGCGCTTCAGCAACCACCGGCGCGGGCACATCCACCTCACCCTCGGTAAAGACGACGTCGAGCGGATAGTCGACAAAGGTCGGCCCGCTCGGCGCGGCCAGCGCCAGATCGAGCGCCGCTGCCGTAACCGGCCCAATCCGCCCCGGCTCCTTCACCGTCTCCGCCGATTTCACCAGGGGCGAGACAAAGGGCAGGTGATCGATCTCCTGCAGTGACCCGGACCCCCAGCGCATCTCCGGTGCCCGTCCGCCGAGCACGCAGACCGGCGAGTTGTTCGCCTGAGCCCCAGCAATCGCGCTGATCCCATTCGTGACCCCCGGCCCCGCCGTCAGCGCCGCAACCCCAACCCCCCGAGTCGCCTTGGCAATCCCCTCGGCAGCAAAGACAGCCGTCTGCTCATGCCGCACGTCAACGAGCCCAATCCCCTCCTCTTTGCACCCGTCATAGATAGAGAAGAGATGCCCACCGGACAACGTAAAGAGGTGCTCGACCCCCCGCGACTTCAACGCCCTGGCAACGATCCGCCCCCCGTGCTCCGCCATGACCGCGAGCCTACCTATCTCAAACGCCCCCGGGCGCTCGCTGGCGCGCCCCGGAGCAAGCGAGCCAAGGACGCAGGGAGCCTGAATAGCAGCGCTATTCAGGCGACCGAGGACGCCGGATCGCGCCGCTCCGCGGCCGCCGGCGAGTGCCCGGGGCGGGATTCGAACCCGCAAGTCCCATACGGGACAGCGCCTTTTAAGGGCGCCGCTTTTGCCAGTTTCGCCACCCGGGCCCAGGCGATGGTAACCCGCTTGCGTTTGTCTAAATCGTCACTAAATCCTCGTTGGGCGCAACTAATGCGCTGTTACGGTGTCCTTAGCTACAGAAACGCGCCTTCCCTGGAGGAAAGCTTGGAGGCATCAGCCCTAACCCACGCCAGTCGCCGCGGGCTTCTCGCCCGCCGATCGCCGCTGCTGAAGCTGCAGGGCGACGCCAAGCTGATCGCGATGGCGCGCAGCGGCAACCCGGGTGCCTTCGAAGCGATCGTCGACCGTTACGAGGGCCGGCTGAAGGGCTTCTGCCGGCAAATGCTCGGCTCGACCGAGGACGCCGAGGACGTCCTGCAGGAGGTCTTCGTCAACGCTTACAAGGCGATGCTGGCCGACGAGCGCGAGATCAACCTGCGGCCCTGGCTCTACCGGATCGCCCGCAACCGCTGCCTCAACCACCTGCGCAAACCGACCGCCGACGCGCAGGAATCGATGGACATGGTGCCCGAAGTCGAGGCCGCCTCGACCGCGGAGAAGGTGCACAACCGCGAGGAGTTCCGTCAGCTCCTCACCGACGTCAAGAAACTTCCGGAGACGCAGCGCTCGGCGCTGCTGCTGCGTGAGATGGACTCGCTCTCCTATGAGGAGATCGCCGCGGCGATGGACACGACGGTGCCCTCGGTCAAGTCGCTGCTGGTGCGGGCGCGGATCTCGCTCGCCGAGGCGAGCCAGGCCCGTCTGCTGACCTGCGGCGAGGTCCGGCTCGAGCTCTCCGAGGCGGCCGAGGGCCTGCGCAAGGTCTCCGGCCCAGCCCGCCGCCACGTCCGCGAGTGCGAGGAGTGCTCCGACTTCCGCTCGCAGGTTCGCTCCAACGGGAAGGCGCTGGCGGCGCTGGCGCCGATCGGCCCGCTCGTCGCCCTCAAAGGCTTCATCGCCTCCAAGCTCGGTCTCGGCGGTGCCGGGGCGAGTGCCGGCGGTGGGGCCGGCGGCGCCGCCGCCGCGGGCGCGGGGGCCGCCCGGGCCGCCGCGGGCGGGAGCGGGGGCGGCGCGCGCAGGGGCAGCCGCGCCCCCCGCGGCCGC
>JBEVJP010000062.1:0-49422 GCA_040510155.1 Solirubrobacterales bacterium | reverse complement strand
CCACGAGGTCGGCGTTGAGCAGCCGCTTGGCCTCGACCAGGCCCTGGCGAGCACCGGCGCGCAGGTCGTGGAGCACCCGGGAGGTCACCCCATCCACCTCGTCGGCGGGCACGGCGTGGGTGACCAGGCCCTGGTCACGGGCCTCGTCGGCACCCCCCGAGCGACCGGTGAGGACCCAGTCGGATGCCCCGCGTGGGCTGATCCGGGCTCGCAGCGGGATCGAGATGACCGCCGCGGCGAGTCCGAGTCGCACCTCGGTGAGCGCGAAGGTCACGTCGTCGCGGCAGACCACGATGTCGGAGGATGCGACCAGGCCCAGGCCGCCCGCGCGGACGGCGCCGTCGAGCCGCAGGACGACCGGCACCGGGAGCGCCGCGATGACCCGTTGCAGGGCGATGATGCCGCGGGCCGACTCGACCATGTCGACGGTCGCGGCCTCCTTGAGATCGGCACCGGCGCAGAAGACCGGGTGCGAGGAGCGCAGCAGCACGCCGTGCAGCGACTCGTCGGCGCCGGCCTCGGCCAGGTGCCCAGCGAGGTCGGCGACGAGCCGGCGGGAGAGGGCGTTGCGGTTCGCCGGGGAGTCGAGGGTGAGCACGGCGATGCGGTCGTCGTCGGCCCGGTGCACCAGTGCGTCGCTCACGGCCCCGACCCTAGCCACTTACCCCGGGTTGGGTGCTCAGGTGGCTGCTCCAACGACCACCTGGGCACCCAAGGCGAGTCAGGCGGCGCTGCGGACCCGGAACACCGGCATCCCCGGCGCCACCGCGGCGATCTCGGCATCGGTCGACTTCTTGGACAGGCCCTCGACGAACCGGCCGACCTCCCAGCCCCACTTCTGGAGGTAGACCCGCAGCACCGGCACCCGGTCGCCGGCCGGCAGCTCGACCAGCTCGACCTGCTCGATGCGCTGCCCGAGCCGCAGCTCCCCGGTGCCGGCGGCGCGGGCGTTGCGCACCCACTGGGTGTTGCCGCGCGGGGCGACGAGGTAGCGCTCGCTGCCGATCGTCAGCGGGTTGACCGGGGTGCGCCGCCACTCGCCGCTCTTGCGTCCCTGGACTTCGAGCACCCGCGACCCGGCGATGCTGAGGCCGCGACGACTCAGCCAGGCGACCAGCGGGTTGAAGACCTTGCGGGTGAACCAACCGGGCTCCTGGAAGCGAGGTGGGGAATCGCTCATCGAGCGATTGTGGCAGCAGTAGGCTGGCGGCCGTGCTCGATCACATCGGCCTCGAGGTCAGCGACTACCACCGTGCTAGGGAGTTCTTCGTGGCGGCGCTGGCGCCGCTCGGCGTCAGGCTGGTGATGGAGATCGGCGATTCCGCCGCCGGCTTCGGCGAGGACACCGAGCATGGCCCGAAGCCCTACTTCTGGATCCAGGCTCGCGGCCGGCCCCCGGTCAGCGGCGCCCACGTCGCCTTCGCCAGCCGCGATCGCGAGACCGTCGACGCCTTCCACGCCGCCGCCCTGGCCGCCGGCGCCACCGACAATGGCGCCCCGGGCCCACGGCCGATCTACCACCCCCACTACTACGGCGCCTTCGTCCTCGACCTCGACGGCAACAACGTCGAGGCGGTCTGCCACCGCGCTCCCTAACCGGCCAGCGGCCGGTACTCACCCGCGTGGAAGACGAGCGGCTCGCCATCGCCGGTCTCCAGCGCGGTGACGGCGCCGGTGACGATCACGTGGTCGCCGGCGGCGATCACGTCGCGGAGATCGCAGGCGATCCAGACGAGGGCGTCGTCGATCGCCGGGATGCCGTCGCGCTGGCTCCAGGCGACTCCCGCCCACTTGTCGGCGACCGGAGCCTTGGTGGCGAAGGCACGGGCGATCTCCTCCTGGCCGGCGTGCAGGACGCTGATCCCGAAGCGGTCGGCGGCCTGGACGGCAAGCAGGGTGCGGGAACCGCGGTCGAGGCAGGCGAGCATCAGCATCGGCTCGATCGAGAGCGAGCAGACGGCATTGGCGGTCGCTCCGGCGGGCCCCTCGGCGCCGCTTGCGGAGACGACGGTGACTCCCGTCGGGAGGCTCGCCATGGCGGCGCGAAAGCTGGCTGGATCCGGCGGCGGCATCGTCAGAACGGCTCGATCGTCGCCAGACAATATGATGCCCGCCGCGTGCGTCCCGTACTGATCATCGCCGCCGTCATCGCCGCCGCCCTCGGGCTGGCTGCCTGCGGCTATGGCGAAGAAAGCATCGCCGTCTCCAAGGGCGACCCCAATTTCCAAGGGGCCGAGCTCTTCTCGACCCACTGCGCCGGCTGCCACACGCTCTCCGCTGCCGGCACCCAGGGCAGCGGCAACCGCGGTGAGCGCACGCAGGGCCCGAACCTAGATCAGCGAACCGAGACTTATGAAGACGCTTTGTTCGCGATTCAGAACGGCGGCTTCTCGGGCGCGATCATGCCCCAGAACATCGTCGTCGGCAAGGAAGCCGAAGCGGTCGCCCGGTTCGTCGCCAAGTACGCGGGCGCGGACGCCGAAGAGTCGCCCCGGCCGGGCCAGGCCTCGCCCTAGGCGAGGGCGCAAATGCTCGATCTGAAGCTGATCCGCTCCGAGCCCGAGCGGGTCAAGGCCGCGCTCGCGCGCCGCGGCGCCGCCGAGCAGGTCGATGCCCTGCTGGCCCTCGACGCCCGCCGCCGGGAGCTGCTGCCTGAGGTCGAGAACGCCCAGGCCGAGCGCAAGACGCTCTCCAAGCAGATCGGTGAGGCGAAGCAGCGCGGCGAGGACGCGGCGGAGCCGATGGCGAAGGTGCAGGCGCTGAAGGAGGCAATCGAGTCCGGCAAAGAGGAGCTCGAGCGGGTCGAGGCGGAGCTCGGCGAGCTGGCGCGGAGCCTGCCGAACCTGCCCGATCCCGATGCCCCGGAAGGGATGACCGAGGAGGACGCCGTCCTCGTCCGCGAGGTCGGCTCGCCCCCAGAGTTCGACTTCGAGCCGCGCGACCACCTGGCGATCGGCACCGAGCTGGGCCTGATCGACATGGAGTCGGCGGCGCGCCTCTCCGGGTCTCGCTTCGCCTACCTGAAGGGCGACCTGGTTCTCTTGGAGATGGCGCTGGTCCGCTACGCGCTCGACGTCGCCGCTGAGGAAGGTCACGAACCGGTGGTGCCGCCGGTGCTGGTCCGCGAAGAGGCGCTGGAGGGGACCGGGTTCCTGCCCGGCGACCGCGACCAGATCTACGAAGTCCCCAAGGACGAGCTCTTCCTGGTCGGCACCTCGGAGGTGGCCTTGGCCAGCCTCCACGCCGACGAAATCCTCACCGCCGCGCAGCTGCCGATCCGCTACGCCGGCTTCTCCACCTGCTTCCGGCGCGAGGCCGGTGCCGCCGGCCGCGACACCCGCGGCATCTTCCGCGTCCACCAGTTCGACAAGGTCGAGATGTTCTCGTTCGTCGAGCCTTCGCAGTCGGGAGCAGAGCACGAGCGGCTGCTCGCGACCGAGGAGCGGATCCTCGGCGAGCTGGAGATTCCCTACCGCGTCGTCAACGTCGCCGCCGGGGATCTCGGCGCCCCCGCGGCGAAGAAGTACGACTGCGAGGCCTGGATCCCGAGTCAGGGTCGTTATCGCGAGTTGACCTCCTGCTCGAACACGACCGACTACCAGGCGCGACGACTCGCGTGTAGGTATCGGGCCGCCGACGGCGAATCTCCGCAGGCGGTGCACACTCTCAACGGGACCGCGGTAGCGGTGGGACGGACGATGATCGCGCTGATCGAGAACCGGCAGGACCGGGACGGAAGTTTCTCGCTACCTAGTATTTTGCATCGGTACGGATCCCCTGAGAGAATCGGTCCCAAGTCATGAGCAGTAGCGTCCGAGAGGCCAAGCGCGTGGTCCTCTGCGATGACCACGAGATCGTCCGCGAGGCGATCAAGTCGCGGATGGCCAATTCACCAATCGTCGAGATCGTCGGCGAGGCTGGCGACGGCCGCGACGTCGTCGACGTGGTCAAGGATCTCGAGCCCGACGTCCTCATCATCGACGTCGAGATGCCGAAGCGGGACGGCATCGAAGCGACGCGCGAGGTGCTGAAGGCGCGTCCCCGCACCAAGGTCATCATCTTCACCGCCCACGCCCAGCCCGACCTGCTGGCCCTGGCGCTGCGCGCCGGTGCTTCCGGCTACGTGCTGAAGTCGGCGCCGGCCGAGGACATCGCCCGCGCCGTCAAAGCGGTGACCGGCGGCGGCACCTTCCTCGGCGGCGACTTCGCCGGCGGCAAGCCCTCAGAGGTCGAGAAACTGCTGGAGCTGTCGCCGCGCGAGCGGCAGATCCTCGAGCTGCTGGCCGAGGGGCTGCGGGTGAAAGAGATCGCCGAGCGGCTCGCGCTCAGCCCGGCGACCGTCCACACCCACGTGCGCAACGCGATCGCCAAGCTCGAGGTCGATACCCGGACCGAGGCGGTCGCGCTGGCCGTCAAGTTCAGCTATCTGGGTGCTGGTGGGAAGGCTTGAGCTCCAGCGCGCAGCCGTTGATGCAGTAACGCTGTCCACCGCGGTCGCCGGGGCCGTCGTCGAAGACGTGGCCGAGGTGGGCGTCGCAGTGCTTGCAGACGACCTCGGTGCGCCGCATGAAGAGGCTGTTGTCCGGCCGCAGCTCGACGTGCTCGAGGTTGGCGGGCTCGGTGAAGCTGGGCCAGCCAGTGCCCGAGTCGAACTTCGTGTCGGAGGAGAACAGCTCGGCTCCACAGCCGACGCAGTGGTACATCCCCTCGCGCTTGTCATCCCAGTAGGGGCCGGTGAAGGCGCGCTCGGTGCCGCCCTTGCGGGTCACCTCGTACTGCTCCGGCGTCAGCTGCTCGCGCCACTCCTGATCGGTCTTCTCAACCTTCGTCGCCATCTTTCTCCTTTCGTCGGTATGTCCAGGGTACGCCCACTTCCTTACGGGTCGGTGACAGCGGCTGCATAGGCTGCGGGAGATGAGACGCGTGCTCGCCGCGGTCCTGGTGCTCGCCGTCGCGGCAACCGCGGCGGCGCCCGCACAGTCGCCGGCGCGCGGCCTGATCGCCTCGGCCTCGACCTGCCCCAGCCGAGGCGCGGGTGCGACCGCGCAGGAGCGCCAGATGCTCTGCTTCACCAACTACGCCCGCCGCGCCGCGGGCCGGCCGCCGCTCGGCGCCAGCGCCCCACTGCACCGAGCGGCAGTCCACAAGTCCGCGGACATCCTCCGCTGCGACGAATTCAGCCACGAAGCCTGCGGTCGGGATTTCACTTACTGGGTTCAGCAGTTCACCAGCTGCGGCGCGATCGCCGAGAACATCGCCTGGGGCACCGGGCCGCTCGGCGGCGTGCGGGCGATCTTCCGCGCCTGGATGCACTCTTCGGGACACCGCGAGAACATCCTCGGCCCCTATGCGCAGATCGGGATCGGTTTGCGCTCCGGCAGTCTCGAAGACAACGCCGGCACCCGGGTCTGGACCCAGGACTTCGGCGCCGGCTGCTGAGCGCCACGTAGGATCGGCGCGTGCCGGACTGCTTCTACGAGCGCGACGGCGACCTCCTGGTCGCCACGGGATCGACCCGCGGTCCCTGGGACCCCGGCGCCCAGCACGCCGGGCCACCGGCGGCGCTGCTCGGCCGAGCGCTGGAGGGCCTCGAGGAAGCCGACGCCTTCCAGATCGGGCGGATCAGCTTCGACATCCTCCGCTCGGTGCCGATCGCGCCGGTGCGGCTGGCCGCGCGCATCCTCCGCCCCGGCCGGCGCGTGCAGCTGCTCGAGGCGGAGCTGAGCGACGCCGGCGGTGAGGTGCTGATGCGGGCAACCGCCTGGCGGATCCGCACGGCCGCGGTCGAGATCCCCACCGAGCTGGCGGCGCCGGATCCGCCACCGCCTGCGCCCAGCGAGGGAGCGGAATCCGAGTTCTTCCCGACCGGCCAGGAGCGCGGCTACCACACGGCGATGGAGGTGCGCTTCGTCTCCGGCAGCTTCGTCGAGCCCGGCCCGGCGACAGTCTGGCTGCGGATGCGTGAGCCGCTGGTCGCCGGCGAGGAGCCGACCCCGCTGCAGCGGACCCTGGTCGTTGCCGACGTTGGCAACGGCGTCAGCGCCACCCTCGACTACCACCGCTACCTCTTCATCAACGTCGACCTGACCGTGCAACTGGAGGGTCTCCCGGCCGGCGAGTGGATCGGGGTCGAGGCGCGGACCCTGCCGCGGCCAAACGGGGTGGGCACCGCCGAGTCGGTGCTCAGCGACGAGCGCGGCCGGATCGGCCGGGCGCTGCAGACGCTGCTCGTCAGCGAACGCTGAAGGCTGACGACGGTGCCGCCGGCGGTTATGGTCGGCAGATGAGCGAGCGACCGCGGGCACTGCAGGCCGGGACGATGTGCGAGGCGTTTCAGATCACCGCCTCGGAGTGGGCCGGCTCCCCGGCGCTGCGACTGAAGGACAGCGAGTTCGAGGCGTCCTTTGCCGAGTACGCGGAGCGGGTGAAGGCGCGGGCCGCCGGCCTCGCGGCGCTGGGCGTCGGGCGCGGCGACACGGTCGGGTTCATGCTCACCAACCGGCCCGCCTTCTTCCTCTGCGATTGCGCGGCGATGCACCTCGGCGCCACCTGCTTCTCGGTTTACAACACCTCTTCGCCCGAGCAGGTCGAGTACGTCGTCGGCGATGCGAGCAACGCGGTGATCGTCACCGAGCAGGCCTTTCTGCCCACGGTGCTGGAGGCGCGGGACCGGGTGGCGACGCTCGAGCACGTGGTCGTGGTCGACGGCGAGGCGCCCGCGGGGACGATCTCCCTGGCGGAGCTGGAGGCAATGGGCGACCCGGAGTTCGACTTCGAGGCCGCCTGGCGGGCGGTCGAGCCCGAGGACGTGCTCTGCCTGATCTACACCTCGGGCACGACCGGGCCGCCCAAGGGCGTACAGCTGACCCACGCCAACCTGGTCGCCGAGTGGAATGCCTACGACCTCGCCTTCGCGGCGAAGCCGGGCGGCCGCACCATCTCCTTCCTGCCCAGCGCCCACATCGCCGACCGCTGGGCGCAGATCTACGCGCAGATGTTCTTCGCCAGCTGCGTCCACTGCTGCCCGGACCCGCGCCAGATGGTCGCCTACTCGATTGAGGTCCGGCCGACGGTCTGGGGCGGCGTGCCGCGGATCTGGGAAAAACTGAAGACCGCCCTGGAGGCGGCGATGGAGAACGAGCCCGACGCCGGCAAACGCGAGGCGACCGAGCGGGCGATGGAGGTCGGTCGCCGCCGCGTCGCCGCCTATCTGGACGGCGAGGTGCCGCCCGATCTGCAGGCCGAATGGGAAGCTGCCGACGAGGTGGTCTTCTCGAAGGTGCGAGAGCTGCTCGGCCTCGACGAGGTCGAGCACTTCGCGGTCGGGGCGGCGCCGACGCCGCCGGAGGTGATCGAGTTCTTCCTCGCCTTCGGGATCGAGATCTGCGAGCTCTGGGGGATGTCGGAGACCTCCTCGGCGGCGACCCTGAACCCGCCCGGCGCGGTCCGGGTCGGCACCGTCGGCAAGCCGCTGCCGGGCGTCGAGATGAAGCTGGCCGAGGACGGCGAGATCCTCGTCCGCGGCCCCCTGGTGATGAAGGGCTACCGCAACATGCCCGAGCGCACCGCCGAGGCGCTCAGCGAGGACGGCTGGCTGGCCAGCGGCGACGTCGGCGAGTTCGACGCGGACGGCTACCTGCGGATCGTCGACCGCAAGAAGGAGCTGATCATCGGCGCGGGAGGCAAGAACATGTCGCCGGCCTCGATCGAGGCGAAGCTGAAGGCAGCCTCGCCGCTGATCGCGCAGGCGGTGGCGATCGGCGACCGCCGCCCCTACAACGTCGCCCTGCTCACCCTCGACCTCGAGTACCTGGCGGCTCGCGGCGCCAACCACGAAGACGCCGAGATCGTCGCCGAGATCGAGACCGCCGTCGCCGCCGCCAACGAGCGGATGTCTCGGATCGAGCAGGTCAAGCGCTACCACGTGGTCGCGGGCGAATGGGCGCCGGGTGGGGTCGAGCTGACGCCGACGATGAAGCTGCGACGGCGGCCGATCGAGCGCGCCTACGAAGCCGAGATCGAGACGCTCTACAGCGATTGAGCCGCCCGGCGGCGCGCCGTCGCCGCCAAACCGATAGGCATCGCGGATGGGCGTCGTCCTCACCACCGCCGCGATCGTGATCTCCGTCGGCGTCGGCGTCTGGTCGGAGCAGCGCTGGCCGCAGGGTGCGGCAAACGCTTCGCGGAAAGCGCTGCTGGTGCTGCTCTACGTGCTGCTGCCGCCGGTGATCTTCTTCAACCTCGCGAAGGCCAGCATCGACTCCTCGCACGCGGTCGGGCTGGTCCTCGCCCTGGTCGCGGTGACGCTGACCTCGCTGCTCACCTATTTCGTCGCCACCAGGTTCCTGCGCCTGCCTCGGCACCAGACCGGCGCCGTCCTCTGCGCCGTGCTCAGCGTCAACACCGGCTACCTCGGCTATCCCCTGACCGTGGCGCTACTGGGAAAGGACCAGCTCTCCACCGCGGTCCTCTACGACGTCCTCGTCACCGGTCCCTCCCTGCTGCTCGGCGCCTTCGCGGTCGGCGCCGCCTTCGGCACCAAAGCAGGCGACAGCCCAGGTCAGCGCGTGCGCGCCTTCTTCACCCGCAACCCGCCTCTCTACGCGGCGATCGCCGGACTGCTGGCGCCGGCCTCGCTGGCGCCGGACGTCCTCGTCGACCTCTCGCAGGCGCTGATCGTGGCGATCCTGCCGATCGGCTTCTTCGCGGTCGGCGCCACCCTGGCCGAGGGGGCCGAGCACGGTGAGCTGCCGCTGCCCCCGCCCCTCACCCGCCCGGTCGTGCTGACGCTGGTCGCGCGCCTCGCCGTCGTGCCGGCGCTCTTGATGCTGCTGGCGGCGCCGCTGATCGACCTGCCGGCCGCCTACCGGCTGATGTCGGCGATGCCTACCGGGCTCAACTCGATGGTCGTCTCCCACGCCTACGGGCTCGACAACCAGATCACCGCCGAGGCGGTCACCTGGTCGACCGGGATCGTCGTCCTCGCCGCCTTGGTGTCACTCTTGCTCTGATGCTCCACCACGTCGGGATCGAGATCGCGCCCGCCGACGTCGAGCGCGCCGCCGAGCTCTTCGAGCTGCTCGGCTTCGAGCGGGTCGAGCCGCCGCCGAGCCTGGCCGAGTTCACCTGGCTCGAACGCGCCGGCACCCAGATCCACCTGATGCCGGAGGAGCGACAGGTCGCCCCACCGCACGGGCACCTAGCCGTCGTCGCCCCCGACTTCGAGGCGACCGTCGAGCGCCTGCGGATGCACGGGTTCGAGGTGGAGCCCCGCCGCGCCCACTGGGGCGCCGCCCGCGCCAGCGTCACCCTGCCGCCCGGTCACCGGGTCGAGCTGATGGAAGCTCCGCCCGGTTCTGCTGGTGCTTAGCTCCCGGTAACACGGAGGAGTCACAGCGGAGATTCGGGAAGCGGTTCCAGACGCATGCCGCCGAGGAAGCGGCCGGGGGTGTCACGGCAGGCGTAGTCGCCACCGGCTGTTGCGTAGAGGAGCCCGAGGCAGGCACCGATCGCCTGCTGGCCGTAGGCATTGGGGTGCAGCGACTCCCGCGCCGAGCCCTGCAAGAACGAGAGGCGACGCACCCACTCGGCAGCGAGCGGTGAGGGGCCCTCGGGGCCGACCAGGGCAGCGCGCCGGTCGCAGAGCTGATGGCCGTCGAGGGTGTGGCGGAGGTCGAGGAACTCGGCCCCGACACTGGCCGCGGCGTCGCGCATCGCCACCGCCAGCGCACCCACCGCTTCGCCCGCCGCCCAGTCGGCATCGGCGTCCCAGACCGGACAACCGCCCTCATGGAGCCGGCTCCAGCCCGACTCGGGATAGCGAAAGAAACGCGCCGGAGGGAACGGCGAGGCGTAGCCCATGACCACGAGCCGGTACTCGGACGGGCCCTGGCCGGCCTCGCCGAGCGCCGCCCGCACTCCTCTCAGAGCCTTGGTCAGACCGCGCTCGGCGACGGGTAGAGCCGCCCGCAGCTCTGCCCCAGCCTCATCTCGGCAGAGCGCTGGCTCCTCCTCGTCGCTGCGCGCCCAGTCGAGCGCGCAGCCGGCGACCAGCTCGCCGAAGCCGATGTCGTTGGCACCGGCGCTGACGACGACCATCCGCACCTCGGCGCGACGGGCGATGGCGGCGAGCCGCTCGGCCTGTGGCGGCTCGCCGAAGTGGGACTCGCCGCCGCGCGACGCCGGCCAGAGATTGACGAGGCGGGCGCCCGAACAGGCCAGGTTGACCCGCTCGTCGACCGCCACCGGGGCGCTCTCGATCGGGGCCACGTCGGAGCGGTGGCAGTCGTCGTCCTCGCTGGACCCGTAGATCCGTGCCGGGTCATAGGCGCAACCCCAACCGCCGCAGGCATACGCGGCGCGATCCGTCCCCGAGCGCGATCCGTCCGATTCGCCGCCGTTGCCGAGCCAGCGCCCGCCCTCGCCGGAGACGAAGCTGTCGCCGAGCGAGACGATCGCGCTCGGCCGCGAATCGGCGGTCGCCGCGGGCACGGTCAGTCCCAGAGCCGCAGCCGACAGCAGCGCGGCGAGCGCAAGCCGGCCGAGCGGGAGCATCAGAGTTGCGTGAGGATAAGGCCGACGATCGTCAGGTAGGCCGACAGCGTCATCCGCCACATCGAGTCGAAGCGCTTGTCCATCTTCGCTTCCAGACGCTCCATCTTCCCCTCGAGCCGTTCCATCTTCCCCTCGACGCGATCCATCCGCCCCTCGACCCGGTCGAACCGAGCCTCCATCTCGGTCCGCAGTTCGCGTAGGTCGCAGTCGACCCGATCGAAGCCGCGATCCATGCGCGTGGTCAGGTAATCGAGCCGCTCGTCCGTCCACGCTTCCCTCATCGTCTCCATGGTTGCACCGTAGACAAAAAGATGCGGCGCGTTACCGGCGAATCGCGAAAGTTCAGTGCCCTCAGACTCCCGAAACCGCAACGCCGTCGGGGGGGAGTCGCGTCAGACCGCTCGCCGCGCCCGCTTCGCCGCGAAGAGGTCGAGGTCGGCGAAGCTGAGCAGGTCCTCGCCGCTGGTGCCGTCGGCCGGAAACATCGCGAAGCCGGTGGCGGCGCGAACGGGGTGGCTCGCGTCGGTGCCGAAGCCGCGATGGGCGACCCGACGGCGCAGGCGGGCGGCGACTTCTTCGGCCTCTTCGGCGTCGGCCTCGGGGACGATCACGGCGAACTCGTCGCCGCCCTGGCGGAAGACCGAGTCGCCGGCCCGCACCTCGTCGGCCAGGGCGGCGCCGATCTCGGCCAGCAGCCGGTCGCCGTCGAGGTGCCCGTAGCGCTCGTTCACCTGCTTGAAGCCATCGAGATCGAGAAGGACCAGGGCGAAGTCACGGCGATGGCGTCGGTGCCGAGCGATCTCGGCGCCGAGGCGTTCATGCAGGGCCCGATAGTTGCCCACCCCGGTCAGCTCGTCGCGCCGCGCCAGCGCCCAGAGCGCCTCGTGGCTCGCTCGCAGCCGCCGGGTCAAGATCACGATCCCGACCGCGACGATCGCCAGGCAGAGCACCTCGATCGAAGCCAGGACGAACGCCTGCCGATGCGAGAACGAACCGACCAGCAGCGGCAGGAGAAGTCCGGCGACGATCGCGGTCAGGGCCGCAATCAGGAACACGGCACCGACCGGGCCGCGGGTCGACGGAGGGTGGGTGGGTCTGTCCCTCATCGAATCGGTCATCATCGAAATTAAGTAGAGGATCCTATCCTTACCCGCGGGCCGTGGCTCCTATGCCGAGCCGTCACCGGGCCCCACTACGATGCGCCCGGTGCGCTACCCAATCGAACACTTCTCAGCGGAGGAGCGAGCGCTCCTCTCTCCGCATTTCACGAATCTCGATCGGCCGGTGTTCGCCCTCGTCAACCTTCCCGAAACCGTCAAAGGGGCGCTTTTTGCCCGCTATTCACGATATTCCGGGTCCGTCAGGCGGCTCTTTCTCGAAGAGTTCGCCGCCGATGCGCCGGCCGCCGGCAGGCCCTTCGACGCCGCCGAGGGGGAGCGGGCCGCGGGCCTCTACGAGCGCGTCTTCGTCGGCTACGGCGACGACTCGATTGCCCAGGTCGGCGGCGCCCACATCGCCTGCGAGTGGGTCTCCAACATCCTCACCAAGCAGCTGCAGCGCGGCCGCCTCGCCGCCTACCTCGAGCAGTCGACGCGCTACATCCCCTATGACCAGCCGCTGCCGGAAGGTGGCTACCGCTTCTACCGCGACGAGCAGCTCGGCCCCGAGTTCGCGGCGGCGATGGAGGAGATCTTCTCGATCTACTCGCGCTCGCTGGGCGAGGTCGAGGCCTGGGCAGCCGAGCGCTGGCCGCGCGGCAGCGAGGAGCCCGAGGGGGCCTGGCGGCGCTCGATTCGCGCCAAGGCGCTGGATCTGCTCCGCGGCCTGCTGCCGGCGGCGACGCTCAGCCACGTCGGCATCTACGCCTCCGGCCAGGCCTACGAGCAGCTGATCATGCGCCTGCTCGCCTCGCCGCTGCCGGAGGCGCGCGAGTACGGCGGCATGATCCTCGCCGAGCTGCAGCAGGTGATGCCGAGCTTCGTCTCCAGGGTCGAGCGTCCCGAGCGCGGCGGCGAGTGGATCTCCTACCTCGAGCAGCGCCGCGAGCGGACCGAGCGATGGGTCGCCCGGCTGGGCCTCGATCGCCGCGACACCGGTGAGGGGATCCCCTCGGTCGAGCTGGTCCACGTCGACGGCAGCGAAGAGGATCTCTTGACCTCTTGTCTTTATGAGTCGGCGAGCGCGCCCGCGACCGAGTTGCTCGCTCGGATCGACGTGCTCGACCGCGAGGAGCGGGCGGAGCTGCTGGCGGCACTGGTCGGCGAGCGCGCCAATCGCCGCCACCGCCCGGGCCGCGGCTTCGAGGCGCTCCGCTACCGCTTCGAGATCGTCTCCGACTACGGCGCCTTCCGCGACCTGCAGCGCCACCGGATGCTGACCTGCCAGTGGCAGCGGCTCAGCCCGGACCTCGGCGCCGGCATCCCCGACGAGGTGCGTGAGGCAGGCGTCGGTGGCGAGTTCGAGCGGGCGCTGGAGATCTCCCAGGGCGAGTACGAGCGGCTACGCGGGGCCGGGCTGGTCGAGCAGGCCCCCTACGCCCTCAGCCTCGCCTTCCGGATCCGTTATGTCCTCGACCTCAACGCCCGCGAGGCGATGCACCTGATCGAGCTGCGCTCCGGCCGCGAGGGCCACCCCACCTACCGTGCCGTCGCCCAGGCGATGCACGAGCGGATCGCCGCCGTCCACCCCGGCGTCGCCGCCGCGATCAGTCACGTCGACACCTCCGCCGAGCCGCGCCTGGAGCGGATCATGAGCGAGATCCGCACCCACCGGAAGCAGATTCGCGCCGCCGAACGGGCGGAGGCGACCCCGCCCGGTCTCAACCCGCTCGGCTAGCCAGCGCCCCTCAGAGCTCAGTCGCGCTGCTTGCGCTTGCGCGGGGCGTCGCCGCCCGGCAGGTCGCCGTTCGTCGGCGACTGCTCGCCGGCATCGGACGGAGCGTCATCGGGACCCGCCAATTCCGCCGCCGCTTTCTCCCCCGGCGTCGGCCAGGGGATCGCTTCGCCCGCGGCCCAGGCCGGGGGACGCCCACCGGGGACGCGATCGATCAGGAGCAGGCCGAAGTAGACGAACCAGAGGAGGCTGATGATGAACAGCGGGCCGAGCAGGAAGGCGACGCCGGAGACCATGCCAAGCGAAGCCCAGAAGCGCGTCAGCACCCCAGTCCGCATCGCCCACAGACAGCTGTAGAAAAGCGAGATCGCCAAGCCGAGGCCACCGGCCAGGCCGAGGCCCGAGACCAGCGGCGCCAACGAGGATTCGCCGATCGCGTTGCTGGCTTCGTTGTCGGCCAGCTTGCGTTTTTCGCAGGCGGCCTGGGCGCTTTCGCCGGCCGCCGGTTCGAATTCTTCAGCGAACGCCTTCGCGCCTTCGTCCTTGCGTTCGGAGCTGCACTTCTCCTTCGCTTCCGCCGCCGTGAGCGTCAACTTGGCTTCGCCGGCGACGAACTTGTCGGCCGCTTCGCCGCGAGCGCCGATCGTCAACGCCGAGGAGAGGCAGAGGAAGATCGGGGCGATGACGACAAGCCCGACCAGTTGTTGGCGAACCCGGTCGCTGCGGCCACGGACGACCTTGAAGAGGTAGAAGAGGGGCACGGCCAAGAGCAGGAAGGCGAGCGACTGCAGCGCCCCAGTCAGCGCCACCGAGCTTGAGTGCGCGTGGACGGAGCGGAGCACCTCGGCGTCGCCGGTTCCGCTCACCTCGGAGGCCATGTTCGAACCGATCAGCAGGGCGACGGCGGCGAACGTGGCGATCGCCGCGGGCAGCGCCCAGCGACTCTCCCAGGCGATCTGGTCTCGCTTCCGCACGTCAGCCTCGCTCGTGGAAGTAGAACTGGGGCAGAGCGCCTTCGATCACGTCCTGGGTCATCCGCTGGGCGACCTCGAGGTTGCCGCTGCGGACGGCGATGTCGTCGAGGGTGACGATCCCCTCCAGCGCTTCGCCGGCGACGACGGGCAGCCGCCGCACCCGGTGCTGGACCATCAGCGCCGCCGCCTCCTCCAGCTCCATCTCCGGCTCGCCGCTGACCAGCGGGCGCGAGGCGTGCTCCCCGACTTGGGAATCGGCAGCAAGGCCCTCGGCGAAGACGCGGATCGCCAGGTCGCGGTCGGTGACCATCGCCGTCGGGCTGCCGGCGGCATCGACGATCACGACCGAGCCGACCCGGTTGTCGCGCATCAGCCGGGCGACGTCGACGGCGCTGGCCTCCGGCGCGGCGGTGACGACGCCGGGGGTCATGATCTCGCTGAGCCGCACGGGCCGTACGCTACCGGCATGAGCGAGACCCGGCATACCCCCGTCGTCCCCCTCGAGGCTGGCGCCAGTCCTGAGAACCCGCCCTGCCCCGCCTGCGGCGAGCCGCTCTTCGGCTGGCTCTCGGTCCAGCCCGGACTCGGCGCTCCGGTCAGCCGCTGCGAGAGCTGCGGACTCGGCGTGATCGGAGCCGACGCCGAGCCGGCGGAGGCCCTGCGCGAGCTCGATCGCCTCGGCGACATGTCACCGCGGATCGCCAACCGGGCCAGCTACGCCGCCTCCCTCGGCAGCGCCGGCTGGGCCGGCCTGGAGCCCGGCGCCCGCTACCTCTTCACCCTCGAGTCGGTCCGCCGCCTCGCCGCCCGCCGCGACCAGGTCGTCAAGTCCCGCCGCTGGTCCCCCCTCTCCAGCCTCGCCTCGACCTGGCAGACCCTGCTCAACAGCGTCACCTTCGGCCACAACGTCGCCCTCGGCGCCTTCCACCGCGCCAAATCCGTCCCAGCCCGCCGCCCCTGGCAACGCCGCATCGACGCCCTCGCCACCATCGTCTTAGCCATCCCAGCCCTCCTCATCGCCCTCCCCATCGAGCTGGCAGGTGGCCTCGTCGGCCGCGGTTCAGTCCTGACGCTCCGCCTAGAGCTGCTCTAAATCCAGCCGTCCTGAGGGCTTGGGGCCAAGCAGTTCAAGGACGCAGGGAGCGAAGCGTGCTCCGCACGCGAGTGACCGAGGACGCCGAAATGCGCCGGCCCCAAGCCCTCAGGACAAGCCTTCGCGGGCCTCGCGGACGAGCGTCACTGCCTCAGGGAAGAGGACCCGGATCGCGTCCCTTACCTGCATCGCCTGCTGATCCGGGGAACCGCTGAGGTCGAGCTGGCCGATCGAGGCGACGGTCATCTCGACCGCGAGCTTGATCGCGTTGTCGGCCCAGGCGACTCGCTGCGAGGACTGCATCTGCTCCGAGAGCTCCTCCATACGGGCGCGGAACTCGTCGGGGTCGCCGAAAAGGTTGAAGGGGCTGCCCTCCATCCCCCGACATGTAAGCAGAGTCTCGACCCCGGTGGCGCGGAGTTGGCACACGCTGCACGCCACACGTGCGTCGCCCCGATCTAGCGTCGAGGCGTGCGTTTCAAGGCCAACACCCAGGCGGGCTCGGCAAGCGTCGAACAGGTCGCGATCTCCGCCTTGATCGGCCTCCTGCTCGTGGCTGGAATCGCCGCGGTGGCCGCCGAGGGAGAGGTCGAGGCCGGGCGCGGCCTGGCCGGCACGATCGCCCGGCGACTCAGCTGTGCCCCGCGCCTGCCAGACAACTGCCGCCACCACCCCCTCGTCCCCGCCTACGGCTGGCCGCTGGCGCGCTTGGCGCGAGCGCTGGCACCAACGCCAACCGCCCGTTCCTCCCACTCGGGACTGCCCTTGATGCCGGTCGACTTCCGCCGCTGCCGAAGCGAAAGCTGCGCCGTCGCCGCCGGCCCGCACCTGACCGCGTCCCGGCGCCGGACCACCGCCTTCACCGAGATCCTCGACCGCCGCCGCTCCCAAGGCTGGGTGGAAGTCGTCTACTGGCTCTACCGCCCGACCCTCGGCTGGGAACGCCTCTCCCGTCGCGCCACCGCGACCGACGTCGCCGCTGCCGCCGGCACGCCCGTCCTCGCCAGCGACGACCCCGCCCTGGTCCCGCTCGAGACCCTCCCCGGCCGCAACCACTACGACTTCCCCCCTGGCGAGTACGCCCCCTGGCAGTGGAGGATCGACGCCCGCTACCCCGGCTGGTCGAGCTAGGAAGGATTGCCGGCCGGCGCCGGCGCCTTCTCCTGCGCGGCGTCGTCTTGAGCCTGTTTGATCAGGCCGCGCCAATCGGTAGTCCGGAAGACGAGCAGCATCGCGGTGAAGCCGAGGACGATCGACCAGGCCGCCATCGCGATCTGGGTGCCGACCGAGAAGGAGAGCACCGCGGTCCGCGAGGGGCCGCTCAGGGTCGCCACCAGCAGCGCCTGCTGGGCCCCGGCACCGCCCGGGGTGAAGGGAATGATGTTGGCGATCGCCTGGACGCTCATCACCAGCATTACGTTGCCGACCGAGCCGGCGATCCCGAAGGCCTCGAGGAAGAACCAGAAGGCGGCGAAGCGGAAGACCCAACCGAGTCCCTGCCAGGCGAAGACGTCGCGCAGGTAGCGGCGCGGCTCGGTGAGGATCACCAGGCCCTGTCGCACCCGGGCCCAGAAGCGGCGCACCCGGTGGGCGAGGTAGTAGGTGCCGACCGCGAGGGCGACGAGCAGCACCCCGACGGTGATCGCCAGCGTCCGCGGGTGGTTGGCCCAGAAGGAGATCTCGAAGGCGGGCAGCTCAGGAAGCTGCGGCAGGGGCGGCAGCAGGCCCTGGCTCAGCGCGTAGGCGAGCACGAGCAGGCCGACGCTCGTGTCGAAGACCGTCTGGACGAGGAAGGAAGAGGTGACGGCTGGATAGGAGGAGTGCGGGATCTGGCGCTTGACCAGGAAGACCTTGGTGACGTCGCCGGCGTGGGCGGGGACGATGGCGTTGATCCCCGCCCCGGCCAGGTAGGCGGCGGCGAGCCGGAAGAAGGAGATGCGCTGCTGCGGATAGGCGGCGCGCAGCACGTTGCGCCAGGCCCAGGCGCGGGCGAGCTGCATCGCCAGCAGGAAGAGGAGGGCGAGGCCGAACTGGGTCCAGCGCACGTCGGAGAGGTGACGGAAGAATTCCGCCGCCGCGTTGAAGAAGTGGTTGAAGCTCGATGCGAGGTCAGCGGCTGGCATCGCAGCTACACTAGCCCGCTCGTGCCGGACACCGACACGCATCCGCTCCCCGCCACGCTGCCCCCAGACCCCGCCGACGAGGCGATGTGTACGCGTGCCCGCGAGCGCTACACCGCCGACCGTCGGAGCCGCTGGAGGCGCCGCCGCAAACGCCACGCGGCGCTGCCCAACCTGATCATCATCGGCGGCCTCAAGTGCGGGACGACGAGCGTCCACCACTACCTCGGCCTGCATCCCGAAATCCAGATGTCGAAGCCGAAGGAGCTGAACTTCTTCGTCGAGGAGCTGAACTGGGACCTCGGCCTCGACTGGTACGCGAGCCGCTTCGACGACCGCTTCAAGGTGCGCGGCGAGTCATCGCCCCACTACGCGAACCTGCCCCGCTTCGAGGGAGTCGCCGAGCGGATCCGCGAGAACTGCCCCGACGCCCGGCTGATCTACATGGTCCGCGACCCGATCAAGCGGATCCTCTCCCACTGGGTGCACGCCACCGGGGCTGGCTATGAGACCGGTGACCTGGTCGAGGTGCTCTCAGAGCCGAACAACTCCTACACGAACCGCTCCAAGTACTGGATGCAGCTGCAGCCCTACCTGGAGCACTTCGACCGCGAGCAGATCGAGATCGTCGCCCAGGAGGAGCTGCACGCGGACCGCGAGGGGACGATGCGCCGAGCGTTCGCCTTCGCCGGGGTCGACGAGACCTTCACGTCTGAGCAGTTCGACCGCGAGTGGGAGAAGTCGAGCGCCAAGGAGGGCGACAAATACCAGCTGATGGAGAAGCTGATCAAACTGCCCGGCTTCCGTTCCTTCGACCGCAACTTCGACCGCCTGCCGGAGTCGATGCGCTGGATCGTCGAGAAGATCGTCCACGATCCCGACAAGCCCTCCTCGCCGAAGCCGCAGCTGCCAGACGAGCTCTTCGAGACGGTCAGCGGCCGCTTCAGCGAGGACGTCGCCGAGCTGCAGCGCTTCGCCGGCCGCGAGTTCCCGGCCTGGCACGACTACAGCTGAGCGGTCGCGGGTAGGTTCGCCGACGTGCGGCGGCTGCTTCCCGATCCCGGCCCGACCTCGGTCGAGCAGCAGCTCGACGGCTACCGACCGTGGGAGAACCCGCCCGCGGAGCGGCCGTTCGTGGCGATGAACTTCGCCGCCACGGTCGACGGCCGGGCGGCGATCGGCGGCAAGTCGGGTCCGATCGGGTCCGACGAGGACACCCACATGCTGGCGCGGCTGCGAACCCGCTTCGACGCGGTGATGATCGGCGCCGGGACGATGCGGGCCGAGCGCTATGGACGCCTCGTCTCCAATCCCGAGCAACGCGCCCGCCGGGAGGGGCTCGGCCTCTCCCCCGACCCGTTGATGGTGATCGTCAGCGGCCGCCTCGACCTGCCGTGGGATGCGTCCCTCTTCGAGGAGAAGGAGGGCGAGGTGCTCGTCTTCACGGCCTCCGAAGAGGAGCCGCCGCCAGTGGCCGCATCGCTTGACCTGGTCCGCCACGAGGGTCAGGTCGACCTCGCCGCCGTCCTCGCCCACCTGCGTCGCGAGCGCGGCGTCCGCGCTCTCCTCTCCGAGGGCGGCCCGCGGCTGCATTCCGAGCTGCAGGCGGGGGGAATGGTCGACGAGCTCTTCCTCACCGTCGCGCCAAAGCTGACCGGCGCCGGGCCCTCGATCGTCGAGGGCGAGTTGCCCGACGTCGCCTCGCTGCGGCTCGCCTGGCTGCTCGAGGCCGAGAGCGAGCTGTTCGCCCGCTACCGGCGCGCCTGAGCTAGCGTGCCGGGCACGTAGCCCGACGAGGAGAGGACCCGATGGACTTCACGCCCAGCCCCGAGGTAGCGAGCCTGCGCGAGCGCGTGCTCGACTTCATGGACGCCGAGATCTACCCGGTCGAGCGGGAGCTGATGGAGGCACTGGACGACGAGGTCGGGCCCGGGACCCCCTACCCCGCCGCACTGGTGGAGATCCGTGAGAAGGCGAAGACCGAGGGTCTCTGGAATCTCTTCATGCCGGACGAGCGCTTCGGTCCAGGCCTGAAGAACTGGGAGTACGGGCTGCTCTGCGAGGAGATGGGCCGCAGCCCGGTCGCCGCCTCGATGGCCTTCAACTGCGCCGCACCGGACACGGGCAACATGGAGATCCTCGCCGAGCACGGCACTTCCGAGCAGCGCGAGCGCTGGCTGGAGCCACTGCTGGAGGGCCGGATCCGCTCCTGCTTCTCGATGACCGAGCCCGAGGTCTCCGGCTCGGACCCGACGCTGCTGCAGGCACGGGCCGAGCTCGACGGCGACGAGTGGGTGGTCGAGGGGCACAAGTGGTTCACCTCCGGCGCGGTCGGCGCCGACCTGGCGATCGCGATGGTCGTCACCGACCCCGAGGCTCCGCCCTACGCCCGCGCCTCGATGATCTGCGTGCCCACCGACGCCCCCGGCTTCAACCTCGTCCGGCCGATCCCGGTGATGGGCCACGACCGCGGTCCCGGCCACTGCGAGATCCGCTACGAAGGCTGCCGGGTCCCGAAGGAGAGCCTGCTCGGCGAGCGCGGCGCCGGCTTCGCGATCGCCCAGGACCGCCTCGGCCCGGGCCGCATCCACCACTGCATGCGGGCGATCGGCACCGCCGAGCGCGCCCACGAGATGATGTGCCGCCGCGCCAACGAGCGCCAGGCCTTCGGCGGCCCACTGGCCGACAAGCAGTTCGTCCAGGAGTCGATCGCCACCTCCCGGATGGAGATCGACCAGGCCCGCCTGCTCACCCTCTACGCCGCCTGGAAGATGGACACCGAGGGCAAGCGCGCCGCCCGCCAACAGATCTCGGCGATCAAGATCGTCGCCGCCAACATGGTCATGGACGTCCTCGACCGAGCGATCCAGATCCACGGCTCGCTGGGCATGACCGACGACACCCCCCTCGCCGCCCTCTGGCGCTTCTCCCGCATGCTCCGCCTCGCCGACGGCCCCGACGAGGTCCACAAGATGGTCCTCGCCCGCCGCGAGCTGAACCGCTGGGCCAAACGCGCCGAGGCCGAGGCCGAGGGAACCCTCGAGCCCCGGCACCCGGCGCGGATGGTCTAGCTCAACCGCCCCTTTACGGGGTGATCAGGATCGAGAAGCCGAACGGTTCGCCGGTCCCTTCTTCGTCTGCGGTCAGGACGAAGGCGACGTCCGGGTTGTTGAACGTCCCCGAGAACAGGCAGGGGAAAGTGTTCAGCGGGCCGGCGCAGGGCTCGGCGACGACGTTGGCGCTCTGGCTCCCGGAGTTCGGGTCGAGATAGCGCAACGAGGTGATGATCGACTTGCCGAGGATGCTTCCGCCGAAGTCGAGGTAGTTGCCGCCGTTGACATTGTGGCTCAGCAGGGTGATCCCGCCCGACTGCTCGAGGATCGTGCCGTCGCTTTTGACGATCGCCCACTGAGTGGCCTCCTGATACGCCGAAGGCGGCTGGCCGCCGAGAGCGTTGGCGTTCGAGGCGGTAGTAGCCGTGGTCGCCGTGTTGGCGGTGTTCGCCGTGGTGGCACTATCCGCTTTCGTGGCACTGTCCGCTTTGGTCGCGGTGTCGGCTTTCGTCGCCGTGTCGGCTTTGGTCGCCGTCTCCGCGGTCGTGGCGCTGTTCGCTTTGGTCGCCGTATCGGCCTTGCTCGCGGACGGCACGGTGCCGATCGTCGACAGATTCAGGCTGGCGCCGGTGATCGAGCCCTTCTTGATCTTGGCGTCGGTGATCGCTTCGTTCTTGATCTTCGCCGCGACTACAGCGTTCTTCTTCAGCTGCTTGCTGCCGACGGTGTTCTTGCCGAGTTCGGACGCGGCAAACGCGGTGGCGCCGCCGAGGACCAGGAACACGGCCAGGGACGACATCACGTTTGCATACGTGAGCCGCTTGCGTATCTGCTTCACGGAGGGATCTCCTTAGGGAACGAGGGGCAGGTGGCCCCAATGGGGACGAGTGCCGGCTACCCCGTTGGATTGAGATTGCTTTCCGACCTTTTCAGGCCGTGCGAAAGACTGTCAACCGCTGTGGACGGGTCTCAGGAGGCGCCGCGCTCGGCTTGCTCAGCGGCATCGGCGAGGCGCTCGACGAGCTGGGCGAAGGCCTTGAAGCCCTCGTCGACCTTGCCGTAGCCGCCGGCGGCGTAGCGGGCGTAGACGCCCTCGAGGATGATCGCCAGCTTCCAGTAGCCGAGGGCGACGAAGAAGTTGAGGTCGGAGAGGTCGCGGCCACTGCCCTCCGCGTAGCGGGCGGCGATCTCCTCGCGGGTGGGGAAGCCGGGGGCGAGGTTGGCGGGCTGGCCGAGGGCGATCGTCTCCTCGCCGCGCTCGGGCCAGTAGGCCATCAGCAGGCCGACGTCGGCGAGCGGGTCGCCGAGCGTGCAGAGCTCCCAGTCGACCACGGCGGCAACCTCGCCGGCATCGGTGAGGATCATGTTGTCGAGGCGGTAGTCGCCGTGGACGACCGTCGCCGGGCCCTGGGCGGGGATGCGCGCCGCGAGCGCGTCGTGGACACGGTCGATGGCCGGCAGCTCCCTCGTCTTCGACTTCTCCCACTGGCCCTGCCAGCGGTGCAGCTGGCGGGCCACGTAGTCCTCCTTGCGGCCGAGGTCATTGAGGCCGGCGGCGTCCGGATCGACCGCGTGGATCGCGACCAAGGTGTCGGCGACGCGCTCGCCGATCGCCCGCCGGTCGGCCTCGTCGGGAAAGATCGCTGCCTCGGCCAGGCCGCGCAGGATTGGGCCCTCGACGAACTCCATCACGTAAAAGGGGGCGCCGTTGACCGCCTCGTCCTCGCAGAGGCCGACCACCGGCGCCACCGGCACCGGCGTCGCTCCCAGCGCCGAGACGACCTTGTGCTCCCGCCCCATGTCGTGGGCGGAGCCGAGCCGCTTGCCAAGCGGCGGGCGCCGCAGCGCCCAGCTGCCGCCGGCCGCGTCACGGACGCGATAGGTCAGGTTGGAATGGCCGCCGGCGATCCGCTCGAAGCTCAGCGGCGGCTGCGCCGCCGGCACGTTGCGCTCGAACCAGCCGCTGACTTTCGCTGCATCGATGCCGTCAGACGCGCCGCTGTCGCCGCTGCCTGTAGCCTCGTCGCCCATAGCCGCGCAAGCATATTCACGTAGGGGTCACCGGTTGAGCCCGTCGCTTGCCAACAGGCTCCGCATCGGCTTCGCGATTGGGTTCGCGATCCTCACCGCGATGGCGGTGATCGGCGTCGGTCGCTTCATTCAGCAACGGCAGGACTTCGAGGACTCGATCGCCCGCTCCTACCAGACGGAGATGGCGGCACGGACGCGGCTCGCGGAAGGGCAGGGCACCATCAAGGACCGGACGATCGTGCGCCACCAGGGGCAGCGCCGCACCGAACTGCGCGACCAGATCTCCGGAGACACCCAGGACACTGCCTTGCTCGTCGCCGCCGGACTGATCGCCGGCCTGACCGGCGCGCTGCTTCTCTTCAGCGGCCTGATCTCTTCGATGCGGCGGCCCTTGGAGCAGCTGGTCGATGCTGCCGGTCGGCTTGCCGCCGGCGACCGCAGCGCCCGGGTCGAGATCGGCGGCCTCGCCGAGACGGCGACGCTGGGTGCCGCCTTCAACGAGATGGCCGACGAGCTGGAGCGCGAAGCCAGCCAGCGCGACCAGCTCGACCGCCTCAAAGACGAGTTCGTCCTCACCGCCTCGCACGAGCTGCGCAGCCCGCTCACCTCGGTCCAGGGCTTCGCCGAGCTGCTGATGCTGGAGCGCGACTCGCTGACGCCGCGGCAGGTCGAGACGGTCGAGATCATCCTCGAGAACTGCCGCCACCTCGTTCGCCTGCTCAACGACCTCCTCGACCTCGCTCGCAGCGACGCCGGCCGCCTCGCGATCGTGCCCCGCCCAACCGACCTGACGCCGTTGATCGAAGAGACCGTCCGGACGATGCGAGGGCAGACGGACGCCGACCGGCAAACCGTGACCGTGCAGATCGAGCCCGGCCTGCCGCAGATCAGCGGCGAGCCCGACCGGGTTCGCCAAATTCTGGTGAATCTCCTTACCAACGCTCATGAGTACTCGCCCGAAGGCGCGTCGATAGAAGTGAGCGCGCGGGTACAGGGTGCTGAAGTGGAGATCGCCGTGAGCGACAACGGGCCGGGGATACCTGAGAATCAGCTGGAGCAGATCTTCGAGCGTTTCGTACGGGGCGACGCCGGGCTGACCCAGCGGGTCGGCGGCACCGGCCTCGGGCTGGCGATCGCCAAGTCGCTGGTCGAGCTGCACGGCGGCACGATCAGCGTCGAGTCCGCCTCCGGGCACGGTTCGACCTTCAGCTTCCGGCTGCCGGTGGCGGCTGCCGGCGCCGATCCGGGACAGACGATTGCCGGGGCCTACTGATGCCGCGCATCCTCATCGCCGACGACTCGGAGACGATCCTGCTGTTGATGCGGACCAGGCTGGAACTGGCCGGCTACGAGGTCGAGACGGCCAGCGACGGCCAGGAGGTGACCGACCGCATCAACGCCGGGGCGCCGGATCAGCGTCCCGATCTGCTCCTGCTCGACGCGATGATGCCGCGCAAATCAGGGATCGAAGCCGTGCGCGAGCTGCGCGCGGCCGGGGTCGATACGCCGGTGCTGATCGTCAGCGCCCACCAGAACGCCGCCGACGCCGACGCCCCCACCGAGCTCGAGGTCAGCGGCTTCGTCACCAAGCCGATCGACTTCGACCGCCTGCTCAGCGAAGTCGCCGAGCTGACTCGCTAGCACCCGGCTCGTAGCTAGCTTTTCGCGATCTCGAGCCGGATTTCCTTGCCTTTGAGCTTGGTGCCGTCGAGGAACTCGACGGTGCGCTCGGCCTGATCCGGATCGACCTCGACGAACGAGAAGCGGTGCAGGACGCGGACGTCGTGGACGGCCTCATCGGGCACGACGGCGCCCTCGCGCAGAGCCCAGCGCAGATCCTCTTCGCTGATGCCGCTGCGCTCGCCGCGGTTGACGAAGAGCTTGGTGGTCTCACGCTTGCCGTCGCTGTCGCCAGCGGTGGCGCTGTCGCTCTCCTGGCCGGCGCCGTTGTCGCTGGCGGCCTCGGTGGCCGGCTCCTCGCGCGGAGGACGACGCTCCGAGCGCTCGCGGCGACGCGGTCGCGGCGCGTGCTCGAGCCGCTCCTCGGGGCTCTCCCACTCGCCGATCGAGGTTTTGACGTCGCGCTCGATGCGGCCGATCTCGTCGCGCTCGGCCGGGGTCACGAAGGTGATCGCACGGCCGGTGCGCCCGACCCGGCCGGTGCGCCCGATCCGGTGCACGTAGACCTCGGAGGAGTTCGGCACGTCGAAGTTGATCACGTGGGTGACGTGCTCGATGTCGAGGCCGCGGGCGGCGATGTCGGTAGCGACCAGCAGCTTCACGCGGTGGTCCTTGAAGGAGATCATCACCCCGTCGCGGACGCCCTGGCTGAGATCGCCGTGCAGCGCCTTCACGTCGAGGCCTTTGTCCTTCAAGGTCTTCTCCAGCTTCGAGGCGCCGATCTTGGTGCGGGTGAAGATGATCGCCTGCTCGGGTTCTTCGACCTTCAACAGCTCGACCAGGCGGGCGGCCTTGTCCTTGGCCGGCACCTCGACGAAGGCCTGGGCGATCGCGTCGACGGTCAGCGTCTTCGGCGTGATCCGGATCGTCGTCGGGTCGTACATATAGCCCTCGGCGAGCTTTTTGATCGGCGGCGGCATCGTCGCCGAGAAGAGCGCCGTCTGGCGCCCGCTCGGACACATCCGCAGGATCTTCTCGACGTCCTCGATGAAGCCGAGGTCGAGCATCTCGTCGGCCTCGTCGAGGACGATGAACCGAGCCGCGGTGAGGACCAGCGAGCGGCGCGACATCAGGTCCATCATCCGGCCGACGGTGGCGACGACGACGTGGGCGCCGGAGCGCAGCTGCGACTGCTGCGAGCGAATCGGAGCGCCGCCGAAGACGGCGACGATCTCGATGTCGAGATGCTCGGCATAGGAGCGCAGGGCCTGGGTGACCTGGATGCAGAGCTCGCGCGTCGGCGTCAGCACCACCGCCTGCACCTCGTCGTTCTCGGGATCGAGGTACTGGAGCAGCGGCAGACCGAAGGCCGCCGTCTTGCCGGTTCCGGTCTGGGCCTGGCCGATCACGTCGTGGCCGGCGAGCAGCTCCGGGATCGCCTGCTCCTGGATCGGGCTCGGCTTCTCGAAGCCGAGCTCATCGAGCGCTTGCTGGATTTTCGGCGAGAGGCCGAGGTCTGTGAAGGCAGTCACCGGCGCGAGCTTACTTCGATGGGTCCAGGAGGAGCTTGCCCGAGGTGCGACGGGCGATCAGGTCTTCGTGGGCGCGACTCGCTTCGGAAAGCGGGTAGACGCCGCCGACGGTGACCTCGAGCTCGCCCGCCGCAACGGCACCGAGCAGCTCGCCGATCATCGGCCCGAGCAGCTCCGGCCGCGCCAGCAGGTGGGCCAGCCAGAACCCGATCACGGCCTTGGAGCCGCGCAGCAGTGCCGCCGTCGAGACCTCGCGCTGCTCGCGCGAGGCGATCCCGAAGACGACCATCCGCCCCAGCGGCGCCAGGACGCCCATCTCCGCATCGAAGGCCTCGCCGCCGCTCATGTGCAGGATCGCGTCGACCCGCTTGCCGCCGTTGGCCTCCCGGATCGCCGCCCCGAGATCCTCGGTTCGGGAGTCGACGGTCGCGTCGGCGCCGAGCCGCTCGACCAGCGCGCGCTTCTCTTCACTGGAGGCAAGTCCGATCACCCGCGCCCCGGCTCGCTTGGCGACCTGGACGGCAAGCGTGCCGGTGCCGCCGGCGGCCGCCTCGACGACCACGGTCTCGCCGGGCTCGACCCGGGCGCAGCGCTGCACGAGCGCCATCGCGGTGAGCCCCTGCAGCAACGCCGCGGCGGCCTGGTCGTCATCGACCTCGTCAGGGACGGGGATCAGCAGCGCCTCCGGCACCGCCACCTTCTCCGCGTAGCCGCCGCTGCCGAGCAGGGCGACGACCCGGCGTCCGTCGGGAGTGCGACCGCTGACCTCGGCGCCCGGGATCAGCGGCAGCTGCTGCTCGGCCAGGTAGTCGTTGCGGGTAGCGTGGGTGTCGGCGAAGTTGATGCCGCCGCGGGCGACCTCGACGAGGATCTCGCCCTCGCCGGGAGTCGGCTCCTCGACCTCGACGTACTCGAGCACATCCGGGCCGCCGAACTGCTCGATCTGGATCGCCTTCATCGTCATGGCCTCGGCGCGACGCGCAACACGCGGTCTTTGAATTCGGCAGGGGCACCGCCGCACGAGCACTGCGCGTAGCGAAGTTCGTAAGTGTGGATTCCCGGCTGCCGCTTGAGAAGGATCGGGGCCGGGGCGCCGGCGCTGCCGCAGCCGACCAGGCCGGGCACTGGCGGCGTCGCGAAGACGACGAAATTGCCGGGTCCGCCGCCGCTCGCGTCGATCACCACCGAGTCGTCGCCGCAGAGTTCCGGTTCGGAGACCCCGTCGACCTCCTGGCCGTCCTCGAAGAGACCCACGCCGCCGCCTTCGTCGTCGTTGATGGCAACCTGCGCCCAAACTTCGATCAAACCCGAGGAGGGGACCACGACCTGCACCTGGGGCCCGCCCAGCGCCTCGAATTCGCCGCTCGGGGAGCTGCTGCTGGCAAGGCCGGGCACAGTCGCTGAACTGACCGGAGAGCTTTCGCCGATCCCATCGATCGGCCGCGGCTCGGCTTCGATCTTCGCCAACCTCACCTCCATTGCGTCAAGGCGGGACCGCGCGGCGGTCAGCAGCTCATGGTCTTCATCGGCCCGCACGCTGGCGAGGACCGCCCGGGTCCGCGCGTCGTTGGCTCGATAGTCGGCCCCGGTCGCTTCCGTACGGGCGATGCGGGCGTCACGGCGCGCCTGACGGGCCAAGGTGATGGCCCGCTTCGCCTTGGCGAGGGCGGCAGAAGAGGCGGCTCGATCGAAGGACGGCGCGACCCGGTCGTCACCGAGCGCCGGGACGGCGGCGACTACGAAAGCGACGAGGGCGGCTGCGCAGACGGCGAGAGCCGGGAAGCGACGGTTCACGCCGGCGATCCTAGGGATACTGTTTGCCCCATGTCGCTGACCGTGGTGGGCTCAATCGCCTTCGATGCCGTGAAGACGCCGTTCGGCGAGCGCGACCGCATGCTCGGCGGCGCCGCCACCCACTTCTCGCTGGCCGCCAGCTTCTTCACCGAGGTGCGCCCGGTCGGGCCGGTCGGCGACGACTTCGGCCCGGCTGAGTTCGCGGTGCTCGAGGGGCGCGGCATCCTCACCGACGACGTCGAGCGGGTTGCCGGTGGCACCTCCTTCTTCTGGCGCGGCCACTACGACTACGACCTCAACGTCGCCCACACCGACGACACCCAGCTCGGCGTCTTCGCCGAGTTCGAGCCGAAGCTCTCCGACGCCTCGCGCAACGCCGACACCCTCTTCCTCGCCAACATCCAGCCGGACCTGCAGCGCCATGTCCGCGCCCAGTGCGGCGCCTCGTTCAGCGGCCTCGACTCGATGAACCTCTGGATCGAGACCGCCCGCGACTCGCTGCTCGCCGCGATCGCCGAGGTCGACTGCCTCGTCGTCAACGACGCCGAGATCCGCATGCTCACCGGCGAGTCGAACCTCGCCCGGGCCGCCCGCGCCGTGATGGCGATGGGCCCCCGGGCGGTGATCGCCAAGCAGGGCGAGTACGGCGCCGCCCTCTTCACCGGCGAGGGCTTCTTCGCCCTGCCCGGCTTCCCACTCGAGGATGTGCGCGACCCGACCGGCGCCGGCGACAGCTTCGCCGGCGGCTTCTTCGGCTATCTCGACGGCCTCGCCCGCGAGCCGGACGAGACGGAGCTGCGCCGCGCGATGGGCTACGGCACCGTCCTCGCCTCCTTCAACGTCGAGGAGTTCGGGACCGAGCGGGTAGCACGGCTGAGCCGCGAGGAGATCGACGAGCGCCTCGAGCAGCTGCGGGCGATGACCCAGTTCGAGGGTCTCGCCAGCGCCGCCGAGTAGTCGCGGCAACCGCTCCCACCCCGCTCCGTCTTCCCCGTTCGGCAACAGACCGGCGGTCCCGAACTGCGATACTGGCGCCTCCGCAAAGACAGCTCGAGGAGGGGTGATGGCCACCGACCAGCAGATCGAGAAGGCAAACGCTGACGGCGCCAACGCCGCCGCCAAGGAGTCGTTGACGGTCACCGACAACCGCACCGGCAAAACGTACGAGCTGCCGATCGAGGACAGCACGATCCGCGGCCTCGACCTGCGGCAGATCAAGGTCGACGAGGACGAATTCGGGCTGATGTCCTATGACCCGGCCTTCACCAACACCGCTTCCTGCCGCTCGGCGGTCACCTATATCGACGGGGCCGCCGGGATCCTCGAACACCGTGGCTACTCGATCGCCCAGCTCTGCGAGCGCTCGACCTTCCTCGAGACCGCCTACCTGCTGATCTTCGGCGAGCTGCCGACCAAGCCGCAGCTGGACCGCTGGGTCTTCGACATCACCCACCACACCTTCGTCCACGAGGACCTCAAGCAGTTCTTCCAGGGCTTCCGCTACAACGCCCACCCGATGGGAATGGTGCTCGCCGGCGTCGGCGCCCTCTCGACCTTCTACCCGGACGCGAAGCAGATCGGCGACCCCGAAGAGCGCTACATGGCGGCGGTCCGCCTGATCGCCAAGGTCCCGACCCTGGCCGCCTTCTCCTATCGCCACAACATGGGGCTGCCCTACGTCTACCCGGACAACGAGCTCAGCTTCGCCGAGAACTTCCTCTCGATGATGTTCAAGAAGACCGAGGACCGGCACATCCCCAAGTCGGTCCTCTCGAAGGTGCTCGACGTCCTCTTCATCCTCCACGCCGACCACGAACAGAACTGCTCGACCAACGCCGTGCGCGGGGTCGGCTCCTCCGACGTCGATCCGTACTCGGCGGTGGCGGCCGGCGTGGCTGCGCTCTACGGGCCGCTGCACGGCGGTGCCAACGAGGCGGTGCTGCGGATGCTGCGCCGCATCGAGAGCACCGACAACATCCCCGGTTTCCTCGAGAAGGTGAAGCAGCGCGAGGAGAAACTGATGGGCTTCGGGCACCGCGTGTACAAAAACTACGACCCGCGGGCGCGGATCATCCAGACCCACCTCGACGAGGTCTTCGAGGCCACTGAGTACAACCCGCTGGTCGAGATCGCCCGCGAGCTGGAGAAACAGGCGCTCGCCGACGACTACTTCACCTCCCGCAAGCTCTACCCGAACGTCGACTTCTACTCGGGAATCATCTACGAGGCCCTGGGGATCCCGACCAACATGTTCACGGTCCTCTTCACGATCCCCCGCACCGCCGGCTGGATCGCCCAGTGGATGGAGATGCAGGAAGACCCGGAGAAGAAAATCGCCCGCCCCCGCCAGATCTACACCGGCGACCGCGAGCGCGAGTACGTCGCGATCGACGACCGCGACGGCCCCGAGAAAATCGTCGGCCCCCCGGCCCGCCGCCCCAAACGCCCCCGCCGCGGCGCCTAACCGCTCGCCGGGACGCCTCGAAGTTCACCGAGCGCTTCGTCCCAGGGGGGCGAACATGATGCGCTGCGCACCTTTTCCGTGTCATGGCACGGAAAATCCATGCAGCGCGCCTAGAGTCCAAGCGAGAGGGTGCCTCCCGGGCTGATCGCAGCAGCGCCGCGCGGCGACTGGCGCGCGGCCAGCACCAGGCGATCTCCCGCGCACAGCTCCTCGGGCTCGGGTTCAGCTCGACCGCGATCTCGCATCGGCTCCAGTCAGGGCGGCTCCACAGGCTGCTGTGGGGTGTCTACTCGGTCGGGCCACCACGGAGCACCGACCGGCAGCGCTGGATGGCGGGCGTGCTCGCCTGCGGGGATGATGCGGTGCTGAGCCATCGCAGCGCCGCGGCGCTGTGGGGAATCGGAGCGGAGTTGCCCAGGCGCACCGACGTGAGCGTGCGGCGCCGGCGCACGGTGCGCCGGACGGGACTGTTGGTGCGCAGCCGTCCGACCCTCGCCGCGGGTGAGGTCGTCGAACGGGACGGCATCCCGATCACCTCGATCGTGCAGACGCTGATCGACCTGGCGCTGGAACTGCCTGAGGGACGGCTGGAGCGAGCCTTCAACGAGGCGGACAAGCACGAACTGATCGATCCGGAGGCGCTGCGCGCC
Source organism: Solirubrobacterales bacterium (assembly GCA_040510155.1). GTDB lineage: Bacteria > Actinomycetota > Thermoleophilia > Solirubrobacterales > 70-9 > VAYN01. The sequence continues at coordinate 18,705 of JBEVJP010000062.1, read as the reverse complement.
GGGCTGGACGGGCATGCCGGCGAACCGGGCGTCAGGCGACTTGCCGCGCTGCTCGATAAGCGGACCTTTCGGCTCTCCGACGACGAGCTGGAACGGCTCTTCCGGCCAGTCGCCGCGGTGGCCGGCGTGCCGGACGAGCTGACCAAGGCCCACATCAACGGCCTCGAGGTCGACTTCTATTGGCCGCGGCTCGGGCTCGTCGTCGAGACCGACGGGCTCCGCTATCACCGCACGCCCTCCGCGCAGAACCGTGACCGGGTCCGCGACCAGACGCATACCGCCGCCGGGCTGACCCAGCTGCGCTTCACGCACTGGCAGGTCAAGCACGAAGCCGCCTATGTGCGGTCGATCCTGGCGCGGACGGCGGCGCGGCTCAGCCGCTAGCTACCCTCTCGCCCGTGGCTCGTCCCCGCTGGAAGTTGACGGTCAGGAACGGCGCCGAGGTGTCCCACGCCAGTTTCGAGGACCTCGGCGAGGCCGTCGCTGAGATGCGCGAGCACGCCCTGCGGATCCGCAGTCAGGCGCCACCGAAGACCGCCTCGATGCTGCGCGACTTCACCCCGGCGCAGCAGGTGACGGGGCGGCTGCAGATCGCCGGCCGGGGCCTCTTCGTCAAGCCGGTCGCCGGGATCGATGTGCGAGGAGACGGAGCTTTCGTGCCGTTTCGGGGCGGCGTGAAGCGGGAAGAACTGGATCCAAGCGGGCACGAGACGCCGTTCGACCTCGTGCGCGAGACTCTGGAGGAGCAGGTGCGATGAGCCAGTCCGAGACCGAGATCCCCAAGGGCAGCTTTGCCGCCGGCGAGCGCGTGAAGTTGCCCGCCGGCGCCGAGCCACCGTTCACGGTCTTCATCAACGGCGTCGAGCAGAGCGAGGGCACCGACTACGAGATCTCCGGCGCTGAGGTCGTCTTCACGCGGCCGATCGTCAAGGAGAAGATCGGCACCAGCCGCTGGCTGGCGATGTACCTGGGACTGTGGGGGACGTACCGCAAGAACGAGACGGTCGACCTCCAGTTCCATCGCGGCGGCAAGATCGAGCTGCTCTCCGACCTGCCGATCGTCCCCTACGACGACGAGCGATGAACGTCGGCTTCCTGCTGCTCGCCGACCACGCCGAGGCCGTCAACGGCAAGCTCTACATGACCGGTGGCGGCTGGAACGTGCTGCGATTGCCGGAGCTGCCCCACGAGTGGGCCTTCCACATCGCCCTCGGCATCGACATCGCCTGGCACGAGACCAACGCCACCCACGAGCTGCGCGTCACCATCCACGATCCCGACGGGGTCGAGCTCGGCGAAGGGCTCGCCGCCAGCTTCGAGACCGGTCGCCCGCCCGGAATGCCAGCGGGCCAAGAGCAGCGCCTGGTGATGTCGATCGGCGCTTCCGCCAACTTCACCGCCGCCGGTCCCCACGCCGCCGTCGTCCAGGTCGATGAGGAGGAGATCGGCCGCGCCCGCTTCTACCTGATGGAAGGCACCCCCGAAGAGATCGTCTAGGGCGATCCGCCGCGGCGGCCGCTACTTGAAGACGTAGAGCAGCAGGAAGGCGATGATCGCGTAGGCGGCGCCGGCGGCCTGGATGCCACGGTCGCCGGCGACGATCTGGGCCATCGAGCGGTCGTCCGAACGGTCGTAGATCAGGTAGAGGTAGCGAAAGATCCCGTAGACGACGGGCGGGATCGTCAGCATCATCTTGCTGCCGATCAGCGGCGAGTTGACGGTGTAGATCGCGTAGCTGATCACGGTGCCGGTGGTGACGAGGGAGACCATCTGGTCGAGGAAGGGCAGCGAGTAGTGCTCGAGCACCGGCCGCGTCGAGGTCCCCTCATGAAGCTCGGAGACGGCCTCCTGGCGGCGCTTGGTGAAGCCCAGGAAGGCCGCGAGCATGCCGGTGCAGAGGATCAGCCACTCCGAGGCGTGCGCTTCGACGGCGCTGGCGCCGGCGGCAACGCGGAGGATGAACAGCCCCGCGAGCGTCATCACGTCGATGATCACGATCTGCTTGAGGCCGAGGCTGTAGGCCACCTGGGCGACGCCGTAGCCGACCACCATCAGGCCGACCTGCCAGTTGACCGTGAAGGCGATCGCCACGGCGACGATCGCCAGCGCCGGCGCGATCGCCTTCGCCGCCCCCTCGGAGAGCTCCCGAGCGGCCAGCGGCCGGAAGCGCTTCTTCGGGTGCTTGCGATCCAGCTCGACGTCGATCAGGTCGTTGACGAAGTAGCCGGCGCTGGAGATCAGGCAGAAGGCGACGAAGGTGATGAACGCCTCGACCACCTCGTGCGACTGGTTGAACTTGCCGGAGAAGAGCAGCCCGGCGAACACGAAGACGTTTTTGATCCACTCCTTGGGCCGCCCGGTCTTGATCGCCGCGCGAAGCGGCGAGCGGCGCGGCACGACCGGCTCTTCCGCCGTGCTGGGGTGGGCCTCGGTCGGCACGGTCGGGTGTTCGGAGGTGATGGTTTCCACGCTGGGGCTGGAGGGAGCGCTGCCTGGCAAGCCAGCAACGGTCGCGAAAGGGTAGCGCCGGCCGCCCCCGGCGGGGCTAGGACGGCGGCAGCCGCACGCTGAATCGCGCCCCGCCGCCCGGCAGGTTCTCGACCGCGGCACCGCCACCCATCGCCTCGCTCAGGTCGCGCACGATCGCCAGGCCGAGGCCGGCGCCGTCGGGCGAGCCTCCCGTCCGCGAACGCAGGTGAAAGCGCTCGAAGGCGTGGGGGATCTCCGCCTCGGGAATGCCGGGACCCTGATCGGAGACCGTGAGCAGGCCGGGTGCGGCCGTGACGGTGACGGCTCCGCCGCGCGGGCTGACCCGGATCGAGTTGTCGAGCAGGTTGGTGATGACCTGCAGGACCCGCCCCTGGTCGGCAACGGCCGGCGCCTCGCCGGCCTCAACCCGCACCTCCACCCCGGCCTCGCGCGCCCGCGGCCGCAGCCGCTCCTCGGCCTCGCCGGCCACCGCCGCCAGGTCGACCGGCTCCCGCCGCACCTCGAGCACGCCCTGGCGCAGACGTGCCAACGCCAGCAGGTCGCCGACCAGCCGTTCCAGCCTCCCCGCCTCGCGAGCGACGACCGCGGCGGCCTCGCGGGGCGCGATGGTGCCGTCCTCGATCCCCTCGGCGTAGCCGCGAATCGAGGTCAGCGGGGTGCGTAGGTCGTGGGAGACCGAGAGCAGGACGGCCCGCTCGGCGTCACGCGCCAGCCCCAGCTGCTCCGACATCTCGTTGAAGGCGACCGCAAGCTCGTCGAGCTCGGCCGTGCCCTCGCGCGGGACCGGCTCCGGATGCCGACCCGCGGCCAGCTCGCCGGCCGCGCTGCCGAGGCGACGCAACGGCTGCGTCAAGCGCCGCGAGAGCAGGGCCGCGGCAGCGGCGGCGAGCAGCGCCGCGACGCCGCTGGCGATCAGCAGGGCGGAGAGGTACCGGCTGAAGTCATCGCCGGAGACGACGTCAGGACGAGTGACGACGACCGCCGAGCGGCCGACCCGGCGGGCGGCGTAGATCTGGCTGCGGCCCTCGACCTCAGCGGTTCCATCGGCGCTTCCACTGCTCCGCAAGGCGCTCGCGGCGCCGTCGGGGAGGACCTCGGTTGCCTGCCGGAGGGACAGGATCAGCACGGGTGCGCCCTCGCCACCGGCTCCGCCGAGCGAGAGCTGGGGCCCCACCTGGGCTTGAGTTTCCATCCCCTGGCCCAACGCTTTGGCCCGGGACCGCGCTTCCGTTCCCTGGGGGGTGCCTTTGGCCGCCGTCGGGGGCGCACCGACCGCCCCCGGCGGCGGCACTGCCGCGCCCGGCGGCTGGGGCAACGGCCCGGCCGCCGCGCCGCCCACCTGCAACTGCAGGCCCCCATCGGCACCGGGATGGCGGAGCTGCGCGGCGATCGCGTCGGCCTGGTTCCCGACGTCGCCGCGGATCGTGTCGCGCACGGCGCTCTTCGTCAGCACCACCCCCAGCGCCAGCGAGGCACCGACGGCGACCAGGACCGTGCCGAGGATCGCCAGGAAGAGCCGCGACCGCAGCGAGCGCATCAGGGCTCGACCTTGTAGCCGGCGCCGCGCACGGTGGCGACCAGGTCGGGGCGGTCGAGCTTGGCCCGCAGCTGGGCGACATGGACGTCGACCGTCCGGGTGCCCCCGGGGAAGTCGCCCTGCCAGGCGAGCTCGAGCAGGCGGTCGCGGCTGAGCACGACGCCCCGATGCGCGAGCAGCGCCGCCAGCAGATCGAACTCTCGCGCGGTCAGCTCGACTGGCTCGCCGCCGACCCGGACGCTGCGAGCCGCCGGGTCGAGCTCGACGTCGCCGACCGAGAGCGGGCCCTCCGCCGCCGCGCGGCCGCCGCCACCGGCGCGCCGCAGGATCGCCTTCACCCGCGCCACCAGTTCGCGCGGCGAGAACGGCTTGACGACGTAGTCGTCGGCGCCCGCTTCCAGCCCAGCGACCCGGTCGACCTCCTCGTCGCGGGCGCTGAGGATCAGGATTGGCACCGCCGTGCGCGCCCGCAGCCGTCGGCAGACCTCGAACCCGTCGATGCCCGGCAGGCCGATGTCGAGCACGACGAACCGCACCGGGTGGCGGCCGAGCTCCTCGAGCGCCTGCTCGCCGCTGCGCGCCCAGACCACGTCGAAGCCCTCACGGCGCAGGTAGGCACGAACGAGGTCGGCGATTGCCTGCTCGTCCTCGACGACAAGGACCGCTCCCTTCATCGACGTAGTCTCGCGCCCGCCGGCGGCGGCAGCGGGCGGTCTCCCCTTCGCCCGCCGCCTTGCGCCCCGCGGCTATTCGCCGCTGCCGGAGCTCTGCGTGGACGGGCCCCGCTGGGTCGAGCTCTGCACGCCGTACTCGATTCCGGGAGCGCCGGGGGGCGGCATCGGCCCGCCGTGGAAGGCGCCGACGACGTCGCCCTTCTTCGGCAACACCATGATCGCCTTGGCGGTCCCGCCCTCGGGACCCGAGACGCTCACCTGCTGGCCGACCTCGAGATCTTCGAGCGAAGTCTCGATGCCCGGCTTGCCGAGGATCTGGGTGTCGTCGTCGACCGTGACCGTCACCTCGCTGCCGTCGTTCTCGGTCAACGTCAACGAGCCGGAGCCGACGCTCTTGACCTTGCCCTGGTCGATCCGGATCGTTTCCGCGTCGCCGTCGTCGTTCTGGACGTGCAGGACTCCGTAGGTCAGGCCTTTCATCGCGATCCCCATCGCCGGCCCGCCGGGCGGCGCTCCGGCGTGGAGAGCCGGTTTGCCGTTCGAGGAACCGCTGTCCGAGCTGCTCTGCGCCGCGGCGACACCGCCGACGACGAGCGCGGCCGCCACCGCCAGCATGGCGATCGACCGCAGTTGCTTCCTGGCTATTGCCAACATCAGGGACCTCCTGGTCGAGTTGTGATGACCCGATCCTGGAAGCGCCGCGTTCGAGCCCGATCAGGCGGTTGTAAGCGCTGGGTAAGGCGTTGCGGCGTCGCAACCCCGCTGGGGTCTATCTCCCTTTTTAGGGATCGATCAGAACGCCGGGGTTGAGGATCGCCGCTGGATCCAGCTCGGCCTTGGCGGCGCGCAGGGCAGCGGCGAAAGGGGCGGGGCGCTGGCGGTCGTACCAGGGGCGGTGGTCGCGGCCGACCGCGTGGTGGTGGGTGATGGTGCCGCCGGCACCGAGCAGCGCCTCGGAGACCGCGGCCTTGATCTCGTCCCACTGCTCGACCTCGCCACCGCGCACCGCCGGAGCGATGACCGTGAAGTAAGGCGCCGGCCCGTCGGGATAGACGTGGGTGAATCGGCAGCTGACGAGCGGCGCGCCGTGGCCCTCCGCCGAGGCGCCGCTGATCTCCGCGACAGCTCGGCGCGCTGCCTCGATCACGGCAGCATGCAGCTCCTCGAAGCGATCCCAGGTCACGGCCGTCTCGAAGGTCTCCGAGAGGACGCCGCAGGCGACGAAGGTGTCGCGCAGGTAAGGGGCGAGCAGGAAGGCTCCGCGCCAGGCCCCGACCGCATCCTCGCTATCGGCGCCCGCTTCTGAGTCGGGAGCGGATTCGCGCCGCTCCCCCGCCACGCCGCCGTGCTCCGCCGCGATCGCCAGTGCCGCGTCCATCCAGGCGCCGACCGGCTGCCCGGCGGACTCGAAGCCGAGCAGCAGCAGGTTGGGGCGAGTTGCTCCCTCCCCTCCGGGAACAACTCGCCCCAGGGCGGCTCCGGCGCCGGTCAGCTCCGCCTCGGCGGCGTCGAGCAGGCGGCAGTTCGCTGGGTTCAACCCGGACTGGGAGAGCTCGCGCACCGCCCGCACCGCCGCGCCGAACTCCTCGAAGCCGACCGCGCAGGAGGCCTTGAACTCGGGGCGCGGGCGCACCCGCACCCAGGCCTCGGCGATCGCGCCGAGGATCCCCTCGGAGCCGAGCAGCAGCCGATCCGGCGAGGGACCGGCGCCGGAGCCCGGCAGGCGCCGGCTCTCCCAACTGCCGCGCGGCGTGATCGCTCGCACCGACTCGACCAGGTCGTCGATGTGGGTCTCGACCGTGGCGAAGTGGCCGCCGGCCCGGGTCGCGATCCAGCCGCCGAGGGTCGCGTACTCGAAGGACTGCGGAAAGTGCCGCAGGGTCAGGCCGTGCTCGCGCAACTGCTCCTCCAGTCGCGGCCCGGTGGCGCCGGCCTGGATCCGGGCAGCCAGCGAAGCCGGCTCGACCTCGAGCACCCGGTCCAAGCGCCGCAGATCCATCGTCACCACCGGCCGATCTCCCAGCCGCGGCTCGACCCCGCCGACGACGCTGGTCCCGCCCCCGAAGGGGATCACGGCCGCACCCTCGGCCTCCGACCAGCTCAGCACGGTCTCTATCTCCCCCTCGTCACGGGGGAAAGCGACCAGGTCCGGTGGATCGTCGAAGCGCCCCCGAAAGCCCCGCACTACATCCCGATAGGCCTTCCCCAACGCATGCGAGACCCGCTCGTAACGCTCGTCGGAGAAGAGGTCGCCGAACCGCTCCGGCGCCTTCAACCGCGCCGCTCGCAGCTCCACCGCCTCCAGCGCCACCGGCTTCTCGACCTCACCCCCGAACCCAAACCGCGCCCGGATCCCTTCCCCGGCCTCGCGCAACTGCGTCGCCGTCGGCGCCTGATCCTCGTACCCCCACCCCCAATGCTTGAGCCGCCGCCCGGTCATTGCAAGGTCAAGGTAAACACGCGCCGTGGAGAGGCGGTCCGACCAAGCAGTTCAAGGACGCAGGGAGCGCCGTGTGCTCTGCACACAAGCGACCGAGGACGCCGAAATGCGCCGGTCGGATCGCCTCTCCACCTACCAGTGGACGCCTTTCATGAGGTGGGCGAAGGCGACCGCCTCGGTCGAAGGAGCCTTGTCGGGCGCCTCCTCGGACTTGCCCTTGGCGGCCTGCGACTCGGGGAAGAGCTTGTAGGCGGTGTTGAGGATCGAGTCGCTGGCCTTCGGGGCGACCGCGTAGAGCAGCTCGCCGAAGTTGCCGAGTTTGGTCGCCACCTTCTTCGGCCGGCCGACCATCGCCTTGGCGATCATCTCCGAGGCCTCCTCGGGGCTGATCGCCGGGAACATGTCGTACATCCGCGTCGGCGCGATCATCGGCGTCCGCACCAGCGGCATGTGGATCGTGGTGAGGTCGATGCCGTCGGCTTTGACCTCGGAGGCGATCACCCGGCTGAACGCGTCGAGCGCCGCCTTGGAAGCCACGTAGGCGGAGAACCGTGGCGGGTTCGTCTGCGTCCCGATCGAGCTGATGTTGATGATCTGCCCCGTCTTGTGTCCCTGCATCGCCGGCAACAGGGCGAGGATCAGCCGGACCGCTCCCAGGTAGTTGAGCTGGATCGTCCGCTCGTAATCGTGAAAGCGGTCGTAGGAGAGCGCCACCGAGCGCCGGATCGAGCGGCCCGCGTTGTTGACGAGGATGTCGACGCGGCCGTGGTAGGCGAGCACCTCCTCGGCCATCCGCTCGATGTCCTCCATGTCGGAGAGATCGCAGCGGTGGATATGGGCGGTGCCGCCGGCGGAGACGATCTCCTCTTTGGTCTCCTCGAGCTTGTCCACCGAGCGGGCGACGAGCAGCACCGTGGCGCCGGCGTCGGCCACCTTGACCGCCGTTGCTTTGCCGATCCCCGAGGAGGCGCCGGTGATCAGCACGACTTTGCCCCGCACCGCGGCGTTCAACGAGCGGTCCTTGAAGAGGTCGGGATCGAGGTTGCGCTCCCAGTAGTCCCAGACCCTGGCCGCGTAGGTCTCCAGCGGCGGCACCGCGATCCCCGAGCCCTTCAGCGCTTTCTGCGCCTGGGTCGAGTCGAAATGGGTCGGGTAGTCGATGTAGCCAAGCACGTCGCCGGGCAGGCCGATCTGGTTGAGGACCCGCTTGGCCACCCGCTTCGAACCGGGCAGGAAGCCGAGCGCGGTGCGAGCGATCCCGGTCGCCGGCTCGGTCAGGTCGTTGTCCAGCTGCACCGCGAACTGGGGCGCGTCGGCCGCCCTGGCGAAGAGGTTGATCACCTCACCCGCCCGCTTCGGCTTCGGATCGGTGAGGTGGAAGACCTTGCCGTCGAGCTTCGGCTTGTGGGCGATGTGGTCGATCGCGTCGGCGACGTAGTCGACCGGGACGATGTTGATCTCGCCGCCTTCGACGCCGATCAGCGGCAGCCAGGCCGGCAGCACCCGCCGCGCCCGCTGCAGCGCCTTGAAGGCGTAGTAGGGGCCGTCGATCTTGTCGATCTCGCCAGTCCGCGAGTCGCCGACGACGATTCCGGGCCGGTAGACGCGCCAGGGCCGCGGGCACTCCTCGCGGACGAGGCGCTCGGACTCGTGCTTGGTGCGAAAGTAGGGATTGGTGTCGAGCCGCTCGGCCTCGTCGAACATGTCCGCGCGCCACTCGCCGCGGTAGAGCCCGGCGGCGGCGATCGAGCTGACCTGGTGGAAGGTGCCGGCCGCGATTGCGCCGGCAAGCTCGATCGCATGGCGGGTGCCCTCGACGTTGGCCAGCTCTTGGACGTCGGCGTCGGCGGTGATGTCGTAGATCGCCGCCAGGTGGAAGAAGTGGTCGACCTCGCCCCGCATCGCCACCATGTCCTCCTCGGAGACGCCGAGGCCCGGCTGCGTGAGGTCGCCGGCGACCGGGACGATCCGGGCGCCGTCAGCGCCGAAGCCGGTCCGCAGCTCCTCCAGCCGCCCCCTCGACCCGGCCCGGACGAGGGCGTAGATCGTGCCCTCGCGCTGCAGCAGCCGCGCGATCAGGTTGTGGCCGATGAAGCCGGTCGCTCCGGTGAGGAAGTAGTTCACCCGTCCCAGACTACCCGCAAGAGGAAGCACGTTCGGGCATTTCCTTAGACTGCGAAGCAGAGATGCCAGACACGGCCACTGTGCAGATCCCGATGCCCGAGATGGGCGAGTCGGTGACCGAGGGCATCGTGCTCGAGTGGCACGTCGCCGAGGGCGATTTCGTCAACGAGGGCGACACCGTCGTCGAGGTCTCCACCGACAAGGTGGATGCCGAGGTGCCGGCGCCGGTCAGTGGGACGATCACGAAGCTGCTTGCGCAGGTGGACGACGAAGTGGCGGTCGGGCAGCCGTTGGCGGAGATGGAAGCTGGCGAGGGTTCCGGGGGCGGGTCGAACGGCTCGACCACGGGTTCTGTCGCCGAGGACGGCACGTCGTCCTCGCAAGCTGCGGGCGACGTCCCATCCTCGGCCCCACCCGCGGGCGGGGCCGCTGGAGCCGCCGCCGGGACCACGGACACCGCCGAGTCCGGCAACGGGGCCGGATCCTCTGATGTGCGGGCGACGCCAGTCGCCCGCCGAGTCGCGGCTGCCAATGGGGTCGACCTCGGCTCGGTGAGTGGCTCGGGACCGGGGTCGAAGGTGACCAAAGCTGACGTCCTGGCGGCCGGTAACGGCGCCGGGACCAGTGCTCCTGCTGCTGCCGGTGAGGCGAAGCAACTTCGTGGGCCGGCTTCGATGTTGGCGAAGGCGATGGATGAGAGTCGGGCCGTTCCTACGGCGACTTCGTTCCGGACGATCGCCGTGGACACGTTGGATGCGAAACGGAAGGCGATCAATGCGGTGCTGAAGGAGCGGGGGCTGAAGGTCTCCTTCACGCACCTGGTGGCCTGGGCGATCGTGCAGGGGTGCAAGGACTTCCCGGTGATGGTGCGGACCTATGAAGAGCGTGAGGGGAAGCCGTACGCGATCGAGAACGGGCCGGTCAATCTTGGGATCGCTGTCGATGTGGAGCGCAAGGACGGGTCGCACAGCCTGATGGTGCCGGCGATCAAGGGGTCGGACGGGCTCGACTTCGCCGCCTTCCACGCCTACTACGAGGAGCTGATCGCGAAGACGCGCGAGAACAAGCTCAGCCCCGACGACTTCCAGGGAACCAACGTCTCGCTGACCAACCCGGGCGGGATCGGCACGATCGCCTCGGTGCCGCGCCTGCTGAGCGGCCAGAGCGCGATCATCGCCACCGGCTCGATCGCCTACCCGCCGGAGTGGGCGCACGCGACGCCGGAGCGGATCAAGCAGCTCGGCGTCTCCAAGGTGATGACGATGACCTCGACCTACGACCACCGGGTCATCCAAGGGGCCGAGTCCGGTGCCTTCCTGCGCCGGGTCGAGCAGCTGCTGCAGGGCGAGGGCGACTTCTACGAGTCGGTAGCCGCCGATCTAGGCATCGACGCCAGCCCGATCTCCTCCGCCCACCCCGCCTCGGCCTCGCCGCTGCCGCTCAGCGGCACCGCCCCGACCGCGGAAGCAACCGCGGCGCCGACCCCGGGCGAAGTCGACGAAGAGCTCCTGCAGGCAGTGCAGGCGGCGACCTCGCTGCTGAAGGGCTACCGCACCCATGGCCACCTCGCCGCCCACCTCGACCCGCTCGGCTCCGAGCCCAAGGGCGACCCGACTTTGCAGCCGGAGAACCTCAACCTGACTCCCGAGCTGATGGCCCGGATCCCGGCCTCGATCCTCCGCATCGGCGTTCCCGGCGAGACCCTGCTGGAGGCGCTGCCGCGGATGCGCGAGGCCTACTGCGGGACGATGGGCTACCAGTTCGAGCACCTCTCCTCGACCCAGCAGCGCCACTGGCTGCGGGACATGATCGAGACCGGCGCCCACCGCCAGCCGCTCGCCGACGAGGAGAAAAAGCGCCTCCTCGAGCGGCTGATCGACGTCTTCCAGTTCGAGCGCTTCCTCGAGAAGGCCTACCTGGGCCAGAAGATGTTCTCGATCGAGGGCCTCGACGTAGTCGTACCGATGCTCGACGAGGTGGTGACGCTGGCCCATCGCGGCGGCGGCGAGGAGGTCGTCTTCGGGATGGCACACCGCGGCCGCCTCAGCGTCCTCGCCCACAACCTCGGTCGCCCGGTGGAGTCGATCCTCGCCGAGTTCGAGGGGTCGAAGCAGATCGACGCGGTCAAGGCGCTGGCCGGGATTCCGCACGGCGGCACCGGCGACGTCAAGTACCACTACGGCCACAAAGGCGTCTACGAGACCGCGGCCGGCGAGAAGATCTCGGTCCGCCTCTACCCGAACCCGAGCCACCTCGAGTTCGTCGACCCGGTCGTCACCGGCGGCGCCCGCTACCTGCAGTCCGACTTCGAGGGCGCCGAGCTGCGCCACGACACCCGCCGGGCGGTACCGGTGCTGCTGCACGGCGACGCCGCCTTCCCGGCCCAGGGAGTCGTCGCCGAGACGCTCAACCTGCAGTCGCTGAAGGGGTACGCGACCGGGGGCACGATCCACCTCATCCAGAACAACCAGGTCGGCTTCACCACCGACCCGACCGAGGCCCGCTCGACCCCCTACGCCGCCGACATGGCAAAGGGATTCAACGTGCCGATCATCCACGTCAACGCCGACGACGTCGAGGCCTGTTCCTCCGCCGTGCGGCTGGCGATGGCCTACCGCGAGCGCTGGAATCGCGACGTCGTAATCGACGTGATCGGCTACCGCCGCTACGGCCACAACGAGACCGACGAGCCCGCCTACACGCAGCCGACGATGGCGGCGAAGATCAAATCCCACCCGCCGGTCTCCGAGCTCTACGCCGAGAAGCTGATCGGCGAGGGAGTGGTCAGCGCCGAGGAGGTCGGCCACGCCTCCGAGCACCGCCGTGAGGAGATGGCCGCTGCGCTGAAGGGCCTGCGGGAAAAGATGGAGGCGGGCGAGTACGAGGACCCGACCGTCACCACCAGCACCGGCGAACTCGACCGAACTGCCAGCCCACCCGTTGACACGGCGCTGCCGGCCGAGAAGCTGCGCGAGCTGAACGAGGAACTGCTGCGCACCCCCGACGGCTTCAACGTCCATCGCAAGCTGCGCCGCCCGCTCTCGAAACGGACCGAGGCGCTCGAGCACGGCGGCATTGACTTCGGCCACGCCGAGGCGCTCGCCTTCAGCTCGCTGCTGACCGAGGGCGTCCACATCCGCTTCACCGGCCAGGACACCGAGCGCGGCACCTTCTCCCACCGCCACCTCGTCCTCCATGACGAGAACACCGGCCTCAAGTACTGCCCGATGCAGCACCTCGAGGACGCCTCGGCGCCCTTTGAGCTGCACAACAGCCCGCTTTCGGAGACCGCCTGCCTCGGCTTCGAGTACGGCTACTCGGCCGCCACCCCGAGCTCGCTGATTCTCTGGGAGGCCCAGTTCGGCGACTTCGCCAACGCCGGCCAGGTGATCATCGACAGCTTCATCGTCTCCGGCGAGTCGAAGTGGGGCCAGACCAGCCGCCTCACCCTGCTGCTGCCCCACGGCTACGAGGGTTCGGGCCCCGAGCACTCAAGCGCCCGCATCGAGCGCTTCCTCGCCCTCGGCGCCGAGGGCAACATCCGCATCGCCTACCCGACCACCGCCGGCCAGTACTTCCACCTGCTCCGCCGCCAGGCGCTGATTCGCAAGCCGCGGCCGCTGATCGTCTTCACCCCGAAGGGGCTGCTGCGCCTCGACCGCGCCGCGGTCGGCCTCGAGGACCTCACCGAGGGCCACTTCCGCTACATCCTCGACGACCCCATTGCCGCCGAGCGCCGCGAGAAGGTCGAGCGCCTGGTGCTCTGCACCGGCCGCGTGTACTACGACATCGACGCCAGCGAGCGCCGCGCCGGCGCCGAGGACGTCGCGATCGCCCGGGTCGAGATGCTCTACCCGTTCGCCAAGGAACAGCTCGAAGGCGTGATCGCCCAGTACCCGAACCTCAAGGAGATCGCCTGGGTCCAGGAGGAGCCGCGCAACATGGGCGCCTGGAAGGTGATGTCGCGGCGCATGCCCGAGTTGCTTCCCGAGGGCGTCGCCCTCACGTACATCGGCCGCCAGGGCCGGGCCAGCACCAGCGAGGGCTACTCCGGCGCGCACTCGCGCGAGCAGGAGCGCATCGTCCTCACCGCGCTCAGCCCCGGCGCCTAGGGCGTGGCTCCGGCCTCACCGTTCGCGAAGCCCGTGCCTGGGCGGCTGTTCGTCTGGGTGAAGCGCTTGTCCTGGGTCGAGCTGGCGATCTTTGCGGCGCTGATCCTCTTCTGGCTGTTGCCCGGCTTCGACACCGAGACGATGCTGTTCGGCTGGGCACATGGGCTGGGCTTCGTCGCCCTCTGCGTGGTCATTTGGATCGCCGCCGTCAGGCGCGAGGCGCCCTACACCCTGCTCGCTGCCACTCTTACCCCGGTTGGACCGGTCGGCAGCGTGATCGGAATCGAACTGATCGAGCGCAAGGGGTGGGGAATCGCCGATTCCGCCTCCGCGGGCGCGAATCACCCAGAAAGCACTACGGATTCCCGGTCAACCGGTTGATTGCGCTTGACCGCCGGCCGTTGAGGCGGTATAGCTAGCGAAGACTGTTCCTTCTGGACAGTCCCGTCCAGGGGGAATAGCGGCGTCGGCATCCCTCCCTGGCTACCGGCGCTCAGGTGCAGTGAGGGTCGCGCGGACCCCCCTGCCTCCCGCGACCCCACTGCGCCTACCCTTTTAGCTTGCGCAGAACGGTCTGGAGGATGCCGCCGTTGTTGAAGTAAGTGACCTCGTTGGGGGTGTCGAGCCGGACCAGGGCCTCGAACTCGACCTCGGTGCCGTCTTCCTTGCGCGCCGTAACCGTCACCTTCTTGGCCTTGCCGTCCTCGAGGTCGCCGAGGTCGAAGGCCTCCTCGCCGCTGAGCCCGAGTGAGTCGGCGCTCTCACCGTTCGCGAACTGCAGTGGCAACACACCCATGCCGATCAGGTTGGAGCGGTGGATGCGCTCGTAGCTCTCGGCGATCACCGCCCGCACCCCGAGCAGCTTCGTCCCCTTCGCCGCCCAGTCGCGTGAGGATCCCGATCCGTACTCCTTGCCGGCGAGGACGACCAGCGGCACGCCTTCCTCCGCATAGGCCATCGCCGCCTCGTAGATCGTCGTCTCCTCCCCATCAGGGAAGTGACGGGTGAAGCCGCCGGCGCGCTCGACAAGGCGGTTGCGGAGGCGGATGTTGGCGAAAGTGCCGCGGATCATCACCTCGTGGTTGCCGCGCCGCGAGCCGTAGGAGTTGAAGTCACGCACCTCGATCCCCTGCTCGGTCAGCCAGTGGCCGGCTGGGCTGTCCCGCTTGATCGCTCCGGCGGGCGAGATGTGGTCGGTGGTGACCGAGTCGCCGAGCACGGCGAGCACGCGGGCCCCGGCAACCGGCTCGACCCCGGGCGGGTCGGCCGGCATCCCCTCGAAGAAGCTGGGTCGGCGCACGTAGGTCGAGTCGGGCCAGGTGTACCGGTCGCCGGATGGGACGTCGACCGCGGCCCAGATCTCATCGCCGCTGAAGACGTCGGCGTAGTTGCGGGTGAACATCTCCGAGGCGACCGATTCGCCGACCACCCGCTTCACCTCCTCGGCGTCGGGCCAGACGTCTCGCAGGTAGACGGGCTCGCCGTCGCTGCCCTCGCCGAGCGGCTCACTGGCGAGATCGACGTCCATGCGACCAGCCAACGCGTAGGCGACGACCAGCGGTGGGCTGGCCAGGTAGTTCGCCTTCACGTCCTGGTTGATCCGGCCCTCGAAGTTGCGGTTGCCCGAGAGGACCGCGCAGACCGCGAGGTCCTTCTCGGCGATCGCCGCCGAGATCTCCTCGGCCAGCGGGCCCGAGTTGCCGATGCAGGTCGTGCAGCCGTAGCCGACCAGGTTGAACTGCAGGGCGTCGAGGTACTCGGTGAGGCCGGCGCGGTCGAGGTACTCGGTGACGACGGTCGAGCCTGGCGCCAACGAGGTCTTCACCCACGGCGCCCGCTTCAACCCCCGCTGCACGGCGTTGCGGGCGAGCAGGCCGGCGCCGATCATCACGCTCGGATTCGAGGTGTTGGTGCAGCTGGTGATCGCGGCGATGACGACGCGACCGTGGTCGAGCTCGAAGCGGGTCCCGTCGGCGAGCTCGACGCCGATCTCGTCGCCGCTGCCCTGGGCAACCGTCGCGATGGGCCCGCCGGTCACCGCCGGACGCGGCTTGCCGTTCTCGCCGTCGTGGTCCTCGGCTGGCGGGTCGGAGGCGGGGAAGGACTCGGCCACCGCCTCGTCGCGGGCGTCGCCGTTGCCGGGCAGCCCGCTTCCCATCCGCTCGCCGGCTTCGGGATCGAACTCGCCCATCGCCTCCAGGAAAGACTCCTTCGCCTCGGCCAGCGGCACCCGGTCCTGGGGGCGTTTCGGCCCGGCGATGCTGGGCACGACAGCGCCGAGATCGAGCTCCAGCAGGTCGGAGAAGACCGGGTCCGGGCTCGACCCGTCGTGGAAGTAGCCCTGCTCGCGGGCGTAGGCGTCGACCAGCTCGATCGTCTCCGTCGGCCGACCGGTGAGGTCGAGGTAGCGGAGCGTCTCGGCGTCGACCGGGAAGATCGCGCAGGTCGAGCCGAACTCCGGCGACATGTTGCCGAGCGTCGCCCGGTCGGCGAGGCCGAGCGTCGCCAGCCCGGGCCCGAAGAACTCGACGAACTTGGAGACGACGCCGCGCTCGCGCAGCATCTCGGTGACGGTGAGGACCAGGTCGGTCGCGGTCGCCCCCTCTGGGAGCTCGCCGGCGAGCTTGAAGCCGAGCACCTGCGGCAGCAGCATCGAGATCGGCTGGCCCAGCATCGCCGCCTCGGCCTCGATGCCGCCGACCCCCCAGCCCAGCACGCCGAGGCCATTGACCATCGTCGTGTGCGAGTCGGTGCCGACCAAGGTGTCGGGGTAGGCCCGCAGGACGCCGTCGCTCTCGCGGCTGTAGACGACCTGGGAGAGGTACTCGAGGTTGACCTGGTGGCAGATCCCGGTGGCCGGCGGCACGACCCGGAAGTTGTCGAAGGACCGCTGGCCCCACTTCAGGAACGAGTAGCGCTCGCGGTTGCGCTCGAAGTCCCGCTCGGCGTTTACCTGGAAGGCCATTTCGTTGCCGAAGGCGTCGACCTGGACCGAGTGGTCGATCACCAGGTCGACGTCGACCAGCGGGTTGATCGCCGCCGGGTCGCCGCCGATCTCCTCCATCGCGTCGCGCATCGCCGCCAGGTCGACGACGGCGGGGACGCCGGTGAAGTCCTGCATGAGGACGCGGGCGGGCTGGAAGGGGATCTCGACGCTGGGCTCCGCGGCGGCATCCCAGCCGGCGATCGCCTCGACGTCAGCGCCGCTGACCGAGACGCCGTCCTCGAGGCGCAGGACGTTCTCGAGCAGGACCTTGATCGAGTAGGGCAGACGGGCGATGTCGAAGCGCTCCTGCAGCGCCCCCAGTCGGAAGATCTCGTACTGACGCCCGCTCACCTCGAGGGTCGAACGGGCGCCGAAGGAATCGCTGCTCATCTGCCGTCTCCTGAAGTCGTTGTCAACTACCTCTTACCCGTCTTCTCGTGTCCTTCGGCGATCGCCCCGGCCGCCTTCTGGCCGGCGGAGCCGCTCTGGGCCAGCACCGAGATGCGGGGGCTGACCATGCCGAAGTGCGCCATGAAGCGTTGGTGGATCGGGGCCACCGCGACCTCGACCCGGTTGCCCTCGATCGCCTTGACGGTCGCGGTCGCAACTTGCTCGGGGGTGGAGGTCCCCAGCGCCGGCGGCGGCTTGGCGCCGGAGTCGGCGAACATCCCGGCGTCGCGGATGAAGCCCGGCGAGACGAGTGAGACGCCGATGCCCTTGGGGCCGAGGTCGGTGCGAAGGCCAAGCGCGAAGCCGCGCAAGCCGAACTTGGTCGCGTTGTAGATGGAGCTCTGGGGGCTGGCCGCCTTGCCGGCAAGCGAGGCGACGAAGACGAGCTGGCCGGAGCCGCGCTCGATCATCGCCGGATAGAGGGCGCGCGCCATCAGCATCGGCGACTCGAGGTTGACCCGGAGCGCCCGCTGCACCTCCTCGGAGCTGTACTCGTCGAGGCGGCCGGCGCCGGGCAGGCCGGCGTTGGCGACGAGGACGTCGACCTCGCCGGCTTCGTCGGCGAGCCGCTCGGCGGCCCCGGGCTCGGCCAGGTCGGCGGGCAGGACCCGGTGGCCTTTGCCGGGCAGCTCGGCGGCGAGCGCCTCCAGGGCCTCGGCCTTGCGAGCGCTCAGCGAAAGAACGGCGCCGCGCTCGGCCAGCGCCTTCGCGATCGCCATTCCGAGCCCCCCGGTGGCCCCGGTGAGTAGCGCTTTGCGGCCGGCAAGTTCCATCCCAAAGCCCAAGCTACCAGCCACCCGGCCGACAGGATTCTGGGATGAAAGTGCGAACTGAGACTAAATGTTTGCGTTTTGTGAGCACGGCGCCGGCCGATCCTGTAGTCTGCCGCCGATCTGAAGCACCGAAATGCCGAGTCCCGCTTGCCCATAGGCCTCGCGGGAGCCGGGGAACCACGTTTTCGGGGCTAACTCGCCTAGTTCAGGCGGGGGCGCAGGCTCCTTCCGCGCCAGCCCGACAGCTAACCCGGTAGGCCGACAAAGGAGATCGGTTTGCTGTCGCACAACTTGAAGCTCAAGGCAGGCATTGCCATAGGGGCGGTTCTGATGGCCATCGCCGTCCTTGCCCCCAGCGCCTCTGCCCGTTGCACTACCGGTGGTCTTACCCCGTCCGAAGTCGATCCATGCACGCCCACGGCGAAAGCGAAGCTGCTGCCGAGCGGGGAACTGATCCCGCCGGCCAGCGCCCCGCCCCGCGTCGCGGCGGTGATCGAAGCCGGCAACAAGATCCGCACCAAGCCCTACATCTACGGCGGCGGCCACGCCCGCTGGTGGGACAAAGGCTACGACTGCTCCGGCTCGGTCAGCTACGCCCTCCACGGCGGTGAATTCATCGAAAGCCCCCTCCCCTCCGGCCCGATGGAAAAGTGGGGCCTCCCCGGCGAAGGCCGCTGGATCACCGTCTACGCCAATGGTGGCCACGCCTACGCGGTGATCGCCGGCTACCGCTTCGACACCAGCGGCGACTCCGGCGGCGAAACCGGCCCTCGCTGGCACGAAGACCTCCGCGACAACATCGGGTTTGTCGCGCGGCATCCGGTTGGGTACTAGCTAGGGACGGCGAGGGGGCCGGTACCCCCTCCTCACTCGCAACTCGTCGGCGCGGCCGCTGGGGCTGACGCCCGCAGCGAGTCGCTCCTCCCGCGCAAAACGTTCGGAGGGGGTACCGGCCCCCTCGCCAGCGCTCTCCGGACGCAGCCGGATGCCGCACTCGTCCCGAGTGAACGGCCACGGGACGGGCTTGGACGCTGGTGGGTAGGTCCCGTCGGGCCGGGGGGGGGGGGGGGGGGGGGGGGGGGGGCGGTTGTGGGGGGGGGGGGGCGCCCCCCGGGCGGC
>JBEVJP010000061.1:0-34640 GCA_040510155.1 Solirubrobacterales bacterium | reverse complement strand
CACCAGGGTGCCCAGAAGTCGACCACGACGGGGACCGGGGCCTGCAGTTCTCGCTCGAAATCGTCGGCGCTCGCGTCGATCAGCCAGGGGAGATGGTGGTGGCAGACCGCGCAGCGCGGGACGCCATCGGGGCTCGGGCGGAGCCGGTTCCTGCGGCCGCAGTTGGGACAGGTGGCGATCGGGGTCGTCGCCTCGGCTGAGCTTGGGTTCGTTGCCCCCTCCATGGATATCTGGGTAGGCCGTCCGCAGCCGTTGTCGAGAGCCGCGGTTGACAGAAGCGCTGCAGCGGCCTACCGGAGAGCAGAGATGACGACCCAGCTGCAAACCGAACAGGGGATCGTGCGAGTGCCGACCGGGACCTGGACGGTGGATCCGATCCACTCCAGCGTCGGCTTCGAGGTCAAGCACATGATGATCTCCACCGTCCGCGGGCACTTCAAGCAATACGAGGGAACGCTGGAGGCGGCCGAGGACTACCACGACTCACGGGTCTGGGGCAGCGCCCAGGTCGCCTCGATCGACACCAACAACGCCGACCGCGACGAACACCTTCGGGGGCCGGATTTCTTCGACGCCGAGCGCTGGCCGACGATCACGTTCGAGTCGACGGCGATCGAGCACGTCGAGGGTGGGAGCTACCGGGTCAAAGGTAATTTGACGATCAAGGGCGTCACCCGCGAGGTCATGGTCGAGGCCAACGTCGAAGGCGCGGCCGTCGACCCCTGGGGCAAAGATCGCGTCGGCGTCGCGGTCCGCGGCTCGATCGACCGAAACGACTTCGGCCTCACCTGGCAACAGCCGCTTGCCGGCGGCGGGCTGCTGGTCGGAGACCGGGTCGCGCTGCGAATCGACATCTCCGCGGTGCGGGCCTAGGGGGCAACGCCGCGGCGATGGCTACTACCAAGGCAGGCCCCCGCAGCGGCTACGCAACCGTCAACCCGTACACCAACGAGGTGTTACGGGAGTTTCCCTCGCTGCAAGGCGAGCAGATCGATCGGGTCGTCGAGCGGGCCCACCGCGCATCGGGGCCGTGGCGGCGACGATCGGCGGCGGAGCGGGCCGGGGTGGTCGCGCGGGCGGCGCTGCTGATGCGGGAGCGCTACGAGGAGCTGGCGCGGACGATCACGCTCGAGATGGGGAAGCTGATCCGCCACAGCCGGGCGGAGCTGGACTTGACGATCCGAATCCTCGAGTACTACGCCGAGGAGGGTCCGGCGCAGATCGCCGACCAGCCGCTGGAGATGGAGGATGAGGGCTCGGCGCTCATCCGCACCGAGCCGCTCGGGGTCCTTCTGACCGTGCAGCCGTGGAACTTCCCCGCCTACCAGGCGATCCGGATCAGCGCCCCGAACCTGGTGCTCGGCAACACCATCCTGCTCAAGCACGCGCGGAACGTGCCCCAATCCGCGCTGGCGATCGAGGCGCTGTTCGCCGATGCCGGCACTCCCGAGGGCGTCTTCACCAACGTCTTCGTCGAAGTGGAGGACATCCCGCGGATCGTCGAGAGCCCGCTCGTACAGGGCTGCTCGCTGACCGGCAGCGACCGGGCCGGCTCCGCCCTGGGCGAGGAGGCCGGCCGCGCCGTCAAGAAGGCGGTGCTCGAGCTCGGCGGCAGTGACCCGTTCATCGTCCTCGACGGCGACAACCTCGAGCGCACCGTGGAGGCGGCGTTCGTCGGGAGGATGCACAACATGGGCCAGGTCTGCACCAGCGCCAAGCGGATGATCGTGATGGCCGACGTCTTCCAGGATTTCCTCGACGGACTCGCCGAACGGATGGCCGAGCTCGAACCCGGCGACCCGTTCGACGAGAAGACGACCCTGGCGCCGCTTTCCTCGGAGCGGGCGGCCGAGCTGGTGATCGAGCAGGTCGACGAGGCGATCGAGAAGGGCGCCGGCGTGGTCACCGGCGGCCGCCGCATCGACCACCCGGGCGCCTTCGTCGAGCCGACGATCCTGGTCGATGTCACTACTGAGATGCGCGCCTACCACGAGGAGCTGTTCGGTCCGGTCGCTGTCGTCTATCGGGTCGAGTCGGACGAGGAGGCGATCGCCCTCGCCAACGGCTCGCAGTATGGGCTCGGCGGAGCGGTGTTCGGCAGCGACGGCGAGCGCGCCCAGGCAGTGGCCGACCGGCTCGAAGCCGGGATGGTCTTCGTCAACCACCCGACCGCCTCGGAGCCGAACCTGCCTTTCGGCGGAGTCAGGCGCTCCGGCTTCGGGCGCGAGCTCTCCCACCTCGGGATTCTCGAATTCGCCAACCGCAAGTTGATCGCGACGACGCCAACCGACGCGCCGATCCGGGACGCCCTGGGCTAGGCCGAGTCGAGCTCGGCGGGACTCCGGACAGACCAAATCTCTCCCGCCCGCATCCAGCGGAACCGGCGACCGCTCAGATGAGATTGTTTTCCTTGGCTGCTCGCCTTGCCTTTTTGCACTGGGGATCTGACTGGCCGCGGTGGTTGCACCAGACCCTCGCTTCATTTGCCGACTGCCTGATCCCCAGGATTTTCAAAGATTCTTCGCAGGCGGTGAAACCGTTTTCGACGCCTCCGCTCGGATCGATGATGTTGGTCTGGCTGCGGTAGGAACTGCGACAGGTCCGATTCCAATTGTGAAACGGCCGGGCGTAGGTTTTCATTATGTTCATCGCGAAACGCTCTGCCATTTCGGCGCGCCGCTTGTTCTCTTCGGGATCGGCCAGGCGTCGCGTTTTGTTTCGATCGAGCATTTCTCGAGCTATCCTGAACGCGCCTCGGATCGATTTGTAGTTTTGGCGGCGCCGTTCGATCCGGTAGCCCAATCGGAACTTCGACTGCGTGCCCGTCAGGTCGAAGCCGTTGATCGGGTCCTGCATCGCGTAGTCGTAGGCGTTTGCCGACCCTCCTTCGATCGGATCCGGGGATAGGAAGCGACCGATGGCCGGAATGTAGGCGCGCACCCCCATCTGCACCACGCCGGAGGGCAGGTCGGAGCGACGCTGCTGACCGCCGAGCCAGCCGAAGGTGAGGAGGTCTTTGACCTTCGGGATCCCGAACTCGTCGAATTCGTTGGTATCCAAGACGGCGGTTGCCCCCGGTTCGGCACTGGCGGTGGCGACCACGTCACCATGCAGGTCGGTCAACTGCAGCGTCGTCCCATTCGAGCTGCTGTAGATCGCGGCAAGTTCGCCACCGATGCCGGTGATGTTCCGCGTCCAGCTCGCACCTGCGTCGATCCAGGCGGGAGCATCCGAGGGGCTTTCATAGTGGTAGATCTCGCTGCCGGCGCCCGAGCCGCCGGTGGTGACGAGGCGGCGCTGCCGCATCGCGCCGTCGAGTTCGTAGGTATTCGTGATCCCGTCCTGGGTCTGGCTCTTGATCAGGTCGTTCGTCCAGTAGGTGGTGGTCAGCGTTCCGCCGCCGGCGAATTTGGCCGGCAGCTGGGTGATCCGGCCCAGGTTGTCGTAGACGACTCCTTCGCCAAGGAGCCGATCGGCGGTGTCGTAGCCGTACGTCTGCACGGTCCCGGCTGAGGTCGTGTCGCAGACCCCCCCGGTCCCAGGCGCGCGGGTGGTGAGTTTGGTGCGGTTCGAGTCCGCGTCGTAGCCGTAGGCGCGCGTCGTACAACCGCTGGCTTTCGGCTGATCCGTGGCGAGGACGAGGCGCCCGAGCGCGTCGTAGCTGTACTGGTGGGTGGCGAGGGAGCTGGCCTCTTCCCTGAGCTGGCCCCTGATCGACGAGATCACGTCGGTCTGGAACCAGACGCAGTTTGCCGAGCAGCCGGTCGCCTTGACGTATTCGAGGTGGACCGGTTCGCCGATCTCGTCGTAGGACGTGCGGGCGACGAGCCCTCCCGGGAGACCCTGTTCGACCAGGTTGCCGTCGGCGTCGTATTTGGCGGTGAACGTGCCGGCGTTGGAGTCGGTGACCGAGTTCAACACTCCCGTGACCGAGTCGTAGGCCATCGTCTGCGTGCCTTTGCCGTCCGACGTGATCGCCGGGAATCCGGTGAGGTTGTAGGCGGTTTCGGCGACGTTCCCGTCGGCGTCCTGGTATTTGATCGGCCTCCCCAGTTTGTCCAGGGTCGTCAGGCTCGCCTGCGTGTCGCAGCCGACCACTTCACATACCAGCTGCTGCCCGACCGGCGCCCCCGTCGTCGGGCTGTAGAGGTTTTCGGTCTTGCCGGCATAGGTGCCGGCCCCGGCGGTCTGTTTCTTCGTCAGCTGCCTGCCCGCGGCATCGTAGGTGAGCAGGGTGGTCCGCCGGACGGCGGCTTCGCCGACCTCCGTGATTTCCAGCGGCTGGTCCAGGTTGTTGTAGGCCATGTACCGGGTCGTGGGGATCGTCGGGTTCGCTTCGGCCGGAGTCGGCTGGCTTGCCAGCATCGTTCGGCACGGCAGGTTGGCCCAGGCGGGTTTGTTGCCGCACACGGCTTCGGTCGGGTGGGCGCCCGCCGTGTAGTAGAGGAGCTTGGTCGTCCCGGCTCCTCCGCCGGCGGTGTTTCCGGGCATCCGTTTTTCGACCGGTAGGCCCGTGCTTTCGTCGTAGACGACGATCGAGCGCCGGCTGAGGCCGCCGTAGTCCTCGACGACTTCGCTCGGCTTGCGCAGGTTCCAGTTGTAGAAGGTCCGAGTCGTGGTGGCATCGACGTCGCTGGTCTGGCCCGGGATCCGGGCGCCGCTGACTTCGGTGGTCGGCATCAGTGGCCACGGCGTGCCGGCTGGCGGGGTCGGTGCACCTTCGTCGTAGCTGATCGTGTTATGCGACCGTGCTTCCACCGTCGAGCCGGAAGCGAGCTTGACTTTGTGCAGCGGGCCCCATTCTTCGTTCAGCTTCGTCCCGTCTTTGGAGTAGACCGAATCGGTGTCGAGCTCCTGCGACCGGGCCAGCGGATTGGCGGCCTGCAGCGCCCGCAGCCGGTTCCCGGCCCCCAGCGTCCTGACCACGTTGCCATAGAAGTCGTATTCGGTCGTCTCGATCGACGGCCCTGCCGCGCCGGGTGGCGCGGGGGCGGCGGTGTTGACGACCTGGCCACTCGGACCGAGGTAGTACACGGAGGCCTGCGAGTAGTCGGTCGTCGGTTCGCCTGGAATCTGGGTCGGGGGGAAGATCGCGGTCGCATCGACCGGATAGCCCTTCTGGTCCCATTTCGCCACATCGTCCGGGCTCATCGGATAGGGAGCGCCCGAGCCGCTGACCGGAACGTCATAGACGATCGTGGTCTGGGCGGTGGGCGTGGCCGAGATCAGGCTTGGCCTGGTGACGCTCTTGAGGCGGTCCATCTCCGGCCCCAGCGGGCCCTCGCCGTAGTAGTTGAAGGTCCATGGTTCTTCGCCGGGCGGCGTCACCGTCTTGAGAAGGTTTTGGTTGTTGTAGGTGTAGACCTCTTTGGGAATCGAGAGGCGCGGATCCCACTGCGCTTTCAGCTTGCAGTACGGAGCCGTTTCGTAGTATTCGTACTTCGAGACTTCCTGATCGCCGGTTCCGCTTGCCGGGTGGTAGGTGATCGAGGTGAGGCGACTGCCGTAGCAGCTGGCGTTCCATTTGGTCGCTGCTTCGTATTTGAACTCCAGCGTCCGGCAGCCCACCTCGTTGATCGAGGTCCAATCGCCGCAGGTCACCCCGGGGGCCGACGGCGCGATCATCCGCGCCAAGCGCGGGAAGGACCCGGTCAGTTCGTAGACCAGACGGGCGCTTTTCGGATTGCCCTGCCACGAAACGGCGATCGGGTGGTATTCGCCGACGTTGCCTTCGGAGTTCAGTTCGAAGGTCGTCTTGGTGCCGTTGGTGTCGGCCAGGGTGAAGAGGTTGCCCGACTTGGAAAGGACCCATTCCTTCGCGTATTCCGGAGCCACGTAGGTGCCGTTGACGACGTCGAAGTTGATTCCATAGCCTTCGTTGTCCAGCACTTCGACCCAGTCCGATGCCGGGATCGCCGGTTCGACGACTTCCCCTTCTTCTTCGACCGCGGGTTCACCGGCGTCGTGGCGCTCGCGCAGGCCGACCCAGGTCGTTGCTTCGCTTTCCTGCTCGACCGGGACGGAGGGCGTCCAGCTGCCGTCCAAGACCCGGGTGACCTGCTGGTTGTTGAAGGAGGATTCGTACACCCGGCTGAAGTTGAGCGCGGCATCCGAGCCCGGCACGGCGATGGATACGTCGGTCGCATTGAGCGTGTAGCCACCGGTCGACAGGTTCAGCGAGACGGGCCCCACCGTCTCGTTCGCGTCTTTGTCGCCGCTCCAGCGCACGCTGAACTCCGTGAACACCGGTTTGCTGACGCCGGTGCCGGTTTCGGGACCGCCGTCGAAGACCGCGCGGAATTCGACGTCCTGCTCGGTCTGCTCCTCGGTGATCCCGGGGTATGCCTTCGCGTCGAAGTGGACAGGCGGGGTCTTCCCTTGCTGACCGGAGATTGGCAGTGGCCATTTGACGGGGTCGCCGCTGGCGTCGGTCACGTACTGCTCCGGCACCCATTGGAATTGCTGCTGCCCCTCGACCTTCATCTGGAAGCTCACCCCATGGAGGCCATCGACGTTCTGGGAGCCGGCCCATTCCGCCTGCAGCGTGTAATAGCTCGAGCTCCTCGAGTTGTCGCCCGGCGAGATGATCTTGTTATTGGCGTTTTTGGTTTCCGGATAGTAGGCCTGGGTGAATTTGTAGACCGCCGGGGTCGGGTCCGTGTGGCCGCTGGGGTCGGTGGCCGCGACCGTGAAGGTCCGCCATCCGGTGCCATAGATCTCGCGTTTGGTCGGGCTGGTGCAGGGTTCGGTCGGGGTCGGGGTGCTTTCGACGAATCCCATCGCGCATTTGAAGGTCGAGCCGGGGGTGTCCGACGTGAAGGAGATTTCGTTGATCTCCCCGTTCGTATAGGCATGCTTGGGCGAGGTGATCGTCGTCTCGGGTGGGATCACCACCTCGAATTTGCGTTCCGCCGGGGTCGCGTCGGGGACGCCCATTTTCGAGAGAGCCCTGACGCGGAACGTGTGGAAGCCCTCGGCAAGGCCTTCGTATTTCTTTGGCGTGACGCAACTCGCGTAGGCTTTGCCGTCGAGCGAGCATTCGAACAGGCCCGAGGTTTCTCCCGAGGCGGCGAAGTTGAAGCTGACGGTGGTGGAGGTTTCGCCTTCTGCCGAGCCGGCGGCGATGTAGGTATCGACGGGCCCGGCGGCTAGCTGGCCCGCCTTGAAAGCGCGGTAGTAGCCGATGCCCCCGGCTTCGATGCCGGCATAGCCTTCGCTGAAGGTGCTGTCGGCCGCCGTGACGATCGGCGTGAATACCCCGCTCTGACCCAGCCACGCGGTAACGCCGCCGCCCGTGTCCGTGAGGGCCAGGGTCGAGCCGACAGGGATCGTCACCCCGGTCTGAGAGGCGATGGTCGTCTGGGAGTTCGCATTCCAACGGAGGATGCTCACCGTGTAAGTGCTGCCGGAGACGATCGCCCACTTGAGGTTGTACCCGGTGCGCGTGCCGGTGGCGGGCTGCGAGTCCAACCACAACCCTCCGTAGGAGCCCGCCCCACTAGGCGCGACACCGATCGTCAGCTCGGCGGCGGCGCCCCCGGTTTTGTCGGTGTATTTCGTCGGGGTCCAGGAAGCACCGGACGGAGCCGTGGGCTGGCCGAAGGTCGAGAACCAACCGTTGTTCGAGACCGCACCTTTACCGATCGTCGCAGGAAGCGCCCCCCAGGCGCCGCCTTTGTTGAGCGGGTTTTCTTCGCGCTGGAGGGTGTCGAGCGTCGGCAGGTTTTTGAGTTCTTCCGGAACACCCGCCATCGCCCCGGATGGACCGGCGAACGCGAACAGCAGCACGAAACCAAGCATGGCGAGGACCCTGACCGCGGACGAGCGCATGTCTCCCTTTCATTTCCCCCAGATAAATACCCGAGTACTTCTAACACCTCCCGAGCGCTGAGCGCAAGTCACTCCGGACGGCTGTTGAAAGAGCGAGGTGTGGGTCAGATGCTCAGAGCCGCGCTAGACCTCGAGCATCAGCGTCACCGGGCCGTCGTTGATCAGGGCCACGCCCATGCAGGCACCGAAGACGCCCTTCTTGGCGCCGAGGCGGTCGCAGACGCGGTCGTAGAGGGGCTCGGCCTGCTCGGCGCGGGCGGCGGCTACGTAGCTTGGGCGGTTGCCGCGGCGGGTGTCGCCGTAGAGGGTGAACTGGCTGACGCAGAGGATCTCGCGGTCGCCGAGGGGATCGTTCATGCGGCCCTCATCGTCGTCGAAGACGCGCAGGGCGAGGATCTTGTCGGCGAGGCGGTCGGCCTTGGGCTCGTCGTCGTCGTTGCCGACGCCGAGCAGGACGAGCAGGCCGGGACCGATCTGGGCGACTCGCTCGCCCTCCACGTCTACGGCTGCCTGGCTGACCCGCTGGACGAGCGCCCTCACTCTCCCATCATCGCGAGTGGGGCCGATGGTGATGGCGCGGCATCCGCACGCAGCGTCGCTTCCCGTTGACGAGCTTCTTGCGGAAGTGCTTGCGGCAGACGAGCTTCGGCGGTGATGGCGGCGCGGGCGTGGCGATCGGTTCCGCGGGGGTCGAGGCCGCCGGAATCGAGGCCACGGGCGGGCGAGGGAAGACTTCCGCCCCGCGGGTGAGGTGAGCATCGATGTCCCGGTAGAGGCCCGGCTCGGTGGCGTCGATCACGTTCGCCGCATCGAAGCTCGGCTGGTCTTCGTAGTACTGGCGGACGAAGCCGTCGTCGGGCTCGATCGGGATGCCGGCTTCGCTGCGGGTCACCGAGAAGCCGACCACGTAGCTGCCGGCATGGAGTCCGTAGATCGCGTAGCTGCCATCGGCGCCGCTGAGGGCGCAGCGCAGCTCGACTTCGGAACCGAGCGCCAGGGCACAGGCCCGGATGCCTTCCAGCGGCAGGCCGCTGGCCGCTTCGGTGACGCTGCCCTTGATCGCTACCGCGAGCTCGAGTTCGGCGTCGACTTCCGGGGTTTCGTTGTAGCCCTCGACCACGAAGCCTTCGCTTTCCCCTGGGAAGATGCCGCGCTCTTCGGGGGCGGAGAAGAACGCCCAGTAGGGGCCCGGGGGCAGGCGTTCGGTTTCGTATTTCCCTTCCACTTCGGTTTTCACGCAAGGCAGTTCCAGCTCGGGGAGCAGTTCGTTGACGAAGCAGACTTCGACGTCGCTGAGGGAGTTGCCGGCTTCGTCCGTCACCCGACCGGTCACCCAGCCGCCGAGTTCGAGCGCGGCGCTGACGCCGCTCTTTACCGACCCTGCTTCGATCTGCAGCAGGCGCGCCTTTTCGACTCGGTAGGTCCGCAGGTAGTACTGCGGGACGTAGCGGGTGTCGGCGATCGGCACGAAGTGCACGCGATATTGGCCGGCTTCGAGGCCAAGGATTTCGTAGGAGCCGCCTTCGGTTTCGTCGCAGACCAGCGGCGTCGACGATTCGAACACCGCTTCGGCGCAGACTTCGACGCCGTTCATCCCTTCGAGTTCTTCGGACTCGACGACCCGTCCGGCGATGCCGCCCGGTTCCGCCGCCAGCGCCGACGCCGACGCGAGCAGCGTCAGGCAGAGCCCCAGTCCCACGGCGACCGTGGCCGCACGCGCCTTCGAGATCCCCATACCGCCTCCCCGTCATCGAGCATTTGCCCTAAGAAAGGCTGATTATCAACTAAACCACTAGGCAGCTTCAAGCTCTTCGACCAAAGAGCCGGCGTCATAGGCGCCAAAGTGCTGGCGGCCGTTGACGAAGAAGGCCGGCGTGCCGGTGGCGCCGCTGGCCTCGGCGGAGCGAAGGTCGCGCTCGATGCGCTCGCGGTGGACGCCGCTCTCGAGGTCAGCCTCGAAGCGCGCCACGTCGAGCCCGAGGTCGGCCGCCAGCTCGCCCATCGTCGCCTCGGAGAGGCGCGGCTGGGCCTTGTAGAGGGCGTCGTAGTAGTCCCAGAAGCGACCTTGAGCATCCGCCGCCTCGCTTGCTTCCGCCGCCAGTGGCGCCAGCGGATGCTTCTCGGGGATCGGCAGGTGCCGGAAGGCGAAGACGAGCCGCTCGCCTAGCCGCTCGCGGACCCGGCGCAGCACCGACTGGGCGCCGAGGCAGAAGGGGCACTGGAAGTCGCCGAACATGAGCAGTTGCAACGGCCGGTCGAGATCGCCCCGAAGGTGATCGGTCGAATCGAGGGGCGGGGTCAGCTTGGCGTCCACTCGGCAGGATGTTATGGGCAGATGCACCACGTCGAGTCGATCCTCGTTCTGATGCTGGCGGCGGCGCTGCTGGTCCGCCTTGCCGAGTTCGGCAAGGTGCCGGCGCCGATCGTGCTGGTGATCGGCGGTCTCGGCATCGCCTTCGTCCCCGGTCTGCCGGAGATCGAACTCGACCCGGACATCGTCTTCCTCGTCTTCCTGCCGCCGCTGGTCTTCTCCGCCGGCTGGCGAACCTCGCCGCGGGAGCTGCGCACGGTGACGCGGCCCCTGGGCCTGCTCGCGATCGGCCTCGTCTTCCTCACCGCCGCCGTCGTCGCCGTCGTCGCCCACGCCCTCGTCCCCGATCTCGGCTGGCCGGAAGCGGCGGTGCTCGGCGCCGTCCTCGCCCCCACCGACGCCGTCGCCGCGATCGCCGTCTTCCGCCGCATCGGCGGCCCCGAGCGAGTGCGTCTGCTGGTCGAAGGCGAGTCGATGATCAACGACGGCACCGCCCTGGTCATCTACGGGATCGCCGTCGGGGTGGCGACCGGGGGCGCCTTCGCGCTCGGCGATGCGGTGCTCGAATTCATCGGCGTCTCGCTCGGCGGCATCGCCGTCGGCCTCGCGGTTGGCTGGCTGGCGATCCGGGTTATCCGGCGCCAAGCCGACCCCAGCCTCGTCGTCGTCCTCACCCTGCTGACCGCCTACGGCGCCTACATCGGCGCCGAGGAGGTGCACGTCTCCGGGATCCTCGCCGCGGTCGTCGCCGGCCTCTACGGCGGCTACCAGGCACCGCGCGCGGTCGACGCCGACACCCGGCTCAGCTCCGTCGCCTTCTGGAACACGCTGATCTTCGGCCTCGAGATGACGATCTTCGTGCTGCTCGGCGTGCAGCTGCCGGGGATCGTCGACTCGCTGCGGGAGAGCTCCTCGGGGGTTGCGGAGCTGCTGCTGCCGGCCGCCGCGATCGCCGTCGCCTCGATCGGCGTCCGCCTCGGCTTCGTCTTCGCGATGCGCTCCGACGCCGGCGAGAGCCTCGGCGAACGCTCCGCCGTCGGCTGGAGCGGAATGCGCGGCGCCGTCTCCCTGGCGGCGGCGTTGGCCGTGCCGCTCAGCGTCCCCAACCGTCCGCAGATCATCTTCCTCACCTTCGCCCTGATCCTCGTGACCCTGGTCGGCCAGGGCCTCTCGCTCCCCTTCGTGATCCGCAAGCTGCGGTTGGAGGAACCGCGACGCTGGAGTGACGAAGAGGCAGTGGCACGGATGGAGGCCGCCCAGGCGGCCCTCGACCGCCTCGACCAGGTCGAGGGCGAGGAACGCGCCGCCGACTCGCAGCTGGAGCGCCTGCGCGACCTCTACCGCCGGCGCTTCCGGGTCTGCGCGGCGATCCTCGGCGGCGAGGATCAGGAGACGGCCGGCCGCGAGCAGCGCCTCGCCGACTACGGCGACCTGCGCCGCGAGCTGATCGGGGTCGAGCGCGAGGCGCTGCTGGAGCTGCGCGGCGAGGACCGATTGCGCAACGCGACGATGCGGCAGATCGAGCGAGACCTCGACCTCGAGGAGGCGCGGATCCGCTGAGGCGCGTTCGTCCTTTGTTTCGCCAGGCGCCACAAAGAACGAACGCGCCCCTGTAGGAACGCTGGCGCCGCCTAGCGTCTCTCCGCGGACCTCGTCTCAGTCAAGGGCGGCCGAAACTCGCGTCTGCCCCTAGGCGAGGAACTGGCGGGCGCGCTCTGCCACCAGCTTGGGGCGCTCGTCGGCGATGAAGTGGCCACAGTCCTCGACCAGCTCGACCCGCATCTCCTCGGCGTGGCGCTGGTAGCCGGCGAGCATCTCCGGCCGCAAAACGAAATCGTCGGTGCCGAAGAGCATCAGGGTCGGCACCCGCAGTTGAGCATCGGCGTAGCGGCCGCGGGCAATCGGCAGCGCCTCGCGCCAGTTGAAGACGCGGTACATCTGCACCGCCGCCCGGGCCCGCGCCGGCTCCGCGTAGTTGTCGGCAAAGGCGCTCAGCGTCTGCTCGTCCCAGGCGTCTTTGACGTCGGAGCCGCCGACCAGGACCCGCCGCACGAACTCGCCGCCGACGTGCAGCCGGTAGCCGAGGCCGGGCGCCAGGACCAGCTGCTGGTACCAGAACCGCCAGGCGTGGGCGACGATCGGACGGAGGTGCACCCAGGGCGGGACGATGTTGAGGGCGAGGAAGCGCTCGAAGCGCCGCGGCTCCCGCAGGCAGAGCAGAAAGCCGACCCAGCCGCCCCAGTCGTGGCCGACCAGCTTCACCTTTTCGAGGCCGAGGGCGTCAAGGACCGCCAGCACGTCGTCAGCCAGGTTCTCCTTCTCGTAGCCGTCCCGCGGCGCGTCCGACCAGCCACAGCCCCGCAGGTCGAGCGCCAGCACCCGGTGCCGATCGGCCAGCGCGGGCATCAGCTGGCGCCACTCGTACCAGTGCTGCGGCCAGCCGTGCAGGCAGAGGACGACGTCCTCGCCCTCGCCGGCTTCGGCGACGTGGAAGCGCAGTCCTCGCGACTCGACCCAGCGATGGCTGACGCCCGCGACCTCGGGCAAGTCATTCGACACGGTGCTCAGGCGCGGCTGGTGACGCCGCCCTCGCGGAACTCGACGACCACTTCCTCCATCGTCGTCGCGTTGCAGGGCACGCCTTCGGGCCAGGGTTTGACCGGCTGCTCGTTGAGCGTCTTCAAGCCGTTGCCGCTGATCACGATCACGGTCACGTCGTCGGGGCCGATCTCGCCGCGCTGGGCGAGCTTCGCCGTCGCCGCCACCGTGGTGCCGCCGGCCGGCTCGGTGAGGACGCCCTCGGTCGAGGCCAGCAGCTCCATCGCTTCGAGGATCTCACCGTCGGGAACCGCCGCCGCGGAGCCGCCGCGCTCGCGCACCGCCTCGACGACCAAGGCGCCATCGCCGGGGGAGCCAATCGCCAGCGAGTGCGCCAGCGTCTCCGGCTGCTGGGGGACGATCTCCTCGGCGCCCTCGACTATCGTCTTCGCGATCGGCGAGCAGCCGGTCGGCTGACCGACGTGCAGCTTGGTCGCCGCCGTCTCCGCCAGACCGATCCTCTCGAACTCGACCAGGCCCTTGTGGACTCGCGAGGAAAGGGTGCCGCCGGCGGCCGGCATCACCACGTGGTCGGGCGAGCGCCAACCGAGATCCTCGACCAGCTCATAGGCGAGCGACTTGGCGCCCTCGGCGTAGAACGGTCGCAGGCTGATGTTGCTGAAGGGAATGCCGGTGTGTTCGGTCAGCTCGCGGCAGGCGCGGTTGGCCTCGTCGTAGTTGCCGTCGACCTGGATCACCTGGGCGCCGAGGGCGCGACAGCCGCGGGCCTTCGCTCGCTCCAGGTTGGCCGGGTAGAAGACGTACGGCTTGATCCCGGCCGCGGCGGCCAAAGAGGCGGTGGCGGTGCCGACGTTGCCGGTGGAGACGCAGCCGATCTCGGTCGCGCCCAGCTCCAGCGCCCGGGCGACGGCCATGCCGACGACCCGGTCCTTGTAAGAGAGCGAGGGACGGTTGGTCGAGTCGTCCTTGACGTAGAGGTTGCGCAGGCCGAGCTCGGCACCGAGCCGCTCGGCCCGGATCAGCGGCGTCTGGCCGGCGAAGGGGGCGACACGGTCGGCCGCAAAGCGGCTGACGATCGGCATCAGCTCCTCGAAGCGCCAGATGTTTCGCGGCCGCTCCGCCAGCGGCCGATCGGCGATCCGCTGCTTGGCGAGCTCGTAGTCGTACTCGATGTCGAGCCCGGTGTCGCACTCGGGACAGCGGAAGACGGTCGCCGAGAGCGCCGTGCGGAAGTCGCAGCGCGGGCAGACGAGTTCGGTGGCGCAGGAGCTGGTTCGTTGCCCGTCGGGCACTCCCAACCGCGGATCTACCGCTGCGTCACTCATGACTCCTCCTTTGTCGCCGTGGAGCTGACCCGAAGGCCAATCCCCCTTCCGGCGCTCGTCCCTTTGATCGCACGGGTATAACAGAAAGCCAAGCAGCGCTCAACGCTTCCTGCGTAAATATTCGGTGACTGCCATGCGTTCATCTCTGAGCAAGGTAGCGGACCCGCCGGGACGTTCCCAGCGACTGGAACAAACCCCGCTTACCGAGTGCCACCGCCCACAGCGGTCAGGGGAAACGAATCGTCTGTAGAGTCGCTGTCGTCAGACCCGAAGAATTGCCGACCTTGAGACCCCAAGAGCGTTTCGCCGCCAACTTGCGCAAGGCCCGTGCCGAGGCCGGTATCTCCCAGGAAGAGCTGGGCTATCGCTGCGAGCTGCACCGCACCGAGATCTCGCTGCTCGAGCGAGCTGGCCGCGAGCCGCGCCTGGCGACGATGGTCAAGCTCGCCGGCGCGCTGGACACCACCGTGGCGGCCCTGGCGGAGGGAATCTCCTGGCAGCCCTCGCGCAAACGCTTCGACGTGAAGCGGCCCCCGCGGGCGAAGAGCTGACGGGCGTCCCCCGGCGCGCCCACCCCAGACGCGCCGAGGAACGATGCAGAGGCGGGGCGACGCCGAGCAGGTCGGCATCACCGGGACGCATCCGTCTGGTCCCGGTTCCTGACTGGTCCTCCTTTGCCACCCCAAGGCGGTATCCCGGTCCTACGGAAGCCCCGCCTCTGTCACCGGTTTGATCGCCCGGCAAGGCGAATTCATAACACAGGCTCATCAAACAATCAAGGCGGTTTTTGTAATCAAGTTGTGATCCTGAGACGTTCGTCCGCCTCAGCCGGCGGCGGTCGGC
Source organism: Solirubrobacterales bacterium (assembly GCA_040510155.1). Lineage (GTDB taxonomy): Bacteria > Actinomycetota > Thermoleophilia > Solirubrobacterales > 70-9 > VAYN01. The sequence continues at coordinate 19,772 of JBEVJP010000061.1, read as the reverse complement.
TCCTCAGAGCCGACCGAAATCGACGCCGCCTCCGGCCAGGCTCCGACCAGCTCCGGCCCATCCTCCCGACCCGAGTCGATCAGCAGTTGCTCGGCCACGTGCGGGGCGAAGGGCTCCAGCGCCTGCGCCAGCAGGACCAGCGCAGCGATCTGCGCCTCCGCATCGGCACGGTCGAGCTGGCCGCGGCGCTTGACGACCCGCTTCTCGAAATCCTGGATCCGCTCGAAGAGCCGGGTCAGGTTGCGGATCGACTTGTGCATCTGCAGCTCGGCGGTGTCCTCGGTGATCCGGGCCAGCCCGTTGTCGCACCATTTGCGCAGCCGGTCGCGCATGTGCTCCGTGTCGGCTGCCGCGTCCGGATCGTGGGGGTGACTGTCGAGGGCCGCGAAGCGATCGTGCGAGTAGGTCCAGAGGCCGCGCAGGAAGCGGCTGGCGAAGCGCAGCGCCCCGTCGCTCCAGTTCAGCGTCTTCGCCGGCCCGGCGGCGTAGAGGACGGCGAGCCGGACCGTGTCGGCGCCGTACTGCTCGACCAGCTCGTCGGGATTGACGACGTTGCCGAGGTGCTTGCTCATCTTGCGACCGTCGGCGATCACCATCTCGTGGAAGAGACAGCCGGCGAAGGGCTCCCCCTCCCCCATGAAGGCGAACGGACCGATGTCGCGCAGCGCCTTGGTGACGATTCGCTGATCGAAGACGAAGCCGCCGCTGTCGCCACCGGCGACCAGCCGCTCCGCCGGCAGCCACTCGCGCAGCTCGGGGTGGGTGAACATCTGCTCGGCCCGGGCCTCCGGCGGCACCGCGGCCGGCACCCAGAGGAAGAGCGCGTCGAAGTGGCAGTCGAGCGTGTCGGTCTCGCGGCGGGCCGGCTCCCCGCACTTCGGGCAGGTGGTCTCGACGAAGTCGGCGCGCTCGGCCAGCGGGTTGCCCTCGGCCTTCGGCATCAGGTCGCGGGGCAGGACGACGGGCAAGTCGGCCTCGGGCACCGGGACGGGCCCGCAGCTCTCGCAGTTGACGATCGGGATCGGCGTGCCCCAGGCGCGCTGGCGCGAGATCGAGAAGTCGTTGGCGCGGTAGCGCTTCGCCTCGCGCAGCCCCTCGACCGGCGGGAAGCTGGGCGGCTCGGCGGGCTCGGCGCCGTCGTCGGCGGCGACAGCGGGCTCGGAGGCGACCCGCTCGACCCGAGCGGCGATCTCCGCGTCGGCCTCGTCGACGGCGGGGATGCCGAGGCTGGCGGTCGGCCCGAAGCGGGCATCGACCAGCGGCGAGACCAATACGGGCAGTTGCTCCCCGCTCGGCCCGGCCAGCGACTCACCGGTGTCGACGACGGGCACGGCGGCGGCGTCGCGAGCGCTGCGCTCCCAGCCACCTGAGCGAAGCTCCTCGAGGGCCTCGCGCACGCCCTCCGCGCCGGCCCACTCCCCCACCTGCGGATGACGCGGCGAGAGCAGGACGAAGCGGGCGGCGGAGGCCGCGCCAGAGTGCGGGGTGAAGACGGTCAGGCGGCGGCCATCGCCGGCCTCGAGGTCGAGCTCGGAGCCGTCGCTGCGGCCGAGGATGTAGCGCTGGGTTGCCAGCGCCAGCTCGTCCCACTTGCCGCTCGCCTCGAGCGCGGCGACGTTGCGGTCGTTCTCCTCCAGGTAGGGCGTGATCTTCAGGAACCAGGTCGGCCGCCGGATCAGCCGCACCTCGTTGTGGCAGCGCCAGCAGCGGCCGTCCTCGACCTGAATCGAGGCCAGGGTCGTCTGGCAGGTGTCGCACCAGTCGACGGTGGCGTCGTCGCGGTAGATCAGGCCCGCCTCCAGCAGGGTCAGGAAAAGCCACTGTGACCAGCGGTACTGCCCCTCGTCGGAGCTGTAGAAGACCCGGTCGTAGTCGAACGAGAAGCCGAGCCTCTGCATCTGTCCGAGCATCCGCTCGCCACACTGCTCGACCCACACGGCCGGCGGCACCTGGCGCTCGATCGCGGCTAGCTCGGCCGGCAGCCCGAAGGCGTCGAAGCCGAAGCCGAAGAGGACGGCGTCGCCGCGGGCGCGACGAAAGCGCGCGTAGGCATCGCCAATCGAGTAGTCGCGGACGTGCCCCATATGCAGGTTGCCCGAGGTGAACGGGCTGGAGGCCTTCACGTAGACCCGCCCCTGGCCGTCGGTCGGGGACGGCGCCTCGAAGTCACCGCGCTGCTCCCAGGCGGCGCGCCGGGCGGCCTCGATCGCCGCCGCGTCGTAGTTCGGCTTGGTGCTGCTCATCTCGTGCCCAAGGCTAGCCGAGCGCCCCCGCCCATCCGAATCCCTAGGACACGCCCGGCGTGTCCTGCCGACGAGACGATCCGCGGTGCGGCCCGCCAGGCACTCTGGTGCCTGGCGCCGGACTGCCCTCAGGAGGCGAACGTCCAGAGCTTGTTGCCGAGGAAGTTGAACGGCATCACCACCGCGACGGCAATCGCCTGCGCCGTGACCTCGCCCACCTCGGTGCCGGCGATGATCGCCTCGAGGACCGCCAGGTTGAGCAACAGGGAGAGCAGGCTGACGGTCAGGAAGCGCACCGCCTGAAAACCGGCCCCACTCTCGCCGGGACCAAAAGTCCAGTAGCGGTTCCAGAGGAAGTTGTTGGTGACGGCGACGCAGAAGGCACCGATCGCGGCGATCGCGTGATGGACACCGAGGGTCCCGGCGAGCACCGCGAAGACGGCGACGTTGATCACGTAGCCAGAACCGCCGACGATCGCGAATTTGAGCAGCTGCAGCCAGCTGGCAGGGCGCCGCGCCGCGGCGCCCACCCGGTAGGCGAAGTCGGAGGGGCTCATCCCTCCTCCTCCGGCCCGGTCGGGGTGGTGCGGGCCTCGTTCCCCAGGTCGGCGCGCAGCGCCGGGGGCGCGTCGAGAATGACGGCATTGCTGCCGAAACCGGTCGAAAGGGTGTCTAGCGTGCGGAAGCGGAGTCGCATGGGGTGAGGTGAGACATAGCGGCTCAGCGTCAGACGATCGAGACGGATCGTCTGCGCCAAATGAAACGAGGGCGGAAGGTTAGCGGCCTCTCCAGCGGACACAGGCTTACTGAGCACGTCGACCTCTCCCAACTGCTGGTCGCCGCCGTACATCCGCAAGCCGTGGTCCTGCAGATACAGGCGGATCGGGTCGCCGGCGAGCTTCCAGCTGACCACGGCGCGGCGGCGGCTGGCGGGCCCGAGCTCTTCGGTGAGAGCACGAAAGTCGGGACGCTGCAGGTTCGGGGTCTGGGTGACGTGGACGTCGAAGGTCAGCCAATAGGCCGCCAGCGCCACCGCCAGGAGGATGCCGAGCCGGCGGGCGCCGGCGGTGGCGAAGCCAATCGAGGCGGCGGCCGCGAGCGGGACCAGCGCCGGCAACAGGTTGCGCTCGACCACGTAGTCCTTGCCGATCAGGGCAGCCCCGGCGGCGAGGGCGACGACGCCGAGCCCTAAGACGAGCGTGAGTCGGACCCGGCGGGCCTCCCGACGAGTGCCGAGGACCAGCCCAAGCAGGACGCCGCAGCCGATCAGGATCAGGGGCACCAGGGCGTAGCGGTCGCGGGGCGGCTCGGCGATCACGTGGCCCGTCTCGCCGATGACGAAACTGGCCATCGTCTCCCAGAGGCGCGTCGAAAGGGGGCTGTTTTCGATCCAGCCGATGTGGTTCGGGTTGACCTGGGAGGTGAGCAGGGGCAACAGCGCCAGGCCGGTAGCGGCGACCGCGGCGAGAGCCGGCAGCACCGCCCGCCAACGGTCGCGCAGCGCCACCAGCAGCCAGAGCGCCTCGATCCCGACCACGAAGAAGGCGAAGTAATGGCTGCAGAGGGCAAGGGCCGAGCTGAGCGCCCAGAGCGCCAGGTCGGAACTGCGCCGGGTGTCAAGGGCGCGCAGGAAGAAGAGCAGCGAGAGCGCGGCGAAGAAGACGAGCAGAGCGTAGGAGCGGGCCTCCTGCGAGTACCAGATCAGCATCGGGTTGACGGCAAGCAGGGCGGTGAGGACGAGGCCGGCACGCCAGCCGGCGAGCTGGCGGCCGATCAGGTAGCCGAGGGGGACGGTGGCGGCACCGAAGAGGGCGGAAAGCGAGCGCAGGCCGACCTCGCCGCTGCCGAACAGCTGCGCCCAGGCCCAGGCGAGCACGTAGTAGAGGGGCGGGTTCGACTCGCTCGACTTCACCGCGTCGAGCATCTGCCCGAAGCTCCCGGGAATCACCCGCATCACCGTGATCACCTCGTCGTGGTGATAGCTCTGCAGGCCGAGCGTTGCGAAGCGCAGGGCGGCACCGACGGCGGTCAGGCTGAGCACACCGATCAGGACCAGCGAGCCGACCTGACGCTGGCTGCCTTCCGCCGTCGCCAGCTGGTCCGCGGACGGGACGGGCGCGTGGGTGTCCACGATCGTTGAGGTTCGGGTGCTCAGCTCATCGCTCCTTCAAGTGGGGCTAAAAGGCCGTTAAACACCCTTGCTACCCACACGGGCCCGTTGGCACCGGGCTGCCGGGGCCATAAGAGGGCGGCCGAGCGGCGTGAGCGGCTCCCCAGCGGCGATCGGGGCGCCGTGCGAGGTCGAAGGAGAGGGTCGCGCCACCGGCCAGGTCGCAATAGGTCGTCCAGGGCTTGGCATGGGCATGGCCATCGAGGCGCAGCGAGTCGACGTAGGGCCCGTGGCCGGTGGCGAGGATCAGTGCTCTGCGGCGGTGGGCGAGGCGTACTTCGGCCCGTTCGAAGAGCGGGCTGGAAAGCGCCAGAACGCCCGTCCCCGGGATCGCCGGGTAGAGGCCGAGGGCGCCGAAGACGTACCAGGCCGAGAGCGTGCCGAGATCGTCGTTGCCGGGATAGCCGTCGGGCGAGGTGTCATAGAGGCTCAGCAACGCCCGCCGGACGGCTGCCTGGGTCTTGTCGGGGCGACCCATCCAGTCGTAGAGCCAGGGCGTGTGCAGGGTCGGCTCGTTGCCGAGCAGCGCGTGGTCGGTGTGGGTGCCGCCGGGTCCGGCGTTGAGCTTGCGCAGGAAGCCGTCGAGCCGGCGTGCCGCCCGCGCCGGCCCACCCATCCGCGCGATCAGCGCCGCCGGATCCTGCGGGACCGCCCAGCTGTATTGGACCGAGTTGCCCTCGACGAAGCCGCCGCCACCGAGGTTGTCGTAGTCGGACGGAAAGGAGCCGTCGGCGAGGCGCGGCTCGATCATGCCGCTGGCCGGGTTGAAGAGGTGGCGCCAGTTGGCGGCGCGCTGGATGAAGGCGCGATAAGTGACCTGGTCGCCGGCCAGTGCCGCCATCCGCGCCACCGCGAAGTCGTCGACCGCGTACTCGAGGGTCGTCGCAGCCGAGCCCCACACGGCTTCGGGGTCGCCATAGATCGAGTTGGCGTTGCGAACGTTGACGTCGCTGTCGAAGGGGACGTAGCCGAGCCGCAGGTATTCCGGCAGGCCCTGGCGCTGGAGGTATTCGCCGTTGGCGCTGCGGCACGGTTCGCTGGCGCCCTTGACCATCGCCGCCAGCGCCGCGGCCCGGTCGAAGCGGGCACCAAAAGCGGCGGCCGAGGCGAGGATCGGATCGGCGGAGTCCCCGACCATGGTCATGCTCTGGCCGTTGGCGTAGGGCCAGCGCGGCAGGCAGCCGCTCTGCTCGGCGTCGGCGAGCAGCGAGCGCATCATGTCCGCGGCCCGGTCGGGGACGAGCAGCGCCAGCAGTTGCGTCTGGGTGCGGTAGGTGTCCCAGCCGGAGAAGTCGGCGTACTGGGTGTAGCCGCGAGCGTGGTGGATGATCCCGTCCATGCCGATGTAGGCGCCGCCGACGTCGCTGAAGGTGCGAGGCGCCAGCAGCGCGTGGTAGAGCGCCGTGTAGAAGGTGTCGAGCTGGCGGGTGGGACCGCCCGCGACCCGCACCCTGCCGAGTGCCTGCTGCCAGCTGCGGCGGGCGGCAGTGGCGATCGACCCGTAGCCCCTCCCCTCCGCTTCGGCGGCGAGGTTGCGGCGGGCTCCCTCGACGCTGACGAAGGAGATGCCGACCCGCACCGTGACCTGGCGCCGGCGGCGGGTGTCAAAGGTCGCGTAGGCGCCGGCCTGGGCGGTGCTGCGGGGATTCGCGGTCGGCTGCTGGGTGTCTTCGGCGGCTTCGCCGCCTGGATCGAGCGCGTCCCGATCCCAGGTGCCGAAGCGCTCGAAGGGCCGGCTGAAGACAGCGGCGAAGTAGACCCGGTAGCGGGGGCGCTGCCCGCAGAACAGCCCGCTCGAAGCGGTGCCGGAGATTTCCCGGCGGTTGGGATCGATGGCGACCGCGGCGAGATCGTCGGGCTGGGCGCTGCCGCCGGCATCGACGAGCACGCTGGCGTGAGGATTGCGCGGGAAGGTGAAGCTGGCGATGCCGGTGCGGGTCGTCGCCGCAAGGGCGACGTCGATGACGGCGCCCCGCGCCGGGTTCAGCCGCACCGAGTAGCTCCCCGGGCCGGCGCTCTCCTCGGCGTGCGAGAAGCCCGGCTCGAACTGGCCGTCGAGACGGCCGCCGGCCGCGGCCGGCGAGCTCGTCAGCGGCTCGGTCGTCGGCAGCAGCGGGAAGTCACCGTAGAGCGCGCAGCCGGCCCCGTTCAGGTGGGTGAGGCTGAAGCCGGAGATGTGATTGTCGCGGTAGTCGTAGCCCCCCGAGTGCGGCGCTGAAGGCGCCGTGTCGGGTCCGAGCTGGACCATCCCGAAGGGCATCGTCGCGCCCGGGAAGTTGTGGCCGCCGCCGACGGTGTGCGGCCCGGGCCGGGTGCCGGCGAAGGGATGGACGCGACCGGCGAGATCGGCGCCACCTGCCGGGGCGGCGAGCGCTGCCAGCGCCAGCAGGGCGATGAGGAGGATCAGGCTGCCGCGTGGCCCAGGAGTCCGAAAGTTCCGCGTAATGTTCCGCTCCGAATGCGAGGTCGAGGGATTGCAAGGCTGGCGGCAAGCGCCGCGCCGCTGGCGGCGCTGCTGCTGTCGGGCTGCTCCAACTCCCAACACGAGCAGGCGAGCGAGGCAGCGGTGCCCGGCCAGCCCTCAGTAGACATCATCTCGCCGCGCAACGGCGCCCGCCAGCAGAGCCGGGCGGTCGTCGTCAAGGTCGACATCCAGAACTTCCGCCTCGCCCCCGCCCAGTTCGGCCGCGAACCGCAGCTCGGCGAGGGCAACATCCGCTTCAGCCTCAAGCGGGTGCCCGACTGCGTCGACCCGGTCAAGCTCGAACACGCGATCAACAGCCCGATCGGCAACGGCCGCCTGGTCGGCGCCTCCTTCGACTTCCCGCGCTACTCCGGGCCCAACGGCGTCCTCGCCGAACAGATCGGCACCACCGGCAGCTACTCGCCCGCGACCAGGCCGGAGATCTTCTACCACGGCCTCAAGCCCGGCTTCTACCGCCTCGTCGTCAACCTCGCCCAGAACAACGGCGCCCCCACCCAGTTCCACGGCGTCACCAACTTCCAGGTCCTCCCCCCGCCCGGCCATGGCCCGAAACCCTGCGAAAAGGGCAAAGTCCCGAGCGCCAAGGCCGCGGCACGGCTCGAATAGCAGCCGCTCTCCACGCCGCAGTCCCTGCTGCCACCCAATACTTCACTTTGTATAGTCGAAGGTGGTGAAGACCTACCGCCGATTGATGGGGTACCTGCGCCCCTACCGCCGCCAGCTCTGGGGGTCGCTGTTCTTCGCCTGGGCGGCGATGGGGATGACGGTGCTGATCCCGCTGCTGATCAGCCGCGCGATCAACGCGATCGAGAGCGGCGACAAGCCCGACCTGCTGCCTCTGGCACTGGCGATCGCCGTGGCCGGGATCCTCCGCCTGGGGCTGACCGTGGTGCGGCGGCTGATCGCCGGCAAGGTCTCGCTGGCGGTCGAATTCGACCTCCGCCAGCAGTTCTACACGCACCTGCAGCGCCTCGACCTCGGCTTCTTCGACTCCCAGCAGACCGGTCAGCTGATGTCGCGGGCGACGGTCGACCTGCAGGCGATCCGCTTTTTCCTCGGCTACGGGCTCGTCTTCATCACCCAGAACCTGCTGACGATCACCCTGGCGGCGATCGTGATGTTCGCGCTCAACCCGCTGCTGGCGCTGCTGGCGCTGGCCCCGGCGCCGCTGATCGTCTACACCGCCTCGCGCTACAACCGCGTCTCGCGACCGGCCCAGCAGGAGGTCCAGCAGCGGATCGCCGAGCTGACCGCCGAGGCCGAGGAGAACGTCTCCGGGATCCGGATCGTCAAGGCCTTCGCCCGCGAGGAACACCAGCTGCACCGCTTCCAGCGGAGCGTCGGCCGCGTCTTCGACCAGAGCATCTACTCGACCCGCCTACAGGCCTTCTTCTCGCCGCTGATCGGGCTGCTGCCGCAGCTCGGCATCGCCCTGATCCTGCTGGTCGGCGGCCGCGAGGTGATCAACGGCGGGCTCAGCCTCGGCGCCTTCGTCGCCTTCTACACCTACCTGGGGATGCTGGCCGGGCCGATGCGGATGCTCGGCGTGGCGATGGGGATGGCGCAGCGGGCGATCGCCTCCGGCAACCGGATGTTCGAGATCATCGACCGCGAACCGACGATCCAGAGCCCGGCCGGGGCGCCGGCGCTGCCGGCCGGCGGCGGGCGGGTCGAGCTGCGGGGGGTGACGCTGCGCTACGACGGCGCCGGGCCGGCCTTGAGCGACGTCGACCTCGACGTCGAGGCGGGGCGCACGGTGGCGCTCGTCGGACCCTCCGGTGCCGGCAAGACCAGCCTGGTCGGGCTGATCGCCCGCCTCTACGACGCCAGCGAGGGGACGGTGCGGGTCGATGGCGCCGACGTGCGGTCGGTCGACCTCGACTCGCTGCGGGCGGAGGTCGCCTTCGTCGCCGACGACAGCTTCCTCTTCACCGCCAGCGTCGCCGAGAACATCGCCTACGCCCACCAGGGCGCCAGCCGCGAGCAGATCGAAGCGGCAGCGGTGCGGGCTCAGGCCGACGCCTTCATCCGCGAACTGCCCGACGGCTACGACACCAGAGTCGGCGAGCGTGGCCTCACCCTCTCCGGCGGCCAGCGCCAGCGGGTCGCGATCGCCCGCGCCCTCCTGGCCGACCCGCGCATCCTCATCCTCGACGACGCCACCTCCTCGGTCGACGCGACCACCGAGGGGGCGATCAAGACCGGCCTGCGAGAGGCGATGGCCGGGCGGACGACCTTCATCATCGCCCACCGCCTCTCGACCGTCTCGCTGGCCGATGAGGTGGTCGTCATGGACGCCGGGCGGATCGTCGACCGCGGCAGCCACGAGGAGCTGCTGGAGGGCTGCGGCTTCTACCGGGAGATCGCCGAGCACGGCCTCGCCGACTCGGTCTTCCTGCAGCGGGACCTCGAGGAGCGCGAGGAGGTGGCACGCCTGTGAGCCGCTTCGGGGGCGGCTCGGGGCCGCTGCGCAACGCCTTCCTGATGGTGGCGGCGCTCTGGCGGCTGCTGCGTGGCGAGGACCAGCGCGGCCGCAAGGTTCGCTGGCTGGTGCGCCTGCTGAAGCCCTACCGCGGCCGCGTGATCCTGATGTTCGTGATGCTGGTGATCGAGACCGGCGCCGGTCTCGCTCCCCCCTACCTGGCCGGCAAGGCGATCGACTCGGGGATTCAGACCGGCGACGTCAGCGCCCTCGACCTGATCGTCCTCGCCTTCCTCGCCACGACGGTCATCTACGCGCTCGCCACCTACGCCGAGACCTACCTGGTCGGCTGGATCGGCACCCGCGCCCTCCAGGATCTGCGCGAGCGGATCTTCACCCACCTGCAGTCGATGTCGATCGGCTTCTTCAGCCGCCGCAGCCCCGGCGTCCTGATTTCGCGAATGACCAACGACGTCGAAGCCCTCAACCAGCTCGTCACCAACGGCCTCGTCACCGTCTTCTCCAGCACCCTGACCCTGCTCGGCGTGGTCGTGATCCTGCTCGCGCTCGACGTCAAGCTGGCTCTGGTCACCTTCGTCACCTTCCCGCTGCTGGCGATCGCCAGCGTGATCTTCCGGATCGTCTCCGCCGGCACCTACAAGGCGACCCGGGAGCGGATCGCCGCCGTCACCGCCTACCTGCAGGAGACCCTCAGCGGCGTCCGGGTGGTCCGCAGCTTCGGCCAGGAGCCGCGTCACGAAGCGGTGATGACCGACCTCAACGAACAGAACCGCGACGTCAACATGCGCAGCGTCTACCTCAACGCCTCCTACTTCCCGGCGGTCGAACTGCTGGCCGCGATCGGCACCGCGGTGATCCTCCTCTACGGCGGCAGCCAGGCGATCGACGGGGCGATCCAGGTCGGCGTGATCGTCGCCTTCGTCGGCTACCTGGCGAAATTCTTCGAACCGATTCAGGAACTCTCGCAGCTGTACACGACCTACCAGCAGGGGATGGCAGCCCTCGACAAGATCTTCGACCTGCTCGACACCAAGCCCGACATGGTCGATGCCCCGGGCGCGGTCGACCCCGGCCCGCTGCGCGGCGAGATCGAGCTCGACGGCGTCTGGTTCTCCTACGAGGAGGTGGCGGAGCCGAGCGAGGCGAGCTGGGTGATGCGTGATGTGGACCTCCGCGTGGAGCCCGGTCAAACCCTCGCCCTGGTCGGCTCGACCGGAGCCGGCAAGTCGACCCTCGCCAAGCTGGTCGCCCGCTTCTACGACCCGCAGCGGGGACGGGTCTCGATCGACGGCCAGGACCTGCGCGGGGTCCAGCAACGGGCGCTGCGCCGCCAGCTCGGGATCGTCCCTCAGGAGGGCTTCCTCTTCTCCGGCAGCGTCCGCGAAAACGTCGCCTTCGGCCGTCCCGAGGCCAGCCTCGAGGAGATCGAGGCGGCGCTCACGGCCGTAGGCGCCAGCGATTTCGTCGCCTCCCTGCCGAGTGGGATCGAGACCGAAGTTGGGGAGCGAGGCGTCCAGCTCTCCGCCGGCCAACGGCAGCTCGTCGCCTTTGCCCGCGCCCTCCTCGCCGAGCCCCGCATCCTGATCCTCGATGAGGCCACCTCCAACGTCGACGTCCGCACCGAGAAAACGATCGAGCGCGGCCTCGAGCGCCTCCTCCATGGCCGCACCGCGATCGTCATCGCTCACCGCCTCTCGACCATCCGCCGCGCCGGCAAGATCGTCGTCCTCGAACACGGCCGCATCGCCGAGCAGGGCACCCACGACGAGCTGATCGCCGCCGCCGGCATCTACGCCGGCCTCTACGGCGCCTGGGCCGAGTCCTCCGCCGCGTAACGCGCCAATCCGCCCGCCCCAGGGGGGGTGAATCCGGGCGTGGTCGACCTTTGTGCCGACGTGCGGGACAAACCTCGACCACGGCCCCCGAGCGAAGGCAGCGTCAGCCTGTCGGCGCTTGCCGAGCGACAGCACGGCATCGTCTCGATCCGCCAATTGCTGACTCATCTCGGGTATTCGCGCAGCACAGTTGCACGGGCGGTCGCATCGGGCTGGCTGGTGCCGATGCATCGCGGTGTCTACGCGGTCGGACACACGGCGATCTCGCGGCACGGGCACTCCCTCGCCGCGGTCCTGAGCTGCGGGCCACGGGCGCTCCTCAGCCACCGCTCAGCTGCATGGCTTTGGGGCCTCGCGCGTTACGAAGGGTCGGGGATCGAAGTGACATCACCGACTCCGCGCCGGCCGCGGCCGCCGATCGTGTTGCACCGTGCTCGCGGGCTGCTCGACCAGGACCGGAGGCTCGAAGAGAACATTCCGGTCACCTCCGTGGCGCGAACACTCCTTGACTTCGCGGCGACAGTGGAGCCTGAACGGCTGACCAAAGCGATCGAGCGCAGTGAAGAGCTGGAGCTGTTCGACCTGCGGGCCGTCGACGACTTGCTCGAACGGACCGTCGGCCATCCCGGCTACGGGCGCCTGCGCAGGGCGCTAGAGCTCTACCGGCCGGCGCCATTCTCGCGGTCCGGCCTGGAGATTCGCTTTCTCGAGTTGGTCGAGCAGGCAGGCCTGCCGAAGCCGGTCACTGGCTTCAACGAGGTCGGCTACGAGCTCGACGTCTATTGGCCAGGGGAGCGGCTGGTTGTCGAACTCGACGTTTACGAGACGCACGGCAGCCGGGCAGCATTCGAGCGAGACCGTGTCCGTCAGGAGGACTTGTTGCTCGCGGGCATTCGGATGACCCGCGTCACCGGTCCCCGCCTGAAGCGCGAACCGCAAGCGGTGATCAAGCGCGTTCGGCGCCTCCTCTCCCAGACTTCTCCAAGCGCAGCCTGATGCGCCCTCTGCGGACTGACGTCAGACCCGACCGAAAGCGGGCGGCCTAGCCCGGGCCGATCCCGCCGGAGCTGCCGCCGGTTTCGCCGCCGCCGGTGCCGGCACCGGTCCCCCCGCCTTCGGGTGCCGCTTCTTCGACGGCACCGCCGGTTTCGGGGGCGACTTCTTCGACTTCGGGGACGATTTCTTCTTCGATCGCTTCCGGGCTGCCTTCGGGAGCAACTTCTTCGCCGCCGGCTTCAGCGCCGGCGCCGGCCGGAGGCGGGGCCTGCGGCCCTTCGCTGCATTCTTCGAAGCCGTAGATGCCGGCCTGGTTCTCGAATCCTTCCAGCGCCGGGGTCGCCGCGGTGGCGGCTTCGCCGAGCGCTTCGGTGTCTTCCCGTTCCGCCGCCAGCTTCACTTCGCCCTCGACCTTGGCCAGCTCTTCGGCTGCTTCCATGAAGTCGGCGTAGCCATCCATTTCGGTCGGAGCGCCGAGGCGCTTGAGGCTTTCGACCATGCCGACGTAAAGGTCGGAGACCTGGGTCGTCTGGCTCTGCACTTCGGTTTCCGAGGCCCCGATCGCGCCAACCGCCGAGTTGACCTCGGCGCAGATCGCGTCGCCCTGTTTGATGAAGTCGGCTTTGCTCAACCGCGCTGCCTCTTCGCTGGTCGTCGCCGCGGTGGTTTCGGTGCTGTCGTCGCCGCCACCACCGCAGCCGGCGATCGCCAGCGCGGTCAGGAGGAGGAGAATCGGCAGGAGCTTGGGCAGTCTCATCGGGGCGAAGCTAGCAAAGCGATCAGCCGTCTTTGCAGGTGCTTTCTCAGCTGCGGCCCAGGGACTCGAACCCCGACTACCTCGTCCAGAGCGAGGCGTGCTGCCATTACACCAGGCCGCAAGGAGGCTTCCAGGATATCCGCTAGACGATCTCGGAGAGGTTGCTGCCGGGATCTGCAAGGTGGGCGCGGGCGGCGGAGACGTCGACGCCGTCGGCCAGCATCCGCCGCGCTTCGGCCAGGTCTTCGGAGCGCTCGACGCTGAGGGCGCCGGCGACGCGTCCCCCCTTCAGGTACCAGACCGAGAACTCGCCGCTCTCGCGATCGCCGCGCCAGACCTCGTCGTCCCACTCGTAGGCGGGTCCGACGTACTCGAGGCTGGCCCAGTCGGCGAGGTCGCTGAAGAAGTACGGGACGACGTCGTAGTCGCGGTCCTCGCCGAGCATGTTGCGAGCCGCGTGCATGCCCTGCTGCATCGCCACGTCCCAGTGCTCGACGTGGATCCGCCGGCCGTGGACGACGCTCTCGTACGAGCAGCAGTCGCCGGCTGCGTAGACGCCCTCGGCCGAGGTGCGCAGCTGCGAGTCGCAGACGATGCCGCCGTCGCCGACCTCGATCCCGGCCCGTTGGGCGAGCATCGCGTCGGGCCGCACGCCGGCACCGACGACGACGGCTTCGCACTCGACGGTGAGGCCGCTCTCGGCGACGACGGCGCTGACCCGGCCGTCGCCCTCGAAGGCCCGCAGTTGCTCGCCACCGTGGAGGGTGACGCCGTGCGATTCGAGGCGCTCCTGGAACCAGCGCCCGGCGGTCTCGCCGAAGGTCCGCGAGAGCGCCACGTCCTCCATCATCAGCATCGTGCACTTGGTGCCGCGAGCGGCGAGGGAGGCGGCAACCTCGCTGGCGATGTAGCTGCCGCCGATCAGGCAGACGTGCTCGGCGCTCTCGGCGTCAGTCCGGATCGCGTCGGAGTTGCCGAAGGCCCGTAGGTAGTGGATCCCCTCGTTCTCGGCACCCTCAACGCGGAGGATGTTGACCATCGCCCCGGTGGCGATCAGCGCCTTGCCGAAGGCGACCTCCTCGCCGCCCTGGATCCTTGCCGTCCGCGCCGCGGCGTCGAGCGACATCACGTTGCGGCCGCTCAGCAACTCGACCCCGTTCTGCTCGTACCAGGAAGGCTCGTTGACGTAGGCATCGGCGCGCTCGGCCTCGCCGCGCACGTACTCCTTGCTGAGGGGCGGTCGTTCGTAGGGCGGTTCGGGCTCGCGGCCGATCAGCAGAATCGAGCCCTCGGCACCGCGCTTGCGGAGCTCGGCCGCACAGCTCGCCGCTGCCAAGCCACCGCCTATGAGCAGGAAATCGACCTCGCGGTCAACCATTCGGGAACTCAGCCACCGTTGCCGTTGCCTTCCGGTCCGAAGAGCACCTTCAGGTCATCCTCTTTACCCGGATCCAGCACGGCGAGAACCTCGTCACCCTCTTCGAGGACGGTGTCGGCGGTGGGCACGAACCCCTTGCCGGAGCGCAGCACCGAGATCAGCAGGCTGCCTTCCGGCATGCTGAGGTCGCCGACGCGGCGGCCGGTGACGGCGGAGTCCTTGCCGAGCAGCATCTCGATGATCTCCAGCTGCTCCTCCTGCAGATCGAGCAGGTGGACCAGTCCGTACTCGGGCACCTCGTGCTCGAGCAGGCGCAGGATCAGGTCGGTGGCGGAGACCGAGGGCTTGATCCCCAGCAGGTCGAAGTGGGGGCGGTTGCGCGGGTTGTTGACGCGGGCGATGATCCGCTCGACCAGGTACTTCTCACGCGCGACCTGGCAGATCAGCATGTTGTCCTCGTCGTCGCCGGTGACCGCGATCACCATGTCGGCGCGCTGGATCCCCGCCCGCTCCAGCACCCAGAGCTCGGAGGCGTCGCCGTAGGAGACGTTGTGCTCGAGCTCCTGCTCGACGGTCAGGTAGCGGCGGCGATCGCTCTCGATCAGGGTCACCTCGTGCCCCTTCTCGAGCAGCTCGCGGGCCAGGTTCCAGCCCACCTTCCCCGCACCGACGACGATGATGTACACGCTTCTCCCCCGCCCCCTAGGCCGCTGCCGCCGAGTCGTCCGAGCCGCCCGAGCCGCCGCCGTTTTCGGCGCCGGCGCGGACCGCACCCTCGAGCATGTCGATCGCGACGCTGGTCGGGCAGACGGTGTGCAGTCCCTGGCGCTGGTACCACTCGGCCCGCAGCGGGTCGAGCACGCGGGCGATCACGGTCGGCACCTGGTAGCGCTTCTGGGCGATCTGGGCGATGACGATGTTGGTGTTGTCGCCGTCGGTCGAGGCGATGAAGGCATCCGCCCGCTCGATCCCGGCGGCGACCAGGGCCTCGGTCTCGAGCCCGGCGCCGACGGTGAAGTGGCCGCCGAGGTCCTCCCAGCTCTTCTCCAGCCCGACCTCGAGCCGAGCGTGGGACTCGGGGTCCTCATCGAGGCAGGAGACTTCGTGGCCTTCCCGGAGCATCGCCCGCGCCACCGAGGAGCCGACGCGGCCGCAACCAACGATCAGGAGAAACATGGCCGTCGATACTAGTGATGCTCGGACCGGCGGAGCGCCGCTGGCAGGGATTTGCGAAACCCCGGTATCCGGCTAGGGCGTTTCAGGAGGGGCGGTGAGCAGAACCCGGCAGGGGGCTTTTTTCAGGACGTGCTCCGTGGCGGCCCCGATCTCGTCCGGCTTGGCGGCGCCGATGCCGCCCAGGCGGGCACCGCCGCGGACCTTCGTCGGCGGCTCACCGCCGATCACGATCGCCTCCGAGTTGGCGCGGCGGGCCGCCTCGACGATGCCGGCGCCGACCTTGCGGGCGCGGATCACTTCGGTGCTGACGTCGACGTCCGCGTACTCCTCGCCGACCTCGCGGGCTCGCGCCAGCGCCCGCTGGGCTTCCGCCTCGCGCTCGGGCGGCAGCGCCGCATCGAGCGGCAGCGTCAGCGGCACTTCGATCACGTAGACGACGTCGAGCCTCGAATCGCCGTCGCCGTTGCCGTCCTCCTGCTCGGCCGCGGCCAGGCGGCCCGCGGTGGCGACGATGTCGTCGTCGAGCTTGCTGCCGAAGACGGGCACGAGGATGTTGCGGAACTCGACCTCGGGCACCTGCTTGGTCAACGCCTTCTCGGTCACCGAGACGCGCTTGGTCAGCGTCGTCCCCTCGAAGACCTTGCGGTAGATGACGTAGAAGACCAGCCCGAAGGCCATCCAGCCGAGCCCCACCCAGCGGGCGGTCGAGTGGTAGGCGAGGACGCTGAGGAAGGCGAGGCCGCTGACCACGACGGCGACGATCGCCGGCAGCGGCAGCTCGGCCTGCCCCCAGGCGAACCCGAAGGGGACCCGGAAGGGGCGCTGCTTGTCCGGCGCCTTGATCCGCAGCCTGATGATCGAGAGGTGGGCGATCGTGATCGCCAGGGTCGCCCCGAAGGCGTAGATCCCGGCCAGCAGCTTGACGTTGGTGGGAATCAGCAGGCCGATCGCGATCAGGCCGCTGAGGGCGATCGCCACGTACGGGGTGGCCGTGCGCTTGTCGAGCTTGCCGAGCCAGCTGGGGATCTGGCGGTTGATTGCCAGCGTGTAGATGTGTCGGGAGACGCCGAGCATCGTCGTGTTGGCCGCCCAGAACAACACCGGCACGGCGACCAAGGCGACCATCCAGCGCATTCCCTCGGCGACCCAATGGGGATGGAAGGCGGAGACCACGCCGAGCACCGGCTCCTCGACGTACTGGCTGCCGAGTGCCGTTTCCGGCCCGCTTGGACCGGCGACCACGGGCACGGCCATCAGCGCGATCGCCGCCATGCCGGCGTAGACCAGCGGCACCGCGATCGCGCCCAGGGAGGCGATCCGCTTCAGGTCGCGCCGGTTGACGTTGATGTCGGGCGCTAGGTCAGAAGCTGCCTCGATGCCGGCGTAGGCGAGCATCGCCACCACGAAGGCGTAGACGACGTCGCGGAAGCTGGGGCTGGTGAAGAGGTCGAGCTGGTCGGTGAGCCGATCCGGGTGGAGGACGACCAGCGCGCCGACGACGATCACCGCCAGCTGCAGGCCGAGGTCGGCGAGGGCGAGGACGGCGAGCGAGCGCTGGCGGCCGCGGCCACTGACGTTGAGGATGTTGAGGACGCAGACGATCACGATCACCGCCGCGCCGATCCCGACCTCCCAGCCCGGCTCGTCGAAGCCGCCGAAGATCGGCTCCATGTAGTGCGGCACCGAGAGGGCCGCCAGGGCGAGGACGATCAGGTAATCGATCAGGATCGCCCAGCCGGCGATGAAGGCGATTAGCTCGTTGAAGGCGTGGCGGGCGAAGGTCGAGGAGCCGCCGCGCTCGCGGAACATCGCCCCGCCCTCGACGTAGCTGAGCGTGGTCAGGCCGAACAGCAGCCCGGCGGCGAGGAAGATCAGCGGCGTCAGGCCGAGACCACGGTCAGCGACGACGCCAAGCGCGAAGTAGATCGAGAAGCCGACGGCCGAGTAGGCGGCGGCGAACAGCCAGGGGACGCCGAGACCGCGGTTGAGGCGGTCCCGCTTCGGTGCTGGGCTCAATTCCCCATCCTCGAGCCGAGCCAGAGGCGGCCAAGGCCGACGGCGAGGAAGGCGATGCCCATCAAGACCCCGACCGAAGCCGGGCCGCCGCCCTTGGCGAGGGTGAAGACAACCAGCAGCAGGCCGATCGCGACGAACGCCAGGGAGAAGGCTTTGACGGCGCCCCGGTAGGCGCCCGATCCGCTCACCCGCTGACCTCGGCGAGGGCCTCGGTCGGCGGTGCCGTCGATTGGTCGGAGGGGTCGGAGACGACGATCACCCGGCAGGGGCGCTCACCGAGCACCGTCTGCAGGGTCTTGTCGTAGAGCGGCACGCCGTTGCGGTATCGCATCCCGATCACCACCGCCGCCGCCTTGATCAGCTCGGCCTCCTCGGAGATCGAGTAGCCGGCCTGGCCGGGCCGGACGCGGGCGACGTGGCCGGTGACGCGCTGGCCGCCGATCAGCTTCGCCTCCTCGATCATGCTCTGCGCCTCGGCTTCCTGATCGGGCATCTCGGCGTTGAGGGGCAGGTGGGTCGGCACCGTCAGCATCGAGTGGACGTGGATGCCGCGACGGCGCTTCGAGGCGAGCTTGACCGCGGTAGCGACCATCTCCGGCGAGAAGGTTTCATCGTCCTCGAAGCCAACCAGGACGCTGCGGTACTCGACCTCCTCGACGCCGAGCGGCTCCGGCAGCACCACCTTGACCGTTTCGGTCAGCGGCAGCTGCTGGTTGCGGCGGTAGAGGACGTAGACGACGATCCCCAGCACCATCCAGCCGATCCCGACGAACAGCGTGCGAGGATTGAGCGCCATCACGACGATCCAGGCGGCGAAGGTGCCGAGGCCACCGAGCACGGCGCTGAGCGGCACCTCGAAGCCGAAGGCGCGGAAGTTGAGCGGCGGCTTCCAGCTCCGCTCCGCATCGCTCTGCGTGCGCCGCAGCTGGATCACCGCGACATGGGCGATCGTGAAGGAGAGCATGGCCCCGAACGAGTACATCGTCGCCAGGAAGTCGGTCTGGCCCGGCAGCAGGGTGACGATCGCGATCGCCGCGAAGATCAGGATCGCGATGTAGGGGGTGCGGTACTTGGGGTGGACCTGACGCAGCCCCTCGGGAAGCTGCCGGTGTTGCCCCATCGAGTAGGTCAGCCGGGAGACGCCGATCAGGCCGGCGTTGGTGGCGATCAGGAGGATCACCGCGGCGAGCACACCGACGTAGTACCGAAGGATTTCGGTGGGGATGCTGGAGAGGCCGAGGTTCTCGACGATCCCAAGGATCGGGTCGTCGGCGAATTTGGTGCCGAGCTCGGTGACGTAGTGGCCGGCGGAGTCCTGGACGACCGGCATCGCCGAGAGGGCGACGATCGGGATCAGCAGGTAGAGCCCGAGCACGGCGAGGACGACAAGGCCGACGCTGCGCGGGATCGTCTTCGCCGCCTCCTTGGCCTCCTCGGCCATGTTCGAGATCGTCTCGATCCCGGTGTAGGCGATCATCCCGACAGCGATCCCGAGCGCGAAGTCGCTCCAGGTCGGGGCGACGCCGAGGTGGACGTTGTCGACCAGGATCTCCGGGTTGAAGACGAGGACGAGGCCGATCAGGACGAGCACGACCTGGGTCGCGAGGTCGGCGACGGCGAGGATCAGGTTCAGTTTGGCCGACTCCTCGGTGCCCTTGATGTTGATCAGGGCGAGGGCGACGATCAGCACCGCGCCGCCGATGATGTCGCCGGGGCTGCTCCCCAGCCAGGGCCAGAAGACGGCCAGGTAGTGGGGCACGAAGAAGGCCGAGATCGCGACCGTGATCGTGTAGTTGAGCATCTGCCCCCAGGCGGCGATGAAGCTGACCAGCTCGTTGAAGGCGTGGCGGGCGAAGCTGGAGGAGCCGCCGGCCTCGGGGAACATCACCGTCGCCTCGGCGTAGGTGGCGGCGGTGGCGGCGAAGATCAGGCCGGAGATGACGAAGGCGACCGGGGTCAGCCCGAGGGCGAAGGCGGCGGTGACGCCGAGCGCGTAATAGATCGAGGAGCCGACGTTGCCGTAGGCGGCGGAGAACAGCGCCCCGACGCCGTGGACGCGGCTCAGCGACTCGTCTCTGGGAATTCGCTGGGCCATCTATGAGGACGAGGACCGGTCACTCCGACCGAATATACGCGCGCGGCCGGTGCTCTCACGCGGTCGCGGCGGGGGCTCGGCGCACGTGCGCGCGGGTCAGCTCCGACGGGGACGTGCAGCCGAGCAGGGCAAGGGCCAGCTCGAGCTCCTCGCGCAGCAGCCCGAGGACGTGTGCGAC
>JBEVJP010000060.1:0-27143 GCA_040510155.1 Solirubrobacterales bacterium | reverse complement strand
CCGCCGGCGCTCGTTCGAGTCGGCCGTGGGCGACTCGATGTGGAGGTGCGCCAGCTTCGTCTCGATCTTCGCGCCCTGGTCGTCGGCGAGCCGGCTCGCCGACTCATCCTGGATCTTGATCGCCTGCTCTGCGGTCTCGCCGAGCAGCTTGTTGAGCTCGGTCCATCCCTTCTCGTCGAGGACCAGCGGCGTGCGGCTGACGTGCGAGTCGCTGCGGGAGTCGATCGTGCCCGCGACCAGGGCCTCGGTCGAGTCCTGGCCGATCATCTCGAGGACGGCGCCGGAGATCCCTTTGCGGGCGGAGGCGGGGATCTTCTCCCAATCGCTGTCGCTGAAGAAGGCACGCTCGGTGGCGCGGTAGAAGTGCTCGACGGCGCCACGGCGGGGCTCGGTTTTGACGAGTTCGACGCAGTCGAATTCGAGCAGGGTCTTGACGTGGTAGCTGACGTTGCCGAGCGGCTCCCCGAGTTCCTGGGCGAGCTGGTTGGGGCTGGAGATGCCCTTGTGCAGCGAGGTCAGGATCCTCACGCGGAGCGGATGGGCGAGCGCCTTGGCGAGCTGCTGGGTGATGCCCTCGGGCGACGTGCGGGTCTGGGCCACTGTCTTGATCCTCCGATTCGGGGTTGGGGGGCGGGGCGAAGAGAAGGAAATCCGGAGCTCTATACACCGGTTTCTCAATCAAAGTATTTCAAACTGCTCCGTCGTTTCTCCTGTCGAATCTCACTTATAGAGCGAAAAAAGCGTTTTGTTTCACTGTCGCTAAACAGTGATCTCAGCTTCACAGGGAACGACTTTCAGCGTTCAAGGGGTCTCACCTATGCGCGTCCGCCGTCTCGAGGCGCCTGGCCGAGACCGCATTGAGGCCGGCGGGCGCGCTTCTCCATGCCGCGTTTGCGGCATGACCCGACATCACCTCGATGCTGGAGGGGGAGAGGACGGGTGCCCCCGCCGCTTGACCGGTCCATGGCCAGCGACGGTTGGACGACGGAGCAGGGATGGACCTGAGTCTCGATCAGGTTGCCGCAGGCTGGCCGCTGGCCGCCTCGTTGGCGGCGCTTACGGTGCGCGGGGCCCGCGAGGAGCGGCGCCGCCGCGCCTTGAACGAGCACCTGCATGAGCTGCGCCGACCGCTGCAGGCGCTGGCTCTCGCCGCTCCGCGGTCGGCCGGCTCCGACGCGGTCGGGTCCTCGCTGCGGCTGGCCACCGACGCCTTGCAGCGCCTCGACGGCGAGATCAACGGCGGCTCCGCACCGGCGGTGACGGCCCCGGTCCCGCTCGAGCCGCTGCTTCGCTCCTCGCTCGCCCGCTGGCGGGCGCGAGCCGAGCTGGGGGGCAGCTCGGTGCAGCTGCGCTGGCGGGCGGGCGAGGCGGTCGTGGCAGGCGATGCCGGGCTGCTCGAGCAGGCGCTGGACAATCTGCTCGTCAACGCGATCGAGCACGGCGGCGCCGCGATCGTCGTCGAGGCGCGCTGGCAGGGAGCCTCGGCGGTGGTCGCCGTGATCGACACGGGGCCGCGGACGCCGCGGCGGCGACCGGCCGAGTGGCTCGGGCGCCGCCCGGACCGGCGACGTCACGGCCACGGCCTCAAGGTGGTGAGGCGGATCGCCGCCGAGCACGGCGGCGGCTTCGAGCTGCGTCGTTCGCCGGGTCGCACGGAGGCGCTGCTGCGCCTGCCCGCACTCCCCGCTCCGCTGGCGGTCCGGTGAGCCGGCGGGCTCGCGCCGGCGTCTTCGCCCTGGCTGCGCTGGTCGCGGCCGGCCTGGCGGCCGCGATCGCCGACGGCTATGGCAACAGCGTCGCCCGTGGCTATGGGGAGCTGCGTCCGGTTGCGGTTGCGACGCAGGTTCTGCGTCGCGGCGAGACGATCGATCCGGCGCGGGCTGCGGCCGCGCTGGAGACGCGCCGAGTCCCGCTGCGCTTCATCCCGGCAGGCGCCCTGCGCTCGCCCGCCGAGGCGATCGGGCTGGCGCCAACCGCTGCCGTTCCTGCCGGGGCCTACCTGCTTGCCGCACAGCTGCGCCCGCCGCGCTCGGCAGCGCCCGACTCCCGCCTCGCGGCTGGCCGGCGCCCGGTGCCGATCACGGTCAGCGGCGCCACGGCGCTGGCGGCGGAAGGGGTCGGGCGTCCCGGCGCGATCGTCGACGTGGTCGTCACCACCGAACCGACGACGGCCGGCCACGGCCGCACCTATGTCGCCGCCGCCGGGGTGCCCCTGCTGGCGCTGGCGCCGACCCCGGACGGCGTCGAAGCGGCGGCGACGGCGACGCTGGCGCTGACCCGCGGCCAGGCGTTGCGGCTGATCGCCGCGGAGAGCTTCGCCCGCCAGCTGACCCTGCTGCCCGGTGCCCGGTGAGCACCCGCGAGCGTTACCTGGCCGAGCTGGCAGCCGCGCTGCGGGAGCGACTGGTCGAGATCCGGCGCCTCGAAGCGGCTGCCGGCCCAGTCGCCACCGTCGACCTGGCCGCGGCTGCCCGCGACCTGGTGGCGAGCGAGGCGGCGATTCTTCCGGAGACGGTGCGAGAGGAGGTGGTGGCACGGATCGTCCGCGACAGCGTCGGCCTGGGACCGCTCGAGGATCTGCTCGGCGACCCCGCCGTCGAGGAGGTGATGGTCAATGGGCCAGGTGTCGTCTACGTCGAGCGGCGAGGGCGTCTGGAGCCGACCGAGGTCTCGTTCGCCGACGAGGAGGAGCTGCGCAACACGATCGAGCGGATCCTCGCGCCGCTGGGCCGGCGCGTCGACGAGCTCAGCCCGATGGTCGACGCCAGGCTCGCGGACGGCTCGCGGGTCAACGTCGTCGTCCCGCCGCTGGCGATCGACGGGCCGCTGGTCTCGATCCGGCGCTTCGGGGCCGAGCGGCCCGACCTCGATGAGCTCGTCTCCCGGGGCACGCTCAGCGTGGCGCAGCGGGAGTTGCTTGCCACCGTCGTCGACGAGCGCCGCAGCATCCTGATCAGCGGCGGCACCGGCTCCGGCAAGACGACCCTGCTCAATGCGCTCTCCGGATTCATCTCGCCGGCCGAGCGGGTGGTGACGATCGAGGACGCCGCCGAGCTGCGGCTGCGGCAGCCACACGTCGTCCGGCTGGAGAGCCGGCCGGCGGGGATCGAGGGACGGGGCGAGGTGACGATCCGCGACCTGCTCCGCAACGCCCTGCGAATGCGACCCGACCGGATCGTGATCGGCGAGGTACGTGGCGCCGAGGCGCTGGACCTGCTCACCGCCCTCAACACCGGGCACGAGGGGGCGCTCTCGACTCTCCACGCCAACTCGCCAGCCGACGCGCTGGCGCGGCTGGAGACGTTGGCGCTGATGGCCGACGTCGGCCTGCCGCACGAGGCGATCGCCGCACAGGTGCGGCGCGGGATCGATCTGGTCGTTCAGCTCGAGCGGCGCGGAGACGGGTCCCGTGTCGTCTCCGAGATCGCCGAGGTCGTGCGGGCGCTGGGGGCGACCGCGGCGCGAACGCTCGGCTGATGCCGTCGGGTCCGGCCCCGATCCTGATCGGCGCGCTGGCCGGTGGCCTGTTGGCGCTGGCGGTTCGCGAAGCGCTCTTGGCGAGCCCGGCGGCCCTGGGCTGGCTGCGGATCGCCCTGGAGCCGCTGCGCCGGGCTGGCCGCGAGGGCTACGCCCCCTCCGTGGTCGAGCGCCGGCGCCTCGCCGTGCTTGGCACGGCGACGGTCGCGCTGGGAGGTTGGCTGCTGGCCGGGCCGGTCCTAGCGCTGCCGTTGCTTGCCGCTGGTCCGGCGCTCGCCGGCTGGGCGATCTCCAGTCGCCGCCGCCGCTACCGGCGGACGGTCGAGCTGGCCCTGCCCGAGGTGGCGGCGGCGGTCGCCGACTCGCTCGCCGCCGGTCGCTCTCTGCGGACGGCGCTGGGTAGCGCGGCCGACTCGCTGGACGGGCCGCCGGCCGCCGAGCTGGCCCGGGTCGGCGTCGAGCTCGCGCTCGGCGCCCCGACCGTCGAGGCGATCTCCTCCTGGCAGCGGCGGATGCGCAGCGAGCGGCTCGACTCCTTCGCCGCGGCGCTGCTCAGCCAGCGACTCGCGGGCGGGGACCTGGCCGGCCTCCTGCGCCGCTTCGGGGCCGCCGCCGCGGAGCGTGACCGGGCGTTCGAGGAGGCTCGCTCGGCCACTGCCCAGGCCCGCTTCACCGGCCTGCTGGTGGTGGCGATGCCCAGCGGAGGCGCGCTGTTCGCCGAGCTGCTCCAGCCGGGCTTCTTCGCCGGGCTGCTCGGCTCGGCCCCGGCGGCGATGCTGCTGGCTCTGGCCGCTGCCCTGCAGCTGGTCGGGTTCGTGGCGATCCGGCGGCTCTCGCGGGCGGCGGAGTGAGCGCCGCCGGGCTGCTCGCGGCGCTGGGCGTGCTGCTCGGCTTCGCCGCGGCTCGTGAGCTCGGGCGCGGCCGTCAGGGCGGGCCGAACGGCTCGCCGGGAGGTGCCACGGTGGGCTCCGTCACCGGCGCCGCGCGCCCCCGCTCCGCGCCCTGGCTGCGCGCTCAGTCCGCCCGGGCGGCGCTGCGGCTCGGCCTGCCGGAGCGTCTGCGGCGCTCTGGGCTCGGCTCGCGCCTGCCGTTTCCGGCGGTGCTGGCCGCCAAGCTCGCCGGCGTCTCCTGCGGCGCCCTGGCCGGGCTCGCGGCGGCGCCGGCAGCACCCGGTCGGAGCGGGTTGATGATCGCCCTCGGTCTCCCCGCCGCCGGCTTCTTCGTTCCCGACGCCCTGCTCGAGCGCGAGGCCCGCCGCCGGCACCGTCGCCTCCTGGCGGCGCTTCCCGACGCGCTCGACCTGCTCGCGGCCGGCGCCGTCGCCGGCCGCGATGCCGCCGCCGGCTTCGCCCAGCTGGCTCGCGGCGAGGGACCGTTGGGGGAGGAGATGCGCCTCCTCGTCGCCGAGCTCTCCTGCGGGGCGCCGCTGGCGGTGGCACTGCGCTCGCTGCGGGAGCGGGTGCCCGGCCCGGAGCTGGCGACCCTGGCGGCGACGATCGAGCGCTCGCGCCAGCTCGGCTCGCCCCTCGGAGAGCAGCTGCGCCGGCAGGCCGCCGCCCTGCGCCGCGACGGCCGCCGCCGCGTCGAGGAGCGGGCCGCTCGCGCCGCCCCGAAGATCCAGCTCGTCGTCGCCCTCGTCCTCGTGCCCTCGGTGCTGCTGATGATCGCCGCCGGCCTGATCGCCAACGCCGGCACCCTGCTCGCCGGCTTCTGAGCGGCGACCGGCCTACTCGGTCGCCTCGTCGCGCAGCCGGGTC
The DNA here is from genome assembly GCA_040510155.1 of Solirubrobacterales bacterium. GTDB lineage: Bacteria > Actinomycetota > Thermoleophilia > Solirubrobacterales > 70-9 > VAYN01. The sequence goes on along the minus strand of JBEVJP010000060.1, from coordinate 21,909 downwards.
GCCACCGCGGTGGTGGCGGTGGCGACGGCGTCGAGCTTGGCTGCGTCTTCCCTGTGGCCGTCGACGTAGCAGCAGAGGGTGCCGCCGACGAGCTCGAAGGCGAACTTCTCGGGGGCGCTCTCGGTCAGCCAGACGATGAAGGTGGGGCTGAAGAGCCGCCGCAGCCAGACCGCGTCCTGCTCCTTGCCGGCGAAGATCTCGTAGCGCTTGTCCAGCTCCTCGCTCTCCAGCTTCACCCGCTCCTTCGAGGTGCGGAAGACGTCCTCGAACTTCTCCAGGGAGCGGAGGCCGAACTTGCGCTGGCAGTAGAGCTCGGGGACGCGGCCGGCGCACTCCGGCACCTCGGTCAGGCCGAGCGTGTAGCGGTAGTAGTTGGTCTGGCGGTTGCCCTCGCTGTCGGTGGTCTCGTCCTCGTAGGTGTAGAGGGCGAGGATGCCGCCGACGTTGCCGCCGAGGACGCCGGTCAGGGTGCGCTCGGCGTAGCGGTCATCGCCCTTGCGCAGCAGCGGCGTCGCCGCCGGCAGCGAGGTGCGGCCGCCGAGGACGAGGTCGTGCTGTCGCGCGTAGGCCGCGAAGAAGGCATCGGCGGCGCGCGAGTCGGCGATCGCGAAGACGATCCCGACGCCGACCAGGAGGGCGGCCGCGGCGGCGATCAGGCCGAACAGCGGGGCGGAGAGTGCGGCGGCGACGCCGATCCCGACGACCAGGACGAAGGCACCGATCAGGATCAGGGTCAGCGGCTTGCGGAGGATCCGCTTGAAGTGAAAGCCGCGCAGGGCGTTGGCGTCGTCGGGCGCGGCGGTGGCTGACGCCTCGGGGGCCGGCGGCGGGGCGGACGGCTCGGCGGTGGTCACGCGCGCAACCTACCGCCACGACCCGAGGCCAGAAGCTGCAAACCGGGTTGCAGGGGAGGGTCGTGTTGCAAAGTGGGAGAGGGTGGGCTATTGTGGCGCTCGAGTTGAAGCCCAGGACCGGGGTGGTGAGGCTCCTCCCACCTCATCACCCCGGTCCCTTTTTCTTCTGCCCCCGGCCCTCCCGCTCAGAAAGGAACCCGCCGAAGTGGCTTTTCGGGGTCTCTACGAGCACAGCCTCGATTCGAAGGACCGGCTGACGGTTCCCTCGCGCTTTCGCGCCAGCCTCGCTGACGGAATCGTTCTCTCGAAGGGCTTCGACCCCTGCGTCTGGGTGCACACGACCGCCGAGTTCGAGCAGCTCTCCGACCGCTTCCTCTCGCCGCACAGCCCCTTCGGGCGCGATGCAAGGCAGCTGCGCCGCCGCTTCCACGGTGGCTCCTTCGACGAGAAGCTCGACTCCGCCGGGCGGATCCGCGTTCCCAAGCCGCTGATCGAGCATGCCGGGCTCGACGGCAACTGCGTGGTGATCGGGGCGGGGGAGTACCTGGAGATCTGGAACGCCGAGGCCTGGGCCAAGCAGGAGGAAGAGCTCGACGCGGCCGCGCCCGAGATCGCCGAGGGCCTGGCCGGCGCCGGGGCCGGTGCGTGACGATGAGACTTCATGCCGCCCGCACTCCCACCATCTCCCACCACTCGGAACCGCGGCCCGGGGGAGCGCTCGAGCCGATGAGCCACGAGCCCGTCCTCGCCCCCGAGCTGGTCTCGCTGCTGGCCCCCGAGCCCGGCCAGACCGCCGTCGACTGCACCTTCGGCGGCGGCGGCCACGCCCGCCAGGTGGCGGCGCATCTGGGCGACGAGGGGACGCTGATCGCGATCGACCGCGACCCCGCCGCGGCGGCCCGCTTCGAGGAGTTCGCCGCCGAGGCGCCCTGTCAGACCCGCTTCATCGGCAGCGACTTCGCGGCAGGGCTTCGCACCCTGCACGGCGAAGGTGTGCGCCCAGAGATGGTTTATGTAGACCTCGGAATGTCCTCGATGCAGATCGACGCCTGGGAGCGGGGCTTCTCCTATTCCTATGACGCGCCGCTCGACATGCGGATGGACACGCGCCAGCAGTTCGACGCCGCCGACCTCGTCAACGAGTGGCCGGAGTCGCGGATCGCGCAGACGCTGCGCCATTTCGGCGAGGAGCGCTACGCCGGTGGGATCGCCCGCGAGATCGTCCGCAGGCGGCCCTTGCGGACGACCGCCGACCTCGTCGCCGCGGTCAAAGCCGGGATGCCCACCGCGGCCCAGTTCGGCGGCGGCCATCCCGCCAAGCGCACCTTTCAGGCGATTCGGATCGCCGTCAACGGCGAGCTCGACTCCCTGCAGGAGGCGCTGCCGCTGGCCTGGGAGATGCTGCCGGTGGGCGGCCGCTTCGCGGCGATCTCCTTTCATTCGCTCGAGGACCGGCCCGTGAAGCAGTTCCTGGCCGAGAAGGCGCGCGGCTGCCTCTGCCCGCCGGAGTTGCCGGTCTGCGTCTGCGGTCACGAGCCCGAGGCGGAGCTGCTGACCCGCCGGGCGGTACCGCCCGGCCCCGAGGAGGTCGAAGCCAACCCGCGCGCCCGCTCCGCCCACCTGCGCGCGGCGCTGAAGATCGCCGAGCCCGTCGGGGAGAGCGCCTGATGGCTGTCGCCGCCCCCGCCCGTCGCAGCAGCGCTGCTCCGGCCGCACCGCCGCGCCCACCCGCCAAGCGCGCCGCCACACCGGCAGCGCCGGCGAAACGCTCTACCCGCGCCCAGACCGCCGCGCCAGCGAAGACCTCGCCGGCACGCAAACGGCCGCTGCGGCCGACCCGTGGCCGTCCCAAAGCCAGCGCTGGCACCGCGGCCCCGGCGCGCAAAGCCCCCGCTCGCAAACCGGCAACCCGCAAGGGCGCTACCCGCAAAGCACCGGCCAAGACGACGGCCCGCAAAGCGGCGCCCCGAAGCTCTTCAGCGGCGTCTCGCACCGCCCACGCGACTGCGCCACGCACCGGCCGCTCGACCGCGGCCCGTGGCGCCCAGGCTGCCGCACCGCTTGCCCGCGCCACCGCGCAGCGCGCCGTCGCCGGCGGCCAGCTGATCCCGATCGCGGTCGGCCGTACGGCGGTCGCGGTCAGCCAGCTGCCCGACTCGGGCCTGGTCGTCCGCCTCACCCGCGGGCGGGCCTGGATCGGCCTGCTCGGCCTGCTGCTGGTCGGCATCGTTGCCCTCAACGTCGTAACCCTCAGCTTCGCGGCCTCCTCGGGCAAGATCGACGAACAGATCACCGCCCTCGAAGAGGAGAACTCCATCCTGCGGGGGCGCGACGCGAAGGGCTCCGGAGTCGGCGCCGTCCGCAACGCGGCCGGGCCCCTCGGCCTGGCGATGCCGAGCAGCGACGAGATTCACTTCGTCGACGCCGGCCACGGCGTCGTCGCCACCGCGGCGGCGCGCCTTGCGGCGGCCGGGGGGTAGGACGCACGGATGCGCTTGATTGAGCGCCGGATCGGTCTGCTCTTCGCCGGCTTCCTGCTCTGCTTCCTGGTCGTCATCGTCCGCGCCTTCTGGCTGCAGGGCGTGCAGGGACCCCAACTCGCCTCCGAGGCGATCTCCCAGCAGACCGAGACGGTGACCGTGCCAGGCCTGCGCGGCAGCCTGCTCGACCGCAGAGGCAACGCCCTCGCCGCCTCCGAGGACGCGGCGACGATCTATGCCACGCCCTATCAGGTGAAAAACCCACCGAAGGCAGCCCGGCAGCTGGCCCCGATCCTCGGCCTCACGGAGCAGGAGGTGCTTGAAGCGCTGACCGCCGAAGGGGGCTTCTCCTACGTCGCCCACAAAGTCGGCCTCGGCGCCGCCGCCAAGGTCGAAGCGCTCGACCTGGAAGGGATCGGCGAGCTGCCCGACAGCCGCCGCACCTACCCGCAGGGCGAAATGGCGGGACAGGTGATCGGCTCGGTCGGTTCCGAAAACCAGGGCCTGACCGGGCTCGAGGCCGGCGAGGAATCGATTCTGCGCGGCGAAGACGGCGAACGGCAGATCGTCCGCGACGCGCTTGGCGACCCGATCCGGCTGCAGACCGTCAAGGAAGCCAGCGACGGCGAAGACATCCAGCTGACTCTCGACCCGCTGATTCAGGCGAAGACCGAACAGGTCCTCGGTGAAGTCGGGGAAGCGTATTCGCCGAAGGGAGCGACCGCGATCGTCGTCGACCCGCGCAGCTCCCAGATCCTGGCGATGGCGAACTGGCCGCCGGTCGACCCCGGCGACCTCTCCGAAGCCAGCAACGAAGACCTGAAGAACCGCGCCACCGGCATGAACTACGAGCCGGGATCGACCTTCAAGGCGTTCACGGTGGCGGCGGCGCTGGAAGAAAAACTCGTCACCCCGACCTCGAGCTTCACCCTGGCACCGACCATCCAGGTCGCCGACCGGACGATCGAAGACGCCGAGCCGCGCGGGACCGAGACGCTCAGCGTCGCCGAAATCCTCGCCCACTCCTCGAACGTGGGAGCGGTGACGATCGGGCTCGAGCTGGGCGCCACGGACTTCAGCAAGTGGATCGATCGGTTCGGTTTCGGGCGCAAGACGGGCGTGCAGTTCCCGGCCGAGGAAATCGGCATCGTCCCCAAGCTCGACGACTACTCCGGCTCGACGATGGGCAACCTGCCGATCGGCCAGGGCCTGGCGGTTACGCCGATGCAGATGATCGCCGGCTATAACGCCATCGCCAACGACGGCATGCTGCGGCCGCCGCAGCTGATCAAGCGGATCGGCGAAGAAGAAATTCACGAGCCCAAGGGCAAGCGGGTGATCAGCCCCGCGGTCGCCGCCGAGGTGCGGGAAATGCTCGAGGGCGTGCTCGCTCCCGGCGGTACCGCCTCCGAGGTCAGCGTCCCCGGCTACACGCTCGCCGGCAAGACGGGAACCGCCCAGGTGGCGGAAGAAGGCGGGTACTCGGAGACCAAGTACGTCGCCTCCTTCATCGGCTTCGCTCCGGCCCAGAACCCGCAACTGCTGGCGGCGGTGATCGTCGACCAGCCGCAAGGCGAAATCTACGGCGGCTCGGTCGCGGCGCCCGCCTTCGGCCAGATCGCCGCCTTCGCGCTGCCGTACCTCGGGGTAGCGCCCGAATAGGCCCGGCGAGGGCACCCGGAGCGCTACCTAGAATCGCCTGCGCATGAGGCTCGACGAGCTTGTCGCGAAACTCGGGGGCGCGCGCGTCGTCGGCGGCGACCCCGGCGTCGAGGTGACCGCCCTCGCCTACGACAGCCACAGGGTCGGGCCGGGCACGCTGTACTTCTGCGTCCCCGGCGAGCGCGCCGACGGGCATGACTTCGGCCCGCAGGCCGTCGCCGACGGGGCCACTGCCTTGGTGGTGGAGCGCGAGCTCGAGGTCGAGGCGCCGCAGGTCGTGGTCGCCGACGCGCGGGCGGCGATGGCGCCGCTGGCGGCCCGCTTCTTCGGCGACCCGACGGCGACGTTGCGGGTGGTCGGCGTCACCGGCACCAACGGCAAGACGACGACCGCCTTCCTGATCCGGGAGATCCTCGAGGCGGCCGGGATCCAGTCCGGGCTGATGGGGACCGTCAAGCAGGTCGTTGGCGGGGTCGAGGAGGAGGTCGAGCGGACGACGCCGGAGGCGATCGAGCTGCAGGGGACCTTCCGGCGGATGCTCGAGGCCGGCGACGCGGCCGCCACGATTGAGGTCTCCTCCCACGCGATGTCGCTGCACCGCGCCGATGCGATCCACTTCGAGGCGGCGGTGTTCACCAACCTCACCCAGGACCACCTCGACTTCCACGCCGACATGGAGGACTACTTCCGGGCCAAGCGACTCCTCTTCGAGGCGGGTCCGGGGACCGCGATCGTCAACGTCGACGACGAGTACGGGCGGCGCTTGGCGAGGGAATTCGAGTGCGTGACCTTCTCGGCCGAGGGCGGCGAGGCCGATATCTCGGCGACCGACGTCACCTTCGACGCCGGCGGCGCGTCCTTCGTCGTCCGGCTCGGACCGGCTGCCTTCGGTAAGAGCGGTCCGGGAGAGGCGGGAGCCTCACCAGCAGCTGAGCTGACGGTGCGGACGCGCCTTCCCGGCCACTTCAACGTCGCCAACGCGCTCGGCGCCCTCGCCGCGGCACTGGCGCTCGGGGTCGAGCCCGAGGCAGCGGTCGCGGCGCTGGCCGAGGCGCCGGCTCCGCCCGGCCGGTTCGAGCCGATCGACGAGGGCCAGGGGTTCACGGTCCTGGTCGACTACGCGCACACGCCCGACTCGCTGGAGAACGTGCTGCGGGCCGCACGGCGGCTGACCCCGGGCCGGCTGATCTCAGTCTTCGGCGCCGGCGGCGACCGCGATCGCGACAAGCGGCCGAAGATGGGTCGGGCGGGGGCGGAACTCTCCGACCTGGCGATCGTCACCTCCGACAACCCCCGCTCCGAGGACCCCGAGGCGATCGTCGCCGAAGTCCTGAGCGGAACGGAGGGCGCCGGCGGGGCGGTCGAGAGCGAGGTCGATCGTCGGGCCGCGATCGCCCTGGCGCTGGGCCAGGCGCGCCCCGGCGACACCGTCGTGATCGCCGGCAAGGGCCACGAGCAGGGCCAGGAGTTCGAGGGTGGCCGCAAGGTCCCCTTCGACGACCGCCAGGTTGCTCGCGAGGAGCTGCGCAGGCTCAGTGGCGCCGGCAGCGAGGTGGCCGGTCGATGACATCGAGAACGCGGATGCCCGGTCGCTTGAAGGTGGACCCGCGATGAATCTGACCCCGGCCGAGATCGCCGCCGCCCTGGGGGCCGAGGTGCTTGCCGAGGGCGCGCCGGAGCCGCCACGCCGCGCGGTCATCTCCTCCGCCGATGCCGGCCCCGGCGATCTCTTCTTCGGCCTGGTCGGCGCCAACCGCGACGGCGGCGAGTTCGCGCCGGCAGCGATCGAGGCTGGGGCATGGGGGGCGGTCGTCGGCGCCCAGGCGCGTTCGTTCTTTGTTTCGGATAGCGATACAAAGAACGAACGCGCCTCCGATCCTCGGCAGGGAGCCTGGGTCTTCGTGGTCGAGGATCCGTTGGCGGCGCTGCAGGGGCTGGCGAGAGCCTGGCGGCGCGCCCTTGGCGCCCGTGTGGTCGGTGTCACCGGCTCGGTCGGCAAGACCTCGGTCAAGGACATATCCCGGGCGCTGCTGCCCGGCCGGGTGCATGCCAATCGCGAGAACCTCAACACCGAGATCGGCCTGCCGCTGACGATCCTCGAAGCGCCCGAAGACACCGAGACCCTGGTCCTGGAGATGGCGATGCGCGGCGCCGGCCAGATCGCCGAGCTGGCCGCGATCTCCGAGCCCGAAGTCGCGGTGATCACCAACGTCGGTCCCGTCCACATCGAGCTGCTCGGCTCGGTCGAGGCGATCGCGGCGGCCAAGGCCGAGGTGATCGACTTCCTTCCGGAGGATGGAACCCTGGTCGCCCCGGTCGAGGCCGGGGAGCTGGAGCCGCACCTGGCACGAGCGCCGCGAGTGCTGCGTTTCGGGCCGGGGGGCGACGTCGAGGCGCTCGAGCGGCGGATCGAGGAGGGGGTGACGGAAGCGCGGATCGCCACCCCGATGGGGAAGACGGTCTTCCACCTGCCCTTCACCGAGGCCCACAACCTCACCAACGCGTTGGCGGCGGTTGCCGCCGGGGTCGCGCTCGGTGCCGATCCGGCGGAGATGGCCGACCGCGCTGCGAGCATAGGATTCTCCCGCTTCCGCGGTGAGCGCTTGCAGCTCGGCGACGGGATCCTCCTCGTGAACGACTGTTACAACGCCAACCCGGTCTCGATGCGCGCCGCCCTTGATCACCTCGCAGCGCTGGGCGCCGAGCGCACCGTCGCCGTGCTCGGTGAGATGGCCGAGCTCGGCCCCGGTGCGGCCGGCTACCACGGCGAAGTCGGCGAGCACGCCCGCGCCCATGGGATCGACCTCGTGATCGGCGTCGCCGAGCCGGCCCGCGCCTACGGTCCCGACGAGTTGGTCGGCACCCCAGAGGAAGCGGCCGAGCTGCTGGCGGAACGTCTGGAAAGCGGCGACGCCGTGCTCGTCAAGGGCTCCCGCTCGGCCGGCCTCGAGGCCGTCGCCGAGGCGCTCGAGGAGATGCTCTGATGGGCGAAGTCCTGATCGCCGGCATGGCGGCGATGCTGATCTGCATCTTCCTCGGCCCCAAATTCATCGAATACCTGCGGGTCCGAGAGTTCGGTCAGCACATTCGTGAGGACGGCCCGCAGGAGCACCACGCCAAGGCGGGGACGCCGACGATGGGCGGCCTGATCATCTTCGTCTCGATCTGCGTGCCCTACCTGGTCCTCTCCGACCGCAGCGCCCAGAGCCTGGCCGTCTTCGGCGTCGCACTCGGTTGCGCCGGGCTCGGCTTCGCCGACGACTTCATCAAGATCGTCAAACGCCGTTCACTCGGCCTCTCGGCGCGCTGGAAGATCCTCGGCCAGGTGATCCTCGCCCTGATCCTCTGGTGGGTGGCGCGGCACGAGGTCGGCCTCGAGCCGATCCTCTACTTCCGGATCGGCGACGGCAGCATCGATCTCGGCCCGGTCCTCTACTTCGTGCTCGTCTTCCTGGTTCTCGCCGGCACCTCGAACGGGGTCAACCTCACCGACGGCCTCGACGGCCTCGCCGCCGGATCCTGCGCGATCGTCCTGCTCGCCTACACGGCGATCTCCTTCATCGCCAACCAACAGCAGGACCTGGCGCTGCTTTCCGCCTGCCTGGTCGGTGCCTGCATCGGCTTCCTCTGGTTCAACGCCTTCCCGGCCTCGATCTTCATGGGCGACACCGGTTCGCTCGGCTTAGGTGGGGCGATCGGCGCCCTGGCGGTGATGACCCAGACCGAGGTGCTGCTGCTGATCATCGGCGGCATCTTCGTGATCGAGGCCCTCTCGGTGGCGATCCAGGTCTTCTCGTTCAAGACCTTCCGGCGCCGGGTCCTGCTGATGGCGCCGCTGCACCATCACTTCGAGATGATGGCCTGGTCCGAGACCAAGATCATGCTGCGCTTCTGGATCGTGGCGGCGGTTTGTTCGGGGATTGGATTTACCTTGTACCAGCAGAGCATCGGGCGGTAGAGCCTCGGGACTGTGGTGGGGGCGAGTCCGGTGCCCCTCCCCTGAAGGCCGTCGCGCAGCTGATCGGACCTGGGAGTGCGAGGCGTGGTCGCTTGAGCCTTCCGGGGAGGGGCACCGGACTCGCCACGGCGCACAGGGTCCCGGGGCTTAGGCGCGAACCTTTGTGATGTGAGTGTTCCCCCCCCGAAGGAGATACGGCCGCCACTGCCCAGAGGCCCCTTTCTCGTAGTGGGGTTGGCGCGGTCGGGGATCGCCGCGGCCCGGCTGCTTTCCTCTCTCGGGGAGGAGGTCGTGGGGGTCGATTTGGGGTTTCCGGATTCGGCGGCAGGACTTCGGGAGGTGGGCGTCGAAGTCTTCTTGGATTCGGATGGATTGGCGTTGCTCGATGGAGTGCGGACGGTCGTGAAGAGCCCCGGGGTGCCGCGGGAGGCGCCGGTGATCGCGGCGGCTCTGGAGCGTGGGGTCGAGGTGATGGGGGAGCTCGAGTTGGCTTGGCGGGCGCTGCCGAATCGGTTTGTGGCCGTGACCGGGACCAACGGGAAGACGACGACGGTGGAGATGTTGGGGCACGTGTACCGGACTGCCGGTGAGCCGGTGGTGGTCGCCGGGAACGTCGGCACGCCGCTGGCCTCGCAGGTCGGGGCGATCGAGGCCGACGCGACGGTCGTCTGCGAGTGCTCGAGCTTTCAGCTCGAAGACACGCTCGAGTTCGCGCCGGAGTGCGGGGTCTTCCTCAACCTTGCGCCGGACCATCTCGACCGCTACGAGGGTTTGCCCGACTACCTCGCCGCGAAGCTGCGGATCTTTGCCAACCAGGGCAACGACGACGTCGCTGTCTACAACGCCGACGATCCCGAGCTGGCCGGCACCGACCTCGGCGGCTGCGCTCGCCGGGTCTCATTCTGCGTCGGCGACGCTCCCGATTGCGAGGTGGCGGTCGCCGAAGGGACGATCTTCTATGACGGCGAGCCGCTGCTGCGGGTCGATGAGCTCGGCGTCGTCGGCGGGCACAACGTCGCCAACGCCATGGCTGCCGCGGCCGCGGCGCTGACGATGGGGATCGACCGCGAGGCCGTCCGCGAGGGGCTGCGCAGCTTCGCCGGCGTCCCGCACCGGCTCGAGCCGGTGGCGGAGATCGACGGCGTCCGCTTCGTCAACGACTCCAAGGCGACCAACGTCGCCTCGGCGATCGTCGGCATCCGCGCCTTCGAGGACGGAGTGCACGCGATCCTCGGCGGCAGCGAGAAGGGCGAGCCCTACGAGCCGCTGCTCGACCCCGTCCGCGAGCACTGCCGCGCCGTTTACCTGACCGGCGCCTCGGCCGAGCGACTGGCGGAGGCGCTGGCGCCGGCGCTGGCCGCCGGCGTCGAGCTGCACCGCTGCGACGATCTCGAGGACGCGGTCCGCCGCGCTGCTGCCGCGGCATCTCCCGGCGAGGTCGTGCTGCTCTCGCCCGCCTGCGCCAGCTTCGACGCCTTCGAGAACTTCGAGCGCCGCGGCGAGCGCTTCCGCGAGATCGTCGAGGAGCTGGGTTGAGCGCCAAGGCACTCTCGCTGGGCGGCCTGGGCAGCCTTGTGGGTCGCCCTGCCAAGCCGAAGAAGAAGGGGAAGGGGGCGAAGGCGAAGCCGCGCTCGCGCCGGCACGCCGCCTCGACCGAGTACTCGATGCTGCTGACCGCGACCCTCTGCCTGCTCGCGCTCGGCGCGGTGATGGTCTTCTCGGCCAGCTCGACGACCAGGATCCTCCAGGACGGCGGGCTCTCCGACAGCGCCTTCTACCTGAAGCGGACGCTGATGTTCGGCGCCGTCGGCCTGCTGATCATGCACCTGACCGCGCGCCACGGCCTGCAGGCGGTGCGCAACGTGACGCCGGCCCTGCTCGCCGGCTCGATCTTCCTGCTCGTCGTCGTCCTCGGCGCCGGCACCAGCGTCAACGGCGCCAGCCGCTGGCTCGGCTCCGGCTTCATGCAGATCCAGCCCTCGGAGATCGCCAAGGTGGCGCTCATCCTCTACGGCGCCGACATGCTCGCCCGAAAACCGAAGCGGGCCCGCTCGATCGAAGGCTTCATGCCTTTCCTGCTGGTCGTCGGCGCCTCCTGCCTGCTGATCATGCTGGAGCCCGACATGGGGACGACGATGGTCACTGTCTTCGCCGTCGCCGCAACCCTCGTCGCCGCCGGCGCCCGTCCCCGCGACCTCGGCCTGATCGCGGTCTGCATCGCGGGCCTGGCGCTGCTGATGACGATCGTCGAGCCCTACCGGATGGCCCGCCTGACCGGCTTCCTCAACCCCGGCGCCGACGCCAGCGGCGCCGGCTTCCAGGCGGCGCAGGCGAAGATCGCGCTCGGCTCCGGCGGACTCTTCGGGGTCGGGATCGGTAACGGCGTCCAGAAGGCCTTCTACCTGCCCGAGGCCCACACCGACATGATCTCGGCGGTGATCGGCGAGGAGCTCGGCATGGTCGGGATCGTCGGCGTGGTCGGCCTCTTCGCGATGTTCGGCTACGCCGGCCTCAAAGTCGCCCAGAAGGCCAAGGACAACTACGGCAAGCTCCTGGTCGCAGGGCTGACCTCGATGGTCCTCGCCCAGGCGACGATCAACCTCTTCGCGGTGATGGGCCTGGCACCGCTGACCGGGGTGCCGCTCCCCTTCGTCTCCTACGGCGGCAGCAGCCTGATCACCACCCTCTTCGTCGTCGGCCTGATCCTCAACGTCGCCCGTGGGGGCACCGCCAAGGCGATGGCGACCGGCACGCAAGGGCGCTCCAGCGGCAGCGGCGCGAGGCGATCCACCGGCGCTGGCAAACTGCGCGTCGTCGATGGCGGGCGCCGCCCCGCGCAACAGAGGAGTCGAGCTAAGAGTGCCCACGGGAAAGCCAAAGGTCGTGGTGGCAGCGGGGGGAACCGCGGGTCACGTGGTGCCCGCAATGGCAGTCGCCGCCGAGCTTCGGGCTAGCGGCGCCGAGGTTTCCTTCCTCGGCACGCGCGAGCGGATCGAGGCGGAGCTGGTCCCGGCCGCCGGATACGAGATCGACTTCCTCAAGGTGCGTGGGCTCGACCGCCGCAATCCCTTGAAGGCGGCGCGGGCGGGCTTGGAGGCGATTGGGGCCGTGGCGACGGCGCGCCATGCGTTGCGCTCCCGCGGTGCCGACGTGGTCGTCGGCGGCGGCGGCTACGTCGCCGGCACGGCGGGCATGGCCGCGGTCCTGACCGGGACCCCGCTGGTCCTCACCGAGGCCGACAGCCACCTCGGCCTTTCCAACCGCCTGCTTGCCAGCCGCGCCAGCCGGGTCTGCCTCGGCTTCCCGATCGAGGGCCGCGAGGGCGATCCCTTTCTGGTCACCGGGCGGCCCGTGCCCGAGGCCGTCGTCGCCGCCGATCGCGGCGCGGCTCGCGCCCGCTTCGGGATCGCCGCCGACGCTCACTGCCTGCTGGTGATGGGGGGCAGCCAGGGGGCGCGCTCGATAAACCTCGCCGCGATCGAGGCCTTCGCCGAGCGTGAGGGACGTGAGTTCGCGGTCCTGCACCTGGCAGGCAGCCGCGACTATCCGGAACTGGAGACCCGCCTCGCCGCTGCTCCATATAAGGAGGGCTACACGCTGATCGAGTACGAGCCCAATCTCGGCGACGTCCTCGCCGCCGCCGACCTCGTCGTCGCGCGCTCGGGTGGCTCGATCTTCGAGGTCATTGCCGCCGGCCGCCCGGCGATCCTCGTGCCCTACCCGCACGCCACCGCCGACCACCAGACCGCCAACGCCGCCTGGATGGAGCGGGGCCGCGCCGCGACCGTTCTCCCAGATACCGAGGTCAGCGCCGAGCGGCTCCGCGGCGAGGTGGCAAAGATCCTCGGCGACCAGGGCCTGCTGGAGCGGATGAGCGCGGCCTCCCGCGCCTTGGCCAAGCCCGACGCGGCGAGGCGAATCGCCGACGAGGTACTGGCGGCGGCACGATGACCGGTGCTTGGACCGGCCGGCGCCTTCACTTCATCGGCATCGGTGGCGCCGGGATGAGCGGGCTGGCGCTGGTCTGCGCGCGCCTCGGCGCGACCGTGACCGGCAGCGACCGTGCCGACTCCTCTTATATGGAGCGCCTGCGTGGCGCTGGCCTCGATCCCGTCATCGGCCATGACGCCGCCAACCTGCCCGATGGGGCCGAAGTCGTCGTCTCGACCGCGATCGGCGCTGACAACCCGGAGCTGTCGCTGGCCCGCGAGCGTGGGCTCGAGCCGATCCATCGTGGGGCCCTGCTTGCCCAGCTCTGCGCCGAGAAGCGCCTGATCGCCGTCGCCGGCACCCACGGCAAGACGACGACGACCTCGATGCTGGTCTGGGCACTGCAGGGAATCGGAGCCGATCCGGCCTTCTTCGTCGGCGGCGAGGTTCCTGGCCTGGGGGAAGACGGCGGCGCCGCCAACGCCGGCTGGGGAGAGGGCGAGTGGGTCGTCGCCGAGGCCGACGAGAGCGACGGCAGCTTCCTCGATCTGAAGCCGGAGGTGGCGGTGGTCACCAACGTCGAGCTCGACCATCACGCGCGCTGGGGCAGCCTGGCCGAGCTGCGGGAGGCGTTCGAGCGCTTCGTGGCGCCCGCCGCCGGGCTGGCGTTGCCAACGGCGGTTGGCGCCGCCCCGCGCACGCCAGCGCCTGGCGCCGGTGATGGCCCGGCGGCGCTCGCCGGCGGTTCGACCCAGGTCGCTGGCGGTTCGACCGCGGCGGCCCTGGGAAGCGCCGCCGCCCTCACGGGCGGGCCGGAGACGCGTGTGCTCCGCTTCGCTGCCGACCAACCGGGGCCGGCAGGGCTGGCCCTGGCGGTTCCCGGCCGCCACAACCTGCTGAACGCCCGTGCCGCCCTGGCGGCGACCGAGCTGGCCGGGCTCGACGTCGCGGCGGCGGCTACGGCCCTCGAGAGCTTCGCCGGCGTCAAGCGCCGGCTCGAGCTGAAGGGAGCCCGCAACGGTGCCCGCATATACGACGACTACGCCCACCACCCGACCGAGGTTCGCGCCGCCCTGGCTGCCCTGCGCGAGCTCGATCCACCGCCGCGGCGGCTGATCGCGGTCTTCCAGCCCCACCTCTACTCGCGTACCAAGGCCCTCGGCACCGAGTTCGGCGCCGCCCTGGCCCTGGCCGACGAGGCGATCGTGCTCGACGTCTATCCGGCTCGCGAGGAGCCGGTCGGCGAGCTGGCCGGCGTCAGCGGTCTGCGGGTCGCCAACGCCGCTGCCGACCGGATGGGTGGGCGGGCGGTCTGGTGGCTGCCGAAGGCCGGCCAGGCCCGTGCCGCGCTCGAGGGGCGACTCGGCGAGGGCGACGTGCTGGTCACGATCGGGGCCGGCGACGTCTTCAGGCTTGGCGAGCAGCTGGTCGAGGGAAAAGCTTGAGCACGGCACCTCCAGCAGGCGTCGAGGCCGGCTTCCCGCTCGCCCGCCTGACCACCGTCCGCACCGGCGGCCCGGCCGACTGGTTCGCTCGCCCCGTCGACGCCGGCGCTCTGGTCGATCTCTTGCGCTGGGCGGAGGGAGAGGATCTACCGGTAGGGCTGGTCGGCTCCGGCTCGAACCTGCTGATTGCCGACGATGGATTTCACGGGGTTGCGATCAAGCTGGACGGGGACCTCGCGACGATCGAGCGCGAGGGCGAGCGGCTGCTCTGCGGCGGCGGCGCCCGGCTGCCGACGGCGGCGACCAGAGCGGCCAACTGGGGGCTCTCCGGGATCGAGTTCGGCACCAACATTCCCGGTACCGCCGGCGGGGCGGTACGGATGAACGCCAACGCCTACGGCGGCCAGCTCGCCCGCGTGCTCGAGTGGGTCGAGGTCAGCACCGCCCAGGGAACCGAGCGCCGCACCCCCGACCAGCTCGACTTCACTTACCGCTACTCCAACCTCGGCCCGGCCGAGGTCGTCTCGCGGGCGGCCTTCCGGCTGCGACCCGGTGACCCTGAGGAGATCCGGGCGACGATGGCGACGATGCGGCAGCGCCGGCACGACGCCCAGCCAAAAGGGATCAAGACCTTCGGCTCGACCTTCAAGAACCCCGACGACGAGCGCGCCGAGGGGCGCACCGCCGGGCAACTGCTCGAGGCGGCCGGCTGCCGCGGCCTGCGCCAGGGCGGGGCCCGCTTCTCCGAGAAGCACGCCAACTTCGTCGAGAACACCGGCGAGGCGACCACCGCAGACGTCGTCGCGCTGATGGCGGAGGGGCAGCGGCGGGTCCGGGAGCGCTTCGGGATCGAGCTGGAGCCGGAGGTCCAGGTGCTCGGCGACCTGCGCTGGCCCGGCGACGAGTCGCCGTGAGGCGCTGGCTCTGGCGCTCGCTGATCGCGATCCTGGCGGTGATCGCGCTCGCCTTCGTCTTCCAGAAGCTGTTCGGCGATGAAAGCGTCGAACCGAACTTGGCCCCTTCCCAGCCGATCGCCGTATTCGGCAGCGGCTCCGAAGCCGTCGCTGTCGCCGTCGATGGCTCGCTGCTGCGTTGGTTCCCGCTGCCGGAAGACAACTCGCTGCCGGTCCTCCCTCTCCAGGCGCCGCCGAAAGGCGATCGCGTCGCCGGGCCGGTGCTGGAACAGGTGCGGGTGCTCGGGGCTGCTCCGCCCGAGCTGCGCCGCTACGTCGATCGCTCCTACTACGGCGAGAGCGGGGTGGACGTCCTCCTCGATCCCGGGATCGAACTCCGTTTCGGCGACGACTCGCAGGCGGCCCGAAAGTGGAAAGCAGCGGCGGCCGTTCTCGCCGACCCCGAACTGGAAGCGCTCGATTATGTAGACCTGCACGCTCCGGGCCGACCGACCTGGGGTGGCTCTGGGCATAGCCTTCCGCCCGCACCGTGAACCCTCGACCACAGGGTTAGAATCGCCAAACCCTCAATCCCTACTTGAGGAAGGACGCTTGCAGGATGGCACCCGGCCGTTTGACAGACCCGTCAGAATGCCCTACGTTCAGCGCAATTTCCGCCCTGGCGGTGGTGACTCAAACCCTTGAGTCTCGCTAAAGGCTCGGACGGAAAAGGCTCAACTCAAAGGCTCAACTCAATGGAATCCACTTACCTTGCGGTCATCAAGGTCGTCGGCGCAGGCGGCGGCGGTACCAACGCGGTCAGTCGCATGGTCGACGCCGGAATTCGCGGCGTCGAGTTCGTCGCCGTCAACACGGACGCCCAGGCCCTGCAGGCCTGCGACGCAGACATCAAGCTTTCGATCGGACAGGAGCTCACCCGTGGGCTCGGTGCCGGCGGCAACCCCGAGGTCGGGGCGGGCGCGGCGGCCGAGAGTCGCGATGAGATCAAGGAGGCGCTGAAGGGCGCCGACATGGTCTTCGTCACCGCCGGCGAGGGCGGTGGCACCGGGACCGGCTCGGCCCCGGTGATCGCCGAGATCGCCAAGGAAGAGATCGGCGCCCTCACCGTCGGCGCGGTGACCAAGCCGTTCGAGTTCGAGGGCAAACGACGCATGCAGCAGGCGCTCGAGGGCATCGAGAAACTGCGCAACAACGTCGACACCCTGATCATCGTCCCCAACGAGAAGCTGCTGCAGGCGGTCGAGCGCCGCACCTCGGTGCTGGAGGCCTTCCGCCAGGCGGACGACATCCTCCGCCAGGGCGTGCAGGGCATCACCGACCTGATCACGATCCCCGGCCTGATCAACCTCGACTTCGCCGACGTGCGCACGATCATGCGCGACGCCGGCTCGGCCCTGATGGGCGTCGGCTCCGCCTCCGGCGAGGCGCGCGCCCTCGATGCCGCCAAGGCGGCGATCACCTCGCCGCTGATCGAGGAGTCGATCAAGGGCGCGACCGGGATGCTGCTGAACATCACCGGCCCCGAGGACCTCGGCCTCTTCGAGGTCAACGAGGCCGCCCAGCTCGTCCAGGCCGAGGCCGACGACAACGCCAACATCATCTTCGGCTCCGTCGTCGACCAGTCGATGAAGGACGAGGTCCGGGTCACCGTGATCGCGACCGGATTCGAGGGCTTCGAGCTGCTGGCCCGCTCGCCGCAGCGGGTCCGCCGCCGCTACGAGAGCCGGCCGCGGGTCTCGGCTGAGGACACCGACATTCGCAAACTGCGGGTGTCGGATGATGACATCGACGTGCCGGGGTTTCTCAAGGAGTAGTTGGCGGGGGGACGGGGTGTGTGCCCCTCCCCTGAAGGCCGTCGCGCAGCTGGGCGAACCTGCGGGTGCGGGGCGTCGCCGCTTGAGCCTTCCGGGGAGGGGCACACACCCCGCCCGCGCGGCGCTATGCCCTCGAGCCCTCGCGGGCTGCTTGGTTCGGTGAGCACCCTCACCTTCTGAGTGTTGCCGTGCGACCGCTCCTTTTTGTGGTGGTCTCAATAGATTTGTTGGGTGACTGCCGAGACTCTGCGCCGGACGCCGCTGCGTGACCTCCACGCCGAGCGTGGGGCGAAGCTCGTTCCCTTTGCCGGGTGGGAGATGCCGGTTACGTATGAGGGGATTCGAGAGGAGCATTCGGCGGTGCGGACGCATGTGGGGATGTTCGACGTCTCGCACATGGGGCAGGTCGAGGTGGAGGGGCCGGGGGCGCTGAAGTTCTTGCAGTTGGTGCTCTCCAATGACGTCGGCAGGGTCGAGGTCGGGGGGGCGCAGTACTCGTGCTTGTGCAACGAGAGCGGTGGGGTCATTGACGATCTCTTCGCTTACCGGCTGGGGGGCGATCGGTATCTGATCGTCACCAATGCGGCCAATCACGAGGTTGACCTTGCCTGGCTGGGGCGCTGGAGTCGCGATCAGGACGTCTCCGTGCGCGACGTCGCCGATCGGTACGCGATGGTCGCCGTGCAGGGGCCGCACGCGCGGGCGGTGCTGAGCGGAGCGCTGGGGATCGAGCTGCCCGCCCGGTTCCACGTCTCGCACCCGCGGATCGGCGGACGGCCGGCGCTGGTCTGCGGGACCGGGTACACCGGCGAGGACGGGGTCGAGATCCTGATCGACCCGGAGATCGCGCCGGCGATCTGGGCGGAGCTGCTCGACGCCGGCGTCGTGCCCTGCGGGCTCGGCGCCCGCGACACGCTGCGGCTCGAGGTCTGTTACCCGCTGCACGGCAACGAGCTGACGCCGGAGCGGAACCCGATCGAGGCCGACCTCGGCTGGTGCTGCGCCGAGGCGACCGGGTTCCTCGGCTCCGAGGCGGTCGCCCGGGCCCGTGCCGAGGGCACCGCCGAGCGGCTGGCACCGTTCCTGATCGAGGGGGCGGGGATCGCCCGCCAGGGCAACCCGGTGCTGCGCGGCGAGGAGCAGGTCGGGCTCGTTACTTCAGGCACCTTCGCGCCCTCCCTGGAGCAGGGCGCCGGGATGGCTTATGTCAGCGCTGAGCTGGCCGAGCCGGGCACCGAGTTGGAGGCCGACGTGCGCGGCAAGCGTCGCCCGCTGCGGATAGCTTCCAAACCCCTCTACCGAAGGAGCTGACCTTGGCCGACGCGACCTACCCAGACGACCTGCGCTACCACGAGGAGCACGACTGGGCGCGGATCGAAGGCGACGTCGCCACCTTCGGGATCACCTGGTACGCCCAGGACTCGCTCGGAGAGGTCGTCTTCTACGACCCGCCGGAGGTCGGCGCCACGGTCAGCAAGGACGCCTCCTACGCCGAGGTCGAGTCGGTCAAGGCCGTCTCCGACGTGATCGCGCCGCTCTCCGGGGAGATCGTCGAGGTCAACTCCGAGCTGGAGCAGAGCCCGGAGCGGATCAACGAGGATCCCTACGGGGGAGGCTGGCTGGTCAAAGTCCGCCTCAGCGACGAGGCCGAGCTGGAGGCGCTGCTCAGCGCCGCCGATTACCGCAAATTGCTCGAGAACTAGGAGCAACCGCGGTGGGGCCGCGGCGGGCCGGGTCCGTAGCGTCTATGGCATGGCCTGGTTCCTGGTCGGTGCCGCTGTCGTCATCGTCGTCGCGATCTCCGCGGCCGTGATCGCCTGGGCGCTGGTCATGTGGGCCGGCATCAGAATGTTTGAACGCCAGTCCGGCTCCGGAGAGATGTCGGACCAGCCTGAGTACGTCGACCGGAGCGAAAGGCCACTGCGGAACCGAGGAAGGTCGCAACTTGGCCGGAAATCCCGCGGAGAGGATGCCCGCTGGCTTCCCTAGCATGCGGTGGGTGACGCGGTACACGTCCATAACCCCTGCCGATAGGCAGGAAATGCTCGATGCCATCGGCATTTCCTCGGTCGCGGAGCTGTTCGAGCAGATCCCGGCCGAGCTGCGCCTGGACCAGGCGCTGGAGCTTCCGAACGGGCTCAGCGAGGCCGAGGTCTACGAGCGGCTGGCGGAGCTGGCCTCCCACAACGCCGACGCCGAAGCGGAGGTCTGCTTCGTCGGCGCGGGGATGTATGACCACTACGTGCCGGCGATCGTCGACGCGATCACCTCGCGCTCGGAGTTCCTCACCCCGTACACGCCCTACCAGCCGGAGATCTCGCAGGGCGGCCTGCAGGTGATGTTCGAGTTCCAGACGGCGATGTCGGAGCTGACCGGGCTGCCGGTCTCCAACGCCGGTCTCTACGAGGGGCCGTCTTCGGTCGCCTCCGCCGGTTACCTGGCGATCGGCGCCACCAAGCGTCGCCGCTTCGTCGTCTCCCGCGGCCTGCACCCGCACAGTCGCGAGACGCTGCGGACGTACTCGGTCGGGTACGGGGCGGAGGTCGTCGAAGTCGACCTCGCGGACGGACTCACCAAGGCGGCGGCGCTGGCCGCGGCAGTCGACGGGGAGACCGCCGCCGTCTTCCTGCAGAGCCCCAACTTCCTCGGTGCGGTCGAGGACGTCGAGGCGCTTGGCGCCGCCGCCAAGCAGCATGGCGCCCTGCTGGTCGTCGCCTGCGACCCGATGACGCTGGGGGTCCTCAAGCCTCCTGGGGAGCAGGGTGCCGACATCGCCCTCGGCGAGGGCCAGCCGCTTGGCAATCGCCTCGACTTCGGCGGCCCATCGTTTGGTTTCTTCTGCGCTACCGAGGAGCAGATCCGCCGCATGCCCGGCCGGATCGCCGGCGAGACCGAGGACGTCGACGGCCGTCGCGGCTTCGTGCTGGCGCTGCAGACGCGCGAGCAGCACATCCGCCGCGAGAAGGCGACCAACAACATCTGCACCGCCCAGGCGCTCAACGCGCTGGGGGCGATGGTCCACCTCGCCTGGCTCGGCCGCCAGGGATTTCGCGAGCTCGGCGAGCTGCTGGCCCGTCGGACGGCATATGCGCGGGAGAGGCTGGCCGCCGTCGAGGGGGTCGAGCTGCTGCACGAGGCGCCGGTCGTGCGCGAGTTCGCGGTGCGGCTGGAGGCGCCGGTCGCCGCGGTCCTGGAGCGGTGTGCGGAGCAGGGCATCGCGGCGGGCTACCCGCTCGGACGGGAGTACCCGGAGTACGCCGATGGCCTCCTCGTCGCGATCACCGAGCGGCGCACGCGCGCCCAGATCGACGCCCTCGCCGACGCGCTCGGCGCCGCCGTCGCCGCCGAGCGGACCGCTTTCCCCGCCGGGGTCAGCTCGTGAGGCGCGTCTTCGCGGTCGCGGACGGGCCCATCGCCGCAAGCGCCGCGGCGGCCGCTGAGGTGCTCGCGGCGGCACCGGAGCGGATCGCATGAACCCGGCGCTGACCGAGACGCCGATGCAGCGCGAACGGGCGACGACGATCTACGAGAAGTCGAAGCGGGGCCGGCGCGCCGCGGCGCTGCCCGAAGCCGAAGTCCCGGAGGCGCCGCTGGAGGATCTGATCCCTGCGCACCTGTTGCGCGAGGAGCCGCCGCGCCTGCCGGAGGTCGCCGAGCCGGAGATCGTCCGCCACTACAACCGCCTCTCGCGCCGCAACTTCGACCTCGACAGCGGCTTCTACCCGCTCGGCTCCTGCACGATGAAGCACAACCCGCGGCTCAACGAGCGGGTGGCGGCGCTGCCCGGTCACGCCCGCCTGCATCCAGCCCAGGACCCCCTGCGGGCGCAGGGCGCGCTGGAGCTGATGTGGCTCCTACAGGGCTCGCTGGCGGAGATCTGCGGGCTGCCGCACGTCAGCCTGCAGCCCTCGGCCGGCTCCCACGGTGAGCTCGCCGGCCTGCTGCTGACCCGCGCCTACCACGCCGATCGCGGCGAAACGCGGACCCGCGTCCTCGCTCCCGACACCTCGCACGGGACCAACCCCGCCTCGGTGACGATGGCCGGCTACGAGGTCGTCAAGGTCGCCACCAACGAGCGCGGCGGCGTCGAGATGGACGACCTGCGGGCGAAGATCGCCGAGGCCCCGGACGAGGTCGCCTGCCTGATGCTGACCAACCCGAACACGCTCGGCCTCTTTGACGAGAACATCGAGGAGATCGCCGCCCTTATCCATGCCGCCGGCGGCACCCTCTACTACGACGGTGCCAACCTCAACGCGGTGATGGGCCAGTCGCGACCGGGAGACATGGGCTTCGACATCGTCCACGTCAACCTCCACAAGTCGTTCAGCCAGCCGCACGGCGGCGGTGGCCCGGGCGCCGGCCCGATCGCCGTCTCCGACCGGATCGAGCCCTTCCTGCCGCGCCCGCAGGTGGTCCGTCGCGAGGGCGACGGTCACGGTCCCGTCTACGACCTCGACCACGAGCGGCCCAAGTCGATCGGCCGCCTGCGCGGTTTCCAGGGCAACTTCGGCGTCTTCGTGCGCTCCTACGCCTACATCCTCAGCCTCGGGGCCGACGGCCTCGCCGAGGCCTCTGAGACGGCGGTCCTCAACGCCAACTACCTGAAGGCGCGCCTCGCCGAGGGCCGCGCCGGCAGGTACGCCCCGATCGCCTTCGATCGCCACTGCATGCACGAGTTCGTCCTCTCCGGCAAGCCGATGAAGCGGGAGCTGGGGATCGCCACCCTCGACCTCGCCAAGCGCCTGCTCGACTTCGGCTTTCACCCGCCGACCGTCTACTTCCCGCTGCTGGTCGACGAGGCGCTGATGATCGAGCCGACCGAGACCGAGACCAAGGAGAGCCTCGACGC
>JBEVJP010000059.1:0-5501 GCA_040510155.1 Solirubrobacterales bacterium | reverse complement strand
CAGGTGATCCCGCACATCACCAACGAGATCAAGCAGAAAATCCTCATCGTCGCCGAGTCGCAGTCGGTCGACTTCGTCCTCACCGAGATTGGCGGCACGGTCGGCGACATCGAGTCGCTGCCGTTCCTCGAGTCGATCCGCCAGCTCTACACGGACCTCGGCCCGAAGCGGGCGATGTTCGTGCACCTGACCCTGGTGCCGTACGTCGGCCACGCCGGCGAACTGAAGACGAAGCCGACCCAGCACTCGGTCAACGAGCTGCGCCGGATCGGGATCCAGCCGCACGCGCTGGTCTGCCGCTCCGAAGGCCGCCTCGACCGCGAGATCCGCAGCAAGATCGCCCTCTTCGCCAGCCTTCCCGTCGACGCGGTGATCTCCGCCCACGACGTCGACAACATCTACAAGGTGCCATTGGTCTTCCGCGCCGAGGGCGTCGACGACCTGGTTCTCGACCACTTCGGCATGGAGGCGCCCTCGCCCGACCTCGCCGAATGGGAGGCGATGGTGCGCCGTGCCGACTCGGCCGAAGGCAAGGTCCGGATCGCCGTCGTCGGCAAGTACGTGCAGCTCGCCGATGCCTACAAGTCGGTGATCGAGGCGCTCGAGCACGGCGGCTTCCACCACGGCGTCGAGGTCGACGTCGAGCTGGTCGATTCCGAGAACCTCGACCCCGAGCTGCTCGAGGGCATGGACGGGATTCTGATTCCGGGTGGCTTCGGGGAGCGCGGCATCGAGGGCAAGATCCAGGCGGCGAAGATCGCCCGCGAGAAGCAGATTCCCTACCTGGGCATCTGCCTGGGGATGCAGATCGCCGTCGTCGAGTTCGCCCGGTCGGTCGTCGGCATGGACGGCGCCAACTCGGCCGAGTTCGACCCCGAGACGCCGTTCCCCGTAGTCGACCTGCTGCCGGAGCAGAAGGAGGTCTCTGACATGGGCGGAACGATGCGGCTCGGCGCCGACCCGGTGAAACTGCACGAGGGCACGAAAGCGCGGGAGATCTTCGGCGAGGCGGTCATCTACAAGCGCCATCGCCACCGTTACGAGGTCAACAACCAGCTGCGCCGCCGGCTCGAAGACGAGGGCCTGGTGTGTGGTGGCACCTCGCCGGACGAGCGGCTGGTCGAGATGGTCGAGCTTCCCGACCACCCCTTCTTCGTCGCCTCCCAGTACCACCCCGAGTTCAACTCCCGACCCAATCGCCCCGAGCCGCTCTTCCGCGAGTTCGTCGGCGCGGCGGTCCGCCACGGCGGCACGCGGCCGGTCGAGGGCGAATCGCTGGAGGCCGTCGAGGAGACGGACGCCAGCGACGTCGGCGTCCAGCGCTGAAGCCTGAGTACGGTCCGGGCCGGCTAGCCTGTCGGCGGTGGAGGTGAACGCACGGCTTCGGGACCGGTTCGTCCGGCTCTGCGAGATCCGCAGCCCGACCGGGGAGGAGCGCGAGATCGTCGACACCCTCGCCGCGGAACTGCGGGCGCTGGGGCTCGAGGTGAGCGAGGACGCCACCGCCGGGCCGGCTGAAGCGGGGGCCGGCAACCTGCTGGCGCGCCTGCCGGGGCGGCGGGACGAGTGGGCGACGTTCTGCGCCCACGTCGACACGGTCCCGCACCGCGGTCAGGTCGAGGTCGTCGAGGACGAAGGCGTCTTCCGCAGCCGTGGCGAGACGATCCTCGGCGCCGACAACAAGGCCGCGGTGGCGGTCTTCATGGAGCTGGTGGCTGCTCACGCCGAGGCAGCGGAGCCGCCGCCGATCGGGATCGAGCTGCTGCTGACCGTCGCCGAGGAGCAGGGACTGCGCGGCGCCAAGGCCTTCGACGCCTCGCAGCTGCGCTCGGACCACGGCTTCGTCCTCGACCACGCCGGCCCGGTCGGCGAGGTGATCGTGGCGACGCCGACCCAGCAGAAGATCCTCGCCGACTTCGCCGGGGTCGAGGCCCACGCGGGCGTGCGGCCGGAGGACGGCAGCAGCGCAATCGCCGCCGCGGCGGCGGCGATCAACCGGATGAGCCTCGGTCGGCTCGACGCGGGGACGACGGCCAACGTCGGGATCATCCGCGGCGGCACCTCCGGCAACGTCGTGCCCGGCCACTGCGCGATCCACGCCGAGGCGCGCAGCCTCGACTCCGAGCGAGCCGCCGCCGTGGCGGGGGAGATCGCCGAGGCCTGCGCCTGGGGGGCGAGCGAGCATGGCTGCGACGTCGACGTGCGGATCGAGGAGCTCTTCCGGGGCTACGAGATTCCCTCCAGCTCGCCGGCCCTGGCGCTGGCCGAGGCGGGACTGCGCTCGGCCGGGGTCGAGCCGGTGCGGGCCGCGATCGGCGGCGGCAGCGACGTCAACGCCCTGCGCCTCGAGGGCTTCGAGTGCATCCTCCTCGCCAACGGTCCCGACGCTGTCCACACCGCCGACGAGCACGTCGCCGCCCGCGACCTCGATCGCATGCTCGCGGTCTGCGAGGGCATCTTGGTGGCCGCGGCGGCCGGCGATAGCGCCGCCACCGGGGAGGCGTGAGCGCGGTCGCCGCAGCGCCGCCGCCGCCCGCGGTCTCCGCGGAGGCGCTCTCGTGAGCGGTCGCCTGGCGTTGCGCCGCGGTGTGGTGGTCTCATCTGAACCGTTGCTGGTCGAGATCGGCGGCAAGCGCCGTCCCGCCTGGGCCGATACGACCCTGCTCGGCGAGATGCGCGAGGGCGACGAGGTCGTCGTCAACGTCGCCGCCGTCGAGTTGGGGCTCGGCTCGGGCGGCTTCGACGTCGTCCACGTCAATCTCACCCGTGGCCTCGACGCTTCGCCCGGGGGCGACCAGCACGTCATCAAGCTCAACTACACCTCGATCCAGCACCCGGTCGAGCCGGTCGAGCGCGAGTTGCGGTTCTTTAGGTCCGCTATGCGGACCAAAGGAACCACAACTCCGGCGGGCGCGGGGATGCCGACGCTGGTTCTGCCGCTTCACGGGCACCTGGCGCCTGCGGCTTGGGCGGCGGCGCAAGCGTTGCCGGGCATCAGGGTCGGCTACGTGCAGACCGGGGGAGGGGCGCTGCCGGGCTCGCTCTCCCGCGACGTTGCGACTCTGCGGGAGCGCGGGCTGATCTGCGGCCAGGTTGCGGCTGCGCCGGCGTACGGTGGCGAGCACGAGGCACTCAGTACGGCCGGCGCCCTCGACGCGGCCGTCCACGACCTCGGCTGGGACGCCGCCATCGTCGGGCCCGGCCCCGGCATCATCGGCTCCGACACGGCTCTCGGCCACGGCGGTATGACCGCGCTCGACAGCGCCCACGCTGCCCTCGCCCTCGGCCTCCCAACCCTGATCTCACCCCGCCTCTCCGCCGCCGATTCGCGCGAGCGCCACCGCGGCGTCAGCCACCACACCCTGACGGTGCTGGAGATGCTGCTCGCACCGGTCGTCGTCGCGGTTCCGGAGGCCGGCGCCGCGAGCTCCCTGGCGATGGGGGAGGAGTCCGCCGAGGCGTTGAAGTCGGCCGCCACTTCGCGTCACCGCCTCATCGAGGCACCGGCCGACCTCGCGGCCTACGCCACTTCGGGCCTTCCGACTACGACCATGGGACGCACCCACGAGCAGGACGCGCTCTTCTTCGCCGCTCCCCTCGCCGCCGGCAGCGCTCTGGCCGCCGCCGGCCGCTGAGCACGGTCCCTTGCACGTAAAGGGCTGACTGTCGAGAAGACGAACAGCGCCTCATGGCTGTCGCAGTCAAGCCCGCGCCGACCCCTGCGCCCGCGTCCCCCGGCGCCGACGCTCGCTTCCAGTCCCTGATTCTCGACTTCCTCTCCTACCTGGAGCTGGAGCGCGGCCTCTCGCGCAACACCCTCGGCGCCTATCGCACCGACCTCCTCCAGTATGGGGAATACCTCTCGGCTCACGACCGTGACGCGCTCGAGGCGCGGCCGGCGGACATCGCCGACTTTCTTGCCGAGCTGGCCACCGGGGAGGGCGACCGGGCACCCTGCTCGGCGTCGACCATCCATCGCAAGGCCGCCTGCCTGCGCTCCTTCTACAAGCACCTGCGCCGCGACGAGCTGATCGGCGACGACCCGACGGCCGCGCTGAGCGCGCCGCGGCGCGCCAAGAAGCTTCCCCAGGTCCTCAACTACGCCGAGGTCCAGCAGCTCCTGGCGGCGCCGCGCGGGACCGAGCCGACGGCACTGCGCGACCGAGCGCTGCTCGAGGTGATGTACGCGTGTGGGCTGCGGGCCTCGGAGACGATCGGGCTCGACGTCGCCGACGTCGACATGCGCGAGGGCTTCCTGCGCGCCCGTGGCAAGGGCTCGAAGGAGCGGATGGTGCCGCTCGGTCGCCAGGCGATCGGCGCGATCGACGCCTACATGCGCAAAGGCCGCACGAAGCTGGTCGGCGACCGCCACGAGCCGAAGCTCTTCCTCAACTTCCGCGGTGGGCCGCTGACCCGCCAGGGCCTCTACAAAATCGTCCAGCGCCACGCGCGTGACGCCGGTCTCTCCGGCCGGATGAGCCCACACACGCTGCGCCACAGCTTCGCCACGCACCTGCTCGCCGGCGGCTGTGATCTGCGTGCCGTCCAGGAGATGCTCGGCCACGCCGACATCTCGACGACCCAGATGTACACCCACCTCTCCGGCGAGCAGCTCAAGGACGTCTACTTCAGGGCCCATCCCCGCGCCACCGATTGAGTAGAACTCGGGCATGCCCGAGCTGCCCGAGGTGGAGACCGTCGCCCGCCAGTTGGACCCCGAGCTGCGGGGCCGGCGGATCCTGCGGCTGGATGTCTTGGACGGACGCTGGTCGCGGCCGGTGCCGCCGGAGGAGCTCGGCGACGCGGTCAGCGGCCGCACGATCCGCGCTCTCGGCCGCCGCGGCAAGTACCTGCTGCTGGAGCTCGATCTCGAGCAGACGCTGGTCATGCATCTGCGGATGACCGGCAACCTCGTCCTCGTCGAGGGGGACCGAGTCCTCGATCCCTCCGAGGGTCGCCGGCTCTACGAGGCCGAGCGCTCGACCTCGGCCCGCCACCTGCGGGCGCTGTTCGCCCTCGACGACGGGCGCGAGCTCTGGTTCACCGATCCGCGCCGCTTCGGCGAGGCCTTCCTGATCGACGACGCCCACCTCGATCGCCGCTTCGCGAAGCTCGGCATCGAGCCGTTCTCGCCGGCCTTCACGCCGGAGGCCCTTGGAGCGATGGCCGCCGGTCGCACCGTGCCGCTGAAGTCGTTTCTGCTCGACCAGAAAGGCGTCGCCGGCGTCGGCAACATCTACGCCGACGAGGCGCTCTTCTTCGCCCGCGTCCACCCCCAGCGCCCCGGCGACCGGCTGACGAGGGCGCAGTGCGCGCTCCTGGCCGAGGGCGTCCGGGTCTCCCTGGAGCACGGCATCGCCTCCGGTGGCGCGACGATCGACGACGTCCGCCACGTCGACGGCGTCGAGGGGTGGTTCCAGAACGACTTCCAGGTCCACCGCCGCGCCGGGCTGCCGTGCCCGGTCTGTGGCACGCCGGTGACCAAGCGCGTGGTCGGCGGA
>JBEVJP010000058.1:0-43773 GCA_040510155.1 Solirubrobacterales bacterium | reverse complement strand
GTCGGGGCAGCCGGGCCGGGCCGTCACAAGGCGCTCGAGCTGGAGCTCGACGAGCCCTTCGACGCCGCCGCTCCGGGCCAGACCGCGGTGCTGATGGACGGCGAGACGATCGTCGGCCACGGCACGATCGTCGCCGCCGCCTAGGCCGCCGAGCCCCCTGCACGGCCCCCCCGAACGCCCCGGGCGCCGACCGCGTCCGAGACAGCACGCAACATTCCCCACACGATGTGTCAGCAAACCGTAGGCTCTCCCTCATGAAGGCCCAACAAATCCGCGAGACCTACCTCGCGTTCTTCGCCGAGCGGGGACACAAGGTCGTCCCCTCGGCCTCGCTGGTGCCTTCGGTCCACGACCCGACCGTGCTGTTGACGACCGCCGGGATGCAGCCCTTCAAGCCTTACTTCCTCGGCCGCGAGACGCCGCCCGCGCCGCGCCTCACCGACGTGCAGAAATGCTTCCGCACCACCGACATCGAGGAGGTCGGCAACACCGCCCGGCACATGACCTTCTTCGAGATGCTCGGCAACTGGAGCTTCGGCGACTACTTCAAGGCGGAGTCGATCCCCTGGGGATGGGAGCTGGCCACGCAGGGATTCGGGATGGACCCGGAGCGGATCTGGGTGACGGTGTTCGGCGGCGACGAGGAGCTCGGCCTCGGCCCCGACGAGGAGGCGATCGCGATCTGGCGGGGGGTCGGCGTGCCCGACGAGCGGATCGTCCAGCTCGGCCGCGAGGACAACTTCTGGCAGGCCGGCCCGACCGGCCCCTGCGGGCCCTGCTCGGAGCTCTACCTCGACCGCGGCCTCGACTTCGGCGCCGAGGGCGAGCGGCCCGGCGACGACAGCGATCGCTTCCTCGAGTTCTGGAATCACGTCTTCATGAGCTATGACCTCGCCGCGGACGGCAGCCTCACCGAGCTGCCGATGCGCAACATCGACACCGGGATGGGACTGGACCGGATGGCGGCGATCCTGCAGGACGTCCCCTCGGTCTTCGAGACCGACCACGTGCGGCCGCTGATCGACCTCGCCGAGGAGCTCTCCGGCCACCGCTACGACGAGGGCGGCAAGGTGACGCGGGCGATGCGGATCGTCGCCGACCACTCGCGCGGGGCGGCCTTCCTGATCGCCGACGGCGTCGTCCCCTCCAACGAGGACCGCGGCTACATCCTGCGGCGGATCATGCGGCGGGCGATCCAGCAGGGCCGCACGCTCGGCCTCGAGGCGCCCTGGCTGGGCCGCTTCGCCGAGCGCACGATCGAGCTGATGGGCAGCGCCTACCCCGAGCTGGAGAGCCGCCGCGAGGACATCGCCCGCTGGGTCGGCGACGAGGAGGAGAGCTTCGGCCGCACCCTCGAGCGCGGCACCGAGCTGCTGGAGCGGCTGATCGCCGAGGCAAAGGCGGAAGGGACTTCCTGGATCGATGCCGCCGACGCCTTCAAGCTGCACGACACCTTCGGCTTCCCCTACGACCTGACCAAGGAGCTGCTCGCCGACGAGGGGCTCTCGGTCGACGACTCCGGCTTCGAGGAGCTGATGGAGGAGCAGCGCCAGCGCGCCCGCGTCGGCGCCGCCACCGCGCATGGCTCCGAGAACACCCATGAGCGTGTGGCCGCCTTCGCCGCCGCGGTGCCGGCGACCCGCTTCGTCGGCTACGAGACGCTGACCGCGACCACCGGCCTCGCCGCGGTCGACTCGGGCGACGGCCCCGCCCTCGTCAAGCTCGAGGAGAGCCCCTTCTACGCCGAGGGCGGCGGTCAGGTCGCCGACTCGGGGGTGCTGCGCTGGAACGGCTCGGAGGCGCGGGTCCTCGACGTCTACCGGGTCGGCGATGACCAGGCGCTCGCGGTCGAGCCGGGCGGCGAGAAGATCGAGCCCGGCGTCGCCGTCGAGGCGGTCGTCGACCGCCAGACCCGCCACGCGACGATGCGCAACCACACCGCCACGCACCTGCTGCACGCGGCGCTGCGCGAGCGGCTCGGCACCCACGTCCGCCAGGCCGGCTCCGCCGTTCGTCCCGACAAGCTGCGCTTCGACTTCACCCACGGGCAGGGGCTCAGCGCCGCGGAGCTGCGCGACGTCGAGGATCGCGTCAACGAGTGGATCGACGCCAGTGCCCCGGTCCGCTGGCTCAACATGGACCGCGAGGAGGCCGAGCGGTTGGGAGCGATGGCCCTGTTCGGCGAGAAATACGGCGAGTGGGTCAGGGTGGTCGAGGTCGAGGGCGTCTCCCGCGAGCTCTGCGGCGGCACCCACGTCGCCAACACGGCCGAGATCGGCGTCTTCAAGATCGTCGCCGAGGGGTCGAGCGCCGCCAACGTGCGCCGCGTCGAGGCGATCACCGGCCCGGCGGCGAGTGAGCTGTTGCGTCACCGTGACGCCGAGCTGGGCGAGGTCGGCCAGCTGCTCGGCACTCCGCAGGACCCACTGGCCGGTGCGAAGCGCGCCGCCGAGAAGCTCCGCGAGGCGGGCGAAGGGCAGGAGCGGGCGCAGCGCGAGGCCCTCGGCGGCGAGGCGGAGCGCCTGAGCAGCGAGGCGGTCGAGTTCGCCTTCGGCGGCGCGGACGGCAAGCTGGTGATCGGCGAGTCGAAGGCGCCCGGGGCCGCCAACCCGAAGCAGCTGCTGGAGCTGGCGAACCGGGTGCAGTCGAAGCTGGGGGGGACGACGGCAATCGTCCTCGGCGGCGCCGAGGACGGCAAGGCCGGCCTGGTGGCGCTCTTCTCGAAGGGGGCGGTCGAGGAGGGGCTCTCGGCCGGGAACGCGATCCGCGAGCTGGCGCCGCTGGTCGGCGGCGGTGGTGGCGGCCGCGACGACATGGCGCAGGCCGGCGGCAAGGACCCTTCGAAGCTGGGCGAGGCGCTGGCCGCCGCCCGGGGCGCGATCGAGCGCCAGCTCGGGTAAGCCGGTGCGGGTGCTCGCTCTCGACCACGGCACGGCGCGGATCGGCTGCGCCCTCTCCGACCCGACCGGGACGCTGGCGACCCCACTGCCGGTCGTCGAACCGCCCGAGGCGAAGCTGGTCGCCGAGCTGGTGCGAGAGCACGGCGTCGAGCGGGTCGTGGTCGGGCTACCCTTGCACCTGAGCGGCGAGGAAGGCAGCCAGGCTGCCCTGGCCCGCACCTTCGTCGGGGAACTGGAGGCGATGCTGACGGTGCCGGTCGAGACCTACGACGAGCGGCTGACGACGCGGATGGCGGAGATGAGCCGCCGTGGCGGCGCCAGTGCGGCGCCGGACTCGCTGGCTGCCGCGCACCTGCTCGAGGCCTACCTGATGGGCGCGGCTGCGCTCGAGGACGCCAATCCCGCGACGACGGAGCCTGGCGATGAGTGACGACTGGCTCGACGACCCCTTCGCGGATCCCGACGATTCGGCCGCGCGCGAGCGGGAGGAACGGCGGCGGGAGCGGGAGGAGAAGCGGCGGCAGAAGGCTGAGAAGCGGGCGAAGAAGGAAGCGGGTATGGGCCGGGGCGGGGCCTCGGGGGAGGGGTCTCCCTCGCAACAGCGGGGAGGCTCGGTCGACCCCTCCCCCGAGGCCCCGCCCCGGCACGAGCCGGGCGCTCCGACTCCGGCCTCGCCTGAAGTGGACCTGGCTCCGCGCACGCCCGATGAGGAGTTTTGGGACGAGCCGGCGGAGGAGGCTGGGACCGCGGGTGAACCGGCGGGCGGGGACGAGGGGACGCGGGGCGGAGACGAAGGGACGGGGGCAGCGGAGCCGACCGCTACCAACGAGAGTGCAGGGATCCTCGCGGGGGCTGCCGCGCCTGCCGCGTCCCAGCCGCCAGTGGACGAATCCTCTGAGTCGGACGCGCCCGAGTCCGGCGAGGCCGAGCGACGCGAACCGGCCGAGGCGGAGCGACGCGAACCGAGCGAGGCGGAGCGGGCCTGGCGGGAGCCGCGAGAGGTCGAGTGGGATGACGAGGGGCTGCGGCCGGGGGAGACCGCAGGGTCGCTTGGGGGTCGGGGTGGCGATCACGGCGACAGTGATCGCACGGCCGGTTCCGGGCACGGCGGCGGCGCTGGTGGTGGCGTGCTTGGGGCGCTGCGGCGGCATCCGTTTCGGGTCGCCGGGGTCGTCCTGGCGTTGGTCGTCGTCTGGTTCCTCTGGTCGCTCTTCCAGCCCTTTCACGGCGACGGCTCCGGCCGGGTTGCGGTGACGATCCCGAAGGGCGCGAGCGTCAGCGAAGTCGCCGACCTGCTCGACGAAAAGGGCGTCATCGACGGCTCCACCTTCTTCCAGATCCGCGCGACCCTCGAGGGCAAGCGCTCCAGCCTCTACGCCGGGCACTTCACGCTTGCCGAGGGGATGAGCTACTCGGCGGCGCTCGACGCGCTCTCGAAGCCGCCGCAGAAGCGGGTGCTGACGGTGACGGTCCCCGAGGGCTACAGCCGCTCCCAGGCGGCGCAGCTGGTCGAAGAAGACGGCGTCCCGGGCAGCTACACGCAGGCGACGGTGCGCTCGAAGTACCTCAACCCCGCCCAGTACGGCGGCAAGGGAGCCAAGGACCTCGAGGGCTTTCTCTTCCCGGACACCTTCGAAATGAAGCCGAATGCTCCTGTCGAGAATCTCGTCCAGCTGCAGCTCGAAGACTTCAAGCAGCGGATCAAGGGCGTCGACATGAAGTACGCCAAGTCGAAGAACCTGACCGTCTTCGACGTGCTGACGATCGCCTCGATGGTCGAGCGCGAGGCCGGCGTTCCGGAGCAGCGCAAGCTGGTCGCCTCGGTGATCTACAACCGCCTCCACGAAGGGATGCCGCTGGGGATCGACGCGACGATCCGCTTCGCGACCGGCAACTACAGCCAGCCGCTGACCGAATCGCAGCTGGCGACCAGCTCGCCCTACAACACGCGCACCAACGTCGGCCTGCCGCCGGGGCCGATCAACAGCCCCGGCCTGGCCGCGATCGAGGCCGCCGCCCACCCGGCCAAGACCGACTACCTCTTCTACGTCAACGACCCGAACACGTGCAACGAACTGGCCTTCGCCAAGACCGAAGCCGAATTCGAAGCCGACGTCCAGAAGTACGAAGACGCCCGGGAAGCGGCGGGCGGCAACGCTCCCAGCACCTGCGGGGAATAGGGCGATGCCGCGGCTGGCTGTGATCGGCCACCCCGTTGCCCACTCGCGTTCGCCGGCAATGCAGGAGGCGGCGCTGGCGGCACTGGGCCTGAGCGGGGAGTGGAGCTACGGGGCGATCGACGTCGCGCCCGAGGAGTTCGAGGCGCGGGCGCGGGCGCTCCCGGAGGAAGGCTTCGCCGGGGCCAACGTGACGGTGCCGCACAAGCACGCGGCGTTGGCGTTGGCTGACGCGCCGAGCGACGTGGCGCGTGAGATCGGCGCCGTCAACACGCTGGTCTTCGCCGCCGGCGCTGTTGGCGCCCACAACACCGACGCCGACGGCTTCCTGCGCTCGCTTCCACGCTCGCCGGCGGGCGCCCGGGCGCTGGTCCTCGGTGCCGGCGGCGCCGCCCGGGCGATCGTCTGGGCGCTGGTCCGCGAAGGGGCCGAGGTGGAGATCTGGAACCGCACCGCCGAGCGCGCCGAGGGTCTCAGCGCCGAGCTGGGAGGCATCGCCATCCCCGACCCCGATGGGACCCTGCCCGGCCAGGACGACTACGGGCTGCTCGTCAACACCAGCGCCGCCGGCCTGCACGGCGAGGACCCCTTCTCCGATCTGCCCCTCGACCGCGACGGGTTCGCCGCGGGCCAGACGGTCGTCGACATGGTCTACGGCGAGGAGCCGAGCCCACTGCTCGAGGCCGCCCGGGGCGCCGGCGCCGACACCGTCGACGGCCTCGAGATCCTCGTCCAGCAGGGCGCCCTCTCGTTGCGCATCTGGACCGGCCTCGAGCCGCCGCTCGAGGTGATGCGGGCCGCCGCCCGCTGGGATGGCACTCAGAGCTGATTTGACCCCGCTGGAGGGGGGCTAACTCAGCGCTCGCCGCGCCGATAGCCTTGGCGGCTCATGACGACCTTCCGTTTCACCACCGCGGGCGAGTCGCACGGGCCGGGGCTCGTCGCGATCGTCGAGGGTGTGCCGGCCGGGCTCGAGCTCGACCGCGAGGCGCTCGACCGCGACATGGCGCGCCGCCAGCTCGGTCACGGCCGCGGCGGCCGGATGAAGATCGAGACCGACACCGCCGACGTGCGCTCCGGAGTCCGCCACGGCCGCACGCTCGGCAGCCCGATCGCCGTTCTCGTCGCCAACCGCGACTACGCCAACTGGGAGGAGCGGATGAACCCATGGCCGGTCGAGGGGTTCGAGCCTGACGAGGTGCACCTGCCGCGCCCGGGCCACGCCGACCTCGTCGGCGCCTGGAAATACGGCCACAGCGACATCCGCAACGTCTTGGAGCGGGCAAGCGCGCGTGAGACCGCCGCCCGCGTCGCCGCCGGTGCCGTCGCCCGCGGCTTCCTTACCGCCCTCGGCGTCGAGGTCCACAGCCACGTCCTCCAGATCGCCTCGGTCCATGCTGGCGAGCGCCCGGACCTGACGCCCGCCGACTTCGCCGCCGTCGACGAGGACCCCGTCCGCTGCCTCGACCCCGAGGCCAGCGCCGCGATGGTCGCGGAGATCAACCGGCTGCGGAAGGCCAACGAGAGCCTCGGTGGCACCTTCGAGGTGATCGCCTTCGGGGTCACTCCCGGCCTCGGCTCCCACATCTCCTGGGAAGACCGACTCGACGGCCGCCTAGCCGGCGCCGTCGCCTCGATCCAGTCCGTCAAGGGCGTCTCGATCGGCGAAGCCTGGGACGTCGCCGGCCGCCCCGGATCGGAAGCGCACGACGAGATCTTCTGGTCGGAGAAGGACGGCTTCTTCCGCGAAACCAACCACGCCGGCGGCCTCGAGGGCGGCATGACCAACGGCCAGCCGCTGCGTGTGCGTGCCGCGATCAAGCCGATCTCGACGCTGACCAAGCCGCTGCGCTCGGTCGACACCGAGACCAAGCAGCCGGCCCAGGCCCTGCGCGAGCGCACCGACTCCACCGTCGTCCCCGCTGCCGCCGTCGTCGCCGAGGCGATGGTCTGCCTGACCCTGGCACGTGCCTACCGGGAGAAGTTCGGCGGCGACCACATCGACGACGTACGGGCGGCGATCGCCGCCTACGAGCAGCGCATCGACTGGCGGGGCTGAGCCCGGTGCCCCGGCCGGCGATCGTCTTCATCGGCTTCATGGGGGCCGGCAAGAGCACCGCGCTCGCCGCCGCCCGCCACGCCGGCCTGGAGACGACCGAGATCGACGAGCTGATGGAAGCCGAGCTCGGCATGCCGATCGCCGAGGCCTTCGAGACGATCGGCGAGGCCGGCTTCCGCGAGCGTGAGTCCGAGGTGGTCGGCTCCCTGCTCGAGCAGGCTGACGGCGGCGCGATCGCGCTCGGCGGCGGCAGCGTCCTGCTCGAGCGGGTGCGGGCGGCCCTGGGGCGCCACCACGTCGTCTGGCTGCAGGTCGACCCGAGCGAGGCCTGGCGCCGGATCGCCAACAGCAACCGGCCGCTGGCGACCAGCGCCGAGGATGTGCGGCGGCTCCTGGAGGAGCGCCTGCCTCTGTACGAGCAGCTCGTCGACGCGATCGTGCCGATGGCCGACCGGGACGCGGTCGCGCGGGCCCTGCCGGCGATCCAGGCGCTCGACGACCTGCCCGCGGGAACGAAGCTGCTCTGGGCGACCAGCGCCTCCGGCGAGTACCCGATCTACGTAGGGCGCGGCCTGCTCGGGCTCACCGAGGCAGGGGGAGAGGCGTCGAACGACGCGGCCGAGGAGGATGCGACGGCAGCCGACACGGCTGGCCTGCCGGCCTCCGGCTGGTGGCCCGTTTCCGGCCGCCGCTTCTGCGTTAGCGACGGCGACGTCGGGCCGCTCTACGCCGAGCGCCTGCAGCCGCTGGCCGCGCGGGTCGAGGTGCCGCCCGGCGAGGGCGCGAAGACGATGGCCGAGGCGGAGCGCGTCCTGCGTGAGATGGCCTCGGCGGGGATGACCCGCGAGGACCACGTCGTCGCCCTCGGCGGCGGCGTCGTCGGCGACCTGGGCGGGCTCTGCGCGCACCTCTATCAGCGGGGCGTCCCGGTGGTGCAGGTGCCGACCACGCTGGTCGCCCAGGTCGACTCGGCATACGGCGGCAAGACCGGCGTCGACCTTCCCGAGGGCAAGAACTACGCCGGTGCCTACCACCTGCCCGCCGCGGTGATCGCCGACACGGAGACGCTGGCGACGCTGCCGCCGACGGAGCTGGCGGCCGGGTTCGTCGAGGTGTTGAAGACCGGCCTGCTCGCCGGCGGCGCGCTCTGGGAGCGGGTGCGGGGAATCGAGTCGCTCGACCCCGACGGCCTCGACGACGTCGTCTTTGCCTGCGCCCGCTACAAGTGCGAGGTGGTCGCCGCCGACGAGCGCGACGGCGGCCTTCGCCACGTCCTCAACCTCGGCCACACGGTCGGCCACGCGATCGAGGCCGCGACCGCCTACGAGCGCTACCGCCACGGCGAGGCGGTCGGGCTCGGTCTCCTCGCGGCCCTGCGCCTCTCCGAGGCGCCGGAGCTGCGCGACGAGGTAGCGACGGCGCTGGGGCGCTACGGCCTGCCGACCGAGCTCGACCCGGCCGTCTCGGTCGACGCCTGCCTGGATGCCCTGCAGCGCGACAAGAAGCGCACCGCCGCCGGCGTCGGCTTCGTCCTGCTCAGCGAGCCGGGGAAGCCGCGGCCGGGACAGCTGGTCGACCCCGCTAGGGTCCGCGCTGCCGTGGAGGAGCTGCTGCCGTGAGTCCCACCACCCGTAACCGCGTCGCCGTGCTGCACGGGGTCAACTTCGACATCCTCGAGCGCCGCGACGCCAGCGTCTACGGCGGCTTCTCGCTCGGCGAGCTGGAGACTCGGATCGCCACCTGGGCGCGCGAGCGCGGCCTCGAACCGCTCTTCTTCCAGACCAACCACGAGGGCGAGTTCGTCGAGTACCTGCACCGCCTGCCGGACCTCGCCGACGCGGCCTTGGTCAACGCCGGCGCCTGGACCCACTACAGCCGCGCGATCGCCGACGCGCTCGCGGTCGCCAAGCTGCCCGCCGTCGAGGTCCACCTCTCCGACGTCGAGAACCGCGACGACTGGCGCCGCGACTCGGTCTTCGACGGCCTGGTCCTGGCGAAGATCTCCGGCAAAGGACCGGACGGCTACCGCGATGCGCTCGATCGACTGGCCTGCGAGCTCGACGTGAGCGCTCCCTGATGCGCGGCCGCGGCGACCGCCTCGAGGCCCTGCTCGGCGAGCGCGAGCTCGACCGCCTGCTCGTCACCGACCTGACCAACGTCCGCTACCTGACCGGCTTCACCGGCACCAACGGGGTCTGCATCTGCGGTCCCGGAATCCGCCTCTTCCTGACCGACTTCCGCTACACCGAGCGCGCCGCCGCCGAGGTCGAGGGCTGGGAGACGCTGACTATCGCCGACGACTGGCTGGGCGGGATCGCCTCCCGCCTCGAGGGCCGGGTCGGCTTCGAGGACGAGCAGATGGCGGTGAAGACCCTGGAGCGACTGCGGGCGAAACTCGCCGACGGCATCGAGCCGGTTGGCGCCAGCGGCCTGGTCGAGCGGCTGCGCCGCGTCAAGGACGAGGTCGAGCTGGCGGCGATCCGCGAGGCCTCGAAGCTGGCCGACGAGGTCTGGCTGTGGAGCATCGAGCGCGGCCTTGCCGGTCGAAGCGAGCGTGACGTCGCCCGCGCCGCCGAAGCGCGGATCCGCGAGCTGGGCGGCGACCCGTCCTTCCCGGCGATCGTCGCCGCCGGCCCCAACGGCGCCCTCCCACACGCCGAGCCGGGCGAGCGCGAGATCGGCCGCGGCGAGCTGGTCGTCTTCGACATGGGAGCCCAGCTGGATGGTTACTGCTCCGACGGCACCCGCACCTACGCCACCGGCGAGCTCGACGAGGAGGCGGCGACCGTCTACGAGACCGTGCTGCGGGCCCAGCTGGCGGCACTGGAGGCGATCGAGCCTGGGGTTACCGGCGAGGCGGTCGACGCGGTCGCCCGCAAGGTGATCGACGAGGCGGGCCACGGCGATCGCTTCGGCCACGGGCTCGGCCATGGCGTCGGCCTCGAGGTCCACGAGGGCCCGCGCCTCTCGGCCCGCTCCGACGACGTCCTCGCCGTGGGCGAAGTAGTCACCGTCGAGCCCGGGATCTACCTGCCGGGCCAACTTGGCGTCCGCATCGAGGACCTGGTCGTCGTCGCCGAGGGCGGCTACGAGAACCTCAGCAGCCTTCCCAAGCAGCTGACGCTCGTTGGCTGAGCCGCCGCGTTCGGACGAGAACCTCTGACCGGCACTAAAGCCGGGGAGCGGCGGGGCCGATGGGCTTTGAATGAACGGCGGTCCGCAGACGCTCGTCTCGATCCACGAGGAAGCGCGGCGTGAGCGCCTGCTCGACATGGAGGGGCGGGTGGGGCGCTACCGCACCGCCTGCTTCGCGATCCTCGCCTTGGCCTTGGTCGCTGTCGGCCCCGAAGTCGGCTGGTGGTGGGTGTTGCCGCTCGGCGCCGGAATCGCCGGCTTCGCGATCGCCGACCACTACATGCACCGCAGCGCCCGGCCGGCTCTCTGGGTCGCTGGCGCCTGGGGCCTGCTCCCGTTGCTGCTCGCCGCCGCGGTGGTCGCCACCGGTGGCGCCGCCAGCCCGGCGCTGATCTGGTTCGCGCTGCCGGCGGTGACGCTTGGCGCCCGCTTCGAGCCGCGCGGGATGGTGCTCGGCACCCTCTATGTCTTCGCACTCTTCCTGCTCAGCGCCATCGCCTTCGATCCTGGCGCCGCCGCCGACAACCGCCAACTGCTGATCGCCACTGCGGCGCTGATCCTCAGCAGCGTCATCCTCTCCGGCGCCCTGGTCGAGTCCGACCGCACCTTCCGCCGGCGCTCGACCCTCGACCCGCTCACCGGCCTCTTCAACCGCAACGCGCTGGAGCAGCGCCTCGCCGAGCTCGACGGCCAGCCCTGCAATCCCGAAGAGGGCCTCTCGCACGCGCTGCTGCTCTGCGACCTCGACCACTTCAAGCGCGTCAACGACCAGCTCGGCCACGCCGCCGGCGACGCCGTCCTCCAGGAGGTCGCCTACACGATGCGGGCGGCGCTACGGGCCGGCGACTCGATTTACCGGGTCGGCGGCGAGGAGATCCTCG
This sequence comes from Solirubrobacterales bacterium, assembly GCA_040510155.1. Taxonomy (GTDB): domain Bacteria; phylum Actinomycetota; class Thermoleophilia; order Solirubrobacterales; family 70-9; genus VAYN01. The sequence continues at coordinate 32,621 of JBEVJP010000058.1, read as the reverse complement.
TGATCCTGCCCGGCGCCGGCCACGAGAAGGCGATCGAGATCGCCGAGCGACTGCGCACGACCGTCCGCGAACGGCGCCCGGTCGGGGTCGTGGTCACGGTCAGCATCGGCGTCGCCGTCGCCGAGCCCGACACGGTCGACAGCGACGATCTCGTCGCCCGGGCCGACGCGGCTCTCTACGCAGCCAAGGCCGGCGGCCGCAACTTGGTCTATTGCGACGCCTGAGGCCTTCATGCGGCGTCCTCGGTCGCTCACGTGCAGAGCACGCCTCGCTCCCTGCGTCCTTGCCTGAAGACCTCAGCGAGCAAGGTCGACGTCGGCCTTCATGCGCGCGGCGAATGCCGTGAGCAGTTCGACCGTGGCCTCGACGTCGCGGAGGTCGACCAGCTCGACCGGCGAGTGCATGTAGCGGAGGGGGATCGAGACGACGCCGGTGGGGATACCGGCCCGTGAGATCTGCAGCATGTCGGCGTCAGTGCTGGTGCCGCGACCGCTAGCGCTGATCGAGTGCTCGATGCCCTCGGCCTCGGCGGTCTCGACCAGCAACTCGAAGACCTTGGGGGAGAGGGTGGAGCCGCGGCCGATCGCCGGGCCGGAGCCCAGCGGGTGGCTGCCGATCTCCTTCTCGTCGACCCCGGGCGCGTCGGTGGCGTGGGTGACGTCGACGGCGATCGCGATGTCGGGGCGGACCTGGAAGGCGGCGGTGCGGGCGCCGAAGAGGCCGATCTCCTCCTGGACGGCGGCGACCGCGGCCAGCGAGCCGGCGCCGGGGCCGCCGGCCTCGTGACAGCGGCGCAGGGTCTCGAGGGCGGTGTAGGCGCCGAGGCGGTTGTCCATCGAGCGCGAGACGAGCCGCTCGCCGGCCAGCGGCTGCGGCTCGGCGGCGATCACGACCGGGTCGCCGACCCGGACCAACTCCTCGGCCTCCTCGCGGCCGTCGGCGCCGATGTCGATGTGCAGGCCCTTCAGCTCGACGACCTTCTTGCGCTGGTCGGGCTCGAGCAGGTGGATCGGCTTGCGGCCGACGACGCCGGGGACGAGGCCGGCGGGGCCGCGCACCTCGACCCGCTGGCCGACCAGGATCTGCGGGTCCCAGCCGCCGATCGGCGCGAACCAGAGGAAGCCCTTCTCGTCGATGTGGGTGATGACGAGGCCGATCTCGTCGATATGACCGACGATCGCGACCAGCGGCGCCTCGGTGCCGATCCGGGCGATCGAGGAGCCGAGGCCGTCGCTGGAGAGCTCCGCGAAGGAGGCCGCCTCGCGCCAGACGGCGGCAGCCGGCCCCTCGTAGCCGGAGGGCGCGCCGCTGCGTAAAAGCTGGTCGAGAAGGGGGGGCGTCGTGCTCAAGGTCCAGCAGTATGTCGATTCAGACAAATCACTGCATTCAGGGGCATTTAAGCGGCGGCCGCTTCGTGGCGGAGCTGTTCGCGCCCCTCGCCGTAGCCTCGCGTCTCAAGGGCGATCAGTGCCCAGAAGAGGGCGACGACGACCCCGAGACTGAGCAGGGCCGGGACGGCGGTGGCGACTGGGACGAGGATCAGCAGCACGACCGCGGCTCCGAAGCGGCGGCGGTTGAGCGAGTGGACGTGGCGCCAGCGGAAGGCGACGAGGCCGAGTAGGTACGTGGCGGCGCCGCCGAGCAGGGCGAAGGCGGGCACGTCGTGGAGGTGATCGCCGGGATGGCTGATCGTCGTCTTCATCCCGAAGGCGGCGAGCACGATCCCGGCGACGATCAGCAGGTGGATGTAGGAGTAGGAATCGCGCGCAAGCTCGTTTTGGACCCGGCCGGGCTCGGCGTCGGCGAGGCGACGGGCCGAGATCAGGGCGACGACGTCGAAGTAGAGCCACCACATCGCGGCGCTGAGGGCGACCCCGAGCACCGCCGTGGTGCCGATCCCCAGGGTCAGGTGGTCGTGGGCGCCGACCCCGATCGCGACGATCGACTCGCCCAGGGCGATGATCACGATCAGGCCGTGGCGCTCGGCGAAGTGTCCCGGGACCAGCTTCCAGCCAGCCGAGCCGAAGACGAAGGGCCCGCCCATGTCGAGGATCAGCGCCAGCGCCCAGAGGGCCCCCTGGGCAAGGCCGTCAAATAACGAGGCGAGGGCGAGCAGGCTGACGGCGACGAAGCTGCTGACCGCGAGGCCACGGACTGACTGGCGCAGGTCTTCGTCCTCGCCGCTGGCGAGCATGAAGAGCCCGATATGGGCGACCCGGGCGACCCCGTAGGCGAGCGCGAAGGCGAGGCCGAGGCTGCCGAAGGCCTCCGGGACGCAGATCGAGACGACGAGGAAGGCCGCGGTGGCGCCGAACATCACCAACCGCACCGCCCCCTCCTCGGGGTCGATGACGCTGGTCAGCCAGGCGTAGCCGACCCAGGCCCACCAGACCACGCCGAGCGCCAGCAGCCCCTGCGCCAGGCCGGACCAGGTCGGGTGGTGCGTCATCAGCGCCGTGCACTGGGTGATCGCCAGCACGAAGACGAGGTCGAAGAACAGCTCCAGCGGCCGCACCCGCTCGCCTTCCCGCATCGTCGCCGAGAACCGGGAGCCGCGGTTGCCTTCGGACGGAGTCACCGGGCAAATCCTTGCAACCCGGGGGGCGTGTCTGAGAAAACGGATGCATACGGGCCCGAAAACTCAGACACGTCCGGTCGAATACGGTTGGCGCATGAGCGTGGCGGTGGTGACGGGAGCTTCGACCGGGATCGGGGCGGCGACGGCGCGGCGGCTCTCCCGGGAGCCGGGGACCGAGCTGGTGCTGGTGGCGCGGCGGGAGGAGCTGTTGCGGGGGCTGGCCGAGGAGCTGCCCTGCCGGGCGACTTGGGTCGCGGTCGATCTCACCGACGAGGATGCGCCCGAGCGGGTCCGCGGCCATCTCGAGGAGCAGCACGGTGGCCGCCTCAACCTGCTCGTCAACAACGCCGGCGCCTCCTGGCGCGGTTCCTTCGGCGAGTCCGGCTACGCCAACGTGCGCCGTCACATGGAGCTTAACTTCGACGCCGTGGTCCGCCTCACCGAGGCACTGCTGCCGCTGCTGCGCGCCTCCTCGCCGAGCGCGATCGTCAACGTCGCAAGCACCGCCGGCCGGGTCGCCCGCGCCCGCACCGGCTCCTACTCGGCCAGCAAGTTCGCCCTGATCGGCTGGACCGACGCGCTCCACGCCGAGGAGAAGCCGCACGGCGTCCACGTCGGCATGGTCCTGCCGGGCTTCATCGCCACCGAGGGATTCCCGGCCACGGAGCTGCGCGAGAAAGCGCTGACCCGCTGGATCGTCTCCAAGCCCGAGCGGGTCGCCGAGGCGATCTATGAGGTCGGCCCCGGCGGTCGCGCCGAGCGCTACGTGCCCCGCCCCTACGCGCTCGCCGCCGCGGTGCGGATCGTCGCCCCCAGCCTGGTCTGCCGCGTCCTCGGCGGCGATGCTGCCGGCAGCCTCACGACCAGCACCGCCGGCGACGCCGCCGAGCGCTGAGCGCCGGCGGGATCACCTACTCCGCCACTTCTCAGAGGAGGTGGCGCCGCAGGAACTCGACCTCGTCGGCGACGACGGCCTCGAACTCGGGCCCGTCGTAGACGTCGAAGTGGTCGACGCCGGGATACGTGCGCAGCTCGCCGCATCGGGCCCGCCGCGCCGCCGCGATCGCCGGTCCCGGGCGGGCGACGCGGTCGGCCTCGCCGATGCAGACCAGCCAGGGACAGCTCAGCCGCCTCGCCAGGCGACCCGGCCGGAAGGGGCGGCCGAGCAGCCAGCGGGAGGAGACGCGGTTGCGCCAGCGCGAGTCCTCGCCGATCGCGACCACGTGCCGCCAGCCGGCCTCGGCGGCGGGTGCGTTGATGAAGGCCGCCTCGTCGGGCTGTCCGACCGCCGGCAGGTGGCGACCGCGCGCCGCCCCGGCCAGCATCCGCAGGCTCACGCGCGGCCCCGCCCGGTGTGCCTGCAGCCAGAGGTCGAGGAACGGCACCTGGCTGACGACCGCCGCGACCGTCCCGTCGTCGACCGCTGCCGCCAGGGCGTTGCCGCCGCCCATCGAGGAGCCGAAGGTGGCGACGCGTGCGGGGTCGACCCCCGGCAGCGCCCGCACCTCGGCGATCGCCGCCCGCCAATCCTCGAGCTGGCGCCGCGGCTCGAAGCGATCGGCCTCGCCGCCGCTGTCGCCGAAGCCGCGGTGGTCGAACAGGAGCGCCGCGATCCCGGCGGCAGCGAAGCGCTCGGCGAAGGGTCCGAGGCCGTCGCGGCGGGTGCCGGAGAGGCCGTGCGCCATCACCACGGCCGGAGTCGTCACGCCCTGGTCGACCGCCGGGTAGAACCAGGCGGCGCAGGCGTCACCGCCGACGTCGAACTGAAGGTCTTCTCTCTCCACGCCGGTAAAAACGCCGCCGCCGGCGGCAAACGTGAGATCCCCCGTCGATCGCCTTCGACCCCAGCGCTCGCCGCTGGTCGCGTTTCGCCGCAGACCATGGCCGGGTACCGACCGAGCGGATGTCCGATCTGCTTTCCATCTACCTCAACGACCACCTCGCCGGCGCGACTGCCGGCGTCGAGCTGGTCCGCCGCGCTCAGGCCAGCAACGAGGGCACCGAGCTGGGCGCACTGCTCGCCGAGCTGAGCGCCGAGCTTGAAAGCGACCGCGAGAGCTTGCGTCAGACGATGGCCGGCCTCTCGATCGCCGAGAGCAAGGCCAAGGTGGCCGCCGGTTGGAGCGCCGAGAAGCTCGGCCGCCTGAAGCTGAACGGCCAACTGCGCGGATACTCGCCGCTCAGCCGGATGCTCGAGCTGGAGGGCCTGCAGGGCGGGATCGCGGCCAAGAAATCGCTCTGGGAGGCACTCGACGCGACCATCGCCGGCCGCCTCCCGACCATCGACTTCGCGGCGCTCGCCGCCCGCGCCGAGTCCCAGCTCGACCGCCTCGCCCCGCACCGGCGCGAGGCGGCCCTGGCGGCGTTCGGCGCCGCTACGGCTGCAGCAGGATCTTGACGGCGCCGTCCTGCTTCTTCTGGAAGACCTCGTAACTCTGCGGCGCCTCCTCGAGCGGGACGTGATGAGTGGCGAAGCTGTCGACGCCGAGCGGGTCGCCGTCGTCGAGCAGCGGCAGGATCTGGTCGATCCAGCGCTTCACGTTCGCCTGCCCCATCCGCAGCTGGATCTGCTTGTCGAACAGAGCCATCATCGGCAGCGGGTCGGCCATGCCGCCATAGACGCCGCTCAGCGAGATCGTCCCCCCGCGGCGGACGATTTCGATCGCCAGGGTCAGCGCCCCCATCCGGTCGACGCCGGCGGTTTCCATCAATTTCTCGGCTACGGCATCGGGCAGCAGCCCCGTCATCGTCTGGGCGATCTTGCCGGAGGGGGAGCCGTGCGCCTCCATCCCGACCGCGTCAATCACCGAGTCGGGACCGCGACCCTGGGTCATCTCGCGGACCCTTCCCGGCAGATCGTCCTCGGCATCCAGATCGAGCACCTCGATCCCACGGGCCCGCAGCCGCTCCAGCCGCTCTGGCACCAGATCGACGCCGATCACCTGCTCGACGCCGCGCTGGCGGGCGATCCGGCAGGCCATGTCGCCGATCGGGCCGAGGCCGAGGACGACGAGGCTGCCGCCCTCCGGCACGTCGGCGTACTCGACCGCCTGCCAGGCCGTCGGCAGCACGTCGGAGAGGAAGACGAAGCGGTCGTCGGCGGGTCCCTCCGGCACCTTGATCGGCCCGTAGTGCGCCTGCGGCACCCGCAGGTACTCGGCCTGGCCGCCTGGCACCTCGCCGTAGAGCTTCGTGTAGCCGAACAGGGCGGCGCCTTTTTCCTGCTCTTGCACCTGGGTCGTTTCGCACTGCGTCTGCAGTCCCTGGTCGCACATGAAGCAGTTCCCGCAGGAGATGTTGAAGGGGATGACCACCCGGTCGCCGGGCGAGATCTGGCTGACCGCGCTGCCGACCTCCTCGACGATCCCCATCGGCTCATGGCCGAGGACGTCCCCTGGTTCCATGAACGGCGCGAGGACCTCGTAGAGGTGGAGATCGGAACCGCAGATGCCGCTGCTGGTGACGCGGATGATCGCGTCGGTCGGCTGCTCGATCGTCGGGTCCGGAACGTCTTCGACGCGGACGTCGCGTTTGCCCTGCCAGGTCACTGCCTTCATGGTTTCCTTCCGTTGCGGTCTGCGCCCCGGCTACCCCTGGGCAGGGCGGCGAAACTGCCTGCGCGTTTCCACTGGGGCGTCGCGCGGGTACCCAGCGCCCATGTCGATCACTTGGCCTGGCCGGGCCTGAGATGCGCGTCGTCGTCACCGGCGCCAGCGGCAACGTCGGCACCAGCGTGCTGGCGGCGCTGGCGGAGGAGCCGGCCGTCGAGGAGATCGTCGGGGTGGCCCGGCGCCTCCCGGAGTTGCAGCCGCCGAAGGTCCGCTGGCGCCCGGCGGACGTCACCAGCGACGACCTGACCCCGATCTTCGTCGACGCCGACGCGGTCGTGCACCTGGCCTGGGCGATCCAGCCGAGCCGCGACGAAGAAGTGCTGCGCCGCACCAACGTGCTCGGCAGCGGCAGGGTCTTCGAGGCGGTCGCCGAGGCCGGCGTCCCGTCGCTCGTCTACGCCTCCTCCGTCGGTGCCTACTCGCCCGGCCCGAAGGACCGCCAGGTCGACGAGAGCTGGCCGACCGAGGGGATCCCGACCTCCTTCTACTCCCGTCACAAGGCCGAGGTCGAGCGTCTGCTCGACTCCTTCGAGGCGAACGAGCCGGAGGTGCGGGTAGTGCGGATGCGCCCGGCGCTGATCTTCAAGCGCGACGCCGCCAGTGAGATCCGCCGCCTCTTCATCGGCCCGTTCCTGCCCAACTTCCTGGTCCAACCAGGCCTGATTCCGTTCGTGCCGCGGGTGGAGGGGCTGCGCTTCCAGGCCGTCCACTCGCTCGACGTCGGCGACGCCTACCGGCGCGCCGTGGTCGGCGACGCTCGCGGCGCCTTCAACCTGGCGGCCGCGCCGGAGATCGGGGTCGAGGAGCTCGCCGGAGCCCTGCGGGCCAGGCCGCTGTCGCTCTCGCCGAAGCTGCTGCGCGGCGCCGCCGACCTCAGCTGGAGGCTGCGCCTGCAACCCTCGCCCCCCGGCTGGGTGGACATGGCCCTGAACGTGCCGATGATGGACAGCGGTCGGGCCCGCCGCGAGCTCGGCTGGCAGCCGCGCCACACCTCGCTCGAAGCGCTCGAAGAGCTGCTCGGCGGCCTCCACGACGCGGCCGGCCTGCCGACTCCGACGCTGGACCCGGGCGCCGGCGGCCGGGCCCGGATCGGCGAGCTGGCGACGGGGGTGGGGAAGAGGCAGTGGCGGTGAAGGCGCTGATCCTCAACTGCACGTTGAAATCGAGCCCGGAGCAGTCGAACACGGGGGCTCTCGCAGGGGTGGTCGGCGCCGCCCTGGGGGAGCAGGGCGTCGAGGTGGACGAGGTGCGGCTCGCCGACCACGAGGTCAAGCCCGGCGTCAGCTCCGACGAGGGGGAGGGGGACGCCTGGCCCTCGGTCCGCTCGCGCATCCTCGCCGCGGAGATCCTCGTCTTCGCCAGCCCCACCTGGCTCGGCCAGCCCTCCAGCGTCGCCAAGCGCGCCCTCGAGAGGATGGACGCGATGATCTCCGAGACCGACGAGGAGGAGCGGCCGGTCGCCTACAACCGCGTCGCCGGCGTGGTCGTCACCGGCAACGAGGACGGCGCCCACCACGTGATCGCCGAGATCGCCGGCGCCCTGATCGACATCGGCTTCACGGTCCCCGGTCAGGCCTGGACGTACTGGAACCGCGGCCCCGGCCCCGGCAAGAGCTACCTCGAAGACGAGGCGGGTCACGAGTGGTCGCACGAAACCGGTCGCGCCGCCGCCTCCAATCTCCTGGCCGCGGCCCGGGCGCTGGGCGCGAACCCGATCCCCCCGCCGCCGGGCTGATGGCGGGCAAAGCCGCCACCGCCGACTCCGCCGCCGAGTTCGTGCCGGAGAGCCGCTCCCTGCCGACGCTGCGCCGCGCCGCCGCCGGCTGTCGCGGCTGCGACCTCTGGCGCGACGCGACCCAGACCGTGTTCGGCGCCGGGCCGGCCAGGGCCGAGCTGATGCTGGTCGGCGAGCAGCCCGGCGATCGCGAGGGCCTCGAGGGCGAGCCCTTCGTCGGGCCCGCCGGGGGCCTGCTCGCCCGCGCCCTCGAGGAGGCCGGGATCGAGCGGGGCGACGCCTATCTGACCAACGCCGTCAAGCACTTCAAATGGCGCCCGCGCGGCAAACGGCGCTTGCACCAGACGCCTCGGGTGGGCGAGGTCGGGGCCTGCAAGCCGTGGCTGGTGGCGGAGGTCGAGGCGGTGCGGCCGCACGCCCTGCTGGCCCTCGGCGCGACCGCCGCCCGGGCCGTCTTCGGGCCGAAGGTGCAGGTGACGAAGGACCGCGGCCGCCTCGAGGACCTGCGGGCGATCGCAGCCGCGCTGGAGGGCGCGCGGCGATGAGTACCGGCGCGGCCGTCCGCGGGCGACTGCGGCGCAGCGACTGCAGCGGCGAGGGAATCCGGCGCCGCCGTCACGGCAAGGGCTTCGCCTACCGCGACGCCGACGGCGAGGCGGTGCGCGACGAGGAAACGCTGGCGCGGATCCGCGGGCTGGCGATCCCGCCCGCCTGGGAAGACGTCTGGATCTGCCCCGACCCGTTCGGCCACATCCAGGCCACCGGCTTCGACGTCGCCGGTCGCAAGCAGTACCGCTACCACGACCGTTGGCAGCTGCGCCGCGCCCAGCGCAAGTTCGAGTCGATGCGGGAGTTCGCGGCGGCGCTGCCGCGCCTGCGCCGGCGGGTCAGCGCCGATCTGCGCCGTCAGGGGATGCCCCGCGAGCGCGCTCTCGCCTGCGCGGTGCGGCTGCTCGACCTCGGCTTCTTCAGGATCGGCGGCGAGGAGTACGCCGAGGAGAACGAGAGCTTCGGGATCGCCACGGTCCGCCGCGAGCACGTCACGATCAACGGCGGCGAGGCGGTCTTCGACTTTCCCGCCAAGAGCGGCCAGCGCCGGGTCCAGTCGGTGCGCGACCCCGCCGCCCTGCGGGCGATCGAGACGATGCGACGTCGCCGCGGCGGCCCCGAGGACCTGATCGCCTACCGCCAGGGGCGCGAGTGGCGGGACGTCCGCTCGACCGACGTCAACGAGTACGTCCAGGAGACGATCGGGCCCGAGTTCTCGGCCAAGGACTTCCGTACCTGGCACGGCACCGTGCTCGCAGCCGTCGAGCTAGCGGCCGAGCCGACGCCGCCGGCCTCAGAAGCCGCGGCGAAACGCTCGATCAAGGCCGCGATCGGCCGCGTCGCCGAGGCGCTCGGCAACACCCCGGCGGTCTGCCGCCGCTCCTACGTCGACCCCTGCGTCCTCGACCGCTTCCGCGACGGCGAGACGATCGACCTGCCCGCCCAGCGCAACGGCAGCCTCAGCGCCAAGGCGCGCGAGCGGATCGAGCGGGAGGTGCTGGCGCTTGTCTCCTGAGCCCCGCCAAGACGGCTTGCCGCCCGGCCCCAGCGCCAACGTCTTCGCGCAGACGGTCGCCTTCCACCGCCACTCGCTCGAGTTCCTGCGCGAGTGCCAGTCCCGTTACGGCGACGTGTTCACGCTGCGGCTGCTGACGGCGCGACCGCTGGTCGTGGTCGCCGATCCCGACGCCGCCGCGACCTTCCTGGAGGCCGACCCTGAGCGGGCCCACGCCGGCTCGGCCCGTCGCCAGATCCTTCCCTTCGCCTCAGAGCGCTCGGTGTTCGGCGGCGACGCCGAGCGCCATCGGGCCGCCCGGCGCCGGATCGTGCCGGCGCTCTCGGCCGAGGCAATGGCACGAAGGCGGCCGGCGATCGCCGCGATCGCGGCTCGGCACGCGGGCTCCTGGCCGCGCCATCGGTCCTTCCAGCTGCTCAGCCGGATGCGGACGCTCTGCGACGAGGTCTTCGTGCGGCTCGTCCTCGGCGTCCGCGAGGACGCCGTCGCGGTCGAGCTGACGGCGGCGATCGGCCGCATGCTCCGCACCCCTGGAAACCCGCCCGTGACCCTTCCCGGCCCCGGCGACGGGGCCGCCGGCGCGCTCGGTCAACGGCTCTTCGAGTGGCGCCAGGCCGGCGTCGCGCGGGCGCTTCACCGCGCAATCGAGACCCGGCGCGCCGACCCCTCCGAGGAGGACGACGTGCTCGCCTGCATGCTCGCGGCACAGCCGCCGCTTGGTGACGAGGAGATAGTCGACGAGCTGATGTCGCTGCTGATGGCGGCGCAGGAGCTGCCCGCGATCGCCCTCACCTGGCTGCTCGACCGGCTTGCCCGTACGCCCAAGTTGGCCGAGAGCTTCACCGCCGATCCGGGCGGCGAGCTTGCCGACTCGGTCGTGCGCGAGACGCTGCGGCTCAACCCTCCCGCCTCCGGCGTCCTCCGCCCCTCACCGAGCCGCTGCGTGCCGGCGGCCAGGAGCTCCCGGCCGGCGTCTCCGTGCTGGTCCCCAGCGCCCTACTTAACCGCGACCCGCGCGGCTACGAGGCCCCCGACGAGTTCCGCCCCGAGCGCTGGCGGGCCGGAAGCGACCCCGCCGTACCCTTCTTCCCCTTCGGCGGCGGCATCCGACGCTGTGTCGGCGAGAACCTCGCCCGTGCCGAGATCGAGTCGGTCGTACCGGTCGTGCTCTCGGTGGCCCGCCCGGAGCCGCTCGCCGCGGAGCCGGAGCCGATGGTGCAGCGGGCGACCGTGCTCGTCCCCCGCCGCAGCCTGCTCGTCCGCGCCGCCCAGGAAGGTCTCGTCGAGGCCTCCTAGCTCTTCGCCGAGCCCGGTTCCGCCATTTTGCGGTGCATCTCCGCCTTGACGCCGTCGGGGATGACTTTGCCGGCGACCGTCTGGACTTTGTTCTTGAAGGAGCCGCCGACGACCTTCTCGCGACCCTCCATCAGCGCCTCGTACCCCTGCCGCGCGACTTCGCCGGGGTCGTCCTTCTCTTCGGAGCCGAGCTTGGTGTCCTCCATCTCGGCCCGCGCGAAGAACTCGGTCTCGGTCGGCCCCGGCATCAGCGAGGTGACGGTGACGCCGGTCTCCTTCAGCTCGTTGCGGATCGCCAGCGCGAAGGACTGCACGAACGACTTCGAGGCGTTGTAGACGGCCTGGTAGGAGCCGGGCATCGTCGAGGCGATCGAGGAGGTGAAGAGGATCCGGCCCTGATCCCGGGCGACCATGTCGCGCAGCACCAGCTTGCAGAGGTGCACGGTCGAGCGCACGTTGAGGTCGATCAGGTTGAGCTCCTTGGCCAGCTCAGTTTCGCGGGCGAACTCGCCGCCGGCGCCGACCCCGGCGTTAAGCGCCAGCGCCTCGACCGGCCGCGTCGTCGCCTTGATCCGCTCGTAGAGATCCTCGACCCCCTGCGGCTTGGCGAGGTCGACCCGGGCCGCCTCGACGCAGGCGGTCATCTGGTTCAGCTCGCCGTAGGCGCTCTGCAGCTCCTCGTCCTCGGCGGCGATGATCAGGTCGAAGCCCTCTTCGGCGAAGACCTTCGCCAACTCGAACCCGATCCCGCTCGAGGCCCCGGTCACCACCGCCAGCGGCCTCGCGGCGGCGCTTTCGTTCGCGTTCTCCATCCGTCTTCCTTTCCTAGGCTTTGCTTCCGATTTCCCAGCGGGCGCCGGTACAAACCCGATGTTCAGCGGCGAGCGGAGCGGGTAGCGGCAGGGAGTGAGCTCCCTTTCTCCCGAGCAGCAGCTGGTCAAGTACCTCACCGACGCGCACTCGATTGAGGAGCAGGCGCTGACCCAGATGAAGGCCGCGCCGAAGCTGGCTGGGGACGAGAGCCTGCGCCGCGCCTTCGAGGAGCACCTGGTCGAGACCGAACGGCACGAGCAGCTGGTCCGCGAGCGCCTAGAGGCGCACGGGGCTGACCCCTCCCGGCTCAAGGACGCCGCCGGCAAGGCGGGCGGCTGGGGAATGCTGCTCTTCGCCCGCAGCCAGCCGGACACGCCGGGCAAGCTCGTCGCCCACGCCTTCTCCTACGAGCACATGGAGCTGGCCACCTACGAGCTGCTGAGCCAGGTCGCCGAGGTCGCCGGCGACGAGGAGACGGCGGCAGTGGCACGTTCGATCGCAGCCGAGGAGCGGCGCATGGGGGAGCGGCTTGCCGAGGGATTCGACGCCGCTGTCGAGGCGTCGCTGCGAAAGGTTGAGACTGACGATCTCGACTCCCACCTCGACCACTACCTCGCCGACGCCCACGCCCTCGAGGGCCAGGCCCTGCAGCTGCTCGAGGCCGCGCCGGGACTGGTCGACGACGAGCAGCTGGCAACCCTCTTCAGGGACCACCTCGGCGAGACGCGCGAGCACGAGCGCCGCGTCGCCGGCCGCCTGGAGGCGCGCGGCGAGAGCCCCTCGCGGCTGAAGGATGCGGCGCTGCGCCTCGGCGGCCTCAATCTCGGCGCCTTCTTCGGCGCCCAGCCGGACACGACGGCGAAGCTGGCCGGCTTCGCCTACGCCTTCGAGAACCTCGAGATAGCCGCCTACGAGCTTCTCCGTCGCGTGGCCCAGCGGGCCGGCGACGGGGAGACCGCGAAAGCGGCCGAGGAGATCCTGGTCGACGAGCGGGCCGCCGCGCGTGAGCTCGCCGCCAGCTGGGAACGGACGATGCGCCGCGAGACGGCGAAGCGGGCCTCCGAGGCCCGGCTATAACCTGAGCGGGCCGTCAGGCCGCTGACCGTCTCGACGCGCATCCCCGCAAAGCCTCGACCCGCGAGCGGAGCGATATGTCCATCTCCACGAATCAGTTCAAGAACGGCACCCACATCGAGATCGACGGCAAGATCTGGAAGATCCTCGACTTCCAGCACGTCAAGCCGGGCAAGGGCGGCGCCTTCGTCCGCACCAAGCTGCGGCGCATCGAGGACGGCTCGGTGATCGACAAAACCTTCCGCGCCGGCGAGAAGTTCCGACCGGTGCGCACCGAATCGAAGAAGATGCAGTACCTCTACGACTCGGGCGAGGCCGCGGTCTTCATGGACAGCCGCGACTACGACCAGATCGAAATCCCCACCGACGCGCTCGGGGACTCGATGCGCTGGGTCCTGCCCAACGCCGAGGTCGAGGTCCTCTTCGTCGACGAGCAGCCCAGCGACGTCCAGGTGCCCAGCGCGATCGACATGAAGGTGACCCAGACCGACCCCGGTCTCAAGGGCGACACCGCCTCCGGCGGCGGCAACAAGCCGGCCACTCTCGAGTCCGGCGTCGTCGTCCAGGTGCCGCTCTTCATCGAGGAGGGCGAGACGATCCGGGTCGACACGCGCAGCGGCGAGTACGTCTCGCGAGCCTGAGCCGCGGCGACCGTCGCCGCGCCTACGATCGGCGCCATGTTCGCTTACGACGCGAGCGAGTGGACCGACTTCTTCGTCGCCGTCGCCGGCGCCTCCGCGGCACTGGCCGGTCTCGTCTTCGTCGCCGTCTCGATCAACATCGACCGCATCCTCAAATTCAAGGGGCTGCCCGAGCGGGCACTGGAAACCGTCCTGCTGCTGATGACGGTGCTGCTGGTCTCGCTCGCCGGCCTGATCCCGGGCCAGAGCGCGACCGCGCTCGGCGTCGAGCTGCTCCTGCTGGCGCTGGCGCTGGGCGCCGGCGTCGCCCGGCTGCCCCTCGGCAGCGGCGACCCTGACGCAGCCCCGGGGCGCCGGCGCAGCCGCTGGGTGATCCGCGCAATCGTCGTGCTGCCGCTGCTGCTCGGCGGCATCACTGTGATCGCCGAAGCGGGCGGGGGCCTCTACTGGGTCGTTGCCAGCATCGCGCTGGGGATCGTCGGCGCGATCACCAACGCTTGGGTGCTGCTGGTCGAGATCCTTCGCTGAGCACCGCTCCCGTCGGATCGCCCGGCCGTCGCTCCCCCCGCCGCCGGAATCGCGAGAATGAGCCGATGCGCCGATCCGACCAACGCCGCGACGCCGTCTTCGCGAATTACCAGCGCGACGTCACCGGGCGTCCGCTCTCGGACCTGATCGCCGACGCCAGGCCGCTCACCCGTGAGCTCGCCGAAGGAGTGGACGAGCACCGCGAAGAGCTCGACGACACGATCGCTGCGCACGCCAAGGGCTGGAGCGTCGACCGCATCGCCCCGCTCGACCTCAACGTGATGCGGGTCGCGCTCTACGAGATCGAGGAAGGGCTGGCCCCGGTCGAGGTCGCGATCAACGAGGCACTCGAGATCGCCAAGGAGTACAGCGGCGCCGACGCGCCCAAGTTCATCAACGGTGTGCTCGGCGCGATCGCCCGCGAGCGGGAGACCGCCAACGGAGCCGGGGGCGCCAAGTGAGTCGCCTGCGCGAGATCGCCGAGCGGCTGCGGGCGATCTCGGCCGAACTCGAGGCCGAGGCGACCGACGACGCCCGCGCCGCCGAGCTGGCCGCCGAAGCCGCCGACCTCTCCGCCGAGGCCGTCGAGGAGGCAAACCGCCAGGCCCGCGAGGCGGAGACCTCATCTTGATCCTCCCGACTTGTGGTTCCTTTCGGTCGCTATGCGGACCTAAGGCACCACAACTCCGGTGAGCTACCCCGACGACCTGCGGGCGCTGGTCGAGACGGAGCTGCAGAGGCTGCGCTTTTCGCCCTCGGCTCCGACCGCTGGGCTCGAGAAGGCGATGCGGTACTCGCTTCTGGCCGGTGGCAAGCGGGTGCGGCCGGTGTTGGCGCTCGCCACCGCCCGGGCGCTCGGCGCCGACCCGGCTGCCTTCCTGCCGGTTGCCGGGGCGATCGAGCTGGTCCACACCTACTCGCTGATCCATGACGACCTGCCGGCCATGGACGACGACGAGCTGCGGCGCGGGCTGCCGACCTCGCACGTCGAGTTCGGCGAGGACGTTGCGATCCTCGCCGGAGACGGGCTCTTCGCCGAGGCGGTGCGGCTCTTCTGCGAGCAGCCCGGCGAGCCCGCGCGGGTCCTGGCGGCGATGCGTGAGCTGGCCGCGGCGACCGGGGTCGACGGCATGGTCGGCGGCCAGTACGTCGACGTGATCGGCGAGGCCGAGGGGGCCGACGGACTGCGCGCCCTGCACGCCCTGAAGACCGGTCGCCTGATCGCCGCCAGCGTCGGCGTCGTACTTACGCTGGAGGGAGCCTCCGAACCTGAGACAATTCCGTATCGCGAGTTCGCGGACGAGTTGGGCGTGCTCTTTCAGATCGTCGACGACATCCTCGACGTGACCGAGAGCGACGAGCAGCTCGGCAAGCCACACGGAAGCGACGAGCGACATGGAAAACTCACTTACGTCAGCCTCTTCGGCCTCGAGCGGGCGCGTGAGCTCGCCGCCGAGTCCCACGCCAAGGCGACAGCGGCATTGGCGCGGGCGACGGGGGAGACCAACGATCTGAGGCGCGTCGCCGACTACATCTTCACGAGGAACGAATGAGCGAACAGCCCCCCACCCAGGGCCACGAAGAGGACATCACCGCGCATCTCCTGGCCGCGATCGACGGCCCCGCCGACCTGCACCAGCTCGACGACGAGCAGCTTCAGCGGGTCGCGCAGGAGATGCGCACATTCATCATCGACACGATCGGGGAGATCGGCGGCCACTTCGGCGCCAATCTCGGCACCTGCGAGCTATCCGTAGCCCTGCATAGCCTGCTCGACTCGCCCCGCGACAAGGTCCTCTGGGACGTCGGCCACCAGTCCTACCCGCACAAGATCCTCACCGGCCGCCGCGAGCAGCTGGCGACGATCCGCCAGTACGAGGGGCTGGCGCCGTTCTGCTCGATCGCCGAGTCCGAGCACGACATCATGGGTGCCGGCCACGCCTCGACCTCGATCGGCTACGCGGTCGGGCTGAAAGAGGCGATGCGGAAGGGGATCGGCGAGGACGGCAAGGTCGTCGCCGTGATCGGCGACGGCGCCCTCACCGGCGGCGTCGCTTACGAGGCCCTGCACGCCGCCGGCGGGATGCAGACGCCGGTGGTGATCGTCCTCAACGACAACGGCATGTCGATCTCTCCCAACGTCGGCGCCCTCTCCCGCTACTTCAACCGGATCCGCCTCAACCCCCGTCTCTACCACGCCCGCGAGGGCGTCGAGGACCGGCTCACCAAGCTGCCGCTCGGTCTGGGGCGGCGGATCGAGCAGCTCGGCCCGGAGATCAAGTCGGCGATCAAGGCCTACTGGGCGCCCGGGCTCTTCTTCGAGGAGCTCGACCTCGCCTACATGGGCGTGATCGACGGCCACGACGTGCACGCCCTGCGCGAGGCCTTCGAGGAGGCCTTCGAAGCCGACCGCCCGGTGGTCGTCCACATCCACACCGTCAAGGGCAAGGGCTTCGCGCCGGCTGAAGAGGGCGGTCTGGAGTCGATGGAGAAATGGCACGCCGCGAAGCCGAACTCGATCGTCGACGGCAAGCCCGCCGCCAAGTCGAAGCCGGTGCCGGTCACCGAAACCGACTCGCCGGAGGGGATCGAGCGGCTCGAGAAGCCGCCCGCCGCCGGTGCGCCGCCCCAGTACACGCAGGTCTTCGCCGACGCGATCGTCGCCGTGGCCGAGGCGGACGAGCGGGTGATCGGGATCACCGCGGCGATGGCGGGGGGGACCGGCCTGCAGAAGCTCGCCGATGAGGTGCCGGACCAGTACTACGACGTCGGCATCGCCGAGCAGAACGCGGTGCTGATGGCCTGCGGCCTCGCCCTGCAGGGAGCGAAGCCGGTCTGCGCGATCTACTCGACCTTCCTCCAGCGCGCCTACGACCAGATCATCCACGACGTCTGCCTGCAGGAGCTCGACGTCACCTTCGCGATGGACCGCGCCGGCTTGGTCGGGGATGACGGCCCGACCCACCACGGCGCCTTCGACGTCTCCTACTTCCGCTCGATCCCGAACGTCGCCGTGATGGCGCCGCGCGACGAGGCGATGCTGGTCCACATGCTGCACACCGCGATCGCCCACGACGGCCCGGCGGCGCTGCGCTACCCGCGGGGCGCGGCCGAGGGAACGGAGCTGCCGGCGCTTCCCGAGCTGTTGCCGATCGGCACCGGCGAGGTGCTGGAGCCGGGCGAGCGGGTGGCGTTGCTCGGCTACGGCTACGGCGTCACCGTCGCCCGCGAGGCAGCGGCGATCCTCGCCGGTCACGACCTCCGCCCGACCGTCGCCGACGCCCGCGTCGCGAAGCCGCTCGACGGCGACCTGGTCGAGCGCTTGGCGCGCGAGCACGACCTGGTGGTGACGATCGAGGAGAACGTGCTCGCCGGCGGCTTCGGCTCGGCCGTGCTCGAGCACCTTGAGGACGCCTTCGCCGAGGCGCCGGCAGAGCGGGCCCGGGTTATGCGCGTCGGCCTCCCCGACCGCTACGTGACCCACGGCAAGCCGGCGCTGCTGCGTGGCGAGGTCGGCCTCACCGGCGAGTCCGTCGCCGAGCGGGTGCTGGCGGCGCTGCCGTCGGGGCAGCCGGTCCTCGGCTGAATGCACTCATCTGTTCGTAGACGAAATTGGGGATTGATT
The DNA here is from genome assembly GCA_040510155.1 of Solirubrobacterales bacterium. Taxonomy (GTDB): domain Bacteria; phylum Actinomycetota; class Thermoleophilia; order Solirubrobacterales; family 70-9; genus VAYN01. The sequence continues at coordinate 15,156 of JBEVJP010000058.1, read as the reverse complement.
CAAAAGCCTCAATCGAATAGCCTGCCCCAATCTCTCCGGTGAGAGAAGCAGCGAGAGCCACCGGCCCTTCCGCTTCTGGGGAATCATCACAGGGAGGAGAGATGCGTATCTCTGTATGTGGGCCCGCAAGGGGAGTGGGCCTCTCGCGACCCGGCTCCTAGTGACCGGGGAGCGAGGCGCGCCCGGGACCTCCTGCGGGCGGCGCGATAGTGAATCGCTGTGCCAGTCCACGCGTCTGCTCCTACGCACCCAGAAGATGTACAGATGCAGACGCGTGAGCGATCGGCCGCGTCTAGCTGAGGACTGCTGCTGCCAACTCTTCCCACGGTCCGACGTTCCAGTGGCCGCGAGCCGCGCCGGAGGTGGAGGGCAGCACCCAGACCTCGGCGCCTCCGAAGGGCTCGTCCTGGCAGCCGTAGGCGACCTGCCGCTCGAGCGCGGCGCGGGCGGCGTTCTTGCCGTTGAAGGCGAGGCGCTCGGGTTCGGCGGCGGCGATCCTGGCGTGCAGGCCGTCGACGTCGAACTCGGCCGTGCCGACCTCGGCGTCGGAGCCGTGGCGCACCTTGCAGATGTCGGTCAAGCCGATCCCGTACTCGGGCAGCAGCTCGAACTCGGCCGGCACCAGCTCGCGCGGAGTGAGGCCGACGTAGGCGAGCGTCGGCCAGAAGGCGTTGCCCGGGCCGGCGTAATAGGCGCCGGCGCGGGCCGAGGCGGTCCCGGCCGCGGTGCCGCAGAAGACCAGGCGCAGCCCGGGCGGCAGCAGGTCCGGCAGCACCTCGCTCATCGCCGGCGGTGGACCTCGGTGGCCGTCGCCTGGGCGCGCGGGCGGACGACGATCTCGTCGACGTTGACGTGCGACGGCTGCGTCACCGCCCAGCGGATGCACTCGGCAACCTCCTCGCCGCTGAGCGGTTGCATCCCCTCGTAGACACGCGCCGCCGCCTCCTCGTCGCCGCCGAAGCGGACCAGCGAGAACTCGGTCTCGACCATCCCGGGGGCGACCTCGGTGACGCTGACCGGCTGGCCGAGCAGCTCCAGCCGCAGCGTCCGCGTCAGCGCCCGCTGGGCGTGCTTGGCGGCGGTATAGCCGGCGCCGCCGCGGTAGGTCTCGAAGCTGGCGATGCTGGTCACGTTGACGACGTGCCCATCGCCGCTGGCGGTGAGGGGAGGGAGGAGGGCGCGGGTCATCCGCATCGTCCCCAGCACGTTCGACTCGTACATCTGCCGCCACTTCTCCTCGTCGGCCTCGGCGAGCGGTTCGAGCCCGAGAGCGCCCCCGGCGTTGTTGACCAGGACCTCGCAGCTGGGGACCGCTGCCGCGAAGGCCTCGACCGAGCCCTGGTCGGTGACGTCGAGCTCGATCGCGCGGCCGCCGAGCTCGCCGGCGAGGGCCTCCAGGCGGGCGAGGCGCCGGGCGCCGAGCACGACCTCGAAGCCGTCGCCGGCCAGCGCTCGCGCGGTGGCGGCGCCGATTCCACTCGAGGCTCCGGTGATGACGGCGACCTTGCTCATGGCCCTGACCCTAGAGGGCGCCCGCGTCGGGTTTTTCTTTGGCGCGGACGGGGTAAGTCTCGGCCGTGAAAGTCCTGTTTGCTCCGGTCGGTATTGGCGCCGGCCTCGTCGCCGGGTTTGCCGCCCAGAAGGCTTTCGAGGCTCTCTGGGGGGTGTTCGACGACGAGGAGGCGCCCGAGCCGGGTCAGCGTGAGATCGAGTGGGTGAAGCTGCTCACCGCGCTGGCGATCGAGGGGGCGGTCTTCCGCATCGTCAAAGGCGTCGTCGACCACGGCGCCCGCTCCGGCTTCGCCTCGCTGACCGGCAGCTGGCCGGGCGAGGAGCGCCCCGACCGGGCCTGAGCGAGCCGGTCCGGCTTGGCGTCTGACCGAGGCGCCACCATCGCCTGCATGTGGGAGATCGCAGTCGTCTGCTCAGATCCGGAGTGCGCCGAGGAGGCGGTGGTCGTCGCGGCGGAGATCGACGAGGCCGATCGCGAGGTCTGCGTCGGCTGTGGAGCCTGCCTGGTCGTCACCTCGGTGGCGACCTTCGAGCCTGTCCGGCTGCGGCCTCAGCCGCCCTCGCGCAGGCGGCGCTCGACCGACTCGACCTTGTCGTCGAGGGTCTGGTCCGGCCGGTCGCGCCGCTCGTCGAGCTTGAGCACGGTGTAGACGCGGGGAACGCCCTGCTCGAAGGGGACCGCGTGCAGCTCGCCGACAAGGGCGAGGATGTCGGCGGTCGAGCCCTCCAGCGAGGTTCCCATCGCGTGCATTCGGTAGACGACGCGATCCTGTTCGGAGAGGTGCCGCTGGATCGCGGCGATGTACTCGCTGGCGCTCGCCTCAGGCCGACCGAGCGCGATCACGGTTAGGTCGGCGGTCGCCATCGATCCCGAGGCTAGCCGGCCGCGCCGCCGGGCGCAGGTGCTGTCGCCAGGAGCACGGGCAGGGGTTGTCCTCGCAGGCGATCCCGTCGTCGTCGCCGTCGAGCCGGTGCGGGTCGTATCGCGGACCACCGTGCTTGAGGAAAAAGGTCTGCGCCGCCCTCTGGGAGAGGAAGTCGGCGCAGTCCTTGTCGCCCGCGGAGGCGGCTGGTGCGCCGGCGAAGGCCAAGGCAGCGAGCGCGGCGACGGCGAGGAGCACGGCAACGAGGCGAAGCGGCGGCTTCATCGGACCAACCTTTCGGTACGCATGGATATTCGAAGGGTGATCCTATGTCCGCAGGCCAGTGGCGGGTTGGATTAAGGCCGGGCGGGTAAGCAGCGGGAGTCATGTCTGAGCCTCCAGGGAGGCGCCACTGGGCGCCTCACAGGCCACCCACTACCCAAGGAGGAACCGATGGCGGACCTGAACACTCTCGAGGAGAAGCTGGCTGAGGTCACCGGATTGGCCGGCGCCGCGATCGAGGCGACGAAGAAAGTCGAGTCCCTGCTCGAGGACGACGAGCTGACCGGCGCCCTGCAGCGGATGCGCGAGGAGGCCGAGGAGACCGAGCGCCGCTGCGAAGCGGTGGCCGACTCCCGCGATGGCAAGAAAACCGCGATCCTCGAGAAAGCTCGCGAAACCAAGAGCGAGGGCGTCGAGATGATGCGCACCTACCTCGGTGAGGACTCCGACGAGCTCGACGGCTTCGAGTTTCTGACCATGGCCGAGGCCGGTGAGGTCGGCCACTGGGCGATCCTCGGCAAAGTCAACGAGAAGGCCGGCGAGGAAGACGTCGCCGAGCTGGTCGAGTGGGCCCTGCCGATCCAGGAAAGGCACTTCAGCGAGGTCAAAGACGGCTCCCTGCAGCTGGCCGCCGCGGAGGACCCTTACGAGGAGTCCTGAGGCCCGGCCTGAGTCAGGGCTGGAGACGCAGCTGGCCCCGCCGCGGCACCGGTGCCGCGGCGGGCATCAGCAGTGCCGAGGCGCAGACCATCACGAAGGCGGTCGCCTGTAGCGCGATGCCGAGCGGGCTGGGCGAGAGCGGATCGCCGAAGACAACGATGCCGCCGACGATCTGGGTCGCGTTGGCGACCAGCCCCATCAGGCCGATGGTCTCGATCGCCCCGCCACGCTGCAGGGCGGCGACCGTCGTGTACTGGGCGAGCGCCCCGCAGGCGATGGTGACCGCGAGGAGCGAGCCGACCACCGCCCAAGAGCTGCCGGCGCCGCCGGTCAGGCCCTTGATGGCGATCCCGGCAAGCGCAAACAGCAGCCCCGCGAGAACAGCGAGAAGGACGCCGCGGCGTGCCGCGAAGCGCTCGGCGCGGTGACCGAGGGCGATGCCGGCGGCCAGCAGCACCAGGCCGCCCTCGAAGCTGAGGATCGCCGCCAGGGAGAACTCGGAGCCGGCGCCGTGAAAGGTGGGTAGCGTCGCTGCCAGCAGCGCCAGGCCGCTGGCGCCGAGTATGAGCGCCAGCCATTGCCTGCGCTCCACCCTGTCGCCGAAGAGGCGTTGCGAGATCACCGCGAGCGTCACCGCGCCGCCGGCGAGGACCGCTTGGACGAGGGAGATCGGCGCCATCGAGAGGGCGGCGATGTGGACCAGCCAGGCCAGCGCCGCGAGGCCCCAGCCGGCGACGAACCAGCGCGAGCGGGAGAGGTTGCGGATCGTCGAGATCGGCCGGCTGATCGAGACGGGATGCGTGCCCTGGCAGCCGCGATGCTTGAAGAGCGAGGCCAGGTTGGTCATCAGGGCCACCGCGGCGGCCAGCGCGATCCCGATCTCCATAGGTCGGCTCTACGACTTGTCTGCCGTGAGGCCGACGGAAGCCGGTGCCAGGTCCGACGCCTCGCGGACCGCGGCGACCGCCCCGGTGGAGGTGTGGCAGGCCTGGGCGATCGTCCGGTTGGCCGCCTCGGGGGCGCGCCGGATCTCGAATTCGATCAACCCCGTGCGCCGGATGCGGACGAGATCGTCACGCGAGCAGTCGTCGGGAGCGGCGTCCTGCGCCGCCTCGCCGGCCAGCGCACGGCTGCAGGACAGGCAGAAGGTCCCCTGCTCGGCGCCGGTCCAGTTGGCTGGCAGGGCACTGCGCTCGCCGTCGAGCCTGCCGGCCGAGACACCGCATCGCTCGCATTCCCACCTGATCGAGTCGGCGGTCACCGCTTATGCCCCAGCCGCGGCGCGGCGGCGGCGGTTGCGTCGGCGCCGGCTGGCGTTCGAGGGCCTGCCCGGCTGGCCGCCGTTCGAGGGCCGCACGGGCCGGCCGCCGCCGAGGCCGCTTTCGAGCCCGAGGGCGGAGGTGATCTGGTGCATTTCCTCGGTCTGCTCGGCGAGCACGAAGCTGATGCCTGTGCCGGTGCGCCCGGCGCGGCCGGTGCGGCCGATCCGGTGCACGTAGGCCTCGCGGTCCTCGGGGACGTCGTAGTTGATCACCCGGGCGACGTCGGGGATGTCGATGCCGCGAGCGGCGACGTCGGTCGCGACCAGGGTCATGACTTCGCCGCGCTCGAACCGCGACAGCGCCCGTTCGCGCTGGCGCTGGCTTTTGTCGCCGTGCATCGCGACAGACTCCACTTCGAGGCCGCGCAGACGCTTGACGAGGCGATCGGCACCGCGCTTGGTGCGGACGAAGACCAGCGAGCGCCCCGCCCCTTCCTCGGCCAGGTGCTCGACCAGTTGGTCCAGCTTGGCGCTCTGGGAGTCGACCGCGACGAAGCGGTGTTCGATCTTGGGCTCGGCGCGATCGGGCTCGGCGTGGGTGTGGGAGCGGGCGTCCACGGTGTAGGCGGCGGCGACGCGGCCGGTCGCCCCCTCCAGGGTCGCCGAGAAGAAGAGCGTCTGGCGATCGTCGGGAGTGCCGCCGACGATCCGGTCGACCGCGGGGCGGAAGCCCATGTCGAGCATCCGGTCGGCCTCGTCGAGGACGAGGATCTCAACTTCTCCGAGGGAGACGGCGCCGCGCTGGATCAGGTCCTCGAGGCGGCCGGGAGTGGCGACGAGGATGTCCGCGCGCCGCGCCGCGGCGATCTGCGGGCCAAAGCCGACGCCGCCGTAGACGGCGGCGATCTCCAGGCCGCGGGCCTTGGCCAGCGAGCCGAGCTCGTCGACTATCTGCCCGGCGAGCTCGCGGGTGGGGGCGAGGACGAGGGCCTGGGGGCCGCCCTTCCGGGGCTCCAGCAGGTCGACCATCGGCACGCCGAAGGCGAGCGTCTTGCCCGAGCCGGTGGGCGACTGGACGAGCAGGTCGCGGCCCGCGAGGGCATCGCGGATGACCAGCTCCTGGACGGGGAACGGATCGGTGATCGAACGCGCCTTGAGGGCGTCGACAACCGGTTTAGAGGTGCCGAGATCGGCAAAGGAAGTGATGTTGTCTACTCCTGTTATTGAACGTCTGGGGGAGATCCTGCGACCCCAAGGCGCAATCAGCACGAGGAGGAAACGGAACCTCTCGGGTGGCGAATCGGCCAAACCCGACGAGTTCACAGTAGCAGCGACCGGGGGCTCGACCCGGGCGGGATCGGCCGCTGGCTCAATCGCTTCGCGGAAAGACCCTCGCCGTGTAGGCGAGGCGCCTGCCGTCGGGAGACCAGCCCAAGCCACGTATCTCCTTGCCGGGAAGTCTCGCGATCGTTTGAAGCCCGGTGCCGTCGGGCCGGACTTTCCGAATCTCCCCGTCGTAGTTCGAGAAGGTGATCCAGCGTCCGTCGGGGCTCCAGGCGGGGCGGTCGGTGAGGATCTCTTCGGCGACGATCTGCCGCAGTCGACCGCCCTCGGCAGGCAGCACGTAGAGGTGGCAGCGACGGTCCCCCTTTCGTGAGAAGGTCGAGAGCGCGATCGATTGCCCATCCGGGGACCACTGGGCGGCCGAGGGCCCGAGGAGGTTGCCGACCAGGCGTCGCACCCGGGTGCCGTCGGGGCTCGCCCTCCAGAGGCTGCTCGACCTTTCGCGTTCGCGCATGAACGTGATCGCGGTCCCGTCTGGGGAGAAGAGAGGGTCGTCCTCCTCGACGCGGCTCTCGATCAACTTGCGCGGCTTGCCATGGAGACTGTCGAGTCGCCACAGATCCGGACTGGGTCCCACCCGCGTCCCGTGCACGCCCGTGATCGTCCGTGCGTTGGGGATGTAGATGAGGGGCCAGCCCGACGGCGCCCAGGTGGCACCGCCGATCGGCACGCCCAGCGAGCGATGCTGCTCACCGCTGCCGTCGACGGCGACGCTCCCCACGACCCAATCGTCGGATTCGTACTGCTCCTCATGGGAGAGGAATTGGACACGGGTGCCGGCGTCGGTCCAGGCGACCGAGCATGATTCGCAGGGGAAGCCGAAGTACTCGATTCCCGTGCCACGCAGCCGGCGCTGAACGCGCCCGTCGGTCCCTCGCAGCCCTATCGATTTGAATTCTGGGACGGCGATCTGCTGGCTGTCGGGAGACCAGACCGCATTGTCGCCTTCGAACAGAGGCAGGCGGATCTTGTCGGCGCCTGAGCCTGCCGCCTCCTGGGCGGAGCCACCGGGGGCGGCGGCGGCGACCGTCAGCACAGTCGCCAAGCTGACCGACGCGAGGACTCGAATCCCGGGCATTCGATGTCCGTTCGCCCAGCGCATACGCCTGCCGTACCCGCGCGTCCGGCGACCTAACGAGGGGGAACACCGCGCTGGCAGCGCGGTTAGCCGAGGGGCTCCCGACCGGCGAGCGAGCGCTCAACGTAGTGCATGCTCTCCAGGCATTAAGAAATTACTTGTTTTCATACTTTTCGCGTGGTATGGCTTGGACCTGCAAGTAGTTGGCCGCTAGTCGAAGGGGAGAGGGCACATGTGGCAGCGCTTCGTGGGTTACACGTTGGGATTCATCGTGCTTGTCTTTGTGGTGTCGGCGTCCTCGGCGGTAGCGCACGAGGGTCACGATCACGGCGACGGGCGGATTCCGGGTCAACCGGACTTCCACCGGTTCGGCAAGGCCGAGTTCAAGTTCCACCCGAAAGCGCACGCATACACCTACAAGCGCGGTCCAAACGCGCCGGCGCTGTGGTTCCACGTCGACGACATCGCTGAAAGCCGCGCCTCGGAAACCCCGTTGCCCACCACCGAAGAGCCGATCGTCTGCACCTCGACCGGCCACCGCATCCGGATCTTTTTCTCCTCTTCTGAAAGCTCCACGCCAACCGCGCCACAGGCCGAACAGATCCGCTCGGCCGTGCGGCGGATGGCATCGAAGCTGCTGAGCGAGTCGCTGCGCTCGAGCGCCAACGCGAGGGGGCTGCGGATGGCGGTCGAATGCGACGAAAGCGGGGAGATCCGCATCCAGGGGTTCAAATCCACCGGCAACGTGGAAGAAGTCTTCGGTTGGGTGGACAGTCTCTTCGGGACGCCGATCGGGGCCAACGCGGCCAAGACGATGGTCTTCTTCGCCGGCGCCGACCCAAGCGGCAAAGCGGCGGGCTATGGGGCCGCCGCGGATGACGATGACAAGTCCAGCTCCGACGAATTCGGATTCGGCAAAACCTTCAACGAGAACCGCATCTACCCGGCCTCGGCGGTCGTCTACGGGTCCTACTGGACTCGTGCCACCTCACTCCACGAGCTGTTCCACACCCTGGGCGCGGTCCAGGACGGCGCTCCGGCCACCACCGGGGCGTTCCACTGCTACGACGGCTACGACGTGCTCTGCTACGACGACGGATCGTTCCTCGGCGCCCTCTACTCCGAGACCGCTTGTCCCGCGACGAGTGGCTTCGCGACCGCCATTGGGATCCCGCTCGACTGTGGATACGACTCGTACTTCGACGCGCTCGAGGAGAGCGGCGAGTACCTCAACTCCCACTGGAACGTGGGCGGCACCGAGGACCCGTATCTGTTGACCTCGCCGACCGTCGAAGCCCCATCCGTCGGCACTCCGTCCGTATCGTCTCTGACGAAGACGGGCGTGACCTTCAACGCCAGCATCAAACCGAACGGCCTTCCCACCGAATATCGCTTCGAATACGGCCTCACCACGGCCTACGGCACTCGGGCCCCGAATCCGAACGCGACGCTCGGCTCCAACCTGTTCTCGACGCAGTCTGTCGCGCAGCCGGGTGGCGGCCTGCTTCCCAAGACCACCTACCACTACCGCCTCGCCGCGTTCAACGCCAAAGGCACGACCTACAGCTCCGATCAGACCTTCACCACGCCGGTCTCGTGGAACATCGTCACGACGCCGAACGGGAGCGGTGCCGAACACAGCAACCTCTTCGACATAGCCTGCGACCCGGCCAGCACCAACGCCTGTACCGCGGTAGGCAAGCAGGTCGCCAGCGGCGGGACCAGCAGTCCCTACGCTCAGTACTGGAACGGCACCAGCTGGGTCAACCAGACGGCCGCCACCCCGGTCGGCGCCACCGCTGCCGAACTGCAGGCCGATACCTGCGTCTCGAAAACCTCCTGCGTCGCCGCCGGCTCCTACATGACCGCATCGGGCACGTTCTCCCTGGCAGAGGCATGGAATGGGAGTAGCTGGTCGGTCCAGACCACCCCGAATCCGGCTGGCGCGACTGAAACCCGCCTCAAGGGCGTGTCGTGCAAGGAACTGACCGCCTGCATCGCCGTCGGCTACTCCGGCAGCGGCAGCAGCTCCCAGCCGGTGGCGATCCGCGGCAACGCCGGCACCTGGTCGCTGCAGAGCGTGCCGCTGCCATCCGGGGCGGTCGGCGCCGAACTCACCGGCGTCGACTGCACCTCGACCACGTCCTGCCGGGCGGTGGGCCGCTACTACCCAAGCGCCAGCACCTCGACCTACTGGGGCATGGCCGCGACCTGGAACGGCACCAGCTGGACCTCCGAAGCTGTCACGAAACCCACCGGCGAACCGAAACGCAGCACCCTGCTGGACATCTCCTGTGCCAGCGGCTCGAGTTGCGCGGCGGTCGGCGGCTATACGAATTCCAGCGGCACCCAGGTCTCCTACGTCGAGCGCTGGAACGGGACCTCCTGGTCATGGCAATCGAGCCCCAATCCCGCCGGCTCCACCAACAGCCCCCTGCAGAGCGTCTCCTGCGTCGAAAGCGCTCCCTGCGTGGCCGTCGGCGACTGGCTCGATTCCTCTGCCGTCTGGCGCCCCGTCGCGCAGCTCTGGAACGGATCGTCATGGGAAATCGAGACGATCGAAGTCCCCGCCGGCCAGACCTTCGGAGTCTTCGAGGGCGTCGCCTGCGCCAGCCGCTGCATCGCCGCCGGCTGGTACACCGCTAGCGGCAAAGACAAAACCCTCGTCGAGCTCCGCTGAGGTCGTCGGCGGCTCGTCCGGCTCGCCCTGAAGGCCCCCCACAACAGAAAACGCCCCGCCGGGGAGGCGGGGGCGCTTCTGGGGTTACTACAGGGAGGAGAGAGCGCCAGAGCGCTAGGCGCAGAGCCAGATTTGGCTTGCTAGAGCGAAGTCTGTCCGGTTGTCTCCGGCTGTGGCCGGAAGAATTCGCGGCTGATGGTGGCACCACGGTGGCACACGCAATGGCGAAAACGCCGCAATTAGGACCGATCTAGGCACCGGGTTTCCCCCGCCGCCGAACCTAGGCTTTGCCGGGTGCCTGAGGAGCAGGAAAGTCTCAAAGATGCGTTGGTGGAGGAGGCCTCAGCGCTCGCCAATCGAATTGACGCCCAGGTTGAGCAAGCTAAACGGCTCCGCTCTCTAGCAGAGCGGATCGAGCAGAAAACGGAGGAAGACCGGCACCATCTCCACGATCTCCACGGAATTCTGGGCGAGGCGGTTCAGCTCCGAATCGACGATCTTGATCGTCGCCTCGGAGGGCAGAGACTGGAGCGGGTCGCAATTCGGCTCCTTCAAGAGAGACCCGAGGCCGCAGTCGGTATCCACTATCGCGAATGGTTCGATCTCATTCGCGAGGCTGGCTATCAAGTTTCTGGCCAGAATCCTCTAGGCACCTTCCTCGCGCAACTCAATCGCTCGGATGCAATAGAGCGCGTGGGCACGCGGACCGGGCGTTATCGGCTGCGCCTGGTCGCTTAGTGCACCGAGCCGACCCCTAGCGGGTATCGGCGTCTAAATCGGGTACCCGCGGGGTTTTGCCGCCGGGCTGCCCATTAGCGTTTCTCTCAAATACGCGTACATGCACTCACGACGACTCTTTTCGAGGAGCACGATGGAGACGCTTTCAAGCCAGTTCAGCCAGGCGATCAGCAACATCACCGTCAACGGTGGTCGGCGTGGCCACGCGATTGCTGCTCACAGCGAGATCAGGGCCCTACTAGAGACGAACCCGTTGCTGCGCGGCTTCGGAGTCGACACTGTCCTGATCGGCTCTTATGGCCGACGGACCGGGATCTACCCCGGCAAGGATGTCGATGTCTTCGTCAAGCTCACCGAACTCGACACCGCCAGCGAGCCGAGCAGAGTCTTCGAGGCTGTCCATGCTCCGCTGCTAGCCCACTTCGGCGAGGGGCGGGTCACGCCCCAGGCGCGCTCGGTGAAGGTCAGCTACGACGTCAAGGGCCACGAATTCTCGGTCGACGCCGTCCCGGCCGTCCGCTTTAACGGCCGCTGGGCGATCCCTACCCACGATCGTGACTTTTGGACGAAGGGTCCGCAGGAGCGATGGGTCGAGACCGACCCCGAGTTGCTGACGAAATTGACCGAAGCGCGCAACAAGGTTCCGCTCGTCGAAGGGGATGGAGCCTACGTTCCTACTGTGAAGTTTGTGCGGCAGATTCGCAGCCATCACCTGGGTGATGCGAAACCGGGAGGGTTCTACTTCGAGCTCGCCTGCTACTGGGCCTTCGAGCGCGGTGAGGTCAGCGGCTCGAGCTACGCCGAGATTCTCGCCACGTCGCTGCGCTCGATCGCTCGTCAGCTTGCCTCGGGAGGTGTCCTCACCGACCCGGTTCTAGGTCGCCCCTTCGCACCTGCCCCCGGGCTTGGCGACCTGCAGAGCGCCGCGACTGCCTTCGCGGCTCTCGCCTCTCAGGCGGAGGCCGCATTGCAGGCGGAACGCTGCCCGGCTGCGGCGATCTGGCAGCGCCTGCTCGGCGCCAATAGCCGCGGGAACTGCTTCCCCCTGCCCTCCGGCTGCGATGAGTCGGGGAGGGCGATCACCAGGGTCACCCCCGTCGGAGCGCAGGGCGCAGGCGCCGCTGGTGGCTTCGGCTGAGCTGAAGAGCACCGACCCCGCTGGACTCGATGCTTTCCGCGCCGAACTGATCGCTGCGGGCTTCGAGCCCTACGGCGGAGGTCCGCGCCGCTGGCAAGGTCCGCTTCATCCTGCTCTCCAGGGATTTACGTCGGCCGAGACGATGCGGATTTGCTTTCAGGACGGCTGGCCCTACCGGCCCCCAAAGCTTTTCGTCGACGGAGTCGACCGAGAACATGCGGTGCTCGACGGCGAGCTCTGCCTCTTTCAACCTGGCGAGCGCGCGATCGGCGATTGGAACACTCTTGAGGCATATCTCGGGCGAATCGAGCGCTGGGCGGAGACTGCGGCTGACGGCTTTCGGATCGAGGACGATGTACTCGATCCCCACCTCTACTTCCGGCCGCAGATGGAGGGAATTGCAACCCTTGAGCTTGAATCAATCCCGCTCACGCGCGGCGAGCTGGGCACCGGCAAACTGACCGGAAGGTGGACGAGGGGCGACCGGGTCCTCGCTCTTGCGACGGGTATCGCCGATCCCTCGGCACTCCCGGGCCGCTGGTACTACAACCCGGGTGTGAGCGCGCCGCCGCGCAACTTCGACGGCTTTCGCGAGGCGCTCGGTAACGGCCAGCAGACGAACCTCGCGCGCCGTCTTCATCGCGTTCAGGTCGACGACGCCCCGGCGATTCTCGCTCTGCTCTGGGACACCAGGTTCGATCAGCGCAACTGTCTGATTACCCTCGCCACCCCTGGAGAGGAGCGGCCGCAGATGCACGCGATCGAGCTTGCCCCCAGCGACGAAGCCGCCCGCTTGGCCCGCGCAGGCCCGGACATCACTCAGCTCGCTGAGGCTAGGGTTGCGATCTTCGGGGCGGGGGCAATCGGCTCCCAGCTCGCCTCGCTCCTAGCTCGAGCCGGGACGGGCTCTATTCGCTTGATCGAGAGCGACGTGCTGAGGCCGGGGAATCTCGTTCGCCATCTCGCCGGGAGTAGCTCTGTCGGCTTTCAAAAGGCGGTTGCCACCGAGGTCGCCGTCCAAGACGCGGCGCCCTGGACCGAGTTTGAGTCGATCATTGAGAAGCCGTGGGATGTGGAGAGACTGAGCCAGTTGATGTCAGATACCGAGCTTGCTATCGACGCGACGGGAATCACGCCCTTCGCCGAGCTCTTGGGCAAGATCGCCATCGAGGCAGAGGTGCCACTCCTTAGTGCTGCGCTCTTCAGGGGTGGGTTTCTTGGTCGTGTCCGCCGCCAAGTTCCCGGCACCGACACTCCCATCGACGAGCGCCACGCAAGCGAGGAGTTTCCGCTCATCCCGGCTGGGGAGGAACCAGAGTCGTTCGAAGCGGGTTGCTCGGCGCTGGTCAACAATGCTTCGCCGGTCTCCGTCGCATCGATCGCGGCAACGGCGGCGAGTGTCGCAATCGATCTGCTCAGCGGCCGCCTCGAATATGAGGAGGAGCTGATTGATGTCTACCACCCCCTCCCCGAAGCTCCCTTCGACCAAATCGGGCGGGTGATCGGGTGACTCGGGCGGCTAGGTGGCGCACCTGGCTCTCTGAAGATGGGAAGCGGGAGATCCTCGACGCGGCGCGCCACCACCACCCCAAGGAGATCGGGGGAGTCTTGATCGGCGTTCACGCCGAGGGCAGGCCGTGGGTGACGCTCGCCATTACGGTTCCCTCGGCGAAGCCTCGTGCGACCTACTACGAGATTCCCGCCGGCGCGAGACACCGTGCGGTCGCGACGGCTCGTCGCAGGGACAAGCGCCTCGGCTACCTCGGCGATTGGCACTCTCATCCGTTCGATGTTGGCCCCAGCGATACCGATCGCGAAACGATGCGCGAGCTCGCCTCTGATTCTTTAAGTGGATGCTCGCGACCGGTCTTACTTATTGCGCGCCGTCGCGCTGAGCACTACTGGCTGGACGCCCGCCAGCAGACGCGCCGTTCACTGCGCCCGCTGACGCTGATCGCTGCCGGCCCGCTCGTTAAGGATGCAGACGCTGACGCGTGTCTAGACCCTGAGCCAAGGAGGGCATCACCCTGATGGCCAAGCCGCTTTTTCTCTCCTATACCTGGGATGACCAGGATGAGCTCGACCTCCTCGACACTCTTCTTCGCCTGCGTGGTGTGCCTGTTTGGCGCGACCGCCGTCGGATGACCTTCGGCACCTACAACCAGGATCGCGCCCGGGAGGGGATCGCCAGGATCTGCTCGGGGTTCGCTCTCTATTACACGGAGCGTGTCCTCTCCTCGGATTTCATCCTTGAGGTCGAGTTGCCGGCGATGGACGCCCGCCGCCGTCTCGGTCCGCCGCCGCCCTTCTTTGCTGGCGCGGTACTGCGCCGTACCGGGAGCTTCGAGGACAACCTTGAGGAGCTGCGTCGGGCTGCTGGCGGCGTTGAGCTCTCAGCTGCCCTCGGTGTACCGGTCAGGGGCGCCGACATCGAGGCCGAGCTCAGGGATGCGGCCTGCGCGATCCTCGCCGCCTATCTGGACTCAGAGCTGCCCGGGAAAGACCTCGTCGCTCTCGAGATCCAAACTAGGGGGGAGGTGCCGAACTCCGACCCAGCACCCCTGCACCTCTGCTGGTCGCCGCCGCTGCACCACAACCCCGAGCTCCACCCGCGTGAAGTCTGGCCCCGCGAGCTCCTTCCGGCTCTCGCCGACCTCCACGCCGCTCTCGATGACACCGGCACGCCGCGCCGCCTGCGCGTCGGAGGCAACATGCACCTCTCGGCCGCTCTTGCATTGGGCTGGGAGTTCCGGCAGCCCAGCGGCTGGACGATTGAGATCGATCACGAGTTTGTTCCGGCCGAGGCCACCTTGGTTGATGCCGACCCCCACGGGTGGCGGATGAGTGTTCAACCGGGGCCTCCCGGCGGCGAAGGTCGTCTCGTCCTTTGCCTGCACGCAAGCCAGGATGTCGCCGCTGCAATGCATCGCCACGGGCGTGACCTGCCGCCCGCGGCCGCCACCGTGCACGTCTATCCGCCTTCAGGTGAGCCCGGCCGCACGAGCGTCGACCCCGGCCATGCAAACGAGCTGGCAGCGGCGATCGCGGCGAAGATCAATTCGGCTCGTCGTGAGCACAACACCTCATCCACGCATCTCTATTTGGCCTGCCCGTGGCCTCTGGCGACGTTACTTGGCTGGCACTTATCGAGCAGTGGAAGACTCGTCATGCACGAGCCGGATGTTGAGCGCGGTAGCTACTGGTCCTCGTGCGAACTTGCCTAACGTTCTGACGAGTACGAAGTGGCAGCTAGGTGGCTTGGAGTTCGGTGCGACAAAAGTGCAATCCCACAGTCGCGTGCCTGCCGACCCGTGAGATCAAAGCACCGCCTCGCCGCCCGTCAACCCCTTCGGAGTCGGGCGCTGTCGCGCCCTTGACTGGCGGCTCGCCGGCGCTGGGGGCGGGGTAGGTCGGCGGGCTCCTCTGCCTGATCCGATACGAAGCCGGGACCCCCCAGACCGCTCCAGGCTACGGACAAGAGTTCGGATTTTTCGTCCGTAGCCCCTTCGCTTTCCAGAGCCAATTAAGTCCCGGCGCGGCGGGCGGAGCCAGCGCCCCCACCCGGGGGGGGGGGGGGGTGGGGTGGGGGGGGGGGGGGGG
>JBEVJP010000057.1:0-18344 GCA_040510155.1 Solirubrobacterales bacterium | reverse complement strand
GCGAGCACGCCGACGTAGTAGCGCATGATTTCGGTCGGCCCGTGGGCGAGGCCGAGGTTCTCGACGATGCCGAGGATCGGGTCGTCGGCGAACCTGTCGCCGAGTGCGGTGGCGAAGTGACCGGGCGAGGTTTCCACCACCGGCATCGCCGAGAGGGCGACGATCGGGATCAGCAAATAGAGACCGAGCACGGCGACGACGACGAGGCCGACGCTGCGCGGGATCGTCCGGGCCGCGTCGCGCGCCTCCTCGGCCATGTTGGAGATCGTCTCTATCCCCGTGTAGGCGATCATCCCGACCGCGATCCCGAGCGCGAAGTCGCTCCAGGTCGGGGCGACCCCGAGTTGGACGTTGTCGACCAGGACCTGGGGGCTGAAGACGAGCACCAGGCCAATCCCGACCAGCACCACCTGGGTGGCGAGGTCGGCGACGGCGAGGATCAGGTTGAGCTTCGCCGACTCCTCGGTGCCGCGGATGTTGATCAGGGCGAGGGCGATGATCAGGACGGCGCCGCCGATGATGTCGCCGGGGCTGTCGCCCAGCCAGGGCCAGAAGACAGCCAGGTAGTGGGGCACGAAGAAGGCCGAGATCGCGACCGTGATCGTGTAATTGAGCATCTGCCCCCAGGCGGCGATGAAGCTGACCAGCTCGTTGAAGGCGTGGCGGGCGAAGCTAGAGGAGCCGCCGGCCTCGGGGAACATCACCGTCGCCTCGGCGTAGGTGGCGGCGGTGGCGGCGAAGATCAGCCCGGAGATGACAAAGGCGATCGGCGTGAGGCCGAGCGCGAAGGCGGCGGTGACGCCGAGCGCGTAGTAGATCGAGGAGCCGACGTTGCCGTAGGCGGCCGCGAACAGCGAGCCGACGCCGTGGACGCGGCTCAGGGATTCGTCTCGAGGAATGCGCTGGGCCATCTAAGACCTGCCGGGAATCGTCACTCAGACCGAATATACGGACGTTGCCGGTGCCTTCCGCAGGTGGCTGCGGCCCAGCCCCGAGGGGTCAGCGCAGCCGCACAGCGCCAGCGTCAGCTCGAGCTCGCCACGCAGCAGCTCGAGCACCTGGCGGACACCCTGCTCACCGCCAACGGCAAGTCCCCAGAGCGCCGCCCGACCGACGAGCACAGCGTCGGCACCGAGCGCCAGCGCGATGGCAACGTCGACGCCACGACGAATGCCACCGTCGACGAGCACGGTGCCGCGTCCGTCGACCGCTTCGACGACCTCAGACAGCGCGTCGCCGGTGGCCAGCGCCCGGTCGAGCTGCCGCCCACCGTGGTTGGAGACGACGACGCCAGCTGCGCCGTGGCGCAGCGCCAGTTCCGCGTCCTCGGCGGTCAGCAGCCCCTTGACGAGGACCGGCAGCGGCGAGGACTCGGCCAGCTCCGCGAGGTCCTCCCACCTGAGCGCCGGGTCCATCAGCGCGAAGGTCTCCGCGATCGTCACCTCGCGATCGACCCCGAGCGCCGCCCGCACGCTCGGCACCCCCAGCTCGGCCGGAATCGAAAACCCGGTCCGCAGATCGCGCTCGCGGTTCCCGCCCCGCGGCGCATCGACGGTCAGCAAGATCGCCTCGAACCCACACTCGACCGCCTCGTCAACCAGCGCCTGCGTCACCCCCCGGTCGCGAAAGCAGTACAGCTGAAACCACCGCCTCCCCCCAGGCGCCGCCTCCGCCACCTCCCCCGGCCGCGCCGTCGCCAACGTCGAGAGCCCCATCACCGTCCCGGCGGCAGCCGCGGCCCGCGCCATCGCCACCTCCCCCTTCGGGTCGACCAGCCGCTGATAGGCCACGGGCGCCACGAGCACCGGCATCGAGACCGGCTTCCCCAGCACCTCCGCCTCCGTCGAGACCTCCCCCACTCCCGCCAGAGCCCGCGGCCGCAACCGCCATCGCCGCCAGGCCTCGACGTTCTCCCGCAGCGTGACCTCGTCCCCCGCCCCGCCCGCGAAGTATCCGAGCACCCCCGGCTCGAGCTTTTCCGCCGCCGCCCGCTCGAAGTCGAAGACGTTGATCAGCCCGCCATCCACGAGCGCGAGCCTAGTGGCCGCGGAGCCGAAGGAGGAGAGAACCGCGCGCCGGAGCTCTTGGCGACGAGTGCTCTCGGGACACAGGAATCGCCAGATTCACCTGGACGGCCCATGCGCTGGAGCGAGCCCGAGAACGCGCCCTGAACGTGGACGAGGTTCAGCGCCTGATCTTTCGACATCACGACCTGCGGGCGATCAATCGCGGTCGTGCCCAGTGGCGGGTAAGAGGCATGACCAGCGAAGGGCGACTGGTGACCGCCGTGTATGACCATCCTCACGGCAGCGACCGCCAGGCTGTACGGATCGTCAGCGCATGGCCGAACTAGCCCTGCAGCGCTACCCTCGAACGACGATGAGGGTGCACTACGACCCAGAGGTGGACATCGCCCTGCTCGTGATCGAGCCGGGGCAGGCCGTGAGCGAAGAGCACGACTGGGGCCTGATCGATCGCGATCCCGACGACGCCCACCTGATGGGCTTCGAGATCTGGGACGCAAGCCACAACCTTCCCCCCGAGCTAGTAGCCGCGCTTCCCAGCACGACTCGCCAACGCGCGGCGTAGCACCTCTCTTCCACCCCTACGACGAAGGCTGCGTGGCGGCGATGGAGGCCGGCGGAGCCGACTTCACCCACACCCCTGGCCGGGCAGTCACGAAGGCTCCTACTGGACAGCGCACTGGCCCCAATACCAGCGCTTCTACGTCAACGCCCTGCGCAGCTGCTGATTCAGAGATTGGGAGAGCCGGCGGGCGGCGTCCCCGGCGGCGGCGCCGGTCCCCAGCTTTCGCGACCGTCGGCGCTCTCGATTGGGATCTTCGGCCCCGCCATCGCTGGCGTGTCGAGGGTGACGTCGGCGATCGCCTTGACGCGGGAGAAGACCTCGCGAATTTCGCCCTTGCGACGGTTGCGGCCCCAGTGGTGCTGATCGGCGAGCAGGCCGGTCGCCTCGATCCCCGCTTCCTCGGCGAGAAACAGCGCCCGCGGCATGTGGAAACCCTGGGTGACGACGACGGCGCTTCTGACGTCGAAGATCGAGCGGGCTCGCACCATCGTCGCCCACGTATCCAAGCCGGCATGGTCCTCGAAGACGTCCGCCGGACTCACCCCGTCACGGACGAGCGCCTTGCGCATCGTGTCCGGCTCGTCATACGCCCAGGTGTGGTGATCCCCCGAAACGAGGATCTTCTCCACCTTCCCCGCCCGCCAAAGCCGCTCGGCCTGCGAGACCCGGTCGGCCAGCATCCCACTCATGTGCCCATTCGCCATCACCTGCGCCCCCGGCACGATCGCCACCTGAGCCGCCGGCACGTCCGCGACCACCCCCGTCGCCTCACCTTCGGTGCTGAGCAGGATGTACGCGTTCGAAGCACCAATCACGAGCACAAGCACCAAGCCCAGCCCGGTCACCGACCAAGCGGCCCTGGGAAAACGCCGATAGGGCCAGCTCAGCCCCCGCCGAGCCTTCGAAGCAACGTCCCGCATCCCCGGAAACGCTAACAAGCCGCTACCCCCGCCCGTGCAACCTCACTACGCGAACGAACGCGACCATCCGCGCTCCAACCGTGCACATCTAGGCGCTTGAACGGGAGGGGCTGTGTACCCCTCCCCGGAAGGCTCAAGCGACCACGCCACGCACCCAGCGACACGCCCAGCTGCGCGACGGCCTTCAGGGGAGGGGTACGCAGCCCCTCCCCCGCCGACCACCTAAAAGTGAACGATCGGAATGATCAGAATCGCGACGATGTTCGCGACCTTGATCATCGGGTTGATCGCCGGACCAGCCGTGTCCTTGTACGGGTCGCCAACGGTGTCGCCGGTCACCGAGGCTTCGTGAGCCGGTGAGCCTTTGCCGCCGTGGGCGCCGTCCTCGATCAGCTTCTTGGCGTTGTCCCAGGCGCCGCCTCCTGCCGTCATCGAGACGGCCATGAAGAGGCCGACGACGATCACGCCGATCAACAGGCCGCCGAGCGCGTCGACGCTGAGCAGGCCGACGATCACCGGCACGACGATCGGGATCAGAGCCGGCGCGATCATCTCTTTCTGCGCTGCCAGGGTGACGATGCTGACCGTTTCCCCGTACTCGGGTTTTTCGGTCCCGTCCATGATTCCGGGCCGTTCTTTGAACTGTTTGCGGACCTGCTCGACGACCTGACCGCCGGCGCGGCCGACAGCCTCGATCGCCAGCGCCGAGAACAGGTAGACCATCATGCCGCCGATGATCAGCCCGATCAGGACGTCGGGGCTGGTCAGGTTGAAGAGGCTGTTGAGGTCGAACCCGGTGGGCGCCTCGTCGGCCAATTCGCTGCGGAAGGCGGCGAACAGCACCAGCGCGGCGAGCGCGGCGGAGCCGATCGCGTAACCCTTGGTGACCGCCTTGGTGGTGTTGCCGACCGCGTCGAGCGGGTCGGTGACGTTGCGGACCTCCTCGGGCAGCTCCGCCATCTCGGCGATGCCGCCGGCGTTGTCGGTGATCGGCCCAAAGGCGTCAAGGGCGACGATCAGGCCGCAAAGCGAGAGCTGGGCGACGACGGCGATGCCGATGCCGTAGATGCCAGCGAGCTCGTTGGCGCCAAGAATCGCCAGGGCGATGACGAGCGCCGGAGCGGCGGTCGACTGGAAGCCCTGGGCGAGCCCGGCGATGATGTTCGTCGCGTGCCCGGTCTCAGAGGCCTGGGCGATCGACTTGACCGGCCGGAACCGGGTCGCCGTATAAAATTCGGTAATCCCGAACAGCAGCGCGGTGACCGCGATTCCGATCACTGCACAGAGCCAGAGGTCGGTGACGCTGACCGCGGCCGCCCCGGCTTCGGCGAAGCCCAGGCGCAGCGCGTCGCTCATCAGCCAGTCGGTGATCGGGTAGAAGGCCGCGATCGAAAGGATTCCGGAGATCAGCAGGCCGATGTACAGGGCGCCCTCGACCTTGTCGGTCTTGGTGCGGACGCAGAGAGCGCCGATGATCGAGGCGATGATCGCCACGCCACCCAGAACCAGCGGGTAGATCGCGACCTCGCGGGCGTAGTCACCGGTGAAGGTGAGGACGCCGAGCAGCATCACCGCGACCGAGGTGACCGCGTAGGTCTCGAACAGGTCGGCCGCCATGCCGGCGCAGTCGCCGACGTTGTCGCCGACGTTGTCGGCGATCACGGCCGGGTTGCGGGGATCGTCCTCGGGGATCCCCGCCTCGACCTTGCCGACCAGGTCGGCACCGACGTCGGCGGCCTTGGTGAAGATGCCGCCGCCGAGACGGGCGAAGACGGAGATCAGCGAGCCACCGAAGCCGAGGCCGATCAACGCGTCGACGGCCTCCTTGTCGGTGCTGCCGGTGATGACCAGGATCCCGTAGTAGCCGGCGACCCCGAGCAGGGCCAAGCCGACGACCAGCAGACCGGTGACCGAGCCGCCTTTGAAGGCGACATCAAGCGCCGGCGGCACCCCGCCGCGGGCGGCCTCGGCGACCCGGGAGTTGGCACGAACGGAGACGTTCATGCCGATGAAACCCGTCGCCCCGGAGAGGGCGGCGCCGATGATGAAGCCGATTGCGGTCTTGTAGTCCTGCAGGACCAGCAGCAGCACTGCGATCGGCACCGCGACGGCGGCGATGATCGTGTACTGGCGGTTCAGGTACGCCTGCGCACCTTCCTGCACCGCTCCCGAGATTTCGCGCATACGGTCGTTGCCAGCGGGCTTGGCAAGCAGGCGCTGGGTGACGATAAGTCCGTAGATGACGGCGGCTCCCGCGCAGACAAGCGCGACGACCACCCCGTAGTCGGTCAAGAAACTGGTCAAAGTTCGATCCTCCGGTGGTTTTAGCGGCGCGGGAGTCTATAGACGGATCCGGCGTAACCGCATTCCGACCCGGTTCAAAGCGTCTTTGCGGTTGCGGCTGCGCCGGCGTAGGTGCGGCGCGTCTCCGCCACCGCGTCCCGATAGATGTCCTCGATCGAGACTCCGGCATCGAGCGCCTCGCGCGTCCGCTGGGCGCCGTTGCGGTCCGGCAGAGCGACCTCGATGCCGAGCTGGGCTCGCGCTGGCTCGGTCCAAGCGAGCACGCCCTCCAGGGCTTGCCGCGCCTCCACCTCAACGCCCTTGCGGAAGTCGATCAGACGACCGCCGAGCCCGTGGCGGATCGCCCGCCAGAGGTTCTCCTCGATCTCCCGGTCGAGCAATGGCGCCCCCGCCCCTTCGTAGCCGCGCTCGTCGTAGTCGAGGGCGGTCTGGGCGATGCAGGCGGCGATCAAGCCGGCGAGCGCGAAGGACTCATCGCCGCGGGTCTGCGCGTCGCAGATCCGCACCTCGACAGTGCCGAAGCTGTGGTGCGGCCGCACGCTCCACCAGAGCTGCGTCGACTCGACCGCCGCGTTGACCCGCTGCAGCGTGTTGACGAAGTCGGCGTAGGTGCCCCAGTCGCGAAACGGCGAGGGTACGCCGCAGCGCGGGAAGGTGCGGGTGAAGATCTCGGTGCGGACCGTCTGCAGGCCAGTGTCGCGGCGGTCGAGGAAGGGCGAGTTGGCGGAAACGGCGAGCAGCAGCGGCAGCAGCTCCCGCAGCCAGTCGCAGACGGCGATCGCCCGGTCGGCACCGCGGATCCCCATGTGGACGTGCAGGCTCCAGGTGTTGTTGCGTTGGGCGACCCAGCCGAGTTCGTGGCGCAGCCGGTTGTAGTGAGGCGTGTCGATGATCCGCTGGTCGAGGTAGTTCGCCCAGGGATGGGTGCCCATCGCCGCCAGGTCGAGGCCCATGCCCGCGACCAGCTCGAAGAGACGGCGGCGGCGCTCGCGCTGCATCGTCATCGCTTCGGAGAAGTTCTCCGCCCGGCCGGAGCGGATCTCGATCTCAGAGGCGATCAGCTCCCCGGCGGCCGACTCCGCCAGCACCTCGTCGCGCTGACAGGCGGCGTAGACATCCTCGAAACGGTGCGCCAGCTCCAGCGTCGCCGGGTCGAGGATCGCGAACTCCTCCTCGAGCCCGATCGTGAAGTCGGTCGAGGACTCGAATCTCTCGCGAGCGAGGTCGAGGTCGAGAGACAAGGGAGCGCCTTAGGCGAGGTAGAAGTAGAGCGCGTAGAGCAGGTCGACGGCGGGACTGGAGGTGTGGACGGTCACCTCGGGCGGCACCTGCAGCAGCTGCTCGGAGTAATTGAAGATGATCTTGACGCCGGCTTTGACGAGGCGGTCGGCGACCTCCTGCGCGGCAGCGGCGGGCACGGCGAGAACGCCGACGACGATCTTCTCCTCTTCGACGACGGCCTGCAGATCGCCGATGTCACGGACGACCAGCTCGCCGATCTGTGTGCCGACGACGCCCGGGTCGACGTCGAACATCGCCACAACCTGGAAGCCGTGGTCGGCGAAGATCGCCGAGCTGGCGATCGCCTGGCCGAGGTTGCCGGCCCCGAAGAGGGCGATGTTGTGCTGGCCGGACGTGCGGAGGATCTTGCGGATCTCCGCGACCAGGGACTCGACGTTGTAGCCGACGCCGCGCTTGCCGAACTTGCCGAAGCCGGAGAGGTCGCGGCGGATCTGGGTCGGGTTGATGTGGGTGTACTCGGAGAGCTCCTGCGAGGAGATCGTCTCCCTCCCCATCTTGCGCGCCTGCGTGAGCACCTGCAGGTAGCGCGAGAGCCGGGCGGCGACTCCCAGCGAGAGCCGGTCCCCTTCGACCGGCAGGCCGGCGGCCTCGTACTCCTCGATCACGTCGACCATGCCCCCACAGTATCGAGCCTGGCACGGAGGCCGGCCTCGTCGAGCAGGAGCTGGGAGACGACGATGCCATCGACCTCGACCACCGGGATCTTCTCCAGGTAGCGGCGCAGCAGCAGCTCATTGCTCTCGATGTCGACCTCGTGGAGGTTGAAGCGGTAGCCCTCCTCGTGCAGGGCGACAACCCGCTGGAACGCCTCCTCGCAGAGGTGGCAGCCAGGTCGGGAGTAGACGACGACGTCGGCCATCAGTGGGTCCCGGCGGCGGCACGCTCGCCGCTGGCGAAGGCGTCGTAGCCGAGGTAGTCCGGGTACGGGATCGCCGTCGCGTGGCGCGCGGCGGAGCCGATCATCGCCGCGTTGTCGGTGCAGAGCGTGATCGGCACCAGCTTCAGCCGCACGCCGCGACGCTCGCAGAGCTCGGCGACGGCGGCACGCAGCGGGCCGTTGGCGGCAACGCCACCGCCGAGCGCGACCGCATCCCAGTCGCCGCGCTTCAGCGCCCGCTCCAGCTTCGCGGTCAGCTGGCCGACGACGGCGGCCTGGAAGGATGCGGCGAGATCCGCCCGGCGCTCGGCGACGCCGTCCTCGCCGAGATCCCGACAGAGGTAGACGAGCGCCGTCTTGAGGCCGCTGAAGCTGAAGTCGAAGCCGGGGTCGCGGGCCATCGCCACCGGCATCTCGAAGGCCGCGGGATCGCCGTCCTCGGCGAGCTTCTGCAGCGCCGGCCCGCCCGGGTAGCCGAGTCCGAGCAGCCGCGCCGACTTGTCGAAGGCCTCGCCGGCGGCGTCGTCTCGGGTCTGACCGAGCAGCTCGTAGCCGGCGTGGTCGCGAACCCCGGCCAGCAGGGTGTGGCCACCGCTGGCGACGAGACAGAGGAACGGCGGCTCGAGTGGCTCCGGCTCGAGGAAGTTGGCGGCGACGTGACCCTGCAGGTGGTCGACGGGGATCAGCGGCAGGCGCCGGGCGGCGGCGATCGCCTTGGCGGTGCTGACCCCGACCAGCAGCGCCCCGATCAGCCCGGGGCCGGCCGTGACCGCGACCGCCTCAATGTCGTCAAGCGTCACCCCCGCCTCGTTCAGCGCCGCCTGCACGACCGGCGTCGCCAGCTCGAGGTGGTGGCGCGAGGCCACCTCGGGAACGACGCCGCCGAAGCGACCATGCGCCTCGGCCTGCGAGGAGATCACGTTGGAGAGGATGCGGGCCCCGTCGAGGACGGCGGCGCAGGTGTCGTCGCAGGAGGTCTCAATCGCCAGGATCAAAGCCGCCTCCTCCGATGATCGGCTCCCAATTCCCCCACACCCGGCTGACGCACCCGGCGCTTCGCATCTCGGCGTCCTCGGGCTTGCCTTTGCCAACCGGCAAAGGCGGCGCCCTGCGTCCTTGAGCTGCTCGGCCGGGAGCGTCCCCGGCCGCACGCGAATTGGGAGCCGATCATCAGTCGAGCCACATGATCAGCGCGTCCTCGCTGTTGTCGTGGTAATAGCGGGGACGCACACCGGCGGAGCGGAAGCCGAACCGTTCGTACATGGCGATCGCCTGGTGGTTGGAAACCCTTACCTCGAGGGTCAGCGGCAGCACCCCTTGGGCCTCCCCGAGCAAGCGGCTGAGCAGGCGCGAGGCGACCCCGGCACGCCGGCGCTCTGGCGCCACGGCGATGTTCATCAGGTGCCAGACCTGGTCGTAGCGCGAGCAGATCACGTAACCGATCAGATCGTCGCCGAGCTGGGCGGCGAGGCAGATGCCCGAGGGCTTGGAGAGCTCCAGCACGAACATCGCCAGCGACCAGGGGGTCGGGAAGGACCGGCGCTCGATCGCGATCACCGCCGGCAGATCGCTGTAGGCGAGGCGGCGGACCTCGACCTCAGCGGTCGCCTCACTTGGATCTGGGGACAGAATCTCGCTCACGCCACCTCTCCGCATCGGGGGGTCTGAGGTAGATCGGCTCGAGCGGCCCCGCCTCCGCCCCTCCGGCCGCCGCCAGGGCACAGACGTGCCGTGCGGCAACCCGGTGGACGGGATCGGCGTCAGCCGCGACGGCAACGCCGTTCCGGACCAACTCGTGCCGAAATCGTACCGCCCCCGACCCGGCGGCCGGCGGCGGATCGGTTAGAGCCGCGACCCGCTCCTCGAGCTCCTCCGGCCGGGCGACGAAGGGCTCCCAGAGCCGGGCGCCGGTGCCGTCGTATAGCGCCGCGAAGACCTCGCCCCGACGTGCGTCCTCGACGACGAGACGATCGCCGCCATCCGGCATCCCCTGCGCGATCGCGTCGAGCGTGCAGACGCCCCTCGCCGGCATGTCGAGGCTGGAGGCGAGGCCGCGGGCCGTGGCGATGCCGATTCGCAGGCCGGTGAACGAGCCCGGCCCGAGGCCGACGGCGATCAGATCGACCCCGCTCCAGCCGCCGGCCGCGTCGGCTGCCCGCTCGACCTCGCTCAGCAGCGAGCTGGCATGCCGCGGGCTCCCGCTCGGGGAAAGGCCCAGCAGCGACTCGTGCAGCGACTCGCCGTCGCGCCAGGCGCAGGCGGCGGTGTCCGGAGTCGCGGTGTCGAAGCCGACGACGACCAGGGTGGCGCCGCTTCTAGTCCTTGACCCGGAAGACCGAGCTGCCGACCTTCTTGCCTTCGACGAACCAGGTGACCCGGTGCTTGCCGGGGATGGTCGAGGTCACCTTGTTGACGTAGAGGGTGCCCTTGGTCGCTTCCTGTTTCTGGGCGCAGAGGTTTTTGCCGCTCGGGAACTTGACGCAGACGCTGTAGACGACGTCGGCTTTGAGGCTTTTGAAGAAGGCGCCCTTTTTACTGCCCTTCGGACAGACGTGGGCCGGCTCGGCGTTGCGGGATATTCCGCAGCCGATGTAGTGCTTGTACGCCGCCGCATCAGCGCTGGCAGGCGCCGCGCTCGCCAGGAGACCGGTCGTAACCACAACCGCCGCAAGCGCCTTCAGTGCCTTCATCGTCTTCCCTTCGTGGATCGAGTTTCGCCCTGCCGATGCTACAAGCTGGGCATTCCCAATCCGGAACACCCGCAAACGCGGCTGGCTGCGGAGACGCTCACCACTCGACCTCGATCCGCCGGGTGTCGCCTTCGAGGTGAAAGAGGCGAATCTCCAGCGCCGGCCGGCCGAGGCGCCCGGAGCCCGCGTCCGGCCACTCGACGAAGGCGACGCCATCGCCGCCGAGGTAGTCGTCGAGCAGCGCGGGGTCCTCGCCCTCGAGCGACTGCAGGCGGTAGAGGTCGAGATGGGAGACCGGCAGCCGACCGCCGCCGTAGCGCTGACCGATCGTGAAGGTCGGCGAGGTGACGTGGTCGGTCACCCCGAGGGCGCGGCAGGCGCCGCGGATCAAGGTCGTCTTGCCGGCTCCGACCTCACCAATCACGAGGACGACGTCGCCCGGACGCAGCCGCTCGGCGACGCGGGCGCCGAGCGCCTCGGTCTCGGCCGCGGAGCTGGTCTCTAGAGCCTCCACTAACCGAAGAAGCCGAGCTGGTCGGCGGGCGGCGGCGGGGTCGAGTCGCCATCGTCCTCCGCCTCGGCGATCTCCTCGGCGCTGGGCACGGGGGTCGGCAGCGGCCGCGTCAACAGCTCCGGGATGGTCGCGAAGTCGGCGCGCAGAGTCTCCTTGACGGCGGGAGTGCGCAGCGCCGCGGCCGGGTGGAAGAGCGGCAGCAGGAAGACCGTCCGGCCGCCCAGCTCGTGCACCTGCGGGGTACCGCGGACGCGGGTGATCCCGGTCGGGCTGCCGGTCAGCAGCTTGGTCGAGAAGTTGCCGAGGGTGCAGACGATCCTCGGCTGGATCAGCGCCACCTGCTCGAAGAGGTAGGGCTCGCAGGCGGCGATCTCACTCGGCTGCGGGTCGCGGTTTCCCGGCGGGCGGGACTTGAGGACGTTGGCGATGAAGACGTCCTCACGGGAGAGCTCGATCTCTTCCAGCAGCTGGTTGAGCAGCTGGCCGGCGCGACCGACGAAGGGCAGCCCCTGGCGGTCCTCTTCGGCACCCGGTGCCTCACCGACGAACATCAGGTCGGCATCGGCGTTGCCGGCCCCGAAGACCGCCTTGGTGCGGGTCTCGTGCAAAGCGCATTTGCTGCATTTGCCGACCTCTTTGTAGAGCTCGACGAGGCGTTCGCGCCGCTCCTCGGCGGTCGGAGTCACTTGCCCTTCCCCCGCGCTGGCCGCACCGACTCCCCCGCCGCCCGCTTCTTGCGCGACTCGACGATCCGGTCCTGGCGCGCCGCTTCCCGCTCGCCCCGCCGCGATTCGTCGGAGCGCACGCGGGCCCCGCGCGGCTGGCGTCCGGGCGGCGAGACCGGAGAGATCAACCGTCGCGTCTGCGCCGCGCCACAGCTCGGACAGGAGGGCGCGTCCGCCTCGGACCCCAGCAGCTCCTCGAACCGCTCCCCGCACTGATCGCACTCGAACTCATAGATCGGCATGCGTCTCCATCGTACGTGGAGCGCTTCCGACTTTTTACGTGCCAGAGGACGTAAGAAGTCGGAAGCGCGGGAAGAGCAGCGATCTCTAAGGCAGCGGCTCCCAGTCCCAGGACTGCTGGGAGCTGAGGCTCTCCTGATCCAGGTAGCGGCGGAACTCGGCGAGCTCGGCCGGCTCGACGCTGTAGACGTGGTCGGGTTCGGGGAAGTGGCGGCTGCGGACCTCCTCGCCGTACTGGCTGACCGCGGCAACCATCGAGTCGTGGACGTCGGCGTAGCGCTTGACGAACTTGGCGACGTGGCCGGTGGTGATGCCGAGCAGGTCGTGGAAGACCAGCACCTGGCCGGCGGTTGAGTGGCCGGCGCCGATCCCGATCGTCGGGATCTCCAGCTTCCCCACCAAGGCATCGGTGATCGCCGCCGGCACGGCCTCGATCACGATCGAGAAGCAGCCGGCCGCCTGCAGGGCGAGGGCGTCTTCGTAGAGACGGATCGCGGCACCGGCGGTCTTTCCCTGGGCTTTGTAGCCGCCGAGGGCGGTCGCGGTCTGCGGGGTGAGGCCGATGTGACCCATCACCGGGATACCGGAGCTGACGATCGCCTTCGCCCGCTCGGCGGAGATGCCGCCGGCCTCGAGCTTGACGCACTGGCAGCCGGTCTCCTTGACGAGCCGCTGGGCGTTGCGGATCGCCAATTCATCGCCGGCCTCGTAGCTGCCCATCGGCATGTCGCCGATCATCAGCGGCGTCTTCAGACCACGGCGCACGGCTTTGCCGAGCACCAACATCTCCTCCAAGGTGACCATCTCGGTGCCGGGGTAGCCGAGCACCACGTTGGCGGCGGAGTCGCCGACCAGGACGACGTCGACGCCGGCTGCCTCGGCGACGCTGGCCGAGGGGAAGTCGTAGGCGGTCACCATCACGATCGGTTCGCCGTTCTCCTTCATCTCCGCCAGCCGCGGCAGGCTGACCGGGCGGCGATCAGAGGGCGCGGTATGCGAGCGGGCGCCGGAGCTCATGAGAGCAGCACCTCCGGGTGGCTGTCGACGGCGACAGGATCGTTGTTGTCGTCGACGTGGACGACGACCGGCGAGTAGCGCTCGAGATCGGCCTCGTCATAGGCGCCGAAGGTGGCGACGATGATCTTGTGGCCGGGCTCGACGAGGTGGGCGGCGGCGCCGTTGACCTGCATCGTCCGCGAGCCGGGCTCGCCGTCGATCACGTAGGTGACGAAGCGGGAGCCGTTGTCGACGTCCCAGACGTAGACCTGCTCGTTGGTGATCATGTCGGCCTGGGCCATCAGCTCGGTGTCGATCGTGATGCTGCCGATGTAGTCGACGTCGCAGTCGGTCACCGTCGCGCGGTGGATCTTCGACTTCAGCATCTGCCTTTGCATGACTCTCCTTGGGGACGAGGTGCGGGGTTCACGGTCGGATCAAGACGTTGTCGATGAGGCGGGCGCCGCCGACGCGGGCGGCGACGGCGACCAGGACGGGGCGGCCGTCGAGCTCGTTGACGGGCTCGAGCAGATCGGGATCGCGCGCCTCCAGGTACTCGGGCTCGATCCCGGCGGCGTCGAGCTCGCGGCGCGCCGCTTCGAGGCCAGCGGCAAGCGAGCCGGCACGAGCGCCTTCCTCGGCGGCGCGCAGCGCCCGCGATAGAGCGACGGCGCGCTCCCGGTCGGCCTCGCTGAGGTACGCGTTACGGGAGCTCATCGCCAGCCCGTCGGGCTCACGCACGGTCGGCAGCACCTCGACGTGCAGCGGGAAGTCGAGGTCGCGGACCATCCGTCGGATAACGGCTGCCTGCTGGGCGTCCTTCTGACCGAAGTAGGCGACGTCGGGCTGGACGGTGTTGAAGAGCTTGGCGACGACGGTGGTGACACCGCGGAAGTGGGCGGCCCCGCGTCGGGCGGGGTCGCCGTCGAGGACGGAGGTGAGGTTGCCGCTGACCTCGACGGCGGTGCCGAAGTCGTACGGGTAGACCTCGTCGACCGGCGGCGCGTAGACGAGGTCGGCGCCCGCCTCCCCGGCCAGCCTCAGGTCGCGCTCCTCGTCGCGCGGGTAGCGCTCGAGATCCTCGCCCGGCCCGAACTGGGTCGGATTGACGAAGAGGCTCATGACGACGACATCGCACTGTGCCCGGGCCGCTCGCAACAACGAGAGGTGGCCGTCGTGCAGGTAGCCCATCGTCGGCACGAGGCCGATCGTGCGGCCCTCGCGGCGCGGCTCGGCAAGCGCCGCGCGCAGCGCGGACTTGACGCGGAGCAGGCTCACGCGAGGGGTCCCGGAGACGGTGTTCACGGTAGGGAGATCGATGCTCATCGGGTCCATGCCCTTCGGGGTCACGGCCTTCGAGTGCCGAGTATAGGGACTGTCGGCGACCGCCTGGCCGAATTCCGGATCTGGCCGATGCCGGCCCGAAATCCACAGTGATCCGCTCCTCCCTCGACTACGCAGAGGTGGGGAAAGGCAACCCACGGACGAGGGGAGAGCAAGATGAGTTCTGAGATCACGCTAAAGCAGGTCGACGTCGAGGGAGCGGTTCGCGAAGCCGCCCACGAAGCAGAGGAAGCGCTGCAGGGCGACACCCGCCTCGACTTCCTCAAGAAGGCAGGCCTGGCCGGGGGCGCGGTGGTCGGCGGCGGCGCTCTGCTCAGCGCCCTCACCCCCGCTTCTGCGCTTGCCGCCAAGGGCAAGGGCCGCCCGCCCGCCAAATTCGGCAAGGGCGACATCGGCATCCTCAACTACGCCCTCACGCTCGAGTACCTCGAGGCCGCCTTCTACAACGAGGCGACCGCCAACCAGGCCAAATCGAGCTTCCTCAAGGGGGCTGAGCAGGAAGCCTTCCTGAAGCGCGTCACCGCAGACGAGAACGCCCACGTCGCCTTCCTGAAAAAGGCGCTCGGCAAGAAAGCGGTGGCGGCGCCGAAAGTCGACTTCGGCAGCACCACCTCCAGCGAAGCCGGCTTCATCGGGACCGCGGTCGCACTCGAGAACACCGGCGTCGCCGCCTACGGCGGCCAGGCCCTCAACATCGTCAATCCGGCCTACGTGTCCGCGGCGCTCTCGATCTGGGCGGTCGAGGCTCGCCACGCCTCGGTGGCCGGGCTGCTGCAGAAACCGGTCCCGGCGAGCATCGCCCCCAGCGCCTTCGAGAAGACGAAGACCGCGGCGGAAGTCCTCAAGGCCGTGGAAGCGACCGGCTTCCTCAAGTAGCCCTCAATCGGTGCCGGCGCCCTCGGGCGCCGGAGGGCCACCCGCATCCCCGGCGAACTCGATCCTGCGGATCGGCTTCGCCGGGGCGCCGGCGGCGATCGTGAAGGCCGGCACGTCGGCATTGACGACCGAGTTGGACCCGATCACGCAGCGCGAGCCGATCACGACGCCGCTGGTGACGACGCAGTTGACCCCGAGCCAGCAGTTGTTCCCGATCTCGACCGGGCCCTTGGTGGTGAAGCCCTGCCAGGTGATCGGCGTGTCGGGGTCGTCGAAGCGGTGGCTGGCGTCGCCGACGAAGCAGCCGTTGGCGAGCATCGTGTGGTCGCCGATCGTGACCCGCTCGTGGGCGGCGATCATCGTGTTGCGGTTGAGGAAGCAGCCTTCGCCGATCTCGATCCGGGCGTGCGGGCCCAGGGTCAGCCAGCAGCCGGGCTCCAGCAGCGTGCCCTCGCCGATCGTCAGCCGGCCCTCGTCGAGTGCCTCCAGCACCTCTCCCTCGACCGGGTGGCGGATGTAGAAGCCGCCGCGGGCGGCGTGGCGGTCGATCCGCCAGCGACGCAAGCGTCGGTGGTTGCGCTCGTACCAGCGCCGCTTCGCCCACCAGATTCGCCAGTCGACCACGCTCATGCGACCGACCCTACCCGCGCCCCTCGCTTGTCGGCCTGTGGGCGACAGGGGCCAAGGCGTGGGCCGCCACGAGCCGTAGACTGCCCGGCGTGGCTGAGCTGCGCGGCGGCATCGATCTCGGCGGCACCAAGATTCAGACGGCGATCGTCGACGCTGGCGGCGAGGTGCGCGGCGAAGCGCGACACCCGACCCCGACCCGCGGCGGTCCCGCCGACGTGGTCACGGCGATGGCGGCGGCGCTCCGTGAGGCGGCCGCGGCGGCTGGCGTCGAGCCAAGCGAGCTGATGGGGATCGGAGTCGGCTCCCCCGGCGACGCCGACGAGAAGACCGGGATCGTCTCCGGCGCCCGCAACCTGCCCGGTTGGGAGGGCAGCTTCCCGGTCGGCGAGACGCTCGAAAAGGATCTCGGCTGCAAGGTCCGGATCGGCAACGACGTGCAGGTCGCGACCGAAGCCGAGTTCCACCTCGGCGCCGGGCGCGAGTTCCAGAGCCTGATCGGCGTCTTCTGGGGCACCGGAGTGGGTGGCGGCCTCGTCCTCGACGGCAAGCCCTGGCTGGGCCGCGGCGCCGCCGGGGAGATCGGCCACATGGTCGTCAAGCGCGGCGGCGCGAAGTGTCCCTGCGGCCGGCGCGGCTGCATGGAGGCCTACGCGGGCCGCTCGGCGATGGAAGCCGAGGCCCGCCGCCAGCACGAAGAGGGCCATAAGACCGACCTCTTCAAGCTGATGGAGAAGCACGACAAACCGCGCCTCACCAGCGGCATCTGGGAGCGCGCCCTCGACCACGGCGACCATCTCGCCGAGAAGCTGATCGACCGCGCGATCGAGGCCCTCGGCACCGGCGTCTCCTCCGCCGTCAACCTGATCGACCCCGAAGCGGTGATCATCGGCGGCGGCCTCGGCGTCCGCTTCGGCGACCGCTACATGGACCCGCTGATGGAGGAGATGCGCAAGCACCTCTTCGTCGACGAGCGCCCGCCCGTGGTCCGCGTCGCCTCGCTCGGCGACCTCGGCGGCGCGATCGGCGCTTCCCTGCTGGTCATCAACCGCTAGGGACCTGGCGCCTACACGCGGCCCGAGGCGGAGCGCTGCTGCCGCGCGACCGCGTCGACGATCACCGCAAGCAGGAGCACGCCGCCGGTGACCATGAACTTGACCGCCGAGGAGAGGGCAAGCAGGTCCATGCCGTTGGAGATCGAGCCGATCACCAGGGCGCCGAGCAGGGCGGTCCAGACGGAGCCGCGACCACCGAAGAGGCTGGTGCCGGCGATCACCGGACCGGCGATCGCGAGCAGGAGCAGTTCGTTGCCGCCTGAGTTCTGGTTGACCGCGAGCAGCCGCGAAGCGGCCATGATGCCGCCGATCGCCGCCATCGTGCCGGCGATCCCGAAGACGGCCACCCGCACCCCGTTGACGGAGATGCCGGCGCGCCGAGCCGCCTCGGCGTTGCCGCCGACCGCGAAGACGTGGCGGCCGAAGCCGGTCCGCTTGACGACGTACTCCATGCCGACCACGAAGGCGAGCAGGATCAGGACCGCCAGCGGCACCCCGCGATCGGAGGTGAAGATCTCAACCGCGACGATCGTCACCACGGCGACTAGAACGAAGCGAAAGACGAGCGCACCGATGTTCTCGGCCTCGAGCCCCGCCGCAATCCGCCTTCGATGCCCGACCACGAGCACCGCGCCGTAGGCGGCAATGATCAGGATGCCGAAGATCCAGCTGACAGTTTCGGAGTAGAAGGTGTTAGCGAGGCCGGTGATTTTCGGATCGGTGATGTTGATCGAGCCGGTCGATCCCAGCACCTGCAAGAGCGCCCCTTGCCAGGCCAATAAGCCCGCCAAGGTGACCACGAAGGAGGGCACGCCGAAGCGGCTGAAGAGGCTGCCCTGGAGGATGCCGATCGCCAGGCCGACGGCGATCGCGGCGACGATCGCAAGGTAGGGGCTCCAGCCATGCTTGACGTTGAGCACCGCCATCACCGCGGCGGCAAGGCCGCTGACGGCGCCGACCGAGAGGTCGATCTCGCCGAGCAGCAGCACCAGCACCACCCCGATCGAGATCGTCGCCACCGCGGCGATCTGCAGGGTCAGAGTGGAGAGGTTGACCGAGCTCAGGAAGCGGTCGTTGGCGATGTGGAAGATCGTCCAGATGACGGCGATCCCGAGCAGGACGCGCACCGACCCGAGCTCGCCGCGCCCGAGCCGCCGCGCCGCGTTCCGCAGCGAGAACTGCTCGCGGACGTCCTCGGCCGGTGGCGCCGCGCCGCTCATAGCGGTGTCTCCTCGGTCGGGCGATCTTCAGCTCCGGTGATCGCGGCCACGACCTCCTCGTGGCT
>JBEVJP010000056.1:0-89323 GCA_040510155.1 Solirubrobacterales bacterium | reverse complement strand
GTGCGAAGCGACGTGGAGAGCGCGATCGCCCGCGTGGTGGAGTCCGGCCAATTCATCCTCGGCCCGGAGGTCGAGGCGTTCGAGCGCGAGTTCGCGGAATACCTCGGCGTGCGCCACGTGGTCGGCGTCGCGAACGGCACGGACGCGCTCACGATTGCGCTGCGCTGCCTGGGCGTGGGCCCCGGCGACGACGTGGTCGTGCCGTCGTTCACGTTCTACGCGAGCGCGGAGGCGATCCCCCACACCGGCGCGCGCCCGGTGTTCTGCGACGTGGACCCCGAGACGTTCTGCGTGACACCGGAGTCGGTGGAGCAGGCGCTGACGCCGGCCACCCGCGCCGTGATCGCCGTCGACCTGTTCGGTCGGGTGGCGCCGTCGGACCGGTTGCGCGAGCAGCTTGCCGGCCGCGACATCGCCGTGCTCGAGGACGCGGCTCAGGCTGCGGGGGCGCGCCTGCACGGCCGCCGGGCGGGGAGCCTCGGCGACGCCGGCACGTTCAGCTTCTTTCCCTCCAAGAACCTGTTCTGCTTCGGCGACGGCGGCGCGATCACGACCGACGACGACGAGGTAGCCGCGGCTGCCCGGCAGCTCCGCTTCCACGGCTCCGGCGGCGGCGACACCCACACCGAGGTCGGCTACAACTCCCGCCTCGACGAGCTGCAGGCAGCCGGACTGCGCGTCCTCCTCCCCCACCTTCCGGCCTGGACCGAGGCGCGTCGGGCTATTGCTTCCGGGTACGCGGCGAGCGGCCTGGCCGAGAGTCTGCGGCTGCCGGTCGAGACCGCGGGGGCCGAGTGCTGCTACCACCTCTACGTGATCCGCTCGCCGCAGCGCGACGAGGTCGCGGCGAGACTCGAGGCTGCCGAGATCGGCGCTCGCGCCTACTACTCCATCCCACTTCACCGCCAGCCGGCGATGCGGGAGTTCGCACCGAGCCAGCCGCTGCCGAACGTCGACGCGGCGGCGGCGGAGTCGTTGGCTTTGCCGATGGGCCCGGCCCTCACGGCCGCCGACGTCGAGCAGGTCGCGGCGGCGCTCGCCGACTCGTAATCCCTTGCGGTCGCCGGACGGCGATTTCTAGGCCGCGGCGTAGAGAGCCTCGCGCACAGCGACCTGGATCGGTCGGGGCGCGTCGTTTGCCGTTGCTTCAAGACGGCGGGGAGCGTTGGCGACCGCCTCGGGCAGTCGCTCCAGGTGCTCGACCGCGATCACTTTGCCCTGGGCGGCAAGGGCGCGGGCGAACTCGACCTGGTGGTCGTCGACGGTCTCCTCGAAGCGTTTCAGCCGCGGCACCACGATCGGCGTGTGGCCGACCCGCAGGGCGCAGAGGATGCTGCCGGCGCCGGCGTGGGAGATGACGACCTCGGCCGCCTCCATGCTCTCGACCACCTCCGGGAACTGCAGGTAGGGGACGGCGCGGCTGACCCCGGCCGGTGCCCGCATCGGTCCGTGCTGGACGAGCAGATCCCCGGCCCCCGGCAGGGCCTCTAGCGCGTCGATGAAGCGGTCGAAGGGAATCGCGGTCGAGCCGACCGTGGCGAAGATCACGCGACGCTCCCATGGAAGCGGGCACGGCGCAGTTGCGCCAGCGAGTCCCACTGGACGAAGAAGGCGTCGGCGAGTGGGTAGACGAGGCGGCCGGTGAGGGCCAACTTCTCGACCCGGGTAATCGACTCGACGTAGACGAGCCGACGTCGCTGCAGCTTGCCGAGCAGGAAGAACGGCAGCGCCAGCCCCGCCCCGGTCGAGATGATCACCTCCGGATCCTGCTCGCGGAGGACGCGGCGAGCGAGGCGGAGGTTGCGGAAGAAGTTGCCGATGTCCCGCGGGGTCGGCCCGTGGCCGTAGATCACGTTCTCATCGCGCAGTAGGTACTCCACGTCGGTCGAGCGCAGCGTCACCCAGGCCCGGTCGGCGTCCGACCAGGCGGGTTCGAGGGCGAGCATCTGCAGGAGGTGGCCGCCCGGCGAGGCGACGATCAGCACCCGCTTCGAGTCGGCGCGGCGGCGGCGCGGCCTCATCGCCGAGACCCCTCCGCCGCGACGCCGCAGGCGATTCCGAGGGTGACGAGATCGAGCTGAAGCTCGGCGGCGCGGGCGGCAATCGCCTCGATCGCCCGCGCCGTCTCGACGGCGCTGGGACGGACGGCGTAGCGAGACGAATCGTGGAGGAGGACGATGCCGCCGTCGCCAAGGTCGCGGTTCACCCGGCGGGCGATGCGGTCGCTCGGCAGCGGCTCCCAATCGAGCCCCCAGGTCGACCAGTAGGCGACCTCCAGGCCAAGCCGCTCGCAGGCTTCGGCGCCGGCGGGGGTCAGCTTTCCGTAGGGCGGACGGTAGAAGCGGGGCGTCGAGCCGATCGCTTCGGCGACGGCCGCGTGGCCGGCCTCGATGTCGGCCACCGACTCGCTGGCCGGAACCCGGTCGTGTCGGAAGTGCCTCTGGCCGTGAACGCCGACCTCATGGCCCCGGGCGAGGATCTCCTCGGTCAGCCCCGGCGTTGCTTCGATCTGCTCGCCGACCACGAAGAAGGTCGCCTTGGCATCGGCGGCATCGAGCGCTTCGAGGACCGCCTCGGTCGCGCCAGGCGACCGGTCCGGGCCGTCGTCGAAGGTCAACACGGCCTGCCCTGTCTTGCCGACCTGCTCGATCCCGGGCAGCTCCCGCCAGCGGCGGGCACGGCTCGGCGAGCGCTCCTGCAGAGCGCAGCGCACCGAGAGCGGCAGCAGAGCGCGGAGGCGGTGGAGGTGTCTGCGCATGGCACCCAGATAACGGCTCAGCAGCGCCGAACTTCCACGTCGCCAGGCATGCGGATCCCCGAAATCAAGCGGAAAACGGACAAATAGTTAGTACGGCGGACCCCTTGGGTATGGAAAGGATTCGTAATCGAATGTTCGTCCAGCAGGGGTGACGCGCTTCGTCCAGACAGGGAAGGAAGCAATCAAATGCGACTTTGCGAGCCCGATAACCCGCAAATGAAAAAGATTTCCGTGCCGTTCTCCGCGTCCTGGTCCAGACTTGCCCTGGCTTGTGGCCTGATCGCTTCGCTGACGGCATTCGCCGCGGCGCCGGCATGGGCTCGCAGTGCGCCTGGGAAGGTGCCATCGGCCCAGGTGGGCAAGTCTCAGCGCATCTCCACCTTGCGCTATCTCGACCCCGACCGCGACGGCCTCAGCAGCTACACCGAGGAACGGAAGACCAGGACCAACCCGCGCAAGTTCGACACCGACGGCGACGGCTTCTCCGACGGCGCCGAGGTGCGCGCCGGCACGAACCCACGCAGCGCCAGCAGCGTCCCCTCCGGCCCGCCGGCGCCAAGCGAGCCCACTCCTCCGCCGACTGAACCGGCGCCCACTCCTCCGGCTGACACCACGGCACCCGAGACGACGATCGCCTCCGGTCCCTCCGGGACGACCACGGCGGATGAAGCCAGCTTCAGCTTCAGCTCCAGCGAGAGCGGCTCGGCTTTCCAGTGCAGGCTCGACTCCGGCTCCTGGGCAGCGTGCTCGTCGCCGACTTCCTACAGCGGCCTCGCCGTCGGCCCCCACGCCATCGAAGTCAAAGCCATCGATGCCGCCGGCAACGTCGACGCCTCGCCGGCGATTCGCAGCTGGACCGTGCAGAGCTCCACGCCCCCGGCTGACACGGCCGCGCCGCAGACCACGATCGCGTCCGGTCCATCCGGGACGACCACCGCGACCAGCGCCAGCGTCTCGTTCAGCTCGAGCGAGAGCGGCTCGTCCTTCGCCTGCAAGCTCGACGCGGGTTCGTGGGCTTCCTGCGCGTCTCCGAAGGCCTACAGCGGCCTCGCGGTCGGCTCGCACACCTTTGCGGTGCGCGCCACCGACAGCGCCGGCAACACGGATGGAACTCCGGCCAGCGTGACCTGGACCGTCCAGAGCTCTACCCCTCCGGCCGACACGACCGCACCGCAGACGACGATCGACTCCGGACCGTCGGCGACGACCACGGCGGCTGACGCCAGCCTGGCCTTCAGCTCCAGCGAGAGCGGCTCGACCTTCCAGTGCCGCATCGACTCGGGCTCCTGGGCGTCGTGCACCTCGCCGAAGTCCTACAGCTCACTATCGGTCGCCTCGCACAGCTTCGAAGTGAAAGCGACCGACGCGGCCGGCAACACCGACTCCTCCCCCGCCTCGCGCGCCTGGACGGTGCAGAGCTCGGGCGGTGGCTCCGAAGGCGGCGGCGCGGCCTGCACCCAGACGCTCTCCGCCGGAGCGAACGTCTCGACCGCGATCTCCAACGCCGCGGGCGGTGCCGTGATCTGCCTGAACAGCGGCTCCTACGGCGGCGTCAACGTCACCAAAGCCAACAAGGCCTCGATGGTGACTATCAAGGCAGCCGCCGGTGCCACCCCCAGCGTCGGTTACTCGATGTTGAACCAGGCGACCAACCTGCGCTTCGAAGACATCAAGTTCACCGGCGGCATCGAGGCGCTCGGCCCGGCCAGCAAGATCCAGATCATCGACAATGAATTCGCCGCGCCCTTCGGGTTCCATGCCAACGGCCAGTACGCGAGCAACCGCACCGAAGTGACCGACGTGCTGATCGAAGGCAACTACATGCACGACCTCGACTACACGGGGAATCAGGGCACCGCCAACGGCTACGGGGTAACCGCCTCCAACGGCGTCGCCCGCTTCACGATCAAGGACAACACGATCAAGAGCCCGGCCTCCGACTACGTGCAGTCGGCCTCCCCGGTCGACTTCACCGTCGACGGCAACACCTTCCTCGGCCCGAGCCTGCTCGGCAGCCATCAGGATCACCAGGATCTCTGGCAGATCTTCGGCGGCGGCAAGAACATCCGCTTCACCAACAACGTCGCCCGCAACACGGAAACGCACGAGAGCCTGCTCTTCCAGGAGGGCTCCTTCTCCAACGTCGTCGTCGAAAACAACCTCTTCGACCACGACTCGCGCGGCTACACCTGCCAGATCTACCAGTCGACCGGGTTGATCTTCCGTAACAACACGGTCGTCGGCTCCCGCTGGGGATGCCTGTTCCGCGACTACGCGAACAACGCGCCCGGCAGCGGCTACCAGATCGATCACAACGTCTTCGTCGGCACCACCGACGACACCGACGTCTCGACCGAGGGCCGGGCGGGCAGCTGGGGCACCTACGACTACAACGTCACCGAAGACGGCTCTGCGTCGGGCGCCCACTCGGTGAAGAACTGGGCCCCGTCGTGGGTCGACACGACCAACTACGTGCCGAAGAACCTCAGCATCACCGCCGGCTACAGGCCGTAGGGCAGCGCTTGCATCCCGGCCGCATGGCACACTTGCCGCCATGCGCGCCGGGGTGCCCGTGCTATTGCTGCTCGCAGCGTTCGCGCTTCTCCCTGCCTCCGCGTCGGCTTGGAGAGCGATCGGACTGAAGCAGGCGGACGTGGTTTCGCGATCCGCCCTGCCGGCCAGCTCCGACCCGGATCACGACGGGCTGACCACCCGGGTCGAGAAGCGCAGGACGAAGACGAAGCCGCACAAATTCGACAGCGACGGCGACGGGTTCGGCGACGGCGCCGAGGTGCGAGCCGGCACCAATCCGCGCGACCCCGACAGCCATCCGCTCGGGCCGGCAAGCCGCGGGGCGGTGCCCCAGGCGAGCGCCGACACAGCCGCTGGCACCGCCGCCCCCGGCGGCAGCCTGGGCGCCATGCCGCCCTCTCCCCCGGCCGCCGGCGGCGGACCGGAGACGACGATCACCGCCGGGCCCGCGGGCACCACCGCGGCGACCTCGGCCAGCTTCTCCTTCGCCTCCAGCGCCGGCGGCTCGAGCTTCCAGTGCCGACTCGACTCCGGTGCCTGGACCGCCTGCACGCCGCCGCGCTCCTACAGCGGCCTCGCGACCGGCTCCCACCGCTTCGAAGTGAAAGCGACCGACACGGCTGGCCGGACCGACGCCTCGCCGGCGGCGCGCACCTGGCGGATCAACCAGGTGGTCGTCCCCGTCAACTGCACGACCCACCTCGCTCCGGGGGCGAATCTGGCCAGCGCCGTCGCCAGCGCCGCCGGCGGTGCCGTCATCTGCCTCGACGGCGGCAGCTACCGCCGCCTCAGTCTCGACGGGGTCCACAAGGCGCCGCCGGTGACGATCCAGTCCGGCACCAGCCAGGCGACCGTCGACGGCATCTCGCTGACCGACCCGAGCGGCCTCCGTTTCGTCAACCTGGCGATGACCTCGGGAGTCGGCGTCACCCCCTCGGCCGCCAACATCGCTTTCGTCGACAACGACATCACCGGCGAGAACGGCATCTACATGTTCGGCGACTATCGGATCGGCGAGCGGATCGAAGACGTGCTGATCGAAGGCAACCTGATCCACGACATCGACTACACCGGGACCCAAGGGACCGGCGAGGGCTACGGGATCGAGGGCGTCGGCGACGTACGCGGAATGACGATCCGCGAAAACACGATTCAGAGCCCCGCCTCCGACTACATCCAGTCGGCGACGCCGGTCGACTGGGTCGTCGACCGCAACACCTTCCTCGGCCCCAGCCTGCTCGCCGACCACGAAGACCACCAGGATCTCTGGCAGATCTTCGGCGGCGGCGAAGACATCACCTTCACCAACAACGTCGCCCGCGATACCGAAACCCAGGAGAGCCTGCTCTTCCAGGAGGGCGCCTTCAGCGACGTGGTGATCGAAAACAACCTCTTCGACCACGACTCACGCGGCTACACCTGCCAGATCTACCAGTCGAGCGGCCTGACCTTCCGCAACAACACGATCGTCGGCAGCCACTGGGGATGCCTGTTCCGCGACTACGCGGACAACTCGCCCGGCAGCGGCTACCTCGTCGACCACAACGTCTTCGCGGACACCGAGGCCAGTGTCGACGTCTCCACCGAGGGCCGGGCCGACGATTGGGGCACCTATGACTACAACGTCTCCAGCGACGGCTCCGCCTCCGGCGTCCATTCGGTGCGAAATTGGAACCCGAGCTGGACCGACACCATCACCTTCGTGCCCGCCGGCCTCGCTCTCGCAGCTGGCTATCGTCCTTAAACGGGCCGGGCTCAGGTCCGGGCCCGTGCGACAATGAGGCGTGTGCGCCTAATGCTGATTCCGCTTGCGGCCATCCTCATCGGAGGCGGGATCAAGGTCGCCAACGAGGGAACGTCCCCCCCGGTCGCCGACCGGCCGGCGCCGGTGAGGATCCACTGCAGCAGCAAGCTGCACGCGGGCGCCGACGTCTCACGGGCGATTGCCCGTGCCCGCGGCGGTGACGTGATCTGCCTTGGCAAGGGGTCCTACCCCGAGATCGAGGCCACCCGGATCAGCAAGCAGCCGGCGGTGACCGTGCGCTCGGGGACCAACGGGCGGGCGACGATCGAGGGCATCGCTCTGACCGACCCGGTCGGCCTGCATTTCGTCGACCTGAAGATCCGCGACGGGGTCGCAATCACGCCCTCGGCGGCCAACATCGCCTTCTCCGGCAACGACATCACCGGCCCGACCGGCATCTACATGTTCGGCGACTACCGGATCGGCAAGCGGATCGAGAACGTCCGCATCGAAGGCAACCGGATCCACGACATCGACTACTCGGGCAGCCAGGAAGCCGGCTACGGGTACGGGATCGAGGGCGTCGGCGACGTGCGCGGAATGACGATCCGCGGCAACACGATCCAGAGCACCGCCTCCGACTACATCCAGTCGGCGACGCCGGTCAACTGGGTCGTCGACCGCAACACCTTCCTCGGCCCCAGCCTGCTCGCCGACCACGAAGACCATCAGGACCTCTGGCAGATCTTCGGCGGCGGCCACAGGATCCGCTTCACCAACAACGTCGCTCGCGACACGGAAACGCAGGAGAGCCTGCTCTTCCAGGAAGGCGCCTTCAGCGACGTCGTCGTCGAAAACAACCTCTTCGACCACGACTCGCGCGGCTATACCTGCCAGATCTACCAGTCGAACGGTCTGGTGTTCCGGGACAACACGGTGGTCGGCAGCCACTGGGGCTGCCTCTTCCGCGACCAGGCAGACGAAGCGCCAGGGAGCGGCTACCAGGTCGAACGCAACGTCTTCGCCGATACGCAGGAAGGCGCCGACATCAGCACCGAGGGACGCGCCGGCGACTGGGGCAACTACGACTACAACGTCTCCAGCGACGGCTCCGCCCGCGGCCCACACTCGCTGCGACGCTGGAAGCCGTCCTGGGCCGGGCCGACGACCTTCGAAGCGGAGCGGCTGCCGTTCGCGGCCGGCTACCGCGCTCCTTGAGCGACGCTCAGGACGAGGGCAGCACGTGGTCGGCGAGGCGCCGCGCGTAGTACGCGGTGGTGCGCCGCAGCTGCTGCGGAGATCCGGCCTGCTCGGTCGTGGGCCCCTCGCGAAGCGCCTCCAGCAGCGGCGCCGCGACCCGGTCCCAGCGGAACTCGTCGGCCAGCTCCCGTCCGGCGCGGCGGGCGACCGTGGCGGCATCCGGCTCCAGCAGCCCCAGCAAGGCCGTCGCGACCGCGTCGGGGTCGGCGGCGGGGACGAGGCGCGCGAAGCCGGCTCGCTCGAAACGATCGGCGGTTTCGTCACCACGACCGAGCACGCAGGGCAGGCCCGCCACGAGGTAATCCATGTAGCGGGCGCGAGCGGCCAGCGAGGCCTCGTCGGCGTGGCGGTGCAGAGTCAGGCCGACGTCGGCGTCGGCGATGTACTCGGCACGGCGCGCGAACGGGACCCACTCCTCGAGGAAGAGGACCGAGTGATCGAGGACGCCCAGCTGCTCGGCCAACGCCCTCGCCTCGGCAAGCACGGAGTGGCGCTCGGCGTCTCCGTTGGGAATCCGGCCGGCGGTGAAGACCAGCTTCAGGTCGGGGCGCGAGTCGGCCAGCGAGGCGACCGAGCGGATCGCCGTCTCGGCATCCAGCCAGCGCCAGAGGCTGCCCCACCAGAGCACGACCTTGTCGTCGGCGCCGATCTGCGGGAAGCGATCGCGCAGCGGCGTCCCGGCGGCAGGCGGTGGCGGCGCGTCGATTCCAAAGGGGACTACCCGTACCGGCGGCGGCGAGGCCAGCTCGAGGCTCTCCACCTCCGCCTCCAGCAGCTGCCGCTGGCGGTCCCCGGCACAGAGCACGAGGTCCGCGCAGCGGAGCTGCAGGCGGCGGGCGGCGGCGGCGGTCATGGTTGCTCGCCTGGCACCCTCTCCCAAGGTTCCGAGCTCGATCTCGACCGGGTCGTACTGATCCGACACGGCGAGAATCCCGAGCTGTCGCTTCAGCGCCAGCGCAAACGGCGGCACGGTCGAGGCCATCACGACGTCATGGCGGCGCGCCTCGCGGAGCAGTGCCCGGCGCGAGAACGGCACCACCGGCAGGCCCTCGTGATGGTCGGACTCCGCACCCGGCGCCAGCAGGGTGACCTCGTTCTCCACCGCCAAGGCCTGACCGAGGCGCACGGCACGGATCTCAGGGCCGCTGAGGCTGTCCCCGAGGACGCCAGGCACGAGGATGAGGACGCGATTTCGGTCAGGAGAAGGCATGGACGCGCTCCTCGCTGGCCCGGCCGACGACGACCTCGCGATGCCAGAGCTCGAAGGAGAGGACGCTCCAGAGCAGCGAGGAGTTGTCCTCCTCGCGGGCGAGGTGGCGGTCGAGCAAGCCGGCGACCGCGTCCTGGCGCAGGTAGAGCCGGCTGGCGGCGTCATCGCCG
The DNA here is from genome assembly GCA_040510155.1 of Solirubrobacterales bacterium. Taxonomy (GTDB): domain Bacteria; phylum Actinomycetota; class Thermoleophilia; order Solirubrobacterales; family 70-9; genus VAYN01. The sequence goes on along the minus strand of JBEVJP010000056.1, from coordinate 79,649 downwards.
AGCAGCGTGTCGCGGGCCAGCTCGGCGAGGTCGGTCCGCAGCCACTCGGCCATCGGCACCTGGAAGCCCTGCTTGGTGCGGTCGATGTGGCTGTCGGGGACGACCCCGCGCAGCGCCGCCCGCAGGGCGATCTTCTTCTCCCGGCCGCGGATCTTGAAGCGGGACGGCAGCGCCGCACCCAGTGCCACCACCTCCTGGTCGAGCAGCGGCGAGCGGGCCTCGAGGCCGTAGGCCATCGTGGCGATGTCCATCTTCACCAGCAGGTCGCCGGAAAGGTAGGTCTGCTGGTCGACGTCGAGCATCCGGTCGATCGGGTTGGTGGCGGTCGAGGCCAGCCAGGGCTCGACGATCGTCGCCGCGGCGGAGTCGTCGAGGGCGGCGCGCAGCTCGGGCCCATAGAGGCCCTCGCGGAGATCGGTCCCGAAGCGCGACATCGCCCGCACATAGCGCTCCTCGGGGGCCAGTGGCAGCAGCGATGCGGCGCGGCGAACGCGGTTGCGGAGGCTGTTGATGTCGCCGTTTGCCCGGATCCGGCCGGCCAGTGCGGCCGCGGCCGAGCGCAGGCCTATCGGGACGGCATCGAGCCGCTCGATCATCGCCCCGTGGGCATAGCGGCCGTAGCCGCCGAAGACCTCGTCGCCGCCGTCGCCGGTCAGCGCCACGGTGACCTTGCGGCGGGCCATCTCAGCCAGGTAGAAGCTGGGGATCGCCGAGTGGTCGGCGAAGGGCTCGCCGTAGTGGCGGGCCAGCTTCGGCAGCATCTCCACCGCGTCGGGGCTGACCACCAGCTCGTGATGGTCGGCACCGAAGATCTCGGCGATCTCCCGGGCGTAGGGCAGCTCGTCGAAGCCGGCGTAGTCGAAGCCGATCGAGAAGGTCTGGACCGGCTGCGCCGAGAGCTCGGCCATCGCCGCCAGCACCGCCGTCGAGTCGATTCCGCCGGAGAGGAAGGCGCCGAGCGGGACGTCGGCGACGAGCCGGCGCCGCACCGCCTCGCGAACGGCGTCGCGGACCAGCTCGCCGGCCTCCTGCTCGGAGCCGACCTCGAGGGTCGGGCCGAAGTCGGCCTCCCAGTAGCGCTCGATCGTCGTCCTCCCCGCCCGCCAGCGCAGCAGCGAGCCGGGCGGCAGCTTGCGGACCGCGCGGAAGGCGGAGAAGGGGCTCGGCACGTAGGTGTAGGTGAAGAAGCGGTCGAGCGCGACCGGGTCGATCTCCCGCGAGATCTCGCCATCGGCCAGCAGCGCCCAGAGCTCGGATGCAAAGGAGAGGACACCGCCGCGGTCGCTGTAGAAAAGCGGCTTCTTCCCCATCCGGTCGCGGGCGACGAAGAGCTCCCCTCGCCGCGCATCCCAGACGGCGACGCCGAACATCCCGCTCAGCGAGCGGACGAAGTCCGGGCCCTCCTCCTCGTAGAGGTGGGCGATCACCTCGGTGTCTCCCTGGGTGGCGAAGCGGTGGCCGTTGGCCTGCAGCCGCTCGCGCAGCTCGCGGTAGTTGTAGATCTCGCCGTTGAGGACGACGGCGACGCTGCGGTCCTCGTTGAAGACGGGCTGGTCGCCGGTGGCGAGGTCGATCACCCGCAACCGCTGGATGCCGAGCCCGACCGGACCGTCCACGTGGACCCCGCGTGAGTCCGGGCCGCGATGCTCGAGCCCGGCGCACATCGCCTCGATCAGGCCCTGATCGACGCCTGCCCCGTCAGCCCGCGCCTGTCCGACGATGCCGCACACGGCTAGCTCGCCTCCTCGGCCACTGGCACGGCCGGCTCTCGTGCTGGCGCCGCGGGCGCGGCCCGCAGCGGCGGCTCGCCGAATCCGAGCAGGACCTTCATGGCCGCGGCCTCGGCGGCGATCCGCTGTCGCGCCTGCCGATCGACGAGCGCAGCCGGCAGGCGTACCCCGATCCGGACCACGTGTCCAACCGCCAGGGCAGCGCGGATGCCGAGCTCCCGACCCCTGCCGTAGTGCTTCTTCGCGAAGAGGGTGCGCGAGTGCGCCAGCTGGGCCATCAGGTCGCCGCGATCGCGGCGGCCGGCATGGTGGGTCACGGTCATCACCGGCAGGTGGCGGACGTCCCAGCCGGCCTGGCGCGCCCGCAGGCACCAATCGATCTCCTCGGAGTAGAGGAAGAAGCGGTCGTCCATCGGCCCGATCGAGGCGACCGCCTCGGCGCGGGCGCAGAGGAAGGCGCCGACGACCCAGTCGGCCGAGCTCTCGCGACCGTAGCGGTCTCGATCCAGGTCGAGCTCCTGCAGCGAACGGAAGACTGGCCAGCGGGCGGCGAAGAGCGACTCGCCCAGGTCGCGGGCGGGCGAAGGAAAGCGCCGCATCGAGAACTGCAGCTCGCCGTCGCTGCCGCGTTGGGGAACGCTGGCGATGCCGACGTCCGGACGCGAGTCCAGCGCCGCGAGCAGGTCGGCGAAGCTGCCCTCCAGAACCTCGACGTCGGGGTTGAGAAGGAGGACGTAGCGGCCCTGGGCGCGGGCGATGCCGGCGTTGTTGCCGGCGGCGAAGCCGCGGTTGGCGACGCGCAGAACCTCGACGTCGTCGAACTCGCATTCGATCGCGTCCGGCGTGCCATCCGTGGACTCGCTGTCGGCGACGATCCACTCGGCCCGCACACCACCCAGCGAGGCCCGGGCCGAGCGCAGCGTCTTCAGCGCCATCTCGCGCCCGTTGTGGGTGACGATCACGACGCTCAGATCGGGACGGCCCCCGCTCACGTGGTCACCGCCCGACGGGTGACCTGGAAGGGCGCCCGCGCAGTCCACCCCGCCGGCACCTCGACCGAGGCCGCGCAGACGCACATCGCCGCCGTGAACAGGAAGAGGTAGGGAGCCTGCGGGAAGGTGAGGATGTCGTAGAGGGCCGAGGCGACGCCGAAGGCGAAGCAGGCCGCCGCGGCGGCGAGCGCCGGCGGGCCCCTGACCGGATCGTCGGAGCGCAGCACCGAGCGCGCCACGAAGAGCGGCGTGACGATCATCGCCAGGAAGGCGAGAAGGCCGAGGAAGCCGACCTGGAAGAGCTGGCCCAGGTACTCGTTGTCGAAGATCCGGTAGGTGTCGACGCGTTCGGAGTCGAGGGTCCCGTAGCCGCGTCCGAGCGCCGGCCGGGTCAAGACGTCAGGCACGACCGCCGGGTAGTCGGAGGTTCGCCCGGTGGTCGAGTCCTGTTCGTTGGTATGGCCGAGCTCGCGCACGGTGCTGAAGATTCCCGGGGTAACGATCAGCGCCACGGCGAGGGCGACGACCCCAAACGGCGCCAGGCGCAGCAGCTGGCGCGGTCGCAGGACGAAAAGCACCAGCAGCGCCATCGCCGGCACCACCGCCCCGGACTTGCGCTGGGTAATCAGGGCGCCGGCGATGATCAGGCAGGCGGCGATCGCCCAGAGAAAGCGCCTTCGCCACGCCGTCGAGATCGCCGCCAGCACCACCGCGAAGGGCAGCGCCATGCCGAGGATCGTCGTCACCGAGAGCGCGTGCCGGGTCGGGCCGGTGATCGTCGGCCGCGGCGTCGTCGCCGGGTTGGGGTCGATTTCGGTCGGCGGCGGCGCCACTTCGGCGACCGGCGAGAGGACCTTGCCGGCAGCTTCGTAGAAGAGGTTGTGGCCGGTTTTCTTCTCGATGATCGTGCCGCCCGCGGTGATCACGGCGAGGCAGACGATCAGCACCGAGAAGGGCCGCAGCTCGGCCGGCCGCAGGTTGAGTGAAACGATCGCGAAGACGGCGGTCAGCGAGAAGAGCACCGCAAGGTGCTTCTCGGCGTCCCCCCATTCGCCGAGGTTGGTGATCCGCTCGATGTTGAAGGCGAGGCTCGCCACGGCGATCAGGACGAAGGCGATCATCCCGGCCGCCCAGCCGGCCGGGCGCAGGCGTTCGACGGTCTGGTGCCGTCGCAACGCCGCCCCGATCGCCCAGACCGCGACCAGCAGCATCACCACGAAGCGATCGAGGTCGGAGCTGAACGGCAGCGCCACCTTGAGGTGGATCGCGTCGAAGGGAACCAGGAAGATCATCCCCAGCAGCACCGCGAACATCCACGGCAGCGGTCGCCGCGTATGCGGCCAGGCGTCGCCGTCCCAGGAAGCCGTCCGCCCGGCTTGCCCGGGCATCAGCGCACCCGCTCGTGCTCGCCCTGCTGGCCCTGGCCGAACTTGGCGTCGGCGCCGCCCGCATCCCCGTAGAGCTGCGTTTCGCGCCAGCCGCGGGCAATCGTCTGGGCCGGGATCAGCAGCATGCACCAGGCCCCGAAGACGACGCAGAAGACGAGCAGGGCGATCTGCAGGTTGACCCCCTGATTGACCACCCCGCCGGTGGCGTTGCCCAGCTTGCGGATCACGACCCGACGGTCGTCGGGCGTCTGCTGGCGGGCCTGGATCGAGCCGATGTAGGCGCTGAGCGCCTTCGGCGCCGCATTGGCGAGCGCCATCGCCTCGGTCTCGGTGGGGGCCTGGGCGAAGACGGAGACGATCGGCAGCACCGGGTTGTTCTCGAAGCGCAGTCGATAGAGAGCGCCCTCGCCGATCAGCTGCGAGCTGCGCGCGCCGGCCGTCGGCTCCTGCTGGATCACCGGCAGGTTCATGTCGTAGGGCCCCTCGGCCTCAATCGACTCGACCGGCACCTTGGCGTTGCGGGCGATCAGTTCCAGCGAGGCCGGGCTGGCCAGGAATCGAGCGAAGACGCTGGCTCGCGTCTCCAGTGGCGTCAGGTCGTTGGCCAGGTCGGCGAAGGCGGAATCGGGCGCATCGACCAGGAGCTGCGTCGAGGCGGTCGCGAAGACGTTGGTGCGGCTGGTCAGAGAAGGAGGCGCCAGGCTGACCGTGTAGACGCTGAGGATCGCCGCCAGGAAGGCGACGAAGGCGCCCAGCGCGACCAGGCGACGCCGGTGCCAGAGGATCTTGAGGGTTCGCGCCAGTTCCATTTGTCAAGGGGTCGCGGCCTGCCTGGCCACGACAGATGAACGGGCCGCGAGCCGGCCTTCTTTCATCCCCCCACGGGGGCGGTTGCGCGCGGTGAAGCGACGTCGCGGCCCAGACGGGCACGAATTCGACGGCGCTGCTCGGCACGCACGAACTGCTTGTAGCCGTCGGTGTCGACGCGCTCGACCCCGCGGACGGCGGCGCGTGCATAGCCGTAGATGTAGGCGGCACCGGAGACGACCTGTGGACGGATCGTTGCCACCTTGCCGGCGCGCATCAGCGTCCAGGCCGGCCCGTGATGAAGGATCCAGTGGGCTTCCCCCCAGCGCACGTGGCCGCGCAGGCGGCCATCGGCGCTGCCGGTGTGACGATGGTGGAGCGCCCGCGCCTGGTTGAGCGAGCGGGTCTCATAGCCCCGCATGCGGGCAGTGACCTCGTCGATCCCGTCCCAGCCCAGCCGCTCGTCGACGCCGCCGATCGCGGCGAAGCAGTCGCGGCTGTAGAGCTTGAGGGCACCGCGGACGTGCTCGCGCGCGCTCGGGGTCTCCTGCCACTCGCCGTGATGCCGCTCGAGGATCACGCCGCCGGCGATGCCGAGCCGCGGATCGCGATCGAACTCGGCGAGAACCGCCGCGAAATATCCGGAGAGCAGCTCGACGTCGCCGTCGAGCTTGCCGATGTGGGTGAACAGCGAGAGCTGACGCGGATCGATCGTGTGCAGTCCGTAGTTGAAGGCACGCGGAGCGGCAGCCACGGCGAGCCGGTCGGCGGAGGCCCGAGTGAAGTCGGTCGGGGTCGAGACGACCCGCATGAAGTCGATTTCGAGGCTGAGGCGCTCCGCGACTTCGAGCGTGTCATCGTCGGAGCCGTCGTTGACGACCAGCCAGAGGTCGGGCTTGCGGACCTGCGCGAGGAGGCCGCTGGCGACGCGCTGGATGTGCTCGGCCTCGTTGCGGACCGGGGTGATGATGAGCAGGCGGTGATCTGACATCGCATTTCAGAAACGCGGCCGAGGCCCCCGTGCTTCCGCGCGAAAGCAGCGCCGGCGTAGAGACGTTGTCCTCATATGCGCACCATTGCCCGGCGCAAGGTCAGACGAGTCAAGGACAAGGCCCGCAAGGTCGTGTACGCCTCCGAGCGCCGCCACGTCGCCGTCCGCCGCCACCTCGCCGGCCGCTACCTCAGCGGCGACGGGCTCGAGGTCGGTGCCCTGCACCTGCCCCTGGGACTGCCGCGCGGCGCCCGCGCCCGCTACGTCGACCGGATGAGCGTCGAAGATCTGCGCACCCACTATCCGGAGCTGGACGAGTACGAGCTCGTCACTCCCGACTTCATCGACGACGGTGAGGAGCTCGCCTCCGTGCCCAGCGCCTCGATGGACTTCGTGATCGTCAACCACCTGATCGAGCACACCCAGGATCCGATCGGCGCCCTGATGACGCACGCCCGCGTCCTGCGCGAGGACGGCGTGCTCTACCTGGCCGCGCCGGACCGGCGCCGCACCAAGTTCGACCGCAACCGCGACGAGACCACGATCGAGCACCTCCTCCGCGATCACGAGGAGGGCCCGGAGATCTCACGGGCGCAGCACTACGAGGAATGGACGCGCCTGGCGATTGAGATCCCAGCCGAGGAAGCCGCGGCCCACGCCGCCAAGCTCGAAGCCGAGGACTACTCGATCCACTTCCACACCTTCACCCTGAACTCGTTCCTGACCCTGCTCGGCCGTTGCCGAGAGGAGTACGGCCTGCCGCTCGAAGTCCTCGCCGCGGAGACCAACAACCACGAGTTCATCATCATCGCCCGCCGCACCGCCGACGTCGCATCGGCGGACAGCAGCGCCGAGCCCGCCCTCGCGGCCAGCGCCCGCTGAGCGCGCCACCTTGTAGTGGCCGTCGCGCGAATCGCTTGATGGCTTGTACGCCGCATAGACGCACAAGTCGCGAAACGATCTGCCCGGCCCTCGCGAGGTGACCGAGGGCGCTGCAGGGCGGCTCAGTCGGCGGCGATGGGAGCTGCCGGGACGGCGACGGTCGCGATCTCGCCGCTGGGCGGCTCGGCCGGGGTCGAGCTGCGTCCACCGCCGCCCGGAAGGATCCGCCTGGCGACCATGATCAGGTCGTCCCAGGCCGTCTTGCTGAGCAACCGCAGGGCCAGGGCGTAGACGGGGAAGCCGACGGCGGCGCAGGCAAGCAGGAGCGGCACCGCGTCGGCGTCGAGCTCGAGCCTGACCGGCAGCGCCACCGCGATCAGCGCCAGGCAGGCGCCCAGGGCCGCGCCGGCATCGCCGACCAGCTCCTTGAGGGAGATGTCGAGGACGCGACCGAGCAGCAGCCGGTAGGAGGCGAAGAGAGCGACGACGCGAAAGCTCGAGACCGCCGCGCAGACGACGATCAGGTTGCCGCCCGAGGAGGCGAGGATCAGGACGCCGACGTAGAGGGCGACTTCGCAGAAGTTGAAGATCATCAGCGGGCGCGGCTTGCCGGTCGCCAGGATCAGCGGATCGATCGTGTTCTTCATCGTCCCCGCCATCCCCGCCACGGCGAGGATCTGGGCGAGGACGACCGCGGGCTCCCAGCGGGCGCCGAACATCCACGGCACCAGGACCGGCGCGACGACAACGAAGAAGGCGAGCAGCGGGAAGACCGTAGTCGCGTTGAGGCGGACGATGCGGCGACGGATCTTGCGCAGGTGGTCGAGGTCCTTGGTCCGCGAGTAGACTGGGAAGGCGATCCGGGTGACGATGCCGCTGAGCTTGCGCTCGTACTCGACGCCGATCGTGAAGGCGCGGTAGTAGAAGCCGACCTGGGCGGAGGTCAGCTGGGCGCCGAGAATGGCGTAGTCGGCGTTGCGGGTGCCGATCCCCGCCAGACCGGCGCCGGCGGCAGGCGCCCCGGTTGAGATCACTTCCCGCATCTCCTGGCGGCGCAGGCGCGGCAGTGCCCTCATCCGCGCGAAGAGGAGCAGCACTGCGGCCCAGGCGGCAATCCCAGCCAGGCTGCCGAGCACGTAGGCCTCGGCGTCAAAGCCGTAGATCGCGAGCGTGACGGAGACGACGGTGGTAACCGCCGCGGAGGCGACTTCGGAGATGCCGATCCGGTTGAACTCGAGCCGGCGCTGCAGCATCGCCAGCGGCACGATCATCAGACCGGCGAGCACGAAGACCGGCGAGTAGATCTCGAACAGCTCGGCGGTGGCTGCTCCGAAGAGCGGCTCGGCGACCAGCGGCGCCAGCACCAGAGTCAGAGCCGTCATCAGCAGGCCGCCGCCGATGCCCAGTGCCATCGTCGCCTCGATGTGTCGCTTGCTCAGCAGCTGGCGCTGAACGAGCGGGGTGCCGAGGCCCTCGTTGACGAGCGAGAGGGCGATCTCCGGCAGGACGAGCGCGATCGCGACGCGACCGTAGTCGGCGGGAGGAACGAGGTGCGCGAGGGCGACGGCGCCTCCCGCGGCGACGAACTCGAAGGCAATCCGGGTGGCAGAGATCCAGCGCACACCCTCCAGCGTCGCCTCACGGAGCTCGCCGCTGGAGACCTGCGCATCGTCAGCCATCGCCGCCGTGGCGCATCTCGAGCCGGGCGCGCTCCGCGATCGACTCGGCCGGCGCCAGGGCCGGGGGCTTCTCAGCCGGAATGGTCGGCAGGTCCATCGGTGAGATCGGCGGGTAATCGCCGTCGTGCAAGGGTGCCGCCGCCGGGGGCTCGTCGCCTGCCGCGTGCCAGGCCTCCTTCAACCGCGGGACCCCGAGGATCAGGAGGATGCCGAGCCCGAAGAGGACGACGAAGATCGCGATTGCGGCCTTTGCCCCGAGGGCTTCGGTGGCGAGGTGCGACTGCGCTGGGCCCAGCACCCGGAAGGTGACTTTTTTCGAGTCGGGAATCCGCTGTTCGGCCTGGATGCGGGAAACGATTTCGCTGACTGCCGCCGGGGTTGCCGCGGCCAATGCGCGCGCCTCCTCGAGAGTCGGCGCACGGGTTTCGACGTTGACGATCGGCAGCTCGTCCCGCTGGACGATTTCGAACCCGTACGGGAGCAGTTTTTCGGGCGGTGCGGTGGCCCCGATCGCCTCACCGGGGAGCGGCGTCGGACCCGCGACTTCGATCTGCTTGACCGGAATGCCAGTCGTGTGGGCGATCCGCCTGATCACGTTGCCGCCGGCGATGTAACGGGCGAAGACGCCGGCCCGGGCGGTCAGCGGTTCGAGATCGCGACCGACGTCGGCGATCGGCGACCGTGCCGAGTCGACGAGGATCTCGATCGTGCCGTGGGCTTCGGCGTGGTCCCGCTTGGAAAGGCCCGGCGGTGCGATGCTGACGCTGTAGACGACCAGCGCCGCGCCTGCGGCGGCGATCGCCGCCGCGAGCACCACGAGAAGACGACGCTGCCAAAGCTCTCTGAGAAGACGGATGAAGTTCACGCGGTCCTAGCGGTCGGCCTGAGCGGATGGATCAAGGGGGTGATCGTTGGAGAAACGGATGAAAGACGGCGGAACTTGTGCATCCGCGCGAGCATCGGTCTCGGCGACCGTCTCACCCCAGAGGCGATCCAACCCAGCCTGGCGGTCGTAGTGCTGCCGCACCCGCTCGGCGCCGCGTCGCGCTCGCGCCCAAGCGCGCTCCGGATCGGCGATCAGCTCGCGCACGGCCGCCGCCATCGCGGCGACGTCCTCGGCGGGGACGACCGTCCCACAGGCACCGTCCTCCAGCACCTCGGCGACGCTACCCACGTCGGCGGCGATCACCGGCCGCTCCTCGACGAGAGCCTCCATCAGGACCAGCGGCGTCACGTCGGCCCCCTGGCTCGAGCAGAAGAGCAGAGCGTCGTGGTCGCGCAGCAGACCGGGGACGTCGCTCACCGACCCGGTCATCTCGACCCGGTCCTCAACCCCGCAGCGACGGATGGTCGCGCGCACACGCTCGGCGTAGGCCTCGTCGAGGATCGGCCCAACCACGCTGAGGCTCGCCTCCACCCCCTGCTCGCGGAGCAGGCCGACGGTTTCGACGGCGCGGTGCTGGCCCTTGCCGTCCCCACCGGTAAGGCTGCCGATCACGCAGAGCCGCAGCGGGTCTCGCAGCTCGGCACGGAGCGGCTCCCCCTCGTGGGGCGTGATCCCGTCCGGGATGCAGATCACCCGTGCGCGGCCACCCCCAGCAAAGCGGGCGGCGACGCCAGCCGAGATCGCGACCACGGTGTCGGCGCAGTGGCGCTGCAGCCAGAAGACCGCGCGGCCCGTCCAGGCCGTCGGCCACTCCCGCGCGTGGACGTAGCTGGGCACGCCGGCGATCCGCGCGGCCAGCACCGGGGCCAGCAGCACCGTGCTGCTGGTCAGGACCACGTCGACTTCGCTGCGGCGGATCACCCGGGCAAGGCGGAAGGCGTCGGTGCAGCTGCGCAGCAGCTGCAGGCCCCAGCGCCAGGGCGTCGCCTCCCAGGTGGGCAGCGAGGGCGCCCGCTCGATGACCGGGCCACGGGCGGCAAAGCGCTCGCGCAGCGGGCCGTCGGGCACGGCGGAGATCACCGCGCAGCGGTCGGCGAAGCACTCGACCTGGGCCAGCGCCATCGCCTGCGCACCGCCGGGAGCAGCGCTGTGGACGGCGACGAGGATCGCGCGTGGGTCGCCGCGGCGCCCCGAGGCGGCCCCTGCCGCCCCTCCGACACCTGCCTCGCCCATCGCCAGGCGCCCGCCGATCCACGCCAGGGCCCGCTCGCCGATCAGCGCGTAGCCGAAGGCGATCAGAGGGATCAGCACCAGCTCGTAACGGAAGGAGGAGAAGGCCGGCCCGACCGCCATCAGCAACAGGTAGCCGGGCAGGGTTCCCCAGATCATCAAGGTCAGGGGATCGCGGCGGCCGCGACCGAGGGCAAATGCCGCGATCAGCCCGGCCAGAGCGGCCAGTACCACCTGCGGGCTGCCGGCGGCGTAGTCGGCGTAGCGGCCGAGCATGTGGCCGAGGTTCCCCGGGTAGTCCGCGAGCACGGACCCCCAGCTGGTGTCGGTCGGGATCGTGTGGTTGGCGAAGACGTAGGCCAGCGACTCGGACATCGAGACGCCGTGGACGAAGAGAGACGGGAGCGAAGCCAGCACACCCCAGCCGACCAGCGCCGCGGAGATCCGGTCGCGGCGCAGGGCGAGGACGCCGAGGGCGGCGATTACCGGCATGAAGGCGATGTCGCGGGTGAAGGCGAGCGCCAGCACCGAGGCGAACCAGGGCAACAGCCAGCGCCGCCCTCTTTCCAGGGTTAGGGCACCGCAAAGGAGACTGGCGATCAGCAGCGCCAGACCGGAGCTGTCGGTCAGCGGGAAGACCGACCAGGCGCGCAGCGGCGGCCAGAGGATCACCACCACCGAGACGGCGAAGCTGATGGCGTAGCCGAAGCGCCGCCGCATCAGCAGGAAAAGGAAGACGGGGACCAGCACGAACCCGAGCAGCGAGAGCAGCTGCAGGCCCCGGTCTCCGACGACCGGATCCATTGCCGCGGCGACGGCCGGGAGCAGCAGCCGGCGGGCGTAGAAGCCGGAGCTGTATTCGACCCAGGCCGGATCGCTGACACGCGGCGGTTCGTCCGGAGCCTCAACCTCAAGTTGACGCTCATAGTTGGAGAGCGGGCCGCCGAACACTTCTTGGCGCGCCGTGGCGGCGTCAGTTCCTGAGATCTCCTCGACCTTCGACTGGTAGAAGAGCGCGTCGGTCTCCCAATCGATTGGCCCGGTCCAGTGGGTCGCCATCGAAAGGGCGGCGAGCAAGGCAAGCGAGATGACGGCTATCGCGGTGCGCACGCCATAAGGAACGGGAGCCCTAGGGCAGGACTTTCAAGCCAATCGAGACCTCTTTGCGCCATACGTCATCCGAATTTCATCCTGTTGCCCCGAGAGCGACTGGCATCGTTGTCCGTTGCTTTTCCAATGCGCATCCGAATCCCACTCCTGCTGCTCCTCCTCGGAGCTCTCTTTGCCCTTCCCGCTCCCGCTGGAGCGGCGGTCACCTGTCCGAATCCCAACCCGGTGGTGAACGAGAACAACTGCATGGGCGCCGGCTCGACTGCCTGGCAGCTCAATAACTATGACCAGGGGGGAATCACCGGCTACGCGACCAAGAGCAGCGTCAACTTCGGCGAAAGCGTGCCGTTGCGGATCGCGCTCGCCAGCGGCAGCGGCAGCGCCGAAGTCAACGTCTTCCGGATGGGCTGGTACGGCGGCGCCGGCGGGCGCCTCGTCTACCAGGCGAAAAAAGTCACGGTCAACAACGACCGCTACTGCGAATCGCCGGACACGACGACCGGCTACTGGTCCTGCGAGAACTGGGAAAACACGCTGACGATCCCCGGCAGCTCCCTGCCGGCCTCCGGCGTCTACATCGCCCGCATCAAGGACCTGGCGACCTCGCAGGACAACCAGATCCTCTTCGTCGTCCGCAACGACTCCTGGAAATCGGCGCTCCTCTACAAGCTGCCGACGGCCACCTACCAGGCCTACAACAACTTCAATGGGCACTCCCTCTACCGGTTCAACTCGGCCGGCTTCGAAACGATCACCGGCACCTCGCGCGCGGTCAAGGTCTCCTTCGACCGTCCCTACGTCAACTCCTACGACGAGGCCAACTGGTTCTTCAAAGCCGACTTCCCGATGGTCGAGTGGATGGAGCGGCAGGGCTACGAAGTCGACTACACCGACAGCGTCTCGGTCAGCGAAAACCCGGGCCAGCTGCTTAATCACAAAACCCTGGTGATCTCCGGCCACGACGAGTACTGGTCGGGCGCGGAGATGGCCGGGTACAAGGCCGCCCGCGAAGCCGGCGTCAACCTCGCCTCCTTCAGCGGCAACACCGCCTACTGGCGGGTCCGCTACGAGGACAACTTCCGCACGCTCGTCTGTTACAAGGCGGTCGAGGGCACCAGCCCGAGCGGCACCCCCGAAGGCCAGAAGGGCGTCAACGACTGGGGTCCCGACGGCATCAAAGGCACCAAAGACGACGTGCTCGGTCTCGACGGCAAAGCCGGCACCGCCGACGACAACCCCCAGTACGCGACCACCACCTTCCGCGACGACGGCGCCCCTCCGGGCAGCCCCAACGCCCCGGCGGGCGGACGCGTCGGCCCCAACGAACCGGAGAACTCGCTGCTCGGCTCGATGTACGTCGGCGACAACGACAATTACGACTACCCGCTGACGATCCCGGCCGCCAACACGCAGGGCGAATACGGCGGCGACCGGATCTGGCGCAACACCGGCATCTCCTCGAGCTCGACGACGACGATCGGCACCAACCTGAACGGCTGGGAGTGGGACTCGATCCCGACCCAGGCCCAGTACCTGGCCAAACAGCCGGCCGGCGTGACCCGGGTCAGCCTCAGCGACCTCGGCAAAGCGCCGAGCCCGCCGGAGTGGATCCAGGACGAGGGGCTGCTCTACTCGACCACGCCGCCCCCGGGGCAGCCGACGACCGTCTCTGCCGTCAAGTACACGGCTCCCAGCGGTGCCTTCATCTTCTCCGCCGGCACCATCCAATGGTCCTGGGGGCTGGCGCCGCACTTGCTCAACAAACCGAGCGAAAACTTCGAAGACCCGGCGGTCGACTCGAGCGACCCGCGGATCCAGCAGGCGACCTACAACATCTTCGCCGACGGCGGCGTGCAGCCGCAGACCCCGACCGGGATCGTGATCGACGGCAACACGCCGCCGAAAGCCGCCTTCACGGCGACGCCGAACCCGACCTCGACCGGCAGCACGGTCACCTTCAACGCCTCCGGCTCGAGCGATACCGACGGCACGGTCACCCGCTACGAGTGGGACCTCGACGGCAACGGGACCTTCGAGACCGACACCGGCACCACCCCCACCGCGACCAAGAGCTACGCGAACGCCGAAGAAGTGACGGTCCGCCTGCGGATCACCGACAACGGCGGCGCCAGCGACCAGACCTCGCGGGTCGTCGTCGTCAGCAGCGGCACCCCCGGCAACATCGCCCCCAAAGCCGCCTTCACGATTTCCCCCAACCCGGCCTCCAAAGACACGCTGGTCACCTTCGACGGCAGCGGTTCCTCGGACAGCGACGGGACGATCGCCAAATACGAATGGGACCTAGACGGCAACGGCACCTACGAGACGAGCACCGGGTCCTCGCCGACCGCGACCAGGAGCTACAGCAGCGAAGGCGACCTGACGATCCGCCTGCGGGTCACCGACAACAGCGGTGGCACGGCGACGATCAACCACGTCCTGATCGTCGGCCACGGCAGTACGTACCGGGCCGAAGTCCTCGGCACGCCCGGCCTGCGGGACTACTGGCGCTTCGGCGAGCAGTCCGGCAGCAGCCTCGCCGACGCGGTCGGCGGCCACACCGCCACCGCCCAGAACGGCTTTGCGCTCGGCGCGTCAGGCGCGATCGACAGCGATCTCGACACCGCGATCAGCTTCGACGGTTCGACCGGCGCCGCCAGCGCTCCGCTCGACTTCTCCGGCACCTCCCAGCTGACGGTGGAATTCTGGCTCAACTGGGCTGCCTACGCCAATGACGACGACCTGGCGATGGAGTTCACGCCGAACTTCAACAACACCAAAGGCGGCTTTCTCGTCGATCCGAACGCCGGCGAGATGGGTGGCAAATTCGGCGTCGGCATTGGCAGCGGCGAAGCCCGAAACAACGTCTACTTCGCGCGGCCCAGCGCCGGCAGCTGGCACCACTACGCCTTCGTCTTCAACACCACCGCCGCGGCGGCGCAGCAGATCGTCCCCTACGTGGACGGCCAGCCGATCTCCTTCGAAAAGCTCAACAGCGGCACCGGCGCCGGCCCGTTCGCCAACTCGACCCTCTACCTGATGTCGCGTGCCGCCGGTGCCCTCTTCGGCAAAGGCAACCTCGACGAGCTCTCGATCTATGACCGCGCGCTGAGCGGAACCGAGATCTCCGCGCACTACCAATCGGCCCGCAGCAACAAATTCCCCAACGCGACCTTCACGGCCTCGCCGAACCCGGTGCCGACCAACACCCAGGTGACGCTCGACGCCACCGGCTCGAGCGACCCCGACGGCACGATCGTCAAATACGAGTGGGACCTCGACGGCAATGGGACGTATGAGACCGACACCGGCCCCAGCGCTCAGACGACCGCCTCCTACACCACCGAAGGTGTGCGCCAGCTTGGCCTGCGAGTCACCGACAACAGCGGTGCCGTGGCGACCGCGACGCGGACGCTGACGGTCGAAAACCATTCTCCGCAGGCGTCTTTCACGGCCACGCCGAACCCAGTCGCGGCCAACGCCACCGTCTCCCTCGACGCCAGCGCCTCGACCGACCCGGACGGCACGATCGCCAAATACGAGTGGGACCTCGACGGCAACGGCACCTACGAGACGAACACCGGCTCGGTGCCGCAGACCACGACCAGCTTCTCGACGAGCGGTGACCACCAAGTCGGCCTGCGCGTCACCGACGGCGAGGGCACCACCGCGACCGCCGTTCGCACCGTCACCGTCGGCGGCGCCTACAGCAGCGCGGTCGGAGCGACCGCCGGCCTGACCCACTACTGGCGACTCGGCGATCCGTCCGGCAAAACCTTTGCGGACGTCGTCGGCAACAGCACCGCGGCAATCACCGGCGGGGTCACCCTCGGTGCCCCGGGGGCCCTTGAATTCGATTCGAACCCCGCCGCCGGCTTCGACGGCGCCAGCGGCGCCGCCAGCGCCCCGGTCGACCTCTCCGGCAGCTCGCAGCTGACGGTCGAGTTCTGGCTCAACTGGGCTGCCTACGCCAACGACGACGACCTGGCGATGGAGCTCACGCCGAACTTCAACAACAACGGCGGCGGCTTCCTGGTCGACCCCAACGCCGCTGAGCAGGGCGGCAAATTCGGCGTCGCGATCGGTCGCGGCGAATCCCGCAACAACGTCTACTTCGCCCGGCCAAGCGCCGGCACCTGGCACCACTACGCCTTCGTCTTCGACACCACCGCCGCCGGCAGCCAGCAGATCGTCCCCTACGTCGACGGCCAGCCGGTTCCGTACGAAAAGACCATCAGTGGCACCGGCGCCGGGCCCTTCGCCAACTCGACCCTCTACCTGATGTCGCGCGCCGCCACCGCCCTGTTCGGCAAAGGCAGCCTCGACGAGGTGGCGCTCTACAACAAAGCGCTGACGCCGGCCCAGGTCAACTCGCACTACCTGGCTCGAGGCGGCAACAAAGCTCCGCAGGCCTCTTTCACGGCGACGCCGAACCCGGTCGAAACCAACAAAACCGTCAACTTCGATGCCTCCGCCTCCAAAGACGTCGACGGCACGATCGCCAAATACGAGTGGGACCTCGACGGCAACGGGACGTATGAGACCGACACCGGCGCGACCCCGACGGTCTCGAAGAGCTACGACACGCCCGGCCACTACAACGTCGGCCTGCGGGTCACCGACAACGGCGGGGTCGTCGGCACCAACAGCGTCGACGTGGCCGTCACCAACCAGCCGCCGACGGCCTCCTTCACCGCGACGCCGAACCCGGCCCCGATCGGGACCCAGGTCAGCCTCAACGCCTCAGCTTCCTCCGATCCGGATGGCTCGATCGTCAAATACGAATGGGACCTCGACGGCAACGGGACCTACGAGACGAACACCGGCACGACCCCGGCCGTCAACACCCGCTTCACCCGCAATGGCGAAGCTACCGTGCGCCTCCGGGTCGTCGACAACAGCGGCGAAATCGCCACGGCGAGCCGGATCGTCACCGTCGTCGGCTCCTACTACGGCGCCGTCTCCGGAACCTCGGGCCTGACCGATTACTGGCGACTCGGCGAGACGACCGCCAACACCTTCGCCGACGGCGTCGGTGGCCGCACCGCCACCGCGCAGGGCAACGTCGGCTACGGAGTTCCCGGCGCCCTGGCCGCCGACCCGAACAAAGCCGCCAGCTTCGATGGCTCCAGCGCCGCCGCCACCGCACCCCTCAACCTCTCCGGCACCTCCCAGCTGACGGTCGAATTCTGGCTCAACTGGGCGGCTTACGCGAACAACGACCGCCTGGCAATGGAGTTCACCCCGAACTTCAACGAAACCAACGGCGGCTTCCTGGTCGACCCCAACGCCGGTGAGCTCGGCGGCAAATTCGGCGTCGGCATCGGCCGCGGCACCTCGCGCAACAACGCCTACTTCACCCGGCCCAGCGCCGGCTCTTGGCACCACTACACCTTCGTCCTCGACAGCACCGCCGCGGCGAGCCAGCAGGTCATCCCCTACGTCGACGGTCAGCCAATCGCCTATCAGAAGACCGCCAGCGGCACTGGTGCCGGCAACTTCGCCAACTCCAACCTCTACCTGATGTCGCGCGCCGCCGCCGGGCTGTTCGGCAAAGGCAGCCTCGACGAGTTGGCGATCTACAGTCGGGCGCTGAACGCCACCGAAGTCGCCGCCCACTACGACGCCAACATCAACAAGGCGCCGGTGGCCGCGTTCGCGACCAACCCGAACCCGGTCGCGGCGGGGATCCAGACCAGCTTCGACGCCAACGCCTCCACCGATCCCGACGGCGCCGTCGTCAAATACGAGTGGGACCTCGACGGCAACGGCAGCTACGAGACCGACACGGGCTCGACGCCGACCGCCAGCACCTCCTTCGCCGAAGCCGGCGACCATCAGGTCGGTCTGCGCGTGACCGACGACGGCGGCGCAACCGCGACCACGACGCGCACCGTGGCCGTCTTCGGGACGCTGCCGACGGCCGCGTTCACGGCGACGCCGAATCCCGTCACGACCGGCGACCAGGTCAGCTTCGACGCCAGCTCCTCCAGCGATCCCGAGGGGCCGATCGCGCACTACGAATGGGACCTGGACGGCAACGGCAGCTACGAGACCGATACGGGATCGACCGCGACGACCTCGCGTTCCTACAGCCAGAAAGGCACCGTGCCGGTCGGCCTGCGCGTCACCGACAGCGACGGCGCCCGCACCACGACGGTCGTCAACGTGACGGCGCAGAACCGCGCCCCCTCGGCATCCTTCACGGTCTCCCCCAACCCGGTCTCGACCCTCGCCCAAGTGTCGCTTGACGGCTCCGGCTCCAGCGACTCGGACGGGAAAGTCGTCAAATACGAGTGGGACCTCGACGGCAACGGCAGCTACGAGACCGATACGGGATCGACCGCGACGGTCAGCACCTCCTTCCCGAGCGCCGCCAACCGCGAACTCGGCCTGCGGGTGACCGACGACGACGGCGCCACCGGTACGACCACCCGCACCCTGACGGTTCAGAACCAGCTGCCGACCGCCTCCTTCACCGCTACGCCGAATCCGGTCCTGTCCGGCACGGACGTCACCTTCGACGCCTCCGGCTCCGCCGACCCCGACGGCACGATCGCCAAATACGAGTGGGACCTGGACGGCAACGGCAGCTACGAGACGGATACGGGCAGCACCGCCAGCGCGACCACGAGCTTCGCGACGGCCGGCAGCCCGACCGTCGGCCTGCGGGTGACCGACAGCGACGGTGACACCGCGACCACGACGCGCACCGTCACCGTCCAGAACCGTCCGCCCGCCGCCTCCTTCACGGCGACGCCGAACCCCGTCCCGACCGGAACCGCGGTCAGCTTCGACGCCTCCGGCTCCACCGACCCCGACGGCACGATCGCCAAATACGAGTGGGACCTGGACGGCAACGGGACGTATGAGACCGACACCGGCGCCACCGCCACTGCTTCGCGGACCTACGCGACCGCCAGCACGCCGACGATCGGCCTGCGGGTGACCGACAACAACGGCGGCACGGCGACGACCACGCGCGTCCTGACGGTCCAGAACCGCCCGCCGACGGCCTCGTTCACCGCCACTCCGAATCCCGTCACCAGCGGCCAGTCGGTGACCCTCAACGCCTCGGGCTCCACCGACCCAGACGGGACGGTCGCCAAATACGAATGGGACTACGACGGCAACGGCACCTACGACGCGACGACCACCAGCGCCTCGACGAGCAAAGTCTTCTCGACCGCCGGCAACTTCAACGTCGGCCTCCGGGTCACCGACAACAACGGCGCTACCGCGACGACCAGCAAAGCCCTGACCGTCAGCAACCGCGCTCCGACCTCCTCCTTCACCGCGACGCCGAACCCGGTCCCGACCGGCACCAACGTGACCTTCAACGGCGCGGCCTCGAGCGACCCCGACGGCACCGTCGCCAAATACGAGTGGGACCTCGACGGCAACGGGACGTATGAGACCGATACCGGCGCGACGGCGAGCACCAGCAAATCCTTTGCCACCGCCGGAACGGTGACGATCGGCCTGCGCGTGACCGACAACCTCGGCGCCACCGCGACCTCGAGCAAATCCCTGACCGTCCAGAACCGGGCTCCCGTCGCCTCCTTCACGGCGACGCCGAACCCGGTCCCGACCGGAACCGCGGTCAGCTTCGACGCCTCCGCATCGAGCGACCCCGACGGCACCGTCAGCAAATACGAATGGGATCTCGACGGCAACGGCAGCTACGAGACCAACACCGGCGCGACCGCGACGACTTCGAAAACCTATGCCACGGCCAGCACCCCGACGATCCGACTGCGCGTTACCGACAACGCCGGCGCCCAGGGCACCGCGACGACCGTCCTGACGGTCCAGAACCGCCTGCCCACGGCCTCGTTCACCGCGACGCCCAACCCCGTCACCAGCGGCCAGTCGGTGACCCTCAACGCCTCCGGCTCGACGGACCCCGACGGCACGATCGCCAAATACGAATGGGACTACGACGGCAACGGGACCTACGACGCGAGCACCACCAACGCCTCAACCACCAGGACCTTCTCGACGGCCGGCAACTTCAACGTCGGGCTGCGGGTCACCGACAACAACGGCGGCACCGCGACGACCAGCAAAGCGCTCACTGTCAGCAACCGTGCCCCCACCGCCTCCTTCACGACGACCCCGAACCCGGTCCCGACCGGCACCGCGGTCGCCCTGAACGGCTCGGGCTCGACCGATCCTGACGGCACGATCGCGAAATACGAGTGGGACCTCGACGGCAACGGAACCTACGAGACCGATACGGGCGCCACGGCAACCACCAGCAAAACCTTCAACACCGTCGGCAGCGCCACGGTGGGCCTACGCGTCACCGACAATCTCGGCCTCACCGCGACGACGAGCAAAGTCATCACGGTCCAGAACCGTGCTCCGGTCGCCTCCTTCACGATCACCCCGAACCCGCTCACCGTCGGCGGGACGGCGAGCTTCAACGGCAGCGCCTCGACCGACCCCGACGGCACGGTCGCCAAATACGAATGGGACCTCGACGGCAACGGCACCTACGAGACGAGCACCGGTGGGACCGCAACGACCAGCAACACTTTCGCGACCTCGGGCAACCGCACGATCGGCCTGCGGGTCACCGACAACCTCGGCGCCACTGGAACCTCCAGCGTGGTTCTCAACGTCCAGAGCAACTACAGCGGCACGATCGCCGGTACCAGCGGCCTGGCCGACTACTGGCGCCTCGGTGAGACCTCGGGCACCAGCCTGGCTGACGGCGTCGGCGGCCGCACCGCCACTACCGCCGGCAGCCCGACCCTTGGCGTCGCCGGAGCTCTGCCGGACTCGAGCACCGCGGTCAGCTTCGACGGATCCAACGACAGCGCCAGCGCCGCGCTGAACCTCTCCGGCACCTCGGCGATCACGGTCGAATTCTGGATGAAATGGAACTCCTTCGGGCTCAACGACGACATGGCGATGGAGTTCACCTCCAACTCCGGCAACAACGCTGGCGGGTTCTTCATCCAGCCCAACGCGTTCGAACAGCTGACGCGCTTCGGGGTCGGGATCGGACGCTCGACCAGCCGCAACAGCGCCTTCTTCGCGCGGCCTTCGGCCGGCGTCTGGCACCACTACGCCTTCGTCCTCAACAGCGGCGCAGCCGCCGCCCAGCAGGTCATTCCCTATGTGGACGGCGCGGCGGTCAGCTACACGAAGCCCCAGAGCGGCACCGGAGCCGGCAACTTCGCCAACTCGACGCTCTACTTCATGTCACGAGGCGGCTCCTCCCTCTTTGGAGGGGGCAGCCTCGACGAGGTCGCGATCTACAACCGCGCCCTCACCGCGGCCGAAGTCTCGGCCCACTTCAAATCGGCGACGCCGTAGTTTCCCGGTAGCCGACTTTCAGCCTCCGGGCGCGCAAGAAAGCCGCCCCCGCCGCGTTTATTAACTGGTGAACGCAACCGCTCAACTCATTGACCGGACTGCCCCGGCCAAGCCCCGCCTGCAGGTTCTGAGCGACAACGCTCCGGTCTCGCAGCGAATCGTCGAGAGCTTCGGCGAGGGCGGCCTGACGGTCGTCCACTCGATCACCTCGCCCGAGGAGATCGATGCCACGGCAATCGATCAGTCGACCATCTTCGTCTTCGTCTGCGACATCGACGAGGCCACGGGCATGGCAGCGCTGCGGCGCCTGCGTCGCGACCACGGCGAGATCGCGATCATCGTCATCTCGCCGCCCGCCACCGGCACCAGCGTCCGCCGCGCCCTCGACGCCGGCGCCGACGCAATCGTCTTCGAGCCCGAGATCGAGACCACGCTTGCCGTGACCGCACTCGCGGTCGCCAGCGGCCAGTCCGTGGTCCCGCGCAAGCTCCGGGCCAGCATCGAACGCCCCGCCTTCTCGCACCGCGAGAGACAGGTTCTGGCACTCGTCTCCAAGGGCCTGACCAACAGCGAGATCGCCGAACGGATGCTGCTCGCGCAGAGCACCGTCAAGAGCCACCTCTCCTCGGCCTTCACGAAACTCGGCATCCGCTCGCGCAAGGAGGTCACCGCCCTCCTGCTCGACCCCGAGCAGGCCCGCAGCGTCGGCCTGATCGGCGTCGGCAGCTCGGTCCCGGTGGACGACGACCACTACGGCCTGCTTCACGAGCAGATTGCGGAACCGATCGCATGAACGCCCCGCAACTTGCCCCCCCGACTGCCGCCGCGACGAGCAACGTGCCGTTCATTCGGCTCGACTCCGCAGACGCGGAGCTGACCGCGGAAATCTTCGCCGCGATCGAGCGTGTCGCCGCCAGCGCCGCCTTCACCCTCGGCGACGAGCTCGAGACCTTCGAGAACGAGTTCGCCGCCTGGTGCGAGACCGATTACGCGATCGGCGTCTCCTCGGGCACCAACGCCCTCGATCTGGCCCTGCGCGGGCTCGGCATCGGCCCTGGGGACGAGGTGATCGTGCCCAGCAACAGCTTCATCGCCACCGCCGAGGCGGTCACCTCGACCGGCGCAACGCCTGTCCTGGTCGACGTCGACCCAGAAACGGCCCTGGTCACCGCCGAGATCGTCGCGGCGGCGCTGACCGAGCGCACCCGCTGCGTGATCCCGGTCCACCTCTACGGCCGCCCGGTCGAGATGGAGCCGCTGCTCGAGCTCTGCCGCGCCCATGACCTGCGCCTGATCGAGGACACCTGCCAGGCCCACGGCGCCCGCTACCGCGGCCAGCGCGTCGGCACCTTCGGCGATGCCGGCTGCTTCAGCTTCTACCCCACCAAGAACCTTGGAGGCTGGGGCGACGGCGGCGCCGTCGTCACCGCCAATCCGGAGCTAGCCGAGCGCCTGCGCCTGATGCGATCCCATGGTGAGGGCACCCGCCACCACCACGAGATGGCGTCCGGAACCCACCGCCTCCACTCTCTCCAGGCCGCGATCCTCAGCGTCAAGCTGCGCCGCCTCGACGACTGGAACGAGAGCCGCCGCCAGGCCGCCAACGCCCTTCGCCTCGCCCTCGCCGACTCGGCCATCGCCCCCCCGGCCCCAGTCTCCGCCGACGGCGACCACGTTTACCACCTCTTCGTGGTCCGCACCCCCGACCGCGACGCCCTCCGCGCTCACCTCACCGAGCAAGGCGTCGCCAGCGCGATCCACTACCCCACCCCGATCCACCTCCAGCCCTGCTACGCAGACCTTGCCCCCCACCAGGGCGACCTCCCCGTCAGCGAGCGCCTCGCCACCGAAAGCTGCTCTCTGCCGATCTTCCCGTCGATCACCGACGAGGAGATCACCCGCATCGCCGAGGCCGTCGGCTCTTTCCGCTCTTAACGGCTGCATCAACAAGGCACGTCGGCACGATTGCGCTGGTCGACGCTTCGCCCTAACCCTTCTGTTCCTGCGCGCAGCTGCAGCCGTCGGGAAGTTCAGTCGCGCTCGATCTCACGCACGACCTCCTCAATCCATCGGCCTCGCCTGCCAGCATCAGCGAAACGCACCTCGTAGATGTGAGCCCGGCGCATCGCGATCTCATTAGTGGCGAAAGCATCGTCGACAGCCCCGAACTGTGGGCTGTCCTCCCGGACGACCTCGTACTTGTAGGCGTGGTGGGGTCGGCCGGGAATCGACCGCACCACCACGATGCGGATGACCTCCGTTTGGCCTTGCATCGGGATGACCCGGGCTTCGGTCTGTCGGGGGCTGCGCTTGCGCCCAACCTGCTTCGGCACCCTCTGCTCCAATATGGCGGCGTCGGCCGATTCCTTTGCGAGTTCATCTGCGCGGTTGTTATAGGGGTTCTTCCGGTGGCCTTTGACATGCCTGATGTCCACGTGACCGGCTTTCCGCTTCAGCCGCACGAGCTCTTCCCAGAGATCCGCGTTGATGACCGGCTCGTTCTCCCGCGTCAACCAATCTCCGGCAGGCCAAACATTCTCCGCGGCAGAGATGTTTTCGGAGATTAAGGCGAGGTCGGCGTATATGACGATCTTCCGATAGGAAGACTTCGGCACCGGTGGATGCTGGCTAGTCACAAAACGCAGTGCCTCGATACACGCCGTAAGCTCCATCTCGATATTGGTCGCACCCAACCTGCCGGCGGGATTGCGCTCGATCAGCAGCTCCTCGCCGTTTTCATCTTCGGAGAGGATGACGAAGGCGTAGCCGCCCCTTCGGGGGTTCGGCTTACAGGACCCGTCCGTATAGATGATCAGGGCGTTTTCGTCGTGGCGCTCCATCGAACCAATCTTGGCCAAGGAAGCTCAACTTCTCCACAGTGAATAAGGTGAGCCCACTGTGGCCCGTGCGCCAGCAAGAAAATACGACACCTACTTCCTAGGGGCCGGCTTCTCGCGAGCGGTCGGATTGCCGAACACTGCTGAGCTTCTCACCAAGGTCCATGCCCTTGCCAAGTATCACGGCTTGAAGATTGATGACGAACTTCACGACGCGTACCGGTACTTCTACCCAGAGGAAGCCAAGAGCTTCGTGCCGGAGCCCGTTGACTTCTTCGCGGTCCTCCGTGCCAATATGGATGTCGCACGAAACATGCCCGGAGCGTTCGAGCATCCCTCCTTACTGAGGGAGCTGCGCGTAGCGATAGCTCGCATCCTCTGTGAGTGCATCCGCGAGGGGGAGGTGCCGGCGAGCGGATGGTCCAGCGTAGAGAGGATTATCCGGCCGGGGAACGTGATTATCACGAGCAACTGGGATGTCTTCATCGAGCACTACGCAGCCGTGCGGGGTATTCCGCTCCGCCTTGGCGGGCAACCGGATGAGAACTACGTGACGTTGATCAAGCTCCACGGGTCGATCGACTGGACCGAGCGTGATGATCGGCAGGCCGGCTGGCCCGACACGGATTTCGCTGCACTCCGTGAACTCCAGAACGTCCCGGGCCGACGAGGGATCTCTGTCAGGGGGGACAGGGTTGTTCGAATCCGCGCAGTCGAGAACATGAGCCGGAGCTGGCAATTCATCAAATCCAGAACCAGGCAGCCGATGATGATCACGATGTCCTTCGGGAAGACGGTGGAGATGGCTCCGATCAGGGACATGTGGCGGGACGCCTACTACGCCCTGAGCGCCACCAAACTTCTGCGGATCCTCGGCTATTCGATGCCCGAGGACGACATCGAGATCCGAACTCTGCTTCGAGCTGGTGTCGCGAGAGGTACTAAGACCGGAAGCGCTGCGGGAGCCAAGGTAACCGTGATCAACCCTGAGACCCAGGTGCATGTGCGGGTGCGAACGCTCGTCTCACGGAGCATGCAATCAGACTACAGCGCGTTTCACCCAAGCTGACCCGAAATGAGACGTCCTGGCGTTAAAAGGGGGCAGCCGTCCGGGCAAGGTCTCGGGCACTGACTTCTTCAGGACGCACCGCTCCGTTGTGCCAACGCCACCAAGCCGTCGGGATCACCTGATCCTCTTGACCTCAACCCGTCAGCCAGGCAGGGCTGCGCGCCGCGGTGTGCGGCTCGACCAGTGGCGCCGGGAGTCGACGCAGGTCGCGCAGGTCCAGCTGTTGCAGGCTTGCGCTGGAGGAGTCGAGTGCCGTGAACAGCAACGAGCGACCGTCGGGCGCGAAGGTCGGGTCGGCGTAGACACGATCCGAACCGGCCCGCGGTGGCAGGAGAAGCCGCGGTCGCTTCCCGTCGACCCGCACGGAAAGCAGGCGATCGCCGGTGCTGTAGGCGACCCGGCGTCCATCGGGGGTGAATTCGGGATCGCTGGCTGCGAGATGGCTGGCGAGCCGAGGCGTGAGATCGCGCACCCGGCTGCCGTCAGCGCGAGCGAGAAAGATGTGTGCCTGGCGGCTGCTGTCGCTACCGGGACCACGGGCGAAGCTGAGCAGGCCACCGCGCGCCGCCAGCCGCGGGTGGCGGTCGCTCGCGCCTCCTGAGGTGATCCGGCGCAGGCCGCTGCCGTCGAGGCGGACAGAGAAGATGTCGGTCCCCTGACCGGAGACGCGGCGGGTGAAGTAGACACGGCTCCCCGAGGCCGAAAAGGACGGTTCGTCGTCGGCCTGCGTCCCGTCGGTCAGCGGCCGCAGGCCAGAACCGTCGACCCTGATCAGGTAGATCGTCGTGGGCGGTTCGTGACCGAACGTTCCCGGATCGCTGCTGCGGACGAAGACGACCTGCCTTCCGTCGGGCGAGACCTGCGGATCTCCGTCCGCCGGATCGTCGGTGAGGCTGACGACCTCGGAACGATCAGCGCCGAGCGGAGCGATGCGGATACCTCTGCCGCGGTCGTGCTCTTCGCCGCCGGGGTAGAAAGCCTCGAAGACGATCGCTCCGTTGGCTCCGGGCCAGGCGAGGGCGGCGGGCGCAGCCCCCGCTCCAACCAACGCTATGGCCGCAAGCAAAAAAGTGAACTGGCTCAGACGAATCATCGTGGTGCCTCCTCGAGTCGGACTGATCTCTGCGCAGACGATCCCGGAGGGGCGCGAACGGAACAACGACACCCGCGACTCCGAGCGAGCCAGATCTGGCTCGCTTCGTTCCACCTGGAGACCCGAAGGCTCGCGGATATTTCGGGCGAGGTACTAGGCGGCTTCGCCGGCGGGAGCGTCGGCCGAGGAGGGCCGCACGGCGCCAAGCAGGAGGCGGATCTGGCGGGGGGCCAGCTGGGTGGAGGTGAGGCCGTAGAGGGCGAGGCCGATCACGATCGCGACGACCGGGGCGACGAGGCCGTGGAAGAAGCTGGTGGCGACCAGGTAGCCGAGGCCGAAGGCGGCGGTGGCGCAGACGGCGAAGCGGAGGCCGTCGCGGGCCAGCTCGCGGGCGATCGCCGGCCAGCCGCGGCCGGTACCGGCGACGAGGAGGACGGCGGCGAAGGCGGTCGGGACGATGCAGAAGGCGCCGACGACGCCGTTGACGCCGAAGAGGGCACCGCCGAGAGCGGTGACTCCGGCGTGGAGGACGACCACGGCTGGAGCAAGACCGTTGACGAGGCGGGTGCGGCCGAGGGCGAAGATGGCCGGCAGGAGGAGATTCACTAGCAGGGCGGCGACGGTCCAGGCGCAGAGCAGCGCCGTGAAGACGCGCAATTGCTCGACCTGAGCGGCGTCGAAGCTGGAGGGCAGGACCTCGCCGATCATCGTCGCGCCGCCGGCGATCAGGGCGCCGAGGGCAGGCGCGACCAGCAGCATCGAGTAGCGAAAGCCGCCCGGCACCGTCTCGGCGATCAGCTCGCGGCCGCTGGCGGTGGCGCTGCGGGTCATGTCCGCGATCCGCCCCATGCCGAGGGCGAAGCCGGTCGCGGCGACCAGGTAGCTGGCGAAGAGGTATGCGTAGGAGAGCACGGTGGCGCCGCCGGCGCCGTACTTGCTGGCGAAGGCCAGGGTGATCACGTAGAGGCAGTTGAAGGCGAGGTAGACGGCGGTGCTGCTCAGGACCATCCAGATGCAGCGGAAGGCGCGGCGGGCGCCGCCGACGATCCGCAGGCCGCCGCCACGAATGCGGCTGGCCCGGAGGCCGTCGAACATGACCGAGCTGGTGACGACCGCCATCGCCAGCATCGACCAGCCGAGCGAGAGCTCGCCGGCGACCTGAGAGGCGATCAGGTAGACGACCAGGCCGGCGCCGGCGCCGGCGATGTAGGAGAAGGCGATCCGGTCGAAGCGGTCGCGAACCGCGAGCAGGGTCGCCGCTCCGGCCGCCCAGAGCTGCAGGATCATCGCGCAGCCGAGGATCGGCAGGGCCGCTTCGGTGGTCCCCCTCCCCGCCTCGCCGAGGCCGGGCGCGAGCAGCTGCGCCAGCGGGCCCGCCAGCGGAATCGTGGCCAGGCCGACGGGAATCGCGATCGCGCCCAGCGCGACGCCGAGCTCGGTCGGAGTCAGGCGCGGCTTCGTGCCAACCAACAGTGGCGCCGAGGTGACGCGGATGCTCTGGCTGAAGACCCCGAAGCTCGAGTAGAGGGCGAAGGCGATGAAGAGCCCGTCGGTGCGGCCGTTGATGCCGAACGCGCTGAGGTAGAGGAGCGCCTGGATGCCCGAGGCGACGCCCATCGCCAGGGTCGCGATGGCCATCGCGATGCCGGCGTGGGCCTGCTTCTCGCGCTTGGCAGAGCCATCCACGGCCGGCCCGGCCGCGGGCGCGTCGAATTCGGGGGCTAGAGCCTGGCCCATATTCGACTAACGGTCGAGAACGGGCAATTCTTGTCCCGCGATCAGGCGAACCGGGGAAGTCGCGTCGCGGACGAGAAGCTGCGCTTCGCCGCTGCCGTCGGCGGGGACGGTGTAGACGTTGATCCCGTTCGAGTAGGCGAGGGTGTCGTCGTCCAGCCACTCGACCTGATCGTCGATCGAGCGGTCCTCGGCCACCGGGTGATCCTTCAGGGTCGCCACGTCCAGCACCCGCAGGCGCCAGCGTTCGCTGTCGCCGATCCGGCTCTTGTAGGCGATCTGGCGGTTGTCGGGTGAGAGTGAGGGGCACTCGACGCCGTCGCGCAGCACCCGCATCGAGCGCTCGCGAACGTTCCCTTCGACCAGGTAGTGCTCGCCGCCGGTACCGAGAGTCGCGTAGAAGGTGTTCGGGTCCTTGGCGAAGGTGACGCCCCAGAAGTTGAAGTCGACGGCGTCGAAGGGCCTGCCGTCCTTGGTGACGTCGAACTGCTCGAGTTGGGCGAGCTGCTTGCCGGTGGCCATCTCGACGATCGTCGTCCGGGTCGAGAAGGCCGTCGACGACTGCAGGTAGGAGTCGCCGCTGACGAAGACGGTCATCGCCCCGTAGCGGCCGTCTTCGGAGACTCGGGCCCGCGAGGGCAGCCCGGTCAGGGTGATCTTGTCCTGCGGTTCCATCTTCGCGTCGAAGGTCGTCGCTTCGTAGTCGACCCCCGAGGGCGCGACGCCGAGGCAGAGGCCCTCTCCATCGGCGTAGTAGACGCGCTCGCAGGCGATGTCGCCGGGCAGCTGGCGCACCTTGCCGCGATCGATCACGAACACGCGCCCGTTCAGGGTCGGCTTGCCGGGGTCGACCGCGCGGACCATCACGTCGGTGCGATCGAGCACGTCGGTTGCCCGCGGCCGCGCGTCGGTGGTCGTCTCGCTCGGGCCGAGGGCCGCGATCGCCACGTAGCCGGCTCCGATCACGAGGAAGACGACTCCCAGCGCGATCAGGATCTTGCCGCTGCGTTTATCCATGCGCCGGCGTCCGCTGCGCCCGAAGCAGCAGCGGCGCCGCGATCGCCATCGCCACCAGCAGGGCGCCGGCGAAAATCGTCACCGCGTCGTGCAGGCCCAGCGCCAGCCAGAGGGCCCCGAAGGCAACCGAGGAGACCAGGCGGCCGAGGCTGACGACGGTGATCAGGATCCCGATCCCACTGGCCTGCAGGCTCTCCGGCAGCACCGCCCCGGCGAGCGCCGTGATCACGCCTTCGGTCGCGGCGAAGTAGCCGCCCAAAGCCAGCAGGCAGACGAGCAAGAGGATGTATCCGACCGAGGTCATCAGCAGCACCGCATAGACGACGAAGAGCAGCGCGTGGCCGCCGAGCAGCACCGGAACCTTGCCAATTCGGTCGGCCAGCTGTCCGGCGGGGATCGCCAGGGCCATGAAGGCGACCGCGGTCATCACGTAGAGCAGCGGGAAGACCGCCGGCTCGAAGTCGATCGTGCGCTGCAGGCCCACGTAGATCAACGCGTCGGAGACGCTGGCGATAGAGAGGCCGGCGGCGGCCACCAGAAGCGGCGCGAAGCTGCGGTCCTTGACGAGGCCGAGGGCGGCGCGGAACTGCGGCGGCGTCCCGGTCCGCGGGGCCCGGCGCGGCTTGCCTTCGACGTTGAGGAAGAGCACGGCGAGGCCGAGCACCGCGAACAGGGTGCTGACCACGAAGACGGCATCGAAGCGGGCGGGCGCGGCGATCAGGATCCCGAAGGCGATCAGCGGCCCCAGCATCGCGCCGACGCTGTCCATCGCCCGGTGCACACCGAACGAGGTGGCGAGCCGGTCCTTGGCGCTGGAGAGCGAGATCAAGGCGTCGCGCGGCGCCGTGCGGATGCCCTTGCCGACGCGGTCGACGGCGACGATCGCGCCGATCCCGCCGATCGTGTTGCCGGCCGCGACCAGCGCCACCTTGCCGAGCGCCGAGAGTCCGTAGCCGAGCCCGGCGACCTCCTTGTGACGGCGCCAGCGGTCGGAGCTGAAGCCGCTGAGCACCTGGACCACGGCGGCGGCGCCGCGGTAGGTCCCGTCGATCGCGCCGAAGACGAGCGGGCTGGCGCCGAGCGTGAAGACCAGGTACATCGGCAGGACCGTCGCCACCATCTCCGAGGAGATGTCGGTCAGCAGGCTGACCATGCCGAGCATCACCACGTTGCGCGGCACCTTGAGACGGCTGGCGCCACGCGCCCAGAGGCGCGGCTTGAGAAGGGCTTTGGAGGCTTCTACCTGGTACATGGCTCAGAGGAGAGCCAGACCGTTTGGCAGCGGGCCCTCAGTTACTCAACGCGCCGACTGGGCCTTTTTTCGCACTCTCGGCCGCCGGATTCCCGTCCAGACCGAGTTTCGACGCGACTTCGCCGGCGACCTCTTCGGCGAAGCCCATCACCGAGTCGCCGTTGAGGAGGTAAGGGTAGATCTGCGCGTTGGAGGCAAGGGCCAACCCCTCCACCCCGGGCCACACCGGGGCGACGCGGACGCCCGCGCTACCGCTGCGGATCTGATGCACGGGCTCAACCAGCTTCGCGCGCTGCACCGTCCAGTCGACGACGTCGTCACGGCTGAAGCCGGGCGCCAGCCGCGACAGGTAGTCGGTGAAGCGCCGGTAGACGGACTCGTCGTCCTCGCTCTGCTCGGGCGCATCCGGGTCGCAGTACTTGGGCAGGTAGACGAGATGCAGACCGTCGGTGTGCTCGGTGCCGAGCACCTGGGTCGTCTCGACGGCGCTGGTCAACGGCGTCGGCTCGACGATGTTGACCGCGTAATAGGGCATCAGCGGCCGGCGCAGCTTGATGATCGGGCAGACGCAACCGAGCCAACGTTGCGGGTAGGGCTCGAGCAGCCCACGGTGCCGCTCCGGCAGCAGGAAGCGCAAGGCAGGCGGCTGCAGGGTCGGGATCGTCAGATCGAAGTCGAGCGTCTCCCCCTCCAGCTCGACGCCGGTCACGGCCCCGTCGGGGCCCGTCGCCAGTCCGGTCACGGGCGCGTCGGTGCGTGCCTCGACGCCAAGCTCCTTGGCCCGCGCCACCATCGCGTCGATCAGCCGCTGGTGGCCGCCGACGATGTGGCCCATTTCCTCGCCGCCGCGTCCCTTGCCCTGGCGGGCGCCCGACATCCGCCGAGTCCGCGCCCACAGATAGGTCGCCGGCAGGCCCGAGGGATCGCCGTCGAAGCGCGTGTCGAGCAGCGGTTTCCAGATCTTCTCCCAGACCTCGCTGCCACAGATCCGCCGCAGCCAGGTCTCCAGCGGGATCGACTCCAGCTTGTCGTAGCTGGAGCGGACCTGGCACTGGGCGACGAAAAGGCCGAGGCGCAGCCGAGCCGGTGGGCTCAGCGGCGAGAAGCGCAGCAGGTCGCCGATGCCATTGAAGTCGTGCATCTCGCCGTTGGCGAAGAAGCCCGCTCCAACCGGGGTGAAGCGCAGCTGGTCGCCGAGCCCGACCTCCTCGGCCATCGCGATCATTCGCTGATCCGACGGGGTGATGACGTGGTAGAAGCGGTCGACCTCGTGGCCGCCGAAATCGAAGGTTCCGGCGAGACCGCCGAGGCTGGGCCCGCGCTCGACCACGGTCACCCGGGCACCGGCCTGCGCCAGGCGCAGGGCCAACGAGATGCCGAGCACGCCGCCGCCGACGATCCCCACGCGGGGGGCGCCCGCGGTCATCAGGCCGAGGCCAGCGGGGTGTGGCCGTTGCTCGCGGTTTCGCCCTCGACCGCGGTGGCGGCGGCCGGCTCGGGCAAACCGAGCGGCGCCGTCGCCTCGGAAAGCGGTGAGACCGGCGGCGGCTGGATGCGGCCGACCATGTGCGCCGCCATCACCCGGAAGTAGGCGAGCACGGTCGGTTTCAGCTGCATCTTCGACTCGCCTTTGCGGGTCGTCCAGTCGTTCACGGTCGGCACCTCGGCCACCGTGGCACCAGCGTTGTAGAGCTTCAGCAAGAGCTCGACGTTGGCGGCGAAGCCCGGCTCGCGGACGAGCAGGTAGCCGTAGGTGTCGGCCGCCCGCCGCAGCGTTCCGGCGCGGTAGATCCGGTACAGCGAGGAGAGCGTGTGCATGTCGCGCAGGCCGCCCAGGTAGCGGAAGGTGTTGGAGACCGATTTGCTGGCCAGCAGGCGCCAGCCGGCGACGCCGACGATCTTGCCGCCCGGCGCGTAGACCGAGGCGAGGACGACGTCGGTGCCCTCTTCGAAGAGCTCGAGCATCCGCGGCAGATCGGAGAGGCGGGAAGTCGTGTCGGCCTCGAGGGTGACGATCGCGTCGTCGTCGGAGGACTCCTTGAGGGCCGAGCGGATGCCGGTGTTGATCGCGGTGCCGAGGCCGCGGTTGACGGTGTGCGTCACCACCGCCAGGTGCATGTCCTGGGCGTGTTCGCGGATCACCTCGCCGGTGCCGTCGGTGGAGCCGTCGTCGACGATGATCACCCGGGCGCCGAGCTCACGCGCCACCGGCGCCAGGTCGGCAAGCAGACGGGGGATGTTTTCGGCCTCGTTGTAAGCCGGGATGACAAAGCGGATCATGCGACGACCTCCAGCGGTCGGGGCGTGGGTGCGGGGATGTCCAGCAGCTCGACCGGGCGACGCACGGCGGCCGACTCGCGGACGGCGAGCGCCGCGGCCAGGGCCTTGACGCCGTCATGGGCGCTGATCGGCTCCGGCGTGTCGTCGAGCACGCAGTGGCAGAAGGCTTCCAGCTCGGCCTGCAGCGGCTCCGCCTTGGCCAGCGAGAACCGCACCGCGGCCCCCTCGCCGTCGCCACGCAGGACCGAGAGGCCGTCCCACTGCAGCGGCGCCGTCGCCGACTCGACGAACCAGACGTCCTGGGTGATGTAGCTCGCCCGCAGCAGGCCGTTCTCGCCGATCAGGGCGATCTCCCGCTTCTTCTCGGGGGTCAGCCAGTTGACGTCGAGCAGTCCGAGGGTCTCACCCGCCTCGCCGAAGCGGGCCAGACAGGTGAGCAGGTCCTCCTGGGAGCTGTGCAGGAAGCGGCCGCCGTCGGCATAGATCTCATGGATCGCGGAGTCGAGGACGTGCTGCATGATGTCGAGGTCGTGGGTGGCGAGGTCGATCGCGACGCCGGTGTCCTGGATCCGCGTCGGCAGCGGCCCGACCCGGGTCGTATGGGCGCGGTAAATGCGGCCGAGACGACCGTCGGCGACCAGCTCTCGCAGCTTCGCCACCGCCGGGTTGAAGCGCTCGACGTGGCCGACCATCAGCTTGCGGTCGGCCTCGAAGGCAGCGCTGCGCATCCGCAGCGCGTCTGGCAGCGTCGTCGCGATCGGCTTCTCGACGAGGACGTGGAGCCCCGCGGCCAGTGCCTCCAGGGCGACCGTCGCGTGGAACTCGGAAGGACAGGCGATCGAGATCGCGTCGAGGCTGTTGGCCCCGAACTCGATCAGGTCGCGCCAGTCGGAGAACTCGACCGCCTGGGCCTCGCCGATGGCGCGGCGGCGTGACTCCGGATCGGGGTCGGCGACCGCGACCAGGCGGGCGCAGTCGATCTGGCCGTAGTTGCGGACGTGGAAGCCGCCCATCCGGCCGCAGCCGACGACGCCGACTCGAAGCTGTTCAGACAACGGACTTCTCCCGCGCGGCCGGCTGCTTGGCGCCGGCGATAAACTCGACGGTGAGGGCGGCGATCCGCTCGGCGGCGCTGCCGTCTCCAAAGATCGGTGGACGCTCGCTCGGGAGCGGCTGCGAAAGCGCCGCACCGAACTTCTCGGCATCGACGCCGACGAGCGTGTTCCAGCCGGTCGAGACCGTCTCGATCCACTCGGTCTCCTCGCGCATCGTGATGCAGGGGACGCCCCAGAGGTAAGCCTCCCGCTGGACGCCGCCGGAGTCGGTGGCGATCGCCCGGGCGCCGCGCTCCAGGGTCAGCATCTGCGTGTAGGTGAGCGGGTCGCGCACTTCGACGTTGGCCGGAACCTCGAGGCTCCAGGTCTCGATCCGCTGTTGGGTGCGCGGGTGGACGGGGAAGATCACGCGGCAGTCGGCGGCCGCCAGGCAGTCGAGCAGGGCACTGAGGCGCTCGGCCGAGTCGGTGTTGTAGTTGCGGTGGGCGGTGGCGAGGATGTACTCGCCCTCCTCGGTGCCCTCCGGCAGGCGCTTGCTGGTCGCCAGCAGGACGTCGGCGAGGACGTCGCCGGTGACATGCACCTCACCCCGCACGCCCTCTTCGACGAGAACGTCGGCGGCGTGCTGACAGGGGGCGAAGAGCAGGTCGGAGAGCCGGTCGGTCTCGATCCGGTTGGCCTCCTCGGGCATGTCGTCGCGGTAGCTGCGCAGCCCCGCCTCGACGTGCAGGAGTGGCAGGCCGGCGGCGACGGCGGCGCGGGCGCCGGCGATCGTGGCGTTGGTGTCGCCGCGCACGAGGACCGCGTCGGGCTCACTGCGCTCGATCACCCGGGCGATCCGGTCCTCGGCGACGAGGACGGCGGCGTCGTTGGGAAGCGAGCCGACGCCGAGGTTGAACTCCGGCAGCGGCAGGCGCAGGTCGGCGATCTGCAGATCCGACATCCCCGGGTCGTAGTGCTGGCCGGTGTGGACCAGAACCTCCTCGACACAGGTTGAGAAGGCCAGCGACAGCGGGGCCGCCTGCACGATCTCTGGACGGGAGCCGATGATCGAAACGATTCGGGGAGCCATGCCCAAACAACGCACGAGGGGCCAATCTCTTCCGTCGCCCCGAAACTTTTCCGCCTTATAGATGGACCGGCCCTTTTTCACCCACCTCGACGGCTGTCCGACGCAAGAGATCCCGGCGTTCGGCCGTTATTCGGATGATCATGGAGGCACACGGACTCACCCGCGAGGCACAGCCCGAAGCCACGGAAGCCGCGGCGGTGGCGACTGAGCCCCGCTGGCAGGCGGTGGCACGACGGGCCCTCGACCTGGTCTTCTCGGCAGCCCTGATCGCGATCTTCTCGCCGCTGCTCGTCGGGACCGCGATCGCGATCCGCCTCGACAGCCGCGGCTCGGCCTTCTTCCGCCAGCGCCGGGTAGGCCTCGGCCAGAAGGAGTTCACCCTCTACAAGTTCCGCAGCATGCGGCTCGATGCCGACCCCAAGGGTCATCGCGAGTACGTGACCGCGCTGATCAAGGGACAGGCGGAGGCCGCCCCCGAGAGCGACCGAAAGAGCCTTTACAAGCTCGCGGTCGACGATCGCATCACCCCGGTCGGCCGCTGGATCCGCCGCTGGAGCATCGACGAGCTGCCGCAGCTCTTCAACGTCGTGCTCGGCAACATGAGCTTGGTCGGGCCACGACCGGCGATCTCCTACGAGGTCGACGAGTACCCGACCTGGTACCTGCGGCGCTTCTCGGTCAAGCCCGGGATGACCGGCCTTTGGCAGGTCAGCGGCCGCAACGAGCGCACCTACGAGGAAATGGTGCGACTCGACGTCGAGTACGCCGAGCGCCGCTCGATCTGGCTCGACATCTCGATTCTCTTCAGGACTCCACTGACCGTTCTCAGCAGAAAGGGAGCAGCGTGAACCCAGCAGGACAAATCGGCACGATGGTCGTCGGCTACGGCTACTGGGGGCCAAACCTGGTCCGCAACGTGGTCGAGCGGCCCGAGTTTCGCCTCATGTGCCTCTGCGAGAAGGACGTCAGCAGGGGCGAAGACTTCCGTCGGCGCCACCCCGGCGTCTGGGTCGAGCCCGACCTCGACGCGGCACTGGCCGATCCGCGGATCGAGGCGGTGGCGATCGCCACCCCGCCGCACACCCACTACGCGCTCGTGCGCCGTGCCCTCGAAGCCGGCAAGCACGTCCTGGTCGAGAAGCCGCTGGCCCGCACCGCCGATGAGGCCGCGACGCTGGTCGCCCTCGCCGAGGAGCTCGGCCAGGTGCTGATGCCCGGTCACACCTTCGTCTACAGCCCCTCGGTCAACACCGTCCGCGACCTGATCCAGTCCGGTGAGTTGGGCGAGATCTACTTCGCCACCTCGGCGCGGATGAACCTCGGCCTCTACCAGCAGGACGGCGTCGTCCTCGACCTTGCCCCCCACGACCTCTCGATCCTCCTCCACTGGCTCCAGAAGCCGCTCGTCGAGGTCCTGGCCACCGGACGTAGCGTCTTCCAGGAGGGCGTCCACGAGACCGCCTTCCTGACCCTCCGCTTCGAGGGCGGCGCCCAGGCCAACGTCCAGCTCTCCTGGCTGGCGCCGCGCAAGATGCGTCAGATGGTCGTCGTCGGCAGCAAGCGGATGGTCCAGTACGAGGACACCGCCGCCGACGACTCGGTTCGGATCTACGACCGCGGCCTCGACTTCGCCGAGCCGCCCGCCAACTTCGGCGAGTACCGCCTCACCTACCGCACCGGCGACATGATTGCCCCGCGCGTCGACGCCGTCGAGCCGCTGGGCCAGGAGCTGCGCGACTTCGCCTCGGCGATCACCGACGGCACCAAACCGGTCTCCAACGCCCATCTCGGCCTGGAGATCGTGCTCGGCCTCGAGGCACTCGAGCAGTCGCTGGCCAGCAACGGCGAGCCCGTCGCGGTGCGCTCCGTCGCCGATGCCCTGGCGGCGGCCAGCCCACATGGCCTGCCGAGCGCCAACGGCGCCCGCCGCTGAGCAAGCGATCGATCGACCTGAACCGCGCCTCCCAACGGAAGCCCACTCACCGGGCTTCCGTTGGGAGGCGCGGTTCTGCGCGTTCCAAGAGCATGCCTTGAGACGCCTCAGAAGGCCCCTGACGCCCTTTGAGGGCGAGACGGGCTAGAGCGCGCGCAGAGCGCGCGAAGAGCCGAGAAACTCGATCTCGGCCAGGTAGGTGAGCACTGTGTGCGAGACCAGCTTCGTCGTGGTCGTCTGCTGGCGGCGCGCCTCGCGCTCCAGCATCGCCTCGGTCTCGGCGTCGACGATCAGCTCGAAGTCCGCCGCCGCATCGGCCGGATTCTCGTCCGGCAGGAAGCGGGGCACCGCGATCGGCGAGCGCCCCGCTTTTAGCTTCGCGGCGTAATGAAACAACGCCTTGCGAACGCCGGCGGGGATGTCGTTGCCGATGTGCGTTTCGATGCCCGTGCAGGCGAATTGGCCGAGTGCGACTCTCATAGCTTCACCCCAACAACTTCGTCGGGGGGTCCAAGATTGCGGCGGCCGAACCGAATCCTCCTAACTTCAGACTCTCTTTCCACCTTTTTTCACCCACCTAATTCCATTACGAATCAGTCCAAATTAGTCCTCTGATTTGGCTCCCTTAGCCAAGAGATTGAAATTTGGACAAATATTGGGCATTGACATCCCCTGCGAATGTCCATAAACCTCTCGCCTAGCTTCAACGAATGCCACCGGGTTGCCGCGACGGATCCCCCATTTTGGGAAGAAGTCCTTTTCCAAGAATTCTCAAATTGGGGTTCCGGAAGGGCTTCAATGCGGGACTCGGAGTTTTTGCAAAACCAGTAGCAGTGAGCATGCGGTGAGCATGCGGGAGATTGAAATGACGGGCCCCAAGGAAGCGCAAAGGGCTAGCGGTAACAAAGGACTTACCCGGGAGGCAATCGCACAAGCAAAGGGGGGAGATTCAGAGGGGCTGCACTACCTCTACGTTCGTTTTGCCGACGACGTCCTCCGCTACGTCAACAGCTTCGTGCACGACAGCCACGAAGCGGAAGACATCACTCAGAACGTCTTCGCCAAGCTGATGACGGCGATCGGCAAATACGAGGAACGCGACGTGCCGTTCGACGCCTGGATCCTTCGGGTCGCCCGCAACGCCGCCCTCGACCACCTGCGGGCTCGACGAGCGATCCCGACCGAGGAAGTTCGGATCGCCGACACCGGGCGCGCCGAGACCAGCCTCGACCGTGGGCAGGCCCTGCGCCAGGCGCTGGAAGACCTTCCCGAGGATCAGCGCGAGGTGCTGGTACTGCGGCACATCGTCGGGCTTTCGCCGGTCGAGATCGCCGGGACCCTCGACAAGAGCGAGAGCTCGGTGCACGGCCTCCACCACCGCGGCCGCCGCACACTGCGGGCGAACCTGGTTGAACTCGGCGCCGCGCCGGTCGTCGCCGCCGCGCCTTAACGGAGAGCGGCCGCCGCTTTCGCCGGGCGGCCGCGCGAGTGGGACTCGGGTGAGGTTGGTGCGGAAGGGCTAGGAGCGAGGGTCGGGCGGGCCGTCCCGCTCGAGCTCATCGAGGATGCGCTGAGTGATTCGTCCCGCTTCGAGCTCAGCGGCGAGATAGAAGGCAGCGTGCTCCGACAGCTGCTGGACCGAGACGTCCTGGTGGGCAGCCTCGGCCTCGAACCGGCGCCACAGATCCTCATCGAGGCCAAGCCGCAGCTCGACCTCTTCGCGCACATCCGCCCCCCGCAGAAAGGCGGGAAAGGGCCAGGCCGCGACACCGCTCTCCTTGTCGCGCAGGTAGAACCGGATCGCCGTTTCGATCCGCGCCTCTGGACTCTGCTGGGCCGCCTCCAGGTGACCCTGGGCGAGGGCCTCGAAGGCGAGGTGGCTGATGCTCAGGGTTACGAAGCGCATCCCAGGCTCGTCGACGCGATTGGCACCGGACGTCTGCATCTTCGCTGTTAGCTCCATGACCCCTACTCGATTCATGCTCAGGAGGAGCACTACCCAGCCGAAGGCTCAGCCTAACGGATGAAATTCGACCTAACGAACTTTTTACGGAGTCGGGGTGATCCGGTAGGCGTCGAAGACCGACTCGATGTTGCGCAGGCGCGAGACGCACGTCTTCAGCTGCTCGGTGTCCCCCACCTCGACGACAAATCGATTTTTCACCATCGGCGGGTTGGTCGTGCAGGTGGCGCCGATGATGTTGATCCCGGCCTCGGAGAAAGTCCGCGAGAGATCCTCGAGCAGCCGGGTCCGGTCGTAGGCGTCGATCTGCAGCTCGACCCGGTAGGAGGACTCGTTTTCGCCTTCCCAGGCGACGTCGACGAACCGCTCCGGGGCCTTTTTCAACGCCTTGACGTTCTTGCAGTCGGCGCGATGGATGGTGATGCCGCGACCGAGTGAGACGTAGCCGGCGATCTCGTCGCCCGGGACTGGCCGGCAGCACTTGGCAAGTCGCACGGCGACGCTGTCGACACCCTTGACGACGATCCCGTAGGTGGACGCGTCCTTGGTGCGCCGGGCGCGGTCCTCGCGCCCCTCGCGGCCGGTGACGATCTCGCCCGGCGCCTCCTCGACGGCCTCCCCCGCCTTGAGCCGCTGCATCAGCTTGTTGGCGGCGGTCTTGGCGGAGACTTTGCCTTGGCCGAGGGCGATGTAGAAGTCGGTTGCTTTGCGGTAGCCCATCTCGCGGATCACGTCCGCCAGCAGGGCCGAGCCGGAGACCTTCTGCATCGGGATGCCGCGCTGGCGCAGCGCCGACTCGAGGCTCTCGCGTCCCTTGCGCTCGGCGTCCTCGCGTTTTTCCTCTTTGAAGAAGGCGCGGATCTTGTTGCGGGCGCGGCTGGTGCGGACCAGTTTGAGCCAGTCGCGCGAGGGGCCGCGCTTCTGCTTGGCGGTCAGCACCTCGACGATGTCGCCTGACTTGAGCTGGTAGTGCAGGGGCACGATCGAGCCGTTGACCTTGGCCCCCACCGTGCGGTGGCCGACGTCGGTGTGGACGGCATAGGCGAAGTCGAGCGGCGTCGAGCCGGCGGAGAGGTTCTTCACTTCCCCCTTCGGCGTGAAGACGAAGACCTCGTCCTCGAAGAGGTCGACCTTGAGGGACTCGAGGAACTCGGCCGGGTCCTGTTCGCCCTCGGCCTCGACCAGCTGTCGCAGCCAGGTCATCTTCTCCCGCTGCGGGTCGCGGCCGCCGCCCTCTTTGTAGGCGACGTGGGCGGCGATGCCGTACTCGGCCAGCTTGTGCATCTCTTCAGTGCGGATCTGGATCTCGAGCGGCTTGCCCTCGGGCCCGATCACCGTCGTGTGCAGGGCCTGGTACATGTTCGCCTTCGGCATCGCGACGAAGTCCTTGAAGCGACCCGGCAGCGGCTTCCAGAGCGAGTGAATGACGCCGATCGCCCCGTAGCAGTCCTTGACCGAGCCGACGATCACCCGCATCGCCGTGAGGTCGAAGATCTCGTTGAACTCGCGGCCCTTCTTGGCCATCTTCGTGTAGATCGAGTAGAAGTGCTTGGCTCGGCCGGAGATCTCGGCCTCGATCCCGACTTCCTCCAGCTCCGTGGAGAGGAACTGGCCGGCGTTCGAGACGTAGCTCTCGCGCTCCTCGCGCTGCTGGGCGACCAGCTGCTTGATCTCCGCGTACTTGCGTGGATGCAGGGTCGCGAAGGCCAGATCCTCGAGCTCCCATTTGATCGCGTGGATTCCCAGCCGGTGCGCGAGCGGGGCGTAGATCTCCAGCGTCTCGTGGGACTTCGCCATCTGTTTCTGCTTCGGCAGGGCGCCGAGGGTGCGCATGTTGTGGAGACGGTCGGCCAGCTTGATCAGGATCACCCTGATGTCGGTGGCCATCGCCACCATCATCTTGCGGTAGTTCTCGGCCTGCCTCTCGTCGCGGCTCTCGAAGGTGATCTCGGTCAGCTTGGTGACGCCGTCGACCAGCTGAGCGATCTCCTCGCCGAACTCGGCCTGGATCTCCTCGAGGCTGGCGCTGGTGTCCTCGACGGTGTCGTGCAGCAGCGCCGCGCAGAGAGTCGCGGTGTCGAGCCGCATGCCGGCGCAGATCTGGGCGACCCCGACCGGGTGAGTGATGAACTCATCGCCCGAGTAGCGCCGCTGATCGGCGTGCCGATCGAGCGCGAAGTCGAAGGCCCGCTCGACCGCCGCACGATCGATCGTCGCCACCGCCAGCGCGGTCGCCCCGCCGCCGTTATCGCTCGGCGACGCGAACTCCTCGACCACCGCGAAGAGATCGGCGAGGAGCTCGCTGTGAGCTAGGGCATTTTGCGGCTTTCCAGAAATCGGGTGGCCTCCGCGTGCTGGTCGGTGTAGGCGCGGAACGCGGCTGAGCGCTCCAGGTCCGTTCCCTTTGAGGATACGACCCCGACCCGACCGCCGCCCAGGGAGGGGCCCCCCGCGACCAACCCGAGCTCGTGCAGGACCCGCAGGCAGCGCGCCGCGGTCTCGGGGCTGAACGGTCGCGGAACCTCCCCCGCCAGAGCCGCCCGGAGGTCAGCCCCTCCACACTCCCCCCGCTCCCGCAAGCGCCGAAAGGAGTCCCCGATCGTCTGCCGGGATGGGGCGTCGCCAGCGAGGACCTGGGCCGCGAAGTCACCCTCGGGGGCTGACCAGAGGCGATGCAGGTAACCCGCGGAATCGGCCTCCCGCGACAGAGGGAGCGAGGCCAGCGCCTCAGCCAATTTCGAGGTGGGCGGGTCGACGAGGACTACGTGCTCGAATGCGGCTGCGATCTCGCTGTCAGCTCGCTCCAACGTCGCGTAGTCGGTCAGCGCCAGGCCGCTCTCGGCTTTGCCCGCGAGCCCAGCGAGGGCCTCCCCCCCACAACGGCTGCAGGCAACCCGCCCGGCCCCGCCGTTGAAGCGGGCCAGTCCGGTCGCGCCACCGGCGAGTCCGGCCCGCCGCGAAGCGTCGGCGCAGACGGCCAGGACCCCGGCGCCGCTGGAGACCAGCTCGGCGATCCGCGCCGTCGGCCCTCCGCCACCGCGGATGATCGTGCGCTCGACGATCGCTTGGCCACTTGTACGCCCCTGAGGCGGAACAGCGACCGAGCGGTCCGAGCCCGCCGGTCTGGTGGCCAAGTCACGCCCCAGCTCGGACTCGAAGCGCTGCCACCACTCCGCTTCGTCGCAGTCACAGACGTGCAGCGGCGGCGGCTTGGCCGCTTCTACAGCCTGCCCATCGGCGGCCTGTTCGTCGAGCGGGTAGACCTCGCGGAGGACGACGCGGGGCTCGACGGCGCCGTTCCAGTGGTTGACCTCGAGCCGCACGGTCGCATCGACCGGCTCGTCCTCCTCGACGCCGAGGCTGGAGCGGCCAAAAGCGACGCCGAGGGCGCGGTGCCCCCCGCTGTGAAGGCTGAAGCGGGCGTGTTTGCCCTCTTCGCCCATCGTCCTCACGTCGGCGACTTTCGCCGACGGCACCATCAGCCGCACGCCGGGATTGCCCATCCCGAAGGGGGCCAGCTGACCGAGTTCCTCGGCCAGGTCGAGCCCGAGGCCGACCCCACCGACCATCGCGTCGACGCGCTCGGTGCGGCGCAGATCTTCCTCGCTCAGCGCCTCGTTGGCATGGGCGGCGAAGGCCTCTCGAAAGGCATCCAGCTCTGCCGCCGCCAGCGAAAGCCCCGCCGCGGCGCGGTGACCGCCGAAGCCGAGCAGGTGCTCCGAGCACGCCTGCAGCGCCGCGTGCAGGTCGAAGCCGGGGATGCTGCGACCGGAGCCACGCCCTCCGCCCGCCTCGTCGAGCGAGATCACGACCACCGGCCGATGGTGCCGCTCGACCAGCCGCGAGGCGACGATCCCGATCACGCCTGGGTGCCAACCCTCGCCGGCGACGACCAGCCCG
The DNA here is from genome assembly GCA_040510155.1 of Solirubrobacterales bacterium. GTDB lineage: Bacteria > Actinomycetota > Thermoleophilia > Solirubrobacterales > 70-9 > VAYN01. Next base: position 37,422 of record JBEVJP010000056.1, on the reverse strand, counting down.
CGCGCTTCGCGCAGCTGCTCGGGGAGCTCCCGCAGGGCCGCCTCGGCGGCGGCATCAACCTCACGCTCGGTTGCCCGCCGCTCCGCGTTGGCCCGGCTCAGCTCGATCGCGATCTCCTCGGCCCGGGCGTCATCCCGGGTCAGCATCAGCTCGACTCCCGCATCCGCCCTGTACAGCCGCCCGGCCGCATTGATCCGCGGCGCCAGCCGGAAGCCCAGATCGGTCTCGTCCAACCTGCTCGGCTCGCATTTCGCCGCGGCTATCAGCGCCCGCAGTCCCGGCCGCCGCAGCCTGCGCATCTCCGCCAGCCCACGCTTCACCAGCGCCCGGTTCTCACCGACGAGCGGCACCACATCCGCCACCGTCGCCAGCGCGACCAGATCGAGATCCCGCGCCGTCGCGGCGCCAGTTGCCGTGCCCCCGGGACCCGCTTCGCCGGCGGGTCCGGGGAAGCCCGGTCCTGCTTCCCGCAGCGCGCATGCCAACTTCCAAGCCACCGCGGTCCCGCAGAGGTGCTCGAAGGGGTAGCCGTCGAGGCTCGGGTGCAGGATCGTGCATTCCGGCAGCTCCGCCCCGGCCTGGTGGTGATCCGTGACGATCACCTCCATGCCGAGCTCCCTCGCCTGCGCTACCTCGGCGACGGCGGTCACCCCGCAGTCGACCGTCAGCAGCAGCGACGTGCCGCGCTCGGCAAGAAGCTCGACGTTGCCAGGGCTGAGCCCGTAGCCGTCGCCGATCCGGTCCGGGATCAACCAGTCGCACTCGGCACCGAGCCCACGCAGCGTCGAGACCATCAGGGCGGTCGCGCAGACCCCGTCGACGTCGAAATCGCCGTGCACGGTGATGCGGCGCCGCCCCCGCGCCGCCGCGAGAACCTCGGCGACCGCGGCCGCCATCGACCGGAAGGCTGCCGGCGGGTGCGCCTCGTCGGCGGCAAGGAAGGCCCGTGCCTCCTCTGGCGTCCGGTACCCGCGGCGGACCAGCGTCACCGCCACCGGCTCGCTGACCCCGAGCCCGCCGGCGACCGCCCGCACGTCGGCGTAGGAGTAGGGCTCGGCGGTGTAGGCCTTCAGAGCGTCCGGCACAGGGTCAGGCTAGGCACCGGCGCGGCGGGAAATCAGCGCCCGAAGATCGCAGCGTGCAGGGAAAATTCGGACGCCCGAGCAGGGCGGGACAGCGGAGGAGCGCGCCGGCGCGACGCCGACGGGCACCCTCGGCCGCTGCCTCAGCCCGCTTGCGATTCCTCGCGGACGCCGATCGCGTAGACGATCGCGAGTCCGATCGCGGTTCCGGGAATCGCGGTCAACGCCGTGCCGAGATCGGTGTTGCCGAGACCCTTGTCGGTGATCAACTCGACGATGCCCCCGAAGATGACGGCGCCGAGAACCGCGCCGATGAAGGCGCCGACGATGCCCTGCCAGAAGCGGTCCGGCACGAAGACGGTGAAATGCCAGAGGGCGATGCCCATCGTGAACCAGACGACCAGTGCCATCTACTTGTTCCTCCCGTGCTTGCGTCGCTGCTGGCGCCGTGCGCGTCGCTCGGCGTTGCGCGCCCGTCGCTCTGCCGAGGCAGCATCGGCGCCGCTCTTGCGCTCCGGATCTGCGCCGTTGCCGTCGCTGTCCCGCTCGACCGTCGCCACGGCGCCCGGCTGTGGCTCCGCTGCGGCCTCGGCCTTGCCCGCCGGCGCGGCCTCCGCTTCGGTCTCGTCGTCGGCGGCGAGCTTCGCCATCTCGATCTCATCCGCATAGGCGGGCACGACGCCGCCCTCGACTTCGGCGATCCGCAGCCGCCTCCTGATGAAGTTGGGCTCCCGTTCTTTCCAAGCGGTCAGCACCGGCGAGGCGATGAAGATCGACGAGTAGGTACCGGAGGCGATTCCGACGAGCATCGCGAAGGCGAAGTCCTGCAAGGTCGGGCCGCCGAAGATGAGCAGCGAGGCAACCCCGAGCAAGGTCGAGAAGCTGGTCGCCAGGGAGCGGGTCAGCACCTCGCTCATTGAGCGATTGACGATCTGAGAGAAGGCAGCGCGCGGCATCCGCGGCACGTTCTCGCGTATTCGGTCGAAGACGATGATCGTGTCGTAGATCGAGTAACCCAAGATCGTCAGGAAGGCGGCGACCGTACCGCTGCTCACCTCTTTTCCGGTCAACGCGTAGACGCCTGCGGTAATCAGGATGTCGTGGAAGATCGCGATCAGCACCGGCACCGCGAACTTCGGCTCGAAGCGGAAAGCCACGTAGGCGGCGATCACGAGCAGCGAGAAGATCAGGGCCTTGAGGGCGCTGTCGGCCACCTGCTGACCGAAGGTCGGACCGACGCTGGTGCTGTCGAACCCGTTGGCGACGACGCCGTACTCGGCGGCCAGCGCCTGCTCGGCCTCGCGCACCTCGCCGGGTCGCAGCTGGTGCGACTGGATCTGGAAGACGTTGCTGCCGAAGTTCGGATCGGTGACCTGCTGCACCTCCTCGCCGTTGATCCCGGCGCTGTCGAGGGTGTCGCGGACGCCTTCCTCGTCGGTCGGCTTTTCGAGCGCCACGGTGATCCGGGTACCGGACTCGAAGTCGATCCCGAAGTTGAGCTGCTTGGTCGCCAGCGCCAGGGCGCCGACCAGCAGGATCACGCCGGAGATCGAGAAGAACCAACGACTCGCCCCCATGAAGTCGAAGTGCCACTGTTTGCCGCCACCGCTGGCGCCGAGGAAAGAAGGCGAGCGAAGCAGCGGTGAGCGGCTCATGCTGCCGAGCAGCGCCTGGGTGAAGACGACGGCGGTCAGCAGCGAGACGATCGTGCCGACTCCGAGGGTGAAGGCGAAGCCCTTGACGCCGGCCGTCGCCAGAACGAAGAGGATGAAGGCGGTCAGCAGGGTGACGACGTTGGCGTCGATGATCGTCGCGATGCCGCGTTTGTAGCCGGCGCTGATCGCGCTCGACATCGAGCGTCCGGCCCGCACCTCCTCCTTTATTCGCTCGAAGATGACGATGTTGGAGTCGGCGGCGACGCCGATCGTCAGGACCAGCCCCGCGATCCCCGGCAGGGTCAGGGTGATCGGGATCAGTTTGATCAGGGCGAAGAAGATCACCCCGTAGGCGCCGAGCGCGACCGAGGCGATCAGCCCGAGGAAGCGGTAGTAGAGGAGCAGGAAGACGATGACCAGGGCGAGGCCGATCAGCCCGGCTTTGACGCCGTCGTGCAGCGCCTGGCTTCCGAGCGTCGCTGAGACCTGGGTCTCGCTGATCAGCTTGAGGCTGATCGGCAGGGCGCCGATCTGCAGCGTCGTCGCCAGTTCCTGAGCCTCGCCAACGTTTTTGAAGCCGCCGGAGATCTGGGCGCCGTTACGGCCGTCGATCCCGTCCGGGTTTTCGGAGAAGTTGATGATCGGGCGGGTGCGGACTTCGTTGTCGAGGACGACCGCGAAGTGGCCGGAGAGCTGAGCCGCCTGTTCGCCGCTGACCGGACCGATCGCCTGCGCCTGACCGCGCTGGGCGATCGCGCGGGTGACTTCCTGGAAGGCATCCTGGCCCTGGCCGGTGAAGCCGAAGGTGACGATCGGTTCGTTGAACTGTCCGTAGGACTGTTCGGGGTTGGTGATGTCGGTGCCCGACAGCGCCGGGTCGTCCTTGAGCGCGAACCAGCCCGGTTTGGCCGTCTCGTCGACCTGGCCCGCTTCGTCGGTGGGATATTCGGAAACCAGCACGACCCCTTCCGGGATTTCGACGACGATCCCGTCCTTGGGTCGTTTCTGCCCGGTCGGGCTGACGTAGAGGTCCTTGCGGTTGAGCTCGGGGCCGGCAATCAGCTCGTGCGGCGTCTCCTTCGAGAACAGGTAGTAGCGCGGGTGGGCAACCGAGCAGTTCTCACAGCTCTCGTTCGGCTTCTGCTCGGAGGCGAGCAGCGCGGCCTCGTAGGCCGTCGGGTAGGCGCCGGAGAAGATCAGCTGCTGGTTCTCGATGCTTTTGGCGTCGCGACCGACCGCTTCCCAGCGTTTTTCGGAGGCTTTAAGCGGCCCCGCGGGCGGCTGCTGTCCCGGATGAGCGCCGATCGCCGCCTCCGGTCCGATCAGGTTCGGCTCCCAGTCATAGAAGTAGAGCTGCGCCGTCGTGCCGACCTGCTCGGCCGCCCGGTTGGCGTCGGTGATGCCCGGCAGGCTGACCGTGATCTCCTTTTCGCCCAGCCGCGCGACTTCCGGCTCGGAGACGCCGAGCTTGTTGATCCGCTCTTCGATGATCGAGATCGAGTCTTCGATGTCCTGACCGCTGACCGAGGTGGCGGTTCCGGTCGGCTGGCCCTGGTAGACGAGCTCGAGCCCGCCCTGAAGGTCGAGGCCCAGCTTCGTCTGCTTGTTGGCGATGACGATTCCCGAGACGACGACCAGGCCGAGCACGAAGAGCAGTACGAAGAGATGCCGGCGTTTCGTCCCCATGTATGTCCTAGCCCTCGGGGGTGAGGACGAGCAGCAGCCCGCCGTCGTCGTCGTAGGCGGGGAATACGTCAGCGACTGCGCGGGCCGGCAGGTCGCCCTCGGCGTTGACCCGGACACGCTTGCCGAGCGAGCGAACGCCCCACTCCAAGGAGGTCTCGATCGGGTCGGTGGCGCCGTTGCGGTCGGTGTCGGCCGTCTCGCCGCCATCGCCCTCGTCGATCCAGTCGAGTCCCAGGACGTCGCGCACGGGCCGACCGATCACGTCCTCGTCGGTGAGGCCGGTCAGCTCGAAGCTGCCTTTTCCGGCGTCGATCACGCGTTCCTGCTGGTCGCAAACGAAGAAAGCAGCATTAGGAGCCGGATAATAATCGTCGAGTAATTCAAAAACGAATCCGAAGCCACATTTCGAGCAGCCCTTCGGGCGCGAGCTGAACCCAGCGGTTCGCTCGCCGCTCACCTCCCGGTGCCCGCAATTCGGACAGATGAAGAACGGCATCATTGACAGGCTACAAAGGCCGGCTCAGAAGAGGCTCGCCGCGCCTTCGGGCATCGGCAGGCCGAGATGATCGTAGGCGCGCTGGGTGAGGACGCGCCCACGCGGGGTGCGCTTGAGGAGACCTTGCTGGAGCAGGTAGGGCTCGAGCACGTCCTCGATCGTGTCCTGCTCCTCGCCGATCGCGATCGCCATCGTCGAGAGGCCGACCGGCCCCCCGCCGAACTTGACCGCGACCGTCTCCAGCAGTGCGCGGTCGGCGCGGTCGAGGCCAGCGGCATCCACCTCGAGCATCTCCAGGGCGGCCGCCGCGACCTCGCCGCCAATCTGCCCCGAGCCCTTCACCTGGGCGAAGTCGCGAACCCGCTTCAGCAGTCGGTTTGCGACTCGCGGCGTGCCCCGCGAGCGGCAGGCGATCGTGTACGCGCCCTCGCCGTCGATCTCGACGTCGAGGATGCCAGCCGAGCGGCTGACGATCTCCGCCAGGTGCTCGGGGCTGTAGTGCTCGAGCCGGTGACTCACCCCGAAGCGGTCGCGCAGCGGCGTCGTCAGCAGGCCCGCCCGCGTGGTCGCGCCGACCAGCGTGAACGGCGGCAGCGGCAGCGTCACCGTCCTCGCCCCCGCCCCCTGCCCCAGCACGACCGGCAGCTCGCCGTCCTCCATCGCCGGATACAGCGTCTCCTCGACGGCGCGCCCAAGGCGGTGGATCTCGTCGACGAAGAACACGGTGCCGGGCTCCAGCGCGGTCAGGAACGAGGCGACATCTGCCTTGCGCTCCAGCGCCGGCCCGGCGGTCTGCACCATCGGCACGCCGAGCTCGGCGGCGACGATGTGGGCCAGCGAGGTCTTGCCGAGCCCGGGCGGGCCGGCCAGCAGCACGTGGTCGAGCGGCTCGCCGCGCCGCTTCGCCGCCTCGATGAAGATCGCCAGCTGGTCGGTGACCTGCGTCTGGTTGACGAAGTCGGAGAGGGTCGGCGGCCGCAGCGAGCGGTCGAGGTCCTCGTCGGGGACGTCGGCGCGGGCGTCGTGGACCCGGACCTCGGCGTCGACCGGTACGGGGTCCCCATCGATCCCAGGGGTACGAATTCGGTTGCCGCCGAAGTCTGGGGACTCGCTCACGCGCCGCTCCTCGCCGCCGCCGCCTTGCGCAGCGCCGCCGCAATCAGCTCCTGGGGATCGTCAGTCTCGATGCCATCGAGCAACTGCTCCGCCTCCAGCGGCGCGTACCCGAGGTTGACCAGCCCGTCGCGGGCCAGGGCGCGGCCGTCGCCGGTCTCCGCCGCCGCCAGCGCCACCTCCTCCTCGAGCGCCCCGGTGACCTTCTCGCGCAGCTCGACGATGATCCGCTCCGAGGTGCGTTTGCCGATTCCGGGCACCGCCTGGAAGCGTTTGGCATCGCCGGCGGCAATCGCGCGCAACAGGTCGCGGGCACTGCCACCGGAGAGTGCCGCGATCGCCACTTTGGGCCCCACGCCGCTGACCGAGATCAGCTGCCGGAAGAGGTCGCGCTCCTCCTCTGAGGAGAAGCCATACAAGGCGAGCGAGTCCTCGCGGGCGATCAATTCGGCGTGCAGGAAGGACTCGTTGCCGGCGGCCGGCACCGCCTTCAGCGTCTCCGCCGAGACGGTCAGCCGGTAGCCGACGCCGGCAGCATCGATCACGACGTGATCGGGACGCCGCACCATCACCTCGCCACGGACCGCGGCGATCATCCGGCCATCCGCTCCGCGATCGGGCCCGCCGAGGCGACCGCCTCTCGGTGGCCGCTGCCACCGCCATGGCAGATCGCCACCGCCAGCGCGTCGGCCGCGTGGTCTGGCGTCGGCGGCTCCGGCAGGCCGAGCAGGGTCCCGACCATCCGCTGCACCTGTCCCTTGCCGGCGCCACCCGACCCACAAACCGCCATCTTGATCGCCTGCGGCGTGTAGGCGAAGCAGCCGATCCCGCCCTGCGCCGCGGCCAGCATCGCCACGCCGCTTGCCTGCCCGACTGCCATCGCCGAGTGGACGTTTTTGCCGAAGTACACGGACTCGATCGCCATCGCCTTCGGCTCGTGCCAGGAGATCAGCTCGCTGAGCGCGCCATGAATCCGCTGCAGCCGCCGCTCCATCGCCTCCTCGGCGCTGGTCTCGACCACGCCGCCGTCGAGAGCAACCATGTGGTTGCCCTCGACTCGCACGATGCCGAATCCCAGGTTGGCTGCGCCTGGGTCTATGCCCATCACTACTTGCATGGAGACTGATTCTGGGATCAAGGTCGGATGCCTTCCGAGGGACCGAAGGTGGCGCAGGCGGGTGTGTGGGGGTCCCCCGCGGGAATTCAGTCGCGTGGCCCCTATGGGGCCATCGCTCCCTATGTTTGAGCGCGGCCAAAACGGCCGCGCAAGAGACAGATTGCATATCGCCGCCGTTCGGCGACATTCCCGCGGGGGACCCCCACACACCCGCCCCCGACGCGCTCGTCCCACGAACTCAGCACGGCCCGGTGCCCGACCCACCTACAACGAGCGCGTGCAGCACTCTCGCCGCGGCGACCTTGGCGGTAATTGGTGACTGACGAGGGACGGGGCGGGTGGGTGCTCGCCGTTGGACGGGTGCTGGTGATTGGACCGGAGGCGGGGTGCCTCGGAGGGAATGTGGCCGAAGGCCGCGGAAATGCAATCCGGTTTCGGCGCCCTATAGGGGCGCTCCATCCTCGGGAGCCGCACCCGCAGGGTGCGCGACTCAATTCCCGCAGAGGCACCCCGCCTCCGGTCCCACGACCACCAACTGCCCCTAGCTCAAGCGGCCAGCTTCTCCATCACGTCAGCCGGGATGTCGAAATTCGCGAAGACCTCGTCCACATCGTCCTGATCATCGAGCGTGTCGAGCAGCTTCAGCATTCGCTCGGCGTCGTGGCCTTTCAGCTCGACCGTGCTCTTCGGTTCGGTGGCGATCGTCGCCGATTGGATCTCGACGCCGGCGGCCGCGAGGGCTTCGCGCACGGCGGTCAGGTCGGAGGGCTCGCAGAGCACCCGGAGGCGATCGTCTTCCTCGCGGACGTCCTCGGCACCGGCGTCGATCGCCGGCATCAGGTCGTCCTCGTCGTAGCGGCCGCCATCGACCGTGACGGCGCCTTTTTTCTCGAAGATCCAGGCGACCGAGCCGGGCTCGCCGAGGCTGCCACCGTGACTGGAGAAAGCGTGGCGAATCTCGGCGCTGGCGCGGTTGCGATTGTCGGTCAGCGCTTCGACCAGAACGGCGACCCCAGCCGGGCCGTAGCCCTCGTAAAGGATCCGTTCGATCGCGGCGGAGTCGGCACCGGCGCCAGTGCCCACGTCGATCGCCTTCTGGATTTTGTCCTTCGGCATCGAGGCTTCGCGAGCCTTCTGCACCGCGGTCGCCAAAGCCGGGTTGCCGTTGGGATCGCCGCCGCCGTCGCGGGCGGCAACGGTGATCGCTCGAGCCAGCTTGCTGAAGAGCTTGCCGCGTTTGGCATCGGCGGCACCCTTCTTGTGTTTGATTGAAGACCACTTGGAGTGACCGGACATGGCTGCCATTCTATGAACTAGGCAGATGACGACCAGCGCACACACCCATGCGATCGGCCGCAGCTTCGCGGCGAGCCTCGTCTTCCTCGCCATGCTCCTGGCGGCCTTCTCGCTCTGGACCGCGATCCCGCTGACCTGGATCTACATCGCCTCGAAGGTCTCCCACACCCAGTTCCCCAGCGGTGGGCCCTATGCCGTGGTCGCGGTCGGCATCATCGCCACGGTCCTGATCGTCGCCTGGCTGATCGGTCGCCTCAACAACCTCTACATCCGCCTCACCGGCACCAACCGGGTCGCGGCCGTGCGTCCAGCCTGGCTGAGGAGCATGCGCGACACCGGCTCGCTGCAGAGCTCGGTGACCGTCGTCGAGGCGGTCCTGATGGGCTCGGTGATGCTGGCCGCCCTCGCCCTGACGATCTGGTTCTTCTTCGTCGCTGGATCGCCGATCCCGAACCAGTAACGCCGGCGCCAACCTTCTGTTGCGCAACTTTTACGCTGCGCAGACATTACGTTACATCTGTCTCGCTAAGCTGCCATCATGACCGTGGCGATGCTTCCGAGAGACAAAGAGAGCTGGAACGACGATCGCCTCGACGATCTCAAAGACACAGTCGACGAGGGGTTCAAAGACATGCGCGAGGAATTCCGCGCCATGCGCACCGAGATGGCCGCCGACCGCCGCTCCCTAATCCAAGTAGGCGGCGCGATTTGGATCACGTCGCTCGTGGGATTTATAGGCGTCATCGCAGCCATCGCCACCAGCGTCTGAGGCGGCCGGGCCAAGCAGTTCAAGGACGCAGGGAGCGAAGCGTGCTCTGCATGCGAGCGACCGAGGACGCCGAAATGCGCCGGTCCGGTCGCCTCAGACGACGAACTTGCCGTCTTCCTGCATGACGACCCCGTCGACTTCGAGCTTGCCGCCGAGGCGGAGGTCGCAGACGAGGTCGGTGTGGACGGCGCTCTCGTTGGTGCCGCCGGACTCGGGGTAGCTGGCGCCGACCGCCATGTGGACGGTGCCGCCGAGCTTCTCGTCGAGCAGGACCTCGCGGGTGCCGCGATCGATGCCGTAGTTGGTGCCAATCCCGAGCTCGCCGAGGCGCCGGGCACCCTCGTCGGTATCGAGCAGCTTCAGCAGGTACTCCTCGCCGCGCTCGGCGCTGGCGTCGACGACCTTGCCGGCCTCGAAGCGGAGCTTCACTCCCGCGACCTCGCGGCCGCCGATCACCGCCGGCAGATGGAAGCTCACCTGACCCTCGACCGAGTCCTCGACGGGGCCGGTGAAGAACTCGCCGTCGGGCATGTTGTGATCGCCGACGCAGGGGATGAAGTGGCGACCGGCGACGCCGAGCTTGATGTCGGTGCCCGGCGCGGTGATCCGGACCTCCTCGTGGCCCTCGATCCACTCGGCCAGCCGGGTCGTCTCCTCGGAGGCGCGCTTCCAGGCCGTCAGCGGCTCGGGGTCGTCGGCTAGGCAGGCTCCGTAGTAGAAGTCTTCGTAGTCGGCCAGGCTCATCTCCGCCTCGGAGGCGTAGGCGCTGGTCGGGAAGAGCGTGTAGCACCAGCGGAAGTCCCCCTCGGCGCTGCGCTTCATCGCTCGCTGCATCAGCTCGCCGGTTGCCGACTGGCGCAGCATCTGCTTCTCCGGCGGCACGCCGGAGAGCTCGCGGGTGTTGGTGCTGGCGCCGACGGCGATCCGCACGTCGGCATTGTCGACCATCCACTCGGCGAAGGGCGAGATCCATTCGAGCTGCTGGTCGGAGGCGTGCTTGAAGTAGGTGGCGATCTGGCCCTCGAGGGCGACGTTGAGGATCGCGTGGGCTCCGGCCTTCAGCACCTCCTCGTAGACCGCCAGCAGCAATGGCGCCGCCGCCGTCTCGCCGTCGATCGCGACGACCTCGCCCTCCTTTACCTGGGTCGAGTAGCCGACCAAGATCTTTGCCAGTCCGTCGACTCGCGGGTCCCTCATCTCGTCGCCTCCTCGCGTTCGTGGGCGGTAGTGATCATTGCCATGAAGATCGCATGAAAGCGGGGATCGTCGGTCAGCTCCGGGTGGAAAGCGCAAGCAAGCACGCTTCCTTCGCGGATCGCGACCGGGTGCCCTTCGTAAGAGGCGAGCACCTCGACTTCGTCTCCTCGGCGCTCGACCCAGGGAGCACGGATGAAGATCGCTCGCAGCGGCTCGTCGCCGATGCCCTCGATCTCGAGATCGGCCTCGAAGCTCTGCAACTGCCGGCCGAAGGCGTTGCGGCGGGAGCTGGCGTCGATCAGGCCGAGGTGATCGGCGTCGCAGACGATCATCCCGGCGCAGGTGCCGAGCAACGGGCGCCCTGCCTCATGGTGGGCGCGGATCGTCGGCTCCAGCCCGGCCGACTCGATGCCCATCGCGATCGTCGTGCTCTCGCCGCCGGGGATGACGAGGCCGTCGAGCCCCTCCATGTCCTCCGGCCTGCGGACCTCGCGAACCTCGGCACCGAGCTGGCGCAACGTCCGGGCGTGCGCTTCGAAGCCGCCCTGGATCGCGAGGATTCCGACCTTCAGGTCAGGCTCCGCGGTTCTGCAGCAGGGCGTCGGCGGCCGCCAAGTCGGCGATCTCCAGGCCCGGCATCGCCTCGCCCAGCCCAATCGAGGCCGCGGTGACCCGCTCGGGATCGTCGAAATGAGTGGTCGCCTCGACGATCGCCCGTGCTCGGCGCTCCGGGTCGGCGCTCTTGAAGATTCCCGAACCGACGAAGTTGCCCTCGGCGCCGAGCTGCATCATCAGCGCCGCGTCGGCCGGCGTGGCAATCCCACCGGCGCAGAACAGCGGCACCGGCAACCGACCGGCGCCGGCGACCTCGTGGACCACTTCCAGCGGCGCCTGGTGCTCTTTGGCCGCCGCGGCCAGCTCCTCCGGGCGCAGTTGCGCGAGCCGCTTGATGCCGGCGTTGATCTCACGCATATGGCGAACCGCCTCGACGACGTTGCCGGTGCCGGCCTCGCCCTTGGAGCGGATCATCGCCGCGCCCTCGCCGATTCGCCGCAGCGCCTCGCCGAGGTTGGTGGCGCCGCAGACGAAGGGGACCTCGAAGGCGAGCTTGTCGATGTGGTGGGCCTCGTCGGCCGGGGTCAGCACCTCGGACTCGTCGATGTAGTCGACCTCGAGCGCCTGGAGGACCTGGGCCTCGGCGAAGTGGCCGATGCGAGCCTTCGCCATGACCGGAATCGTCACCGCCTCCTGGATGCCCTTGATCATCGCCGGGTCGGACATCCGGGCGACGCCACCGTCGCGGCGGATGTCGGCGGGGACGCGCTCCAGCGCCATCACCGCACAGGCGCCGGCCGCCTCGGCGATCGTCGCCTCCTCGGGCGTGACCACGTCCATGATCACGCCGCCTTTCAGCATCTCGGCCAGGCCGGTCTTGACCCGGAAAGTCGCGCGCTCGCTCACGAGCTCCATATTACGGGGAGGGGTAGCTGGCTCGCCGCGAGGTTGTCGGACGGCGGCTACTTGAGTTTGTAGGCGCGAATGCGGTCTTTGTGCGCCGCTTCGTCCCGCGCGTACAACCCGTACGCGAGAGCCTGCACGAGCGCCATCAGGGCCGTGTTCGAACGGGCGAAGGAGGGACTGTTGGAGGAGAAGTAAAGGGTCAGCTCGGCGTGCTCCCCGACCTCCGACATGGTCGCGTCGGAGATCGCCAGGGTGCGGGCGCCGCGGTGCAGGGCCAGCTTCATTGCCCGCAGCAGCAGCGGGTGGGCGCGGCCGGCCGAAAGCGTGATCACCAGCGTTTCCTCGTCGATCCGACCGAGTCGCTGCAGCGACTCACCGCCGGTGCTGGCGACTATTTCGGCGCGGATGTCGAGCAGGCTGAGGGTGTGCCGCAGGTAGCTGGCGAAGAAAGCCATCTGGTCTACGCCGACGATCACGATCCGCTGGGCGGTGGCCAGCGCGGCAACGGCGTCGTCGACCTGCTCGCGGGTCAGCTTGCGTGCGGTTTCCTCGAGATTCGAGTAGTCGGCGCTGAGCGAGCCCTCCAGCTCGGAGTGGTCGAAGGAGAAGAGGGCGCCGCCGCTCGTTCCGGCCGCGGCGATCGTCGTCCGGTACTCCTCGATCGCCGACTGCTGGAGCTCGGGATAGCCCTCGAAGCCGAGGGCCTGGGAGAAGCGCACCACCGTCGATGACGAGGTGCTCGCTCTCCTGGCCAGCTCCTCGGCGGTGAGGAAAGCTGCCTCGTCGAGGTGATCGACGATGTAGCGGGCGACATCTTTTTGGGAGCGAGAGAACTCGTCAAAACGCTCCTGGATGTAGTCCGAAAGGCTCTTAAGTTGGGGTGGCTTCGTTGCAGTCTTGGTCACGGCGGTCCATTTCGCCGGGCCTGACCCTTTCCCTTCTGGTTGGATTGAAGAGTCGATGACGCTGGCGAACGCCCTACAGATCACCAACCGCAACATGGTCGCCTTCGACCTGCTGCTCGGGAGCGCCGCGATCGCGGCCCCGGAGGCGACCTTGAAGGTGCTCGGACACGACGAGCCCTCGCCCGACGCGAAGCACCTGTTCCGCCGCTGTGGCCCGATTTGGCTGACCTTCGCCGCCGCGCACCTGATCGCCGACCGGCGCGGCGAGCCGCGCGACTGGTGGGCGCTGGCCTGGCTGCGAGGGACCGAGGTCGCCACCGACGCGCTCTGGGCGCAATCGCCGGCGGTCAGCCGGCCCGGCGCGAAGCTCGGGCTCTACGCGGCCGGCGCGGCGAACGTCGCGATGGCGGCCGGCTTCGCCTGGTTGTCGAGGCGGTGACGTGTGGGGCAATTCGACGGCCAGCCGAGCATGCGCTGGAGCCTTCGTGGCCTCAACGAAGAGGGCGACGAGGTCTGGCTGATCCGCGGCATCGCCCGCAAGCTCTACCGCTGCCCCGGTTGCCACGGTGAGATCGAAGTCGGTGACGAGCACACGATCGTCCAGTACGTGCGGCGACTGACAGGAACCGACCACCACCACTGGCACCGCCAGTGCGCCGAAGAGATCCTCATCCCCGAGCTCGGCAACCTGCGGCGAGTGCCGGCCTCGGAGTCGAGCCAGGACAAGCTCGAGGCGCGTGGGCGCGTCAAGCCCGGGCGGAGACGTAGGACGAGATGAGCCTCCCCCGTCGCCTCCTCTCGATCTACGCCCGGATCGGCCGCACCTACTTCTCCTGGACGCCGACCCTTCTGCTGCTCGCCGCGATCGTCTTCGTGCCGTTGGGGGCGCTCGACGCGCTGGTCGTCAACCTCGACGTCGGCTCGCTCGACCTCGGCAGCGGCATCAAAGTCGCCGCCCTGGCGCTGGCGGTCGGCGCGATCACCACCACCGGCTTGCTCGGCGAGGTTTTCTTCAGCGGCGCGGTCGCGGTCTCGCTCACCCACCCGCGCGGCCAGCAGCTGCCGTCGCTGCCGGAGATCGCGCGGCGGCTCCGCTATGGGCGCCTGATCGGGGTCGACCTCGTCTACGTGCTGCTCGTCGCGGTCGGCCTACTGCTGTTCGTCGCGCCCGGCGCGATCCTCTTCGTCTTCCTCGGCCTCGCCGGCCCGGTGGTGGAGCTGGAGGAGCGGACGGTGCGAGGAGCGCTGGCTCGCAGCTGGCAGCTGGTCCGCGGCAACTTCTGGTTCGTCTTCTGGGTGCTGGTCCCGGTCGAGGTGATCGGCGACCTGCTCGGCGAAGCTCTCGCTGAGGGCGTCCACGGCCTGCTCGGCCACGGCTACTTCGCCGCCTGGCTGGCTGAGTCGGCTTCCAACATCGTCCTCTCCCCCGTCTTCGCGATCGCCGCGGTGCTACTTACCGTCGAGCTGATCGGCGCCCGGGACGGCAAGGCCCCGCGGCTCAATCACGCGCCTCCGCTGGTGACCGCATGACCCTCCTCACGGCCTCGATCTTCAGCGACTTCTGGCAGCGCCTGGTCGACCACGAAGAGCAGGGGCTGTTCCTCGTCCTGGTCGGCTTCATCCTCTCCTTCGGCTTCATCCGCATGAGCACGCGGCTGATGCGCAGTCCCAAGGTGCCCTGGTGGCCCGGCAGCGTGGTCAGCGACAGCGGCGTCCACATCCACCACCTGGTCTTCGGAATCGTGACGATGATGGCCGCCGGAGCGCTCGGCTTCCTCGCCTTCGGCCGCAGCCCGCTGACGGAGATCTGCGCCCTTGCCTTCGGGATCGGCGCCGGCCTGACGATCGACGAGTTCGCCCTCTGGGTCCACCTCGAAGACGTCTACTGGGCCGAGGAGGGCCGCAGCTCGATCGATGCGACGGTTATCGCCGGTGCGGGGATGCTCTTGGTGCTGCTCGGCTTCAGCCCGCTCAGCTTCGACACCGAATCGGTCAGCGCCGTGGTCGGCAGCATTCTCTCCGCCGCCTTCATCTTCGGCCTGGTCGCGATCTGCTTCGCCAAGGGCCGGGTGCTGCACGGCACGATCGGCTTCTTCGTCTTCCCGATCGCGCTCTACGGGGCCTGCCGGCTCGGCAAGCCGAATTCGGCCTGGGCGCGACGCCGCTACGGCACTCGGAAGCCGCGCAAGCAGGAGCGCTCAGAGGAGCGGTTCCCGCCCGACCGGCGCACCGAGCGCTTCAAGAACGCCTTCCGCGACCTCGTCGGCGGCAAGCCCAGCGAGGGCGTCGCCGCGGCTCGCGAGGAGGCCTACGCCGCGACCCGCGAGGCAACCGAAGAAGTCAAGCAGCGGGCCGAACGGGTTGCCCAGGCGGCGGAAGACCTCACCCACCCGCGCGACCGCGACTGAGCCGGTCTTCGAGGTTGGCGCGGACGGCGGGCCACTCGTCGTCGACGACGCTGAAGTAGGCGGAGTCGCGGACGCCCACGTCGGGAACGATCATGTGCTTGCGGAGGATGCCCTCGAACTGGGCCGGCAGAGCTTCCATCGCCTCCTGCGAGCGTGTGTTGCGAGCGTCGGTCTTGAGCTCGACGCGGACGCAGGCGAGCCGCTCGAAGGCATGCTGGAACATCAGCAGCTTCGCCTCGACGTTGATGCCGCTGCGCCAGGCGCTCGGGTTGAGCCAGGTCCAACCGATCTCGACGACGCGATCGGCGGGACGGACGTTGAGGTAGCGGCTGCTGCCGACCAGCTCGCCGTCGCTGCGGCGGCGCGTCGCAAACACGCCCTCGCGCCCCTCCCGCGCCGCCGCCAGGGAGACCTCCATCCAGCGGTCGAAGTACTTGCGGCTGCTGCCGACCTTGGCCAGCCACTGCCAGATCTCCGCCGCCTGAGCGGCCTGCCAGAGGCCCTCGGCATGCCGCTCCTCGAGCGGCTCGAGGACGACCAACTCGCCCTCGAGCCTCGTCGCCAGGTTCTCCACCCGGCCATCTTGACGGCCGCTCAGGCGGCGCCGTTCATGTGCATCAGGCCGACCACGTGGCCCTCGGGGTCGGCGAAGAGCGCGATCTCGCCTTTCGGAATCGCGGTCGGCTCCATCACCCGATTGCCGCCCATCTCCTCGGCCTTGCCGAGCGCCGCGGCGACGTCGTCGACTTCCACGTAAAAGGTGACATGGCCGTCCTGGCCCTCGGGCGCGGCGCCGATGCCGCCGGGGATACCGGCCTCGTTCGACTGGACCGTCGCGTACGGCATCTCCTCCATGTCGACCAGCTCCCAGTCGAAGAGGCTGGCGTAGAAGCCCTTCATCGCCTGCTGGTCCCTTGCCGCAACTTCAAACCACATCGTCGGGTTGCCCATCTCTGTTCCCTTCCTGCGTCGTCGGGTTTCGGTTCAGCTCTCCGGCGGCGGCGAGAACACATCCGGACCGGGGTCCTCCCCGGTTGCCGCCTTCCCCAGTCGGTCGAGGTAGTGGCGCCAGCCGTGCCCGTGCTTGCGGGCCGACTCGACGTCCGGCAGGTCGTGATGGATCAGCCGCACGTGGGTGCCGTCGCCCTCCGCCTCCAGAAGGACTTCAACCGTGCTCTCGCCGGGATCGACGCTCGGGCCACCTCCCTCCCAGCCCCAGGTGAAGACCACCCGGCTGTGAGGTTCGACCACGACGTACTCGCCGCTGGCCACCGTGTCGTCGCGGATGTCGCAGCGAAATTGACCCCCGGGGCGCGGCTCGACTTCGACCGCCCGTCCCATCCACTGCACCATCAGCCGCGGGTCGACGAAGAAGTCGAAGACCGTCTCAGGGCTTGCCGCGATCCTTGCCTCGACCTCGACCGCTTCCACCGTCTTTGCGCTTGCCACCTTTGCTCCTCCTCTGTTGCTCGAGCTCGGCGGCCAGTCGCAGCCGCTCGAGACGATCGGTCCAGAACTCGTTCATGAAGTCACGCAGGCTCGCCATTCCCTCCGGGCGAGCCCGGTAGAAGCGGCTGGTGCCCTGCCGCCGCTCACTCAGCAGGCCCGCCTCACGCAGCACGGCGAGGTGCTGGGAGACGGCAGGCCGCGAGATATCGAACCCGGCCGCGATCTCACCGGCGCTGAGCTCGTCATCGCGAACCATCGCGAGGATCTGACGCCGCCGCGGCTCGGCGATCGCCCGCGCCGCCAGGTCCATCTGCTCGTTCTCGGCCAGGGTCGATGCCATGGCCTTAGTTAAGCAGAGACTTACGTAAGTGTCAACTTACTTAGCCCGGGCGATCTCAGGTGGAACTGGCACTACAGGTCTCGAAGCCGATCGCGCGGGCGAGGTTGTAGCGCTGGCCGGCCTCGTTGTCGCGCTTTTCGCGGGCGGCGAGGTAGGCGGATAGGTCTTCCTGGCGGGCGGCGGCGAGGGCCTCTTTGTCGTAATCGCCGACACGTTCCTGGGCTTCCACGTATTCGCGATAGGTGGCTCGGATCGAGGCAGGCGCGTCGAGAGCGCGAAAGCGCGGATTGGCGGTGCTGGTGATTTCGGTCAGCAGCTTCGAGTAGGCGACGTTCGCTTCTCCCTCGCCATTGGGGAAGGCGTCGCGCGCTCGCTTGTAAGCGGCCTGGCTGTCTGCGCAGATCGCGTCTCCCTTGACGACCAGCTCGGCACGGGTCAACGACTGGGGCTGCGGCTTCGGCTTCTGCTCCGGCTGGCTGGGCTCGCCCGAAGTCACGTCTTTGGCGGCGGTCGTGTCGGGGGCTCCGGACCCGGCCGTGGAGTCGTTGCCATCGCCAGCTGAGGAGACGAGGGCGATCGCGACGCCGGCGACGACCAGCAAGGCGAGAACCATGCCGGCGATCGCGGCTCGACGCGGCCGCTTGTCCGGCGCCGCGGCAACCCGGCCAGTGGGGGGCGTCGGCGGTTCGTCGGCGGCGGGCGGCACCGCTACCTCAGCAGCGGTCGATTGCCCGCCGCCGACTGTCGGCGGTTCGGTCGCGGCCGGCTTCGATTCCTCCCTGCTCGCGGCAGCGCCGGTTGCGACCGTTCGTTCCGGCACCGAGATCGGCGCCCCGGTGAGGGCGGCCTGGGCGGCACGGCCGAGGTCGCCGGCGGACGGGTAGCGGTCTTCGGGCTGCTTGGACATCGCCCGGGCCACCACGTCGTCGAGGGCCATCCCGACCTCTGGGGCGTAGAGAGATGGAGCGGGCGGCGGATCGTTCAAGTGCGCGTAGAGGCGTGCCGCCTCACCCTCGCGCGGATAGGGCACCTGCCCCGTCAGCAGCTTGAAGAGCAGGCAGCCGAGCGCGTAGACGTCGACGCGGGCGTCGACCGACCCGCCGGAGATCTGCTCGGGGGCGACGTAGTCGAGGGTGCCGACGAAACGACCGGTCTGGGTGAGGCCGGACTCGGTGGCGACGTTGCGGGCGACGCCGAAGTCGGTGATGTAGGCATGCGGCTCGCCCTCGCCGCCGGCGAGCAGGACGTTGGCGGGCTTGACGTCGCGGTGGACGAGGCCGGCGGCGTGGATCGCGTCGAGGCCGTTGCCGATCTGGGCGATCAGTCCGACCGCCTCCTCCCGTCCGAGCCGCCCCTCGGTGGCGAGGCGACGGCCGAGGTCGGAGCCGGCGACGTAGCGCATCGCGATGTAGGGGACGCCCGCCTGCTCGCCGGCGGCGTAGATCGGGACGACGTTGGGGTGCTCGATCGAGGCGGCGATCCGCGACTCCTCGGCGAACCGCTTCGCGAAGACCTCATCGGCAGCGGCCTCGGGGGCGATGAGCTTCAGCGCCACCCGCCGCTCCAGTCCCGGCTCGATCGCGAGGTAGAGGATGCCCATGCCACCGCGGCCGAGGCGGCGTTCGATCCGGTAGCCGGCGAACTCCTCGCCGCTTCCCAACTCGGTCCAGTCACCCTCAACCATTGCTCAACCCTAGCCAGGGGATCCCCCACCTAGACTGGCTGCCGGGGAATCATGCGCAAACGCGTCGCCACCGCCATCCTGCTTGCCCTCGTCGCCCTCACCGCGGCTGCCGTAGCGCACGCCGAGTTGGTCCAGAAGGGAACGCTGCGCATCTCCTTCAACGGCGGCATCACCCCCCAATCGCTGCCGCGCGACCGGCCGGTGCCGGTCGAACTGCACGTCGAGGGAGCGGTCGGCAGCACCGATGGCAGCCAACCGCCGCCGGTCCAGAAGATCGAAATCGCCCTCAACCGCCACGGCCAGCTATCGACCGTCGGGCTCCCCGCCTGCACCAGCCGGCTGCTGCAGTCGACCTCCACCCAGGCGGCACTGCAGCGCTGTCGCCCAGCCCTGGTTGGCCACGGCAATTTCCAGGCCGACGTCCAGTTCCCGGGCACGGCGGCGATCCCGGCCCGCGGACCGATGCTCGCCTTCTTCGGCGAACGCAGCGGCAGGCCGGCGCTGCTCCTCCATCTCTACATCACCAGCCCCACCCAGGTGTCCTTCGTCCTACCGTTGATCATCTCCCACCAACGAACGGGCCAGTTCGGGACCCTGCTCTCGGCCAAAGTCCCCCGCCTCGCCGGCGGCCTCGGCTCGGTCACCCAGATCGACCTCAAGATCGATCGTCAGTACACCTACAAAGGCCAGCGCCGCAGCTTCATCAGCGCCAGCTGTCCCGCCCCCAGTGGCTTCAGCGCGACCATCTTCACCTTCGCCGCGGGCCGCTTCCACTTCGCCGGCGGCGAGACGCTGGAAACGACGCTGACCCGCAACTGCCGCGTTCGCTAGCGGCGAGCTGACAGCTCAGAGGCCGAGGCCCCCCACTCCGTCCTCGTCCCAGCCGAGGTGGTGGGCGAGCTCGTGACGCAGCGTCCGCTCGACCTGCCGCGCCAACAGCTCGCGATCGTGGCCGAAGTCGCGTTCGAGGGTGTCGCGGTAGATGACGATCCGGTCCTCGTAGCCCTCGCGGGCGACCCCGTCGCCGAAGTACTCACCGTAGGCCCGGTGCTCGGTGCCGAGATCGGAGACGACGACCGGCACCGACTCCAGCAAGCGCTGGAATTGCCCCGGCAAGGCATCGATCGCGTCGGCGACCAAGGATTCGAACTCGTCCATCTGGAAAGTGTCCACGACATCCATTACGTTCGGCGACCCGGCGCAGAGTCGGGGGGCCACCCAAGAAACCCACGAAGGGGATGCAAGAGATGAAAGACGTTCACGCTGGCGTCACGACCAAGCTGCGGATCGCAGGCGCCAGCCTGGCGATCGGCGCCGTGCTGGCCGGCGGCCTCGTCTGGTCGGGCTGTGGCAGCAGCGACGACGACAGCACCAGCACCGAGACCAGCCAGGAAAGCACCGGCAACGTCCAGGAACAGATCGAAGAAGGCGTGAAGAAGGCCGAAAAGGGCCTCGAAGAAGGCGCCGACAAGGCCCAGCAGGGCCTCGAAAAAGCCAAGAAGGAACTGCAGGGCAGCAAGGGCAGCGCCAAGAAGGGCCTCGAAGAAGGGGTCGAAAAGGCTGAAAAGGGCCTCGAAGAAGGCAAGGCCCAGGCCGAAAAGGGCGTCGAAGAAGCGAAGGGCTACGCAGAAAAGTACGCCCCCTAGACCGTGGACGCGGTCGCCGGGCCAGCGGAGGCCGAGCACGCGCCGCTGGCCCGGCGACTGACGCGGGTCGCCGCCTGGATCGGCGGCACCGCGCTCCTGGTTCTCCTCCTCGACCTGCTCGGGATTCCGGTCTCCGACTGGATCGGGAAGCTCTTCGACAAGGTCGGTGACGTGCCGCCCTGGGCGATCGTCGCCGGGGTGCTTTTGGAGAGCGCCCAGACCTCACTGGCGGCGCTCGCCTGGTTCGGCATCCTCCGCGCCGCCCTCCCCCGCGCCGCCGTCCCCTTCCGCCTCGTCCTCGCCTGCTACGCGGCGGCGGTGGCGCTGAACGGGTTCCTGCCAGCGAACCTCGGCACCTGGGCGATGCTGCTGATGTTCACGACGTTGATCGCCGGCGCCAGCTTCGCACTCGTCTTCTCGGGCCTGATCGTCGAGAAGATCCCCTTCACGATTCTCAACGTCGCTCTGTACCTGTACCTCTTCTTCAGCGTCGGCGGCTCCTTCTCGATCAAGCTCGGCTTCCTCGCCGACCACACCCTGCCGGTCGTGCTGATCCTGGTCGCCGCCGTGGTCCTCCTCGTCCTGCTGGCGCGAGTCTTCTGGCGCCGTCTCGAGAAGGTGCGCAAGCAGGTCGCGCTCGGCGGGGCGATCCTGCGGGAGCCGCGCCGGGCCCTCTTCGAGCTGTTCTTGCCAGTGCTCGGCAGCTACGCGGCGAGACTGGCGATCGTCGGCGTCTTCCTCGGCGCTTACGGGATCCCGGTCAGCTTCCACAACGTCGCCACGGTCACCGCCTCCAACTCGATCTCGAACAGCGTCTCGGCGACGCCCGGCGGGGTCGGCGTCACGCAGGCGATGAACTCGGCGGCACTGCACGGCTCCACCGATGCCGCCACCGCGACCGCCTACTCGATCGGCCAGCAGCTGATCATCTCCGCCTGGGACGTGCTCTTCGCGATCGCCCTCGTCGCCTGGGTCTTCGGCTGGACCGGCGGCAGGGAGCTGATCGAGTCCTCTTACCGGGAGGCGAAGACGAAGAGCCGGGAGATGCGCGAGCGACGGCGATGACGGGACGGTTGACGGCAGCGGTAACGGGGCGGCGCGGGCGCTGGGTGACGATCGTCGCCTGGCTGCTGGTCGGCGTGGCGGGTTTCGCCGCGCACTCGCGAATCGGCGACGTCACCGCCGCCGGCCAGGCCAGCTTCCTACCCGCCGACGCCGAATCGACGCGGGCGATCGAGGCGCTGCAGGGCGCCAGCTCGGGGGGAGGCGGCGGCGAAGAGGTCCCGGCCGTGATCGTCTTCGAACGGCCGAGCGGACTGACCTCGGCGGACCTCGACGCGATCGGACGGATCGGGCGCGGGCTCGGGCAGCTGCGGATCGTCGGCGCGACGCCGATCCTCGATCCGTTCTCGGCCGAAGCGAGGGGCACGCTCGGCGAGGTGGCGCGAATCGCCCACGGGGTCGGGCCGACCTCTCTCAACGGGCGCGCGGCACTGCTGATGCTGGCCCTCGATGCCGGTGACCGCGGCGCGGTCGCCCACGGCGTGCGGACGATCCGCACCTACCTGAAGGCGCACGCGCGACCGGGCCTCGCCGCCTACGTGACCGGGCCCGCCGGGATCGCCGCCGACCTCGAGCGGGTCGCCGACGAAGCTGGGCGGACCCTGCTGATCGCGACGCTCAGCCTGGTGCTGTTGCTACTGCTGCTGGTCTATCGGGCGCCAGTTCTGGCGCTGACGCCGCTGATGGCCGTCGCTGCGGCCTATCTGAGCGCGATCGGGATCGCGTACCTGCTGATCGAGGCAGGCTGGATAACCGTCAACAGCGAGGGAACGATGCTGCTGCTGGTCTTGGTCTTCGGGGCCGGGACCGACTACTCGCTGCTGCTCGTTCATCGCTATCGAGAGGAGCTCGGGCGGGGCCGCGAGAGCGGCGCGGCGCTGCGGGAGGCGATCGCGGAGAGCGCCCCTGCCCTGGCGGCCTCGGCGGGGACCGTGATCGCGGCGATGCTGGTCCTCCTGCTCGCCGACCTCGAGTCGACCCACTGGCTGGGCCCGATCCTGGCGATCGGGATTGCAGCCATGCTGGTTTCGGCCTTCACCCTGCTTCCCGCCCTGCTCGCGGTGCTCGGCGAGCGCGCCTTCTGGCCGGCCCGAGGCCAGGGCGATCCCGGCGGAAGCGACCTCTGGCCGCGCCTGGCGGCGCTGATTCGCCGGCGGTCGCGGACGATCGCGATCGCGGTCAGCGCGATCCTGCTCGTCCTCGCCCTCGGCAACCTCAGCCACCACGGCACGATCGGCTTCGGTCAGGGAGAGACGAAGCCGACCAACTCGAGTCGCGGCACCGAAGCGCTCGAACGCAACTTCCCTGCCGGCATCGGCTCGCCGCTGGCGGCGGTGGTCAAGCCCGGCTCCGCCCTGGCCGTCGCCAACCGGCTCCAACGGCTGCGGACCGTCGAACTGGCGGTACCGGTTCCGGCGCCAAGCGGTGCCGACGAGGCGGTCGTCGTCCTGATCCTGCGCGGCGACCCCTACAGCGGGGAGGCCGCGGCGGCCGTCGAGGCGGTCAGGGACAGGCTCCACTCCGTCGACCCCGAGGGGCTGCTGGGGGGCATCCCGGCCGAGAACTACGACATCGAGCAGACCAACGCCCGTGACACTCGCCTGATCGTACCCTCGGTGCTCGTCCTCGTCGGCCTGATCCTCTGCCTCCTCCTCCGAGCCCTCGTCGCTCCTGCCTACCTGATGCTGACCGTCGTCGCCTCCTTCGCGGCCACCCTCGGCCTCACCACCTTCGCCTTCGCCGTGATCGGCGGCGAGGGGATCGCCTTCAACCTCGTCCTCCTCGCCTTCCTCTTCCTGGTCGCGCTCGGCGTCGACTACAACATCTTCCTGATGACCCGCGCCCGCGAGGAGGCCGCCATTCGCGGCACCCCCGACGGCGTGCTCGCCGCCCTCGTCAGCACCGGCGGCGTCGTCACCGGCGCCGGCCTGATCCTCGCCGGCACCTTCGCCACCCTGACCCTCCTGCCGATGGAGGAGCTGATCCAAATCGGCGCCACCGTCGCGATCGGCGTGCTGCTCGACACCTTCGTGGTGCGAGCGCTGCTGATCCCGGCGATCACGTACCGGCTCGGCGAGCGAGCCTGGTGGCCAACAGCGGTTCGCCCCCAGCCTGCCGCTTCCGAGCCAGGGGCCGACTAGCTAGTCCTCCATCTCCTCGTCCTCCTCGAAATCCTCGTCTTCCTCCGCGAAGGGGTCGTCGCGGGGTTCCGCTTCGCTGGCATCCGCGGCGATTGCCTCGTTCCACTCAGCGGACGCCCAGGCGGCCGACCTGTCGGCAGAGGCGAGAGCCTCCTCCGCCATCGAGGTGAGCGTCGTCGCCAGCTCGGGCCGCGTATTGGCGAGCAGCTTCAGCTCGATTGCCCGGACGTCCAATTGTGGCCAGTCCGCGTCCAGCGACGAAGGCAATTGGTCGGCGATGACACCCAGCTCCGAGATCTCGGCGAGCTCAAACGACTCGCCAGGCGACGACGGTTGGGGAGTCGCAAGGTCGAAGCGCCGAACGAAGGTGGCGTCATCGAGCCCGACAACCGCCAGCGACCGGGTCCATTCCTCCGTCGCCGACCGGCCAATCTCCGTTTCCAGCGTCGCCACCACCCGCAGCAGGTGGGGACGGGCCGCCGCGAGCACCTGGGGCCGCAGGTGGAGGATTCGTTGCGGCCCGGCCGCGAACTGGGTCCGCAGGAAGACTCTTGCCCCAGCATCCGCGGCCGCTTCAGCACCGGCACTGTCGTCGAGCCCCCGGCGAGCCTCGGCAAGCGCCAGGCCTGCCCGCAGCTCCAGCCCGAAGAAGTTGAAGAGCAGGGAGGAATTAGCCGGCGGCGGCCCGCCGGGATCGATCTCCTCGAGCAACTGAGCCAGTACCGCCGCGGCCTCCTCCGAGCTCCCCCGCAGCAGCAACTCCTCGCCGCGGGCCAGGGCGAGGACGTGGCGATCGATCGGGGCTGCTGCCTCCTCCTCCTTACTGGATGTCAGAGAGGCAACGGCATCGGTGGCACGTTCGAGATCGAGCAGGCGGAGGGCAAGGGTCGCCCGCTCGGCTTCGGGCGGCAACCCGGAGCTCCGGTGCTTGTCTACCAGCGCTACCGCGCGCTCGGCGTCGATCAATCCCTCCTCGGTGCGTTCGAGCACCGCCAGGACCGTCGAGCGCAAGGTCAGGAGCGCCGCCAGCGAGAGTGGAAAGCCGTCGCTCGGAGCCGCTCCCTCAACGGCGGGCTCCATCGCCTGCACAGTGCGATCGAGCAGATCGAGGGCCTCGAGATGGCTGCCGAAGAACCCGAGGCTCTGACTCAGCTCGCCAGCCAATCGAGCCATCTGTCGGATTTGCTCGGGGAGCAGCGCGCCACCCTCCAGCGTCACCTCCAGGGAGCGCTTGAAATCCTCGCCCCCGCTCGGCCGCCGCGAGTCCTTGCTCGCCAACCAGGCGTACCCCAGGCTTTCGCTGAGCGGCACCCGGAAGTCCTCGCGGCCGCACTCGACCAGCCAGGAGCGAATCCGGGCGGCGTCCAGCGAGGTCTCGGCCTGCACCGCGGCGGGTACGACGGCGCCCAGGTTCTCGGAGTAGGCCTGCAGCAGTTCGGCGACCGCGGGCGCCAGGGCGGGTTGCAGGTCGGCATCGGCCCGCGCCAGTCGGCGCAGCATCGAGTCGATGTGGCCGACACCCTGGTCGGCGTCGAAGACCCCGGACCCCAGGCTGGCGACAACCATCTGGGTGGCCCGCGCCGCCAGCTCGAGTAGCTCGGGGCGTTCGGGGTCGTTGGCGAGCAGCGTTCCGGCGATTCGCTGTGCGCCCAGCGACATGTCGCGGGCGTCGCGCCACATTTCGAAATCCAGAGCCGCTCGTGACTGCTCGATCAGCGCTTCCGCCGCCAAGTCGTCACCCCGATTCGTCGTGACCAGCAAGGCGTTCTGGGCGTGCCGTCGGGCGGAATCCAGATCGCCCAGGGCACGGCCGTCGGTGCTGGCCTCCAGCAACAGCCTGACCTGGGCCCGGACCACCTCGTCGGGGGCGCCCTTGACGGCTTTGACGGTGAGGTCCAGGTCTCCACTTTCGGCGACGAGCCGCGGCAGTCGATCACGCATGTACGGGCTCGCCTTCTCGGGCGCCGACCAGCTCTGGGTCTCCCGATCACGCAGCTCCAGCAACGCCTGAACGGCCGCCTTGCCGGCCTCGGAATCGATCCCGCCATCGAGCTCAGACACCCGTTCTCCGAGCGAGTGGTGGAACCACCTGTAAACCGGCTCGTCGAGATGGCGTTGCTCGAGGATCAGCCGGCCGAACTCGGAGAGGAAGCCGAGCTGGGCCTCGTAGCCCGCGTCGGCGGCGGGGTCCAGCGCATTCGCCATCGCTTCCCAGGCGGCGCCGGTGGAGATACCGGGGTCGGGTGCCAATGAGAAGGCGTGGAGCAAGGCTCGACCTGGCGTCCCGGCGGCGAAGCGACCTTCGCGACCCTCGAGGATCGAATCGAGGGCCCGTCCCACGAGATTGGACTCGACCGCGAGGGCATCGCTCCTCGACTCGCTCGCTTCGAGCTCGTCCGCGGCGACTCGCGCAAACAGGAAGCCCAGCCCGGTCTCCTTGGCTGCCGCGGCGATGCGCGCGGCCAGATCCTGGACCTCATTCCCGCTCATCGTCGATCCTGCTCAAACGATCGACCAGATATCGGGAGAGCGCGTCTCCCTGCCAATCGGCGTCCTCGAGGTCGATCACCTTGCTCGCCCGGCCAATCAGTTCGGCCGCGGCTGAACGTCCCGCTTCGTCGAACGCGGACTCGGTCCTGGAAGCAACGACGACGAAACGCGTCAGCGCCCAGCCCGCCGCCAGGGCGACGATCCGCGACCGTTCGCGTCCACTCGCCTCGTCGAGCGAATCGAGCGCGACCGTGGTCGTGACCGGCAGCCCGGCCACCCGGGCCGCCAATGCCTCGACGCCGAGGCCGGCCTGCAGGAGCAGCACCTCTCCCTCAGAGTGCGCCGCCAGGTAGGAAAGGCAGGACGACTTGCCGAAGCCAGGTCCCGCCGTGAGGGCGTAGAGGCCGGGGTTGCCCTCGGCGCTGCGAGCGATCAGGTGGGTGGCCGCCGGCGTCTCCACCAACGTCTCCGCCAGCGGTGCCTTCCCCTGCACCTCGCGGACACGATCGGAAACCAGTGCCGCCCCGGCCTCAGGGTCGAAGTTCGGATTCGGGAAAGAGATATCCGAAGAGCCCGCCAGCCAGGTTCGCGGGTGGGGTCCGTTTCGCTTCCGCTTGGCGATCGCCGGGAAGAGCGAGGAGAGCGGTACCGAGTCACAGCCCGCCCCCCAGGCAACGGCGTGGATTCCCAGGTCGAGATCCCCGGGACCGTTGGCGAGCAGGTCGATCAGCTCGCCGAGGAAGGCACCGTCTTCGGCGCGCTCGCGGCTCTTGCAGGAGACGATGCAGGCAAAGCTGGGGTGCTGCCCGGCCCAGGTCGATCCTTCCAGCTCGGCGAAGTGCTTGAGGAACAGTTCGGCATCCGCTTTTCCGGAGGCACAGGTGTCGAGGATGACCACCGAATCGGTTGATCCGGCGTCGGCGAGAAACGAGACCAGGCCACCTGCCCGATAGGCGAAGTCGCTTTTGGCGCCGTTCGACGGGGTGTCGCGGACGATCAATGAGAGGGCGTCGTCGAGGACCTCGGCGTGACCCGTCCAGACCAGCACCGCGGGGCCCTGAAAGCCTTCGTCCCTCATCGCCCGGCGGCTCCTCAGCTCCTCGACCAAATCCGCCCGCGACGGGCTGCTGACGATTTCCGCTCTGTAGCCCTGGCCCTCGAGCAGCTCCTTCAGGGCGACGACTCGCTGGGCGGCCGCGGCGAGCGGCTGCCATCCGGCGTCGTCGTACTCCGTCACCGCGACCCCCAGGAAAAGACCTTTCCCCTCGGTCAATCCCCGACCTCCGTGGGGGCGACGAGCACCGCCTCCACGACTGGCTCGACCGGGCCCGCCCGCGGGTTCTCGACGGTGACCGTGTAGGCACCCTCGGCAACTGGCCCGAACCTCACTTCGTAGGAACCGCCACCGTGGTTCTCGAGCGCGACCGGCGCTCCCTCGATAGTGCCGTCGGCATCGCGCAGGGTCGCAAGCAGGAGGAGGCGATCGTCTCCATTCTGGGCCCGAATGCAAAGCTCCTCATCGGGGGCGACGACCTCGGGCACCTCGATTCCAGCGTCGAGCTCGACCTCGGTCTCCGAGGCCATGAAGATCACATCCCTGGCCGTGAGAATTCCCTGGAAATCGTCGAGGACGCCCTGGCTCTGCTGCAGCCACCCGTGCCGCTTTCCCGAGCTGAGCTGGCGAAGATCAGTTCCTTTGAGCTCGGCGGGAATCGAGGCGAAGCGCGGCACGGTGCCGTCTCCCAGCTCTTCGTCGCCGTCGATCGTCAGCAGAGTCTCGACCCGGTCGCCGTCGATGCGGGCGCTGGCCAGCGTCGGCTGCCGGGTGCCGACGATCGTCCGCAGGCCGTAGGGACGTTCCGCCTCACCAGCAATGGCGTCGCCGATCTCGGCGTGGAAGCGGCGGGCGTCCGCAACCATGGCCGGCTCCAACCTCGGCGGCGGCGCGTCAGCCAGGTTCAAGAGCTTTCCGTCCCGCTCGATGCAGCGGTAGATCGGCAACAGCTGGTGCGAGGACGGGAAGCTGCGGGCCAATGCGGCGACGTCCAGCCCAAAGGGACCGATCCCGATCCTGCGTCCGTTGACGAGGTTGTCGAGCGCCTTCAGCGATCCCTGGTGCGGGGTGCCGACGGTGATCAGCGACCTCGTCTCTTCCAGTCCTCCCAGTACCTCGAGGTAGTAGCGGGCGACCAGGCCGCCCATCGAGTGGCAGAAGAAGACGAGCTTGGCGGCTTCGTGGCCATCTCGGCGCCAAGCCCGCAGAGCGTCCGTCGCGACTTCCTTCAGCTGTGTCGCGTTGTACCGATTGGAGAGTCGCCAGTCGTAGCCGAACTCGACCAGATTGCCGGGCCTGCCGTCCTTGGCTTCCACCAAGCCGAGGTTCTCCCGCAGCCACCGAGTCAGGTCCGAGTAACCGCCGACGAAGGGGCCCAGCCCTGGCAAACCGTGCAGATCAGGCATCAGGCCGGCGAGTTCGACACCGTCGCCGGGATGCTCGTCGCCGATGTCGGCAGGCAGCTCGAGTGCCTGGATGCTCTTCCCGAGCGATTTCAAACCGTTCCAGAGGGCGCCCCCCGAGAGGGCCCAGACGGGCTCGCCATGACGGCTCAGCCGCGTGCCCATGATTCCCGGCACGACGACGACCACGTCCTGCACGCTGTCCGCCTTCCCGGGAGCCGGCATCATGCCGCAGGCTACTGAGAATGAGTAAACGGAAGCCGCTGACTAAGCTGAATTTCCCCCTTCTTTCAGCGTCGGGCGGCCGGACTGAATGGGGCGGGCTGGACTCGAACCAGCGACCAAGGGATTATGAGTCCCGTGCTCTAACCAACTGAGCTACCGCCCCGCAGTGGGGCGAGCGTAGCGCGGGGCGGCTGGTCAGGCGCTGAAGAGCTGGGCGAGGGAGCGGCCGACGTCCGGGGGCTCTTCCTCGCCTTTGGCGGCAGCGGCGGCGCCCTCGGCGAGGGCCTTGGCGGCGTCGGCTACCTGGTGGGCGCGGCCGCCGCGGATCACCCCGGTGGTCTTTGCTTCGGCGAGGTCGGACTCCATCAGGCCGGCCAGCTCGGCGAGGCGGCGGAGGCCGACGACGCCAGCGGTGCCACGCAGGGCGTGGGCTTCGGCACGCATCGTCTCGAAGTCGGCGCTCTCGGTTGCGAGGCCGGCGGAGATCACGTCGCAACGGCGTCGTGCCTCGTCGGCGAAGGACTGCAGGAGCTCCGTGTCGGGGGCGGCCTTGTCGCTCATTCGCCGGTCACCTCGTCGACCACTTCGTGCATCTTTTCGAGACCGAAGGCGCCCTCGGTGACGGAGCTGACGGTGCCGTTGCGGTCGATCGCGAACAGCCACGGCTCACTCGGCAGGTGGAAGGCACGGACCTGTGGGCGCACTCCCTTGCTGGGGTCGTTGTCCTTGTAGATCTCCATGTGGATGAAGGCCGCCTTGTCGCCAGTTTCTTCTTTGACCTGCTCGGCCACGTCGACGACTGGGCCGCAGACCCGACTCTGGCAGAACTGGGGGGTCGCAAACAAGAGGAGAATCGGTTCCTTCCCCAGCGCGTCGGCGTAGTCGACGCGGTTCTGCGTGTCCGGCGGAATCCTCGTCGTGATCTGCGCCAGGTCGCCGCCGACGTCGTCGGCCGTCGGGGTGTGGATCTTCGGGGCCGGCTGGCCGGGCCTGGGGACGTTCTTGAATTCACCGACGACGGCGCTCGGCAGCAGCGTCCCCTTCAGCTCGTCGCCCTCCTTGACGAGGGCGGCGATCCGCCACTCCCCGTCGCTTGGGAAATCGATTTCGCTCGTGTAGACGACGCTCGCCGCGTCGGGATCGTCGACGGTCGTCTTCGCCTGGAAGGCAGGCTTCGTCTGCAGCGATTCGATCTTGGCCGGGAAGGGGCCGACGGCTGGCTCTTCCAGGGCTTTTTCCTGCGCTTTCGCGGCCTGGCCCTTGTTACCGGACTTCGACTTGTTCTTCCCAGGGGTGGGGACCTTGGCGAAGTAAAGGGCCACTTCGGCGCCTGCGACCTGGCTCCGGTCTCGCTTGAAGACGCCGAACGGGTAGCGGTTGTCGCCCTTGTAAAAGGCCATCGCGGCCGGCGAGACGACGAGTTCGCTGGGGCCGTCGGCCAACTTCACGACTTCTTCGAGGGTCTTGCCCTGGGCGCTCGGGAAGTCGCTTTTCGGCGGGGCCGGGCGGCTTTCGGCGCTGCCCGAGCCGGAACCGCCGGTGGACGAGTCCGAGCTGCTGCCACAACCGGCGATAAGGGCAGCGGTGGCGAAAAGCAGGCAGGCGAAGACGAAGCTGAATCGGGGGGCGGCGCGCATCCGCGCCCATGTTATTCGCAGTCGCGGGCCGGGCGCGGCCCCTCGCCGGGGCCGGAGACTGACGGTAGGGTGCCGACGGCGACGACAAAGGAGGAGAGCGGATGGCTGGCAAAGCGGCACTTGTGACGGGAGCTTCGAGCGGGATCGGACTGGCGATCGCCCGCACCCTGGGCGAGGAGGGATACGCCCTGACCGTCTCCGCCCGGCGCCCCGAGAAGCTCGAGGAGGCGGCGGCGAGCCTGCGCGAGGAGGGCTTCGAGGTCAACGCCGTCGCCGCGAACATGACCGACGAGGAGGACGTCGTCTCCGTCTTCGCCAGCCACCGCGAGAAGCACGGTCGCCTCGACGCGCTCGTCAACAACGCCGGCGTCGGCATCGGCGCACCGATGGAGCAGATCCAGACCAAGCACCTGGACATGCAGCTGGCAGTCAACCTGCGGGCGCTGATCCTCGGCACCCGCGAGGGTCTGCCGCTGCTGCGCGAGGCCGGCGCCGAGCACGGCAAGGCGTTGATCGTCAACACCGCCTCGATTGCCGGCAAAGGCGGCCAGGCCTGGCTCTCGATCTACGCCGCGACCAAGGCAGCGGTGATCAACTTCACGCAGTCGACCCACCGCGAGGCCGGCGGTGCCGGGATCCAGTGCACGGCGCTTGCGCCCGGCTTCGTCGACACGCCGATGACTGAGTTCGCGAAGGGACAGGTTCCAGCCGAGCAGATGATCCAGCCCTCCGACCTCGGCGAGGCGGTCCGCTTCCTGCTCCGCACCTCCCCCAACTGCCACGTCCCAGAGATCGTTTTCACGCGGCCGGGCGAGGGCTTGGACACGCCCTGACGTGACAGCGGTGGAGGACGAGCGCCTGCGCGTCCTGATCGCGGCATTCGGGGACGCCGGCCATGCCTTTCCGGCGATTGCCTTGGGCAAGGCACTCGCGGCGCGGGGGCACGAGGTGCTGGTCGAGACCTGGGAGGAACGGCGGGAGGCGGTCGAGGGCGCGGGGCTCGGTTTTGCGGCGGCGGAGGAATACAAGATGTTCCCGCCGCCCGAGCCGGACTCCGCTGACGGTCAGCACGCGGCCGAGGCGGCGCGAGCGCTGCTGCCGCTGCTCGAGGAGATGCGACCGCACGTCGCCGTCAGCGACATCCTCACCCTGGCGCCGGCGCTGGCGGCCGAGCGCGCCGGAGTGCCGCTGGCGACCCTGATCCCCCACATCTACCCCGTCGTCGAGCCCGGGCAGCCGTTCTTCGCGATCGGCCTACGGACGCCGCGAACGCCGGTGGGACGGGGAATCTGGCGTGCCGGCCAGCGACTGCTCGACATCGGCCTCGAGCACGGCCGCCGCGACCTCAATCAGCAGCGGGAACGGCTCGAGCTGCCGCCACTCGACCGCTTTCACGGCGGCATCAGCCCTGACCTGGCCCTGGTCGCCACCTATCCGCAGCTCGAGTACCCGCGCCAGTGGCCGGCCGGAGTCGAGATCACCGGGCCGATGACCTTCGAGCTGCCCCACCCGGAGATCGAGCTGCCGCCCGGCGACGACCCCCTGGTGCTGGTCGCCCCGAGCACGGCCCACGACTCCGAAAACCACCTGGTCCGAACCGCCCTGGCCGCCCTTGCCGGCGAGCCGGTGCGCGTCGTCGCGACGACCAACCGGGTCCGGCCCCAAGCGCCGATCGAGGTCCCCGCCAACGCGAAGCTGGTCGAATGGCTCAGCTACAGCCAGCTGATGCCGGCTGCCTCGCTGGTGATCTCCCACGGCGGCCACGGCACCGTCGCCCGGGCCCTCGGCGCCGGCACCCCCTTGCTGATCTCCCCGATCATCGGCGACATGAGCGAGACCGCCATGCGGGTCGCCTCCGCCGGCGCCGGCCTCTCGCTCCCCTGGCGACTCTGCCAGCCGGCGCCCCTGCGCTGGGCAACGAGACGGCTGCTGGGCGAGCCCTCCTTTACGGCGCGAGCGGGCGAAATAGCCGCCTGGGGCCGTGCCAATGACGGCGCCGCCCGCGGCGCCGAGCTGGTCGAGCGGCTGGCTTTGTCAGGCGCCCGCTCCAATTCGGCAGACGAACCGCCGACAACTTCGGCGGCAGACGCCTCCGACTGAAAGAGCTCCGGGGGTGGGGCTCGAACCCACAACCTCTCGATTAACAGTCGAGCGCATCTACCAATTGAGCTACCCCGGACCGATGCGGGCCGGAACCCGCCGTCCGGCAACTTTAGCGGCCTGACGCCGGCAATTCCTTCACACCTATCTCGACGAGGGCATGGCAGTTCGCACACAGCAGCACGCACTTCCTCGCCTCAGCCCGCGCGCGATCGATGCCTCGAGTGAGCCCGCGTGCACTCAGCTGGAACTCCTTGCGAGACGGGTCGAGGTGATGGAACTGCAGAGCCGCTGGGTGCTCGTCATAGCCGCAGATGACGCACTTCCCCCCGGCCTCCTCGACCAGCAGGCGCTTCACCCGACGCCTGCGTTTGGACACGGCAGCAGCTCGACACCTGCCACGTCGAAAGCCGCCGTCCGGCCTCGAATGAAAACGAGTCAAACCGTGTAGAGCGCATTCTCTTTCCATGCAGACAAAAGATTGCATAGCCGGTCGGACGGACCGGCGTATCTGTCTGCAGCTGTCCGACTACTTCCGCTCGGCGTGGGCGATGCGTTCGACGAGGGCGGCGCGCTCGCGGCTGAGGGTGGCGCGGTGCTGGTAGTCGTCGCGTTCGGCGGCGGCGGCGATTTCGTCCTCGAGGCGGCGCTGCTCGAGGAGGAGGAAGTTGAGCTGCATCGCCTCGGGGGAGGCGGGCTCGCTGCGGGAGAGCATCACCAGTTCGGTCATCAGGCCGGAGAGCTCGTCGTCCTGGGGCAGGTTGGAGGCGGGGTCGCCCGGATGCTCGCGCAGCCAGCCGGCGGCGCGGGCTCCGGACGGCGAGAGATGGGCCTCGCTGAGCCGCTCCAAAAAGCTCCTCCCCTCCTCCGGCAGGGCGATGCACATCGCCAGCAGCGCCCGCTCGCGGCGCTCGCGCGAGGTCAGCTCGGCGGCCCGGCGCGGCGGCGGCGCCTGCCGGCCAGGAGGCGCCGCCGCAGCCGCCCGTTCGGTGCCCCCGCTCGCCGGGGTAGCGGCGACGACCCGGCCCATCACCATCGCCGGCTCGAAGTCCAGTCGCTCGGCCACCCGGCGGACCAGCTCGTCGCGGCTGGCGCTCTCCCCCAGACTGGCGAGGATCGGCGCAACCTCGGCCAAGGCGCGGTCGCGGTCGGTCGGCGACCCGGCATCGGTGCCGTCGAGCACCATCCCAACCTGAAAGGAGGAGAGCTCCTCGGCGCCGTCGACCAGGGCGCGGAAGCGCTCGGCGCCACCCTCGGCGGCCATCATCTCGGCCGGATCCTCGCCCGCCGGCATCGCCGCCACCCGCAGCCGCATCTTCCGCCCAGCGGCGACGCGCTGCGCGCGCAGCATCGCCTCCTGCCCGGCCGAGTCGGCGTCGAGTGCCAGCACCACCTCCTCGACCATGCCTGAGAGGGTCGCGACCTGCTCGCCGGTGATCGCCGTGCCCATCACCCCAACGGCCTCCTCGACTCCTGCTTGATGCAGGGCCAGGACGTCGGTGTAGCCCTCGACGACGACGGCACGGGCGGCCTTGGCGATCGCCGCTTTCGCCCGGTCGACCCCGTACAACAGCTCGCTCTTGTGGAAGAAGTCGGTCTCGGCGGTGTTGACGTACTTGGCGCCCTGGTCCTCGCGCATCGCCCGCCCTCCGAAGCCCAGCGTGCGGCCGCGGCGGTCGCGGATCGGGAACATGATCCGGGAGCGGAAGCGGTCGTACTCGCCGCCGCCCCGGCCTCGCTGCACCAGCCCCACCCCGCGCAACTCCTCGACGCTGAAGCCGGCCCGCTGCCCGGCGACCAGGACTTTGTCCCAGGCGCTGGGCGCGAAGCCGACGCCGAAGTCCCGCAACGTCGCCTCGGCGAGGCCACGCTCGGCCAGGTAGTCGCGGGCCTTCCCCGCCTCCTGCGACTCCCACAGGTAGCTCGAGTAGAAGGAGGCGGTGCGATCGAGCAGCTGCTCGAGGCGGCGGCGGCGCTGGCGGCGCGCCTCGGCTCGCGGGTCCTCCTGCTCACGCTCCAGCTCCACGCCGTAGCGGTCGGCGAGTAGCTCGACCGCCTCGGAGAAGCCGAGCCCGTCCTTCTCTTCGACGAACTTGATCACGTCGCCGCCGACCCCGCAGCCGAAGCAGTGGTAGAGCTTCTCCTGGGCGTCGACCGAGAAGGACGGCGTGCGCTCCTCGTGGAATGGGCAGAGCCCGACCCAGCGAGCGCCCTGCCGGCGCAGGTCGGTGTGGGTGGAGATGACCTCGACGATGTCGGCGGTCTGCTTGAGGCGGTCGAGGCTCTCGGTCGAGATCAGCGCCATCAGAACCGAGCCTCCTCGGGAACCGTCAGCTCGGTGAACTTGGCGATGCAGAAGCGGTCGGTCATGCCGGCGATGTAGTCGGTTACGCGCTGCGGGACCTCGGCGTCCGGGTCCCACTCGGGGATCTCGTCGGGGTGCGCCAGGTAGTGGTCGAAGAGGCCGCGCATCGTCCGCCCCACCTTCTCGTGCTCGCTAACCGTCGCCGGCCCAAGGTAGACGCGGTCGAACATGAACTTGCGCAGGCGCAGCATCGCGCCGCCGATCTCCTCGCCCTGGACGATGTCGCCGGCCGCCTCGGAGCGCTCGACGATGTCGCGGACGAGGGTGTCGATGCGGGAGGAGCCGGTCGGGCCGAGCAGCTCGATCTCCGCCGCGGGCAGATCCTCGGGCCGCAGGATCCCCGCTCGCAGGGCGTCGTCGATGTCGTGGTTGATGTAGGCGACGCGATCGACCAGCTTGACCACCCGCCCCTCCAGCGTCGCCGGCTTGGCGCCGCCGGTGTGGTTGAGGATCCCGTCACGCACCTGCTCGGTGAGGTTGAGCCCCTGGCCGTCGCGCTCGAGCACCTCGACGACCCGCAGCGAGTGCTGGTTGTGCCGGAAGCCGCCGCCGCAGCGCTCACGCAGCGCCGTGTCGAGCGCCTGCTCGCCAGCGTGGCCGAAGGGCGGGTGTCCGAGGTCGTGGCCGAGCCCGATCGCCTCGGTGAGATCCTCGTTCAGTCCCAGCGCCCGGGCGACGGTGCGAGCGATCCCGCAGGCCTCGAGCGTGTGAGTGAGGCGAGTCCGGTAGTGATCTCCCTCGGGAGCGACGAAGACCTGCGTCTTGTGCTTCAGCCGCCGGAAGGACTTGGAGTGGACGATCCGGTCGCGGTCGCGCTGAAACGGCGTCCGCAGCGGGCTGTCCGGCTCCTCGACCCGGCGGCGGGCCGGGTAGGAGCGAGTCGCGTTGTCGCTGAGGAACTCGGCCTCCCACGCTTGCACGCGGTCGGCGAAGGCGGTGGCTACGGGCACCTCCCGATCATAAGCGGGGCCACCACCCCGCCCCGGGCGGCCTGAGGGGCCGAAAACCGAGCGGATCAAGGACGTGCGAGCGCATGTGCTCCGCACATAAGCGAGCGCGGACGCCGAGCCGCGCCGGTTTGCAGGCCTCTCAGGCCGCCCGGAGTTGGACGTGGGCGTGGTGCTCCAGCGTCTCGCCGATGGCGCGTTCGACCTGCCGCAGGGCAAGCGGCTTGGCGGCTGGGGCGCCGGCAAGGGGCTGGGCCAGGGCCTCGACCATGAAGCTGTGCGCCCCCTCGGAGAGTTCGAAGGAGCCCGCTTCGCAGCTGGCGCAGACGACCCCCCCGGCGGCACCGGAGAAGCCGACGATGTGCTCGGCCTCGCCGCAGCTGGCGCAGGAGGCGAGTTCGGGAGCGAAGCCGGCGGCGAGGGCGAGCTTGAGGCGAAAGGAGAGCGCCGCTTCCAGCCTCGCCCCCTGATCGTCCCCGACCTCGTCGAGCAGGGAGAGATAGCGGCAGAGCAGGTTGTAGGCGGGCGGGTTGGGCTCGGCCGAGTCGAGCAGGCGCAGGACGGCGTCACAAGCACGGGCGCCGGCGCTCAACGCGGGACCGGAGGAACGCAGGCGCGGGTAGCCATCGAGGGTCGAGACGCTGGTCACCGTCAGCAGGTCGCCGCGCCCTTCGTGGAGGACGAGGTCGAGCCGGAAGAAGGGCTCGAGGCGGCCGCCGAAGCGCGAGCGGGGTTTGCGCGCCCCCTTGGCGATTGCGCCGATCCGGCCCCGCTGGCGCGAGTAGAGGTGGAGGATGCGGTCGGCCTCTCCGTAGCGGATGCTGCGCAGGACGATCGCCTCAGTCTTGACGGTGGTTCCGGCCACCCTCCTACTTTGCCCGGCGTCGCGGACGGCGACGCAGGCGCACCTGGCAGCTCGGGCAGTAGTAGGTGGAGCGGCCGCCGACGACGATGCGGACGATCTCGCTCTCGCACTCGGGGCAGGCCTCGCCCTCACGGGTGTGGACCAGGAACTCGTCCTGCATCGTCCCCTTCTCGCCGCGACCGTCGCGGTAGTCGTCGATCGAGGAGCCGCCGTTCTCGATCCCCGCCTCCAGGGCCGCCACGACGGCGTCGCGCAGTGCCTCGTGATGCTCGGGCTTCATCGAACCGGCCGGCGAGAGCGGGTGCAGGCGGGCGCGGAAGAGCGCCTCGTCGGCGTAGATGTTGCCGACGCCGGCGACCTTCGACTGGTCGAGCAGGAAGGACTTCAGCGGCGCCGTCCGCCCCGCCGCCATCTCTCCCAGGGCCTCGGGGGTGAACTCGGGCGCGAAGGGCTCGACCCCGAGCTTGGCGAAGCGCTCGTCGAGCTTGTCGTCGGCGATCAGGAAGGCCTCGCCGAAGCGGCGCGGGTCGGTGAACCAGACCTCGCGGCCATCGTCGAGGAGGAAGCGGGCGCGCAGGTGGCGGGCCGAAGTCGAGCGCTCCGCCTCGTAGAGCCGCCGTCCCTCCGAGGGATCGAGCACGTCCTCGCCCTCGACCAGGACGAGGTTGCCGGTCATCCGCAGGTGCATGACCAGAGTCTGGCCGCCGTCGAGTCCCAGCAGCAGGTACTTGCCGCGCCGTCCCAGCCCCTCGATCGTGCGGCCGCTGACCGCGGCGCCGATCTTCTCCGGCGGCACCGGCCGCGACCAGCGCGCATCCAGCACCTCCAG
>JBEVJP010000055.1:0-55129 GCA_040510155.1 Solirubrobacterales bacterium | reverse complement strand
ACTTCAACCACACCCTGGCGCTGAAAGCGATCGACGCGGGCGCCCATTGCATCCGACTCAACCCGGGCAACATCGGCGGCCGCGACAAAGTCGCCGAGGTCGCCGCGAAGGCCAACGCCGCCGGGGTGCCGATGCGGATCGGGGTCAACTCCGGCTCGTTGCCCAAGCATCTCCACGAGCTCGAGCGCGAGGCGCCGGTCGAGGCGCTGGTTGCCGCCGCGATCGAGTTCGTCGAACTGATGGAGGGCCTCGACTTCGAAAACTTCAAGGTCTCGATCAAGTCGACCAACGTGCCGTACACGATCGCCGCCAACCGGCTGCTCTCGGAGAAGATCCCATACCCGCTGCACCTCGGCGTCACCGAGGCGGGGACCAAATGGGGCGGCTCGCTGAAAAGCGCCGTCGGCCTCGGGACCCTGCTCGCCGACGGGATCGGCGACACGATCCGGATCAGCCTCTCGACCTTCCACGCCGAGGAGGAGGTCAAGGTCGCCTGGGAGATCCTCAAGGCGCTGCAGCTGCGCGAGCGCGGCCCGGTCCTGATCGCCTGTCCGACCTGCGGCCGCCTGCAGTTCGACATGGACTCGGTGGTGGCGGAGATCGAGCAGCGCTTGGAGGGCTACGCGGAGCCGGTCGAGGTGGCGGTGCTCGGCTGTGCCGTCAACGGCATCGGCGAGGCCAGCCACGCCGACTTCGGGATCGCCGGCGCCAAGAACGAGGGCCTGATCTTCGCCGGCGGCAAACCGCTGCGAAAGGTGCCCCAGGCGAAGCTGGTCGACACCCTCTTCGAAGAGATCGACAAGTCGCTCGACCGCGGCGGCGAGGTCGAGTTCGACGAGGCGGAGTCGCAGGAGGGGGCGGAGTGGGTCGCCAACATCGAGCGCGAAAACGCCGGCGACCTGACCCCAGAGAAGATCGCCCAGATGGAGAAGGAAGCGGTCGAACGGGGCGAGTCGGACAAGGTCCTGCTCGACGAGGAGGCCTCGCCGACCGCGGGCCGCCGCTTCACCCGCGCCTGACTGAGGCGCGATGGCCGGCGCCTGGAGGCGTCCTCGGTCGCTCGCGTGCGGCTGCACGCTTCGCTCCCTGCGTCCTGGCCAGGCTTGGCCCTCGCGCCTCAGTGGCCGATCGGTAAATAGACTCGCGCGCCAATGGCTGCGAAGGGGATCTCGCCAACTCGTTCCGAGGATTTTCCCGCCTGGTTTCAAGCGGTGGTGAAGGAGGCCGAGGTCGCCGAACTCGCGCACGTGCGTGGTTCCATGGTGATTCGGCCCTGGGGCTATGCGATCTGGGAGCTGATGCAGCGCCAGCTCGACCTGGAGATCAAGCGGACCGGGGCCCAGAACGCCTACTTCCCGCTGTTCATCCCGCTCAGCTACTTCGAGGAGGAGGCCGAGCACGTCGAGGGCTTCGCCAAGGAGATGGCGGTGGTCACCCACCACCGGCTCGAGGCGGACCCGGCCAAGCCCGGCAAGCTGCGCCCGGCGGGGGAGCTAGCCGAGCCGCTGATCGTGCGGCCGACCTCGGAGACGGTGATCGGCAAGTCCTTCGCGAAATGGATCGACTCCTATCGCGACCTGCCGCTGATGATCAACCAGTGGGCGAACGTGGTGCGCTGGGAGCTGCGGCCGCGGGTGCTGCTGCGCACCACCGAGTTCCTCTGGCAGGAGGGTCACACCGCCCACGCGACCGAGGCGGAGGCGCGCGAGGAGACCGAGCGGATGCTCGAGGTCTACCGCGACTTCGCCGAGTCGGTCATGGCGATGCCGGTCCTCACCGGAGAGAAGCCGGACGCGGAGCGCTTCCCGGGGGCCGTCAGCAGCCTCTCGATCGAGGCGATGATGCAGGACGGCAAGGCCCTGCAGGCGGGCACCTCGCACTACCTCGGCCAGGGTTTTGCCGAAGCCGCGGAGATTCAGTTCCTCGATCGGGACGGCGACCGCAAACTCGTCCATACCTCCTCCTGGGGGGTCTCGACGCGCCTGCTCGGCGCGCTGGTGATGTCGCACTCCGACGACGACGGCCTGCGGCTGCCGCCGCGAGTGGCACCCCAGCAGGTGGTGGTCGTGCCGATCCTGCGCGGCGAGGAGACCGACGCGGTCGTCGCCTATGCCGAGGAGTTGGCCGCCGAGCTGGGCCGGGCGAGCTACGCGGGGGAGGAGGTGCGCGCGGTTGCGGACCTGCGCGACCGCGAGGCGCCGGCGAAGCGCTGGGAGTGGGTCCGCAAGGGGGTGCCGCTGGTCCTCGAAGTCGGGCCGCGCGACATCGCCGAGAACGCCGTGATGATGCGTCGCCGCGACGCAGACGGGCGCTCGGGGGAGAGCGTCCCGCGGGACCAGATCGCCGCCCGAGTACCGGCGCTGCTGGAAGAGGTGCAGGCGAGCTACCTCGGTGCCGCCGCCGACCGCATGGCGACGCGAACCGCACGCGACGTCCGCAACCTGGATGATTTCCGACGATGGTTCGAGGACGACGACGGCGATCAGGCGAGTGGCGGTTTCGTCCGGGCGCCGTGGAGCGAATCGCCGCGATCGGTGGAGCTGATGGAGGAGCTCAAGGTCTCGGTCCGCTGCCTGCCCTTCGACCAGCAGCTGGAGCCCGGCAGCGCCTGCGTGCTGACCGGCGAGCCGGCGGTCGTCGAAGCTGTCTTCGCCCGGGCCTACTGAGCAACGGCGACGGCGCGACCGTGCCTGCGGCGCGAGGGACGGGATGACCGACGCCGCCCCCTTTGGTCGCGGCCGGATCCGGCGCCTCTTCGGCCTCGACCGCACCGGTTCGAAACCGCGGCAGACTCGCGAGGGCGAGCCGCTTCGTCCCTGGACGATCCCCAACTTCGTCGGCTACCTGCGGCTGGCGGCGATTCCCGTCTTCCTCTACCTGGCCTACGAATCCAGCGACGGCCGCACCGTTGCCTCGGCGACGATCTTCTGGCTGATCGCGGCGGGCGACTACCTGGACGGGTTCCTGGCCCGCGTCACCGGCCAGTACAGCCGCCTCGGTGCGCTCCTCGACCCGCTGATCGACCGGCTGACGATCCTCGCCGGCGCCGCCGTCTGCTGGAGCTTCGAGCTGCTGCCGCGCTGGGCCCTGGCGCTGCTGGCGCTACGCGAGCTGGCGATGCTGGTACTCGCCCAGTACGGGCTCCGCCACGGCGTCGACGTCGAAGTCAACTGGCCGGGCCGCATCTCCGTCTTCCCGATCATGGGTGGGATCTTCTTCGCGTTGGTCTTCGCCGGCTGGGTGCCGACGGCGCTGCTGCTGGTCGGCCTCGCCCTGGCGATCGTCGCCACGGTGCTCTACGCGCGGACCGGCATCCGCGCCGTGCGGGCCACTCGCGCCGCTGCAAGCTGAGCACCAAATGGGGGAACCTTCAACCTGCAGTTGAACCTTGAGCCTGCGGCTACCTATAATCGTTCCCCTGCGCAAATGGAGGCGCCCGCGCCTCGGCATCTAAGGAGCAAGATGGAGGACACTTTTCCCGATCTGGGCTCTCTCAGCGACGTTGAGCTGAAAGAGATGATCGACAAGTTGATGGCCGAGGAGAACGAGATCTCCTACAAGCGTCGCGTGCTGCACGGCAAGATCGACATCATGCGGGCGGAGCTCGTCAACCGGTTGCGCCAGAAGCGCGAGCGGGGCGACTCGATCATCTCCGGCGACGACGTCGAGCAGCTGACCGAGATCCTCGCCGGCAAGGCGAAGGGCGCGTCACCGGAAGGCGAGAGCGCGGCCTGAACAGCCGCGGAGCAGCGATGGCCGTCCACTGTCCCGAGTGCGGGTTCGCGAACCCCGAGGGCGCCAACTACTGCCAGAAGTGCGGCGCGTACCTCGGTGGCCCCAGCGAGGGGGGCGAGGACCCGACGACGATGACCTACACGGTCGGTGAGACCGGCGACATGCAGCCGGTCGACATCGACGAGGTCGTCGAGGCGGCGGGTGCGGCGCTGGTGATTCGCGCCGGCGGCGGCCGCGCCGGCGAGAGCTTCAGCATCGAGGAGGACCGGGTCAGCATCGGCCGCAGTCCCGATGCCGGTGTCTTCCTCGACGACGTCACCGTCTCCCGCAACCACGCCCTGCTGGTGCGCCGGCGGGACGGGCTCTACATCGACGACCTCGGCTCGCTCAACGGGACCTACGTGAACCGCCGCCGGATCGAGTCGCACCGGCTCGCCGACGGCGACGAGATCCAGGTCGGCAAGTACAAGCTCAGCTACCTGGAGCGATAGCGAGATCCGAATGGCCCTCTCCGAGCAATCGACGCGGCCGCCGG
This sequence comes from Solirubrobacterales bacterium, assembly GCA_040510155.1. Lineage (GTDB taxonomy): Bacteria > Actinomycetota > Thermoleophilia > Solirubrobacterales > 70-9 > VAYN01. The sequence goes on along the minus strand of JBEVJP010000055.1, from coordinate 50,859 downwards.
AATCGGCCAGCCGGCCTCGCAAGGCGCTGACGATCGGCGCCGTCTGCAAGATCCTCCAGAACGAGTTCGACGACGTCTCGATCTCGAAGATCCGCTATCTCGAGGATCAGAAGCTGCTCAATCCCCGCCGCACCTCGGGCGGCTACCGCCTCTACAGCCAGGCGGACGTCGAACGGCTGCGGACGATCCTGCGCCTGCAGCGCGACGAGTTCTTGCCGCTGAAGGTGATCCGCCAGGAGCTCGCCGCCGGCGGCGAGGTCGGCATCGGCGACGGCGAGCGGCGGGCGAGCGGCGGCTCGGTGCGGCGGGCGATCCTGGTCGAGACCTCACGCGCGCACCTCACCCTCGACGAGGTGATCGAGGAGACCGGCGCCCGCGAGGAGCTGATCGCCGAGCTCGAGAACTTCGGCATCGTCCAGCCCGAGAAACGCGAAGGCAAGGTCGTCTACGACGAGACCGACCAGGAGATCGTCCGCGCCGCCAACGAACTCTCGCGCTTCGGCGTCGGCGCCCGCAACCTGCGCGTCTTCCGCTCCTCGGCCGACCGCGAGGCGAACCTGCTGGAAGCGCTGCTCGGCCCCTCGCTGCGCTCGCGCAACCCCGAGCGCCGCAAAGAGGCACTGCAGAGCCTGGAAAGCCTGGCGGCGACGGTCAGCCACCTCAAGCACCTGCTGCTCGTGCGAGATCTGCGCCGCCTCGCCGGGGACTAGAGCCGCCGGTGTCGCGCGTCAGCCGCCGCCGCACGATCGCGGCCCCGGTGGGCGAGGTCTGGAAGCTCGTCTCCGACCCCTACAACCTGCCGCGCTGGTGGCCGCGGGTGAGTCGCGTCGAGAACGTCGACCAGAAGGACGGCGGGCGGCGCAGCCAGTGGACGAAGGTGCTGGAGACCGCCGAAGGGCGGGGCGTACGGGCCGACTATCGCTGCATCAGCAGCGCCACCAACGAGCGCTACGTGTGGGAGCAGCAACTGGAGGGGACGCCGTTCGCGAAGCACCTGCGCTCCTCCGAGCTCGAGATCCGCTTGCGGCCCGAGGGCGAGGCGACCGAGGTTGCCCTCACCGCCTCGCAGACGCTGCGCGGGATGTCCCGCTTCGGCTCGCCGATGATGCGCGGTGCCCAGGGCCGGATCCTCGACGAGGCCCTGGAAGGCCTCGAGGGGGCGCTGACGTGAGCCAGGGCGCTTTGTTCCCTCACGGGTGGGAAGAAGTCGCCCCAGGAGGCGGGCGATGAGCAACCTCCGGCGCGATACGAACTGGTGGGGCTGGGGCGATCCGGCGGTGCGACCGCAGCTGGATGCCGCGGCGCTGGGAGTTCTGCGCGAGCGCCTCGGAGACCTGGAGCCCTGGCCGCTCGCCCACGAGCTCGGCGAGTTCCCGCTGCCCGCGGCGCAGGCACTGCCCGAGGCGCTGATCGACGCGGTCGGAGCCGAGAACGTCTCCACCGAGGCGGAGGACCGGCTGCGGCACGCCGCCGGCAAGGGCTACGTCGACCTGGCGCGGCTGCGCCTCGGTTCGCTCGACGCCGTCCCGGATGCCGTGCTGGCGCCGGGCGACGCCGCGGCGGTGCGGACTGTCCTGGCGATCTGCGCGAGCGAGGGCGTCGCGGTCGTCCCGTTCGGCGGTGGCACCAGCGTCGTCGGTGGCGTCGAGCCGCTACGAGGTCCGCACGAGCGCCTCGTCAGCCTCGACCTCGGGCGGTTGCGCGAGGTCGAGGTCGACCCACGCTCGTTGACCGCCCGCCTCGGCGCCGGCCTGCGCGGGCCGGAGGCGGAGGCGGCGCTCGCTCGGCGGGGCTTGACCCTCGGCCACTTCCCCCAGTCCTTCGAGTACGCGACGATCGGCGGCTTCGCCGCCACCCGCTCGGCCGGCCAGGCCTCGAGTGGCTACGGCCGCTTCGACGACCTGGTCAACTCGGTCCGTATGCTGGCGCCCGCGGGCGAGCTGCAGACGTTGGCGACGCCGCACACGGCTGCCGGCCCGGCCCTGCGCGAGCTGATCGTCGGCTCCGAGGGCACGCTCGGCGTGATCCCGGACGTCACCGTGCGGGTCCGCCCGGCCCCGCCACTGCGCCGCTATGAGGCCTGGATGGCCGAGGGTTTCGAGGCGGGCGCCGAGATCGTCCGCTCGCTGGCGCAGGGCAGCGGCCTGCCCGATGTGATCCGCATCTCCGACGAGGAGGAGACCGAAGGCTCGTTGGCGCTCTCGGGACCGCGCGGTGCCGCCGCCAAGGCCTTCGGCGGTTACCTCGCCCTGCGCCGCCGCCGTGGCGGTTCGCTAGTGATCGTCGGCTTCGAGGGCGACGAGGAGTCGGTCGCGCGCCGCCGCGCGCTTGCCGTCCGGGCACTGCGCGCCGGGGGCGCCGCCTACCTCGGCCAGGCGGCAGGCCGCTCCTGGGAGCACGGCCGCTACCAGGGCCCCTACCTCCGGGATGCCCTGATGGAGATGGGGGCGATGGTCGAGACGCTCGAGACGTCGCATACCTGGACGCGCCTGCACGAGCTGCACACGACCGTCGCCGCGGCGATCCGCCGCGCCCTCGCCGAACAGGGCACCCCGGGCATCGTCTGGTGCCATCTCTCGCACGCCTACGCGGACGGGGCCTCGCTCTACTTCACCTTCGTCGCCCGCCGCCGCAGTGGCGAGGAGATCGAGCAGTGGCGCCGGGTCAAGCAGGCGGCCTGCGAGGCGATCGTCGCCTGCGGCGCCACGATCACCCACCATCACGCCGTCGGTCGCGACCACGCCCCTTACATGGAGGCCGAGGTGGGGGAGACGGGACTTCAGGTGCTGCAGGCAGTCAAGGCAGAGCTGGATCCGACCGGCGTCATGAACCCGGGCAAGCTGATCCCGGGTTAGCCGCCGGAGTCTTTGGCGGCCTGTTCGATCGCCGGGCCGGTGACCTGGCCGCGCAAAACGCTTTCGCCGACGTGTTCGGGGAGCCGTTTCTCCGCTTTCGACTTCGCCACCTCGGCCGCGTAGGCGGCGTTTTCGGTCAGGGCGATGTCGATCTGGTTGAAGGCGCCGCTGGCGACGTAGGCGAGCAGTTCGGTCGGGATCGGCAGCTGCACGGCGATGCCGCCGTTCTCGGTCACCTGTACAGCACCGATCCTCAGTGCCAGTTTCGGTGACTTGTAGAGCCAGATCGAGTACGCGGACCCTTTCGGCGACGGCTCCAGCCCGGTTGCTTCCACCTGGAGGACGACGTTCTTTTTGACGCGGCCGAAGATCGCCCGCCCTTCGGCATCGCCGCCGTCGACCGGCTTCAGCACCGCCTCGGTCAGTTCGGAGTTTTCGGAGACGTTGGCGGCGTTGCCTTCGCCCGACCCGGCGGAGGCGGAGGAGCCTTCGCTCGAGTCGCCGCCGCTGCCACCAGCGATCAGCAGGACGACGATCGCGATCACGGCCAGCACGCCGGCGCCGATCGCGGCCTGGATGCCACGGTCCTTTGGCAGGGAGAGCTTGGTCGGGCCGCTGGCAGGGCGGGTGGTCTTAGGCGGGGTGGCGGCAGGCTCGGTCGGTTTTGCGGGCGAGAGCGGCTCTGCCGGAGCTGGCTCCGGAGGCGGAGGCAGCTCCTCCTCGCTCTCCTGTGGCTCGGCCGCGTCTGGCACCGACGCCGGCTCCGCAAGCTCCGGCTTCTGAGCGACCGGCCCGGGCGGCGCGGGAGGGGGAACGTCCGGCTGCGGCTCGCCTTCGGCCTCTAGCTGGGCAAGCGCGTCCTTGACCTTGGCGCGCACCTCGTCGACGCTCAGCCCCATCAGGGCTGCCAGGTCGTCGTATCCCTGCTCGCGCTGCGCGAGCAGGCGCAGCATCGCCTTCTGGTCCTCGCTGAGCGCCACCGGGCAGAAACCCTACGGGTTCCAGGCGGCGGCTTGAATAGACCGCCTGCCGGTCTCGCGAAGGCTTAACCTCGGCCGCCGCTAGGGTGCGAGCCGATGACGGACGACCCAGCCGGTCTGCCTTCCCACTTCGACGCGCTCCTCGGCACCGAGTGGCTCGACGACGACCCCGACCACGCCCGCGTCCGGGTCGCCATGCGCGACGAGCTGCGCCAGCCTGTCGGCCTCCTCCACGGCGGGGTGATGTCAACCCTGGTCGAGAGCGTCTGCTCTCGCGCCACCGCCCTCGTCGTCCTCAGCGACGGCATGGCAGCGATGGGCCAGTCGATCTCGGTCAACTTCATCCGCCCGATCACCCAGGGCCACGCCGAAGTCCGCGCCCGCGCCCGCCACCGCGGCCGCACCACCTGGGTCTGGGACGCCGAAGTCCTCGACGCCGACGAGAGAATCTGTGCACTAGCCCAGATGACGATCGCCATTAGGCCGATCCCGCAGGACCGCTAACCGCCGAAGCGATTGGTGATTGGGAGTCGCCGGTCCTTTCCGAAAGCCTTGGGGGTGATGCGGATGCCCGGGGCCGCCTGGCGGCGCTTGTACTCGGAGCGGTCGACGAGCCGGACCACGTCGTCTACCACGGCCGCTGGCATGCCGGCGGCGATCATCTCCTCGCGGCCCTGGTCGCGCTCGACATAGGCCTCGAGGATGCGGTCGAGCAGGTCGTAGGGGGGGAGCGAGTCGCTGTCGAGCTGGTCGGGGCGCAGCTCCGCGGAGGGCGGGCGCTCGAGGACCGAGGCCGGGATCAGCTGCTTGCCGGCGCGCTCGTTGCGCCGCTCGACCAGCTTGTAGACGAGCGTCTTCGGAACGTCCTTGATCACCGCGAAGCCGCCGGCCATGTCGCCGTAGAGGGTCGCGTAGCCGACCGACATCTCGCTCTTGTTGCCGGTGGTGAGGACCAGCCAGCCGTGGCGGTTGGAGAGCCCCATCATCAGGTTGCCGCGGATCCGGGCCTGGATGTTCTCCGCCGCCAGGTCGGGCTCGGAGCGCCTCGCCGGGTCGCGGGGGAGCGGCTCCTCGGCGGCGGCGGCGCCGTTGCGCGAGAAGGCCGGGCCGAGCGCGCGCTCGTAGTCCCGCATCGTCTCTCCGATCTCGATCTCGATCAGCTCGACGCCGAGGTTGGCGGCGATAGTCCGGGCGTCATCCTGGGTTTCATCACTTGAATGCGGAGACGGCATGACAACGCAGCTGACCCGCTCGGGACCGAGGGCGTCGGCTGCCAGCAGCGCCACCAGCGCCGAGTCGATGCCTCCCGAGAGGGCGACGCCGACCTGGCGAAAGCCGTTCTTCTCGACGTAGTCGCGCAGCCCCAGGGCGAGGGCCTCGTAGACCTCGTCGAGATCGGAGAGCGGCTCGGCCAGCGGCCCACCGCCGGGGATCTCGCAAACCAGCAGCTCCTCCTCGAATTGGGCGGCGCGGGCGACGACGCTGCCGTCGGGCGCGGTGACGAGGCTCTGGCCGTCGAAGACGAGCTCGTCCTGGCCGCCGACGAGGTTGCAAAAGAGGAAGTGGGCCCCGTAGGCGCGCGATCGCTCGGCGAACATCGCTTCCCGCTCGCGGCCCTTGCCGCGGTGGTACGGCGAGCCCGACGGGTTGGCGATCAGCCGCGCGCCCGCTTCGGCCTCGGCCTGCGCCGGCGGGCCGGGCTGCCAGACGTCCTCGCAGATGGTCAGCCCGATCCCCTCACCGCCGACCTCGACCGAGAGCGGCCCCTCGCCCGGGATGAAGTAGCGCTGCTCGTCGAAGACGGAGTAATTGGGCAGGAGGTTCTTGCGGTAGACGGCCTGCACCGCACCGTCGGCGAGGACGGCGAGCGAGTTGTGGGCGTGGCGGGCGTCGCCGCCGCCGGAGGCCGGCTCGGCGAAGCCGACCAGCACGGTCATTCCAGTCACTCCGCGGGCCAGCTCCTCGACCGCGCGCCGGTTCGCCTCGACGAAATGCCGCTTCAGATAGAGGTCCTCGGCCGGGTAACCGGGCACGGCCAACTCGGGGAAGATCGCCAGCTCGGCACCCTCATCGCGCGCACGGTCGATCCACTCGGCGATCTTGGCGGCGTTGCCGTCGATGTCGCCGACGGTGGGATCAATCTGGGCGAGCGCTACGCGCATTCGTCTCTGCGGTCGAACACCGCCGAAGTATCGCGGTCGAAGGCCGCCGCGCGGGCCGCGGCGATCGTTACCCTGCCGCGAATGCCCGAGCGCCGACGTCGTCACCCCGCCGGCCGCTCGGCGGCAGCAGCTCGCTTCGTTCTTGGCGTCGCGACGATCACGCTGCTGCTCGGCGCCACCGGCGAGACGACCGCACGGGCCGCGACCGGCATTGCACCGGCGACGCCAAGCCTCGCCTCCGCATCGCAGAAGCCATTCATCGCGCCGAAGCCGCGCCCGACGGAAGCGCCCGCCCGTCCCACCGACGACCCCGACCCCAATCGCAACGCCTACGCCGTCCCCGAGGCACCGCGCTCGCCCGCCTGCGGACCGAACTTCTGCATCCACTGGGTGGCCGAGGGCATCGACGCGCCGAAGCTGATCGACAGTGACGGCGACGGGATTCCCAACTTCGTCGAGCAGGTCCTGCGCGTCGCCGAACACGTGCACGCGATCGAGAACGGCAAGCTGGGCTGGCGCGAGCCGAAGAGCGATGGACGCCAAGGTGGGGGCCGGGGCAAGACCGATGTCTACCTCTCCCAGATCGGCGGCGAGCTGTTCGGCTACGCCGCACCCGATCGCGGCCAGCGCGGCAAGGAACATCGGATCCCCCGGCGCCTCCATGGCTACCTGGTCCTCGACAACGACTACAGCCCCTTCGAGTTCCCGGGCACGACGCCGTCGCACGACCTCGAGGTCACCTTCGCCCACGAGTACAACCACATCCTCCAGTTCGGCTACGACGCCTACCAGGACCCCTGGTTCGCCGAGTCGACCGCGACCTGGATGGAGGACCAGGTCTACAACGGCATCGACGACTACCTGCGTTACGTGCGCCGCTGGGTAAAGCGCTGGGATACGCCGCTGACCAGCAGCTCGATCAAGATGTACGGGTCGGCTGTCTGGAATGAGTGGCTCGCTCGCCACTACAGCCTGGCGATCGTGCGCCGAGCCTGGGCGCAAGCGATCCACGTCCGGCCCGGCGGCTTCTCGATCGCCGCCTACGAAGCGGCGATCGGGGCCACCGGCCCGTCCACCCTCAGCCGTGACTTCACCCGCTTCGCGACCGCCGTTGCCGAGTGGCGCACGGGGGAGGGGTTCCGCGAGAGCGACCTTTACCCGGACATGCCGCGGCAGGGCTCGCTGCCGCTCGATGGGCGGCCCCTCACCCGGCTGCTCAACCACACCACCTTCCAGCTTCTACGAGTGCACGCGCCGCGTGGTCGCGCCGTGGTCGTCCATCTGACCGCGCCGCGCGGCACCGCCGCCGGCGTCGCCCTGGTCGGCCGACTCGGCAGCGAACGCCATGGCCACACGGTGTCCCGGATCGTCTACCGCCGCGAAGGCGGCGACCTGCGTGTAAGGCTGGGGACCCCCGGTCGTTACAGCCGCCTCACTGCGGTCGTCGTCAACGCCGACGCCACCGCCGACGGCTTCAGCGCCCGCCACCTCGACTGGCTCTACCTGACCGACCAGGTGCCGTTCCGGATCCGCGCGAACGTGGTCCGCTGAGCGACCACGAAACCTAGGAGGCCGACTCGGAGGCGACGGCGCGGGTGCCGTTCGCCGAGGCGCTTGCCTTGGCCCGCTTGCGGGGCTTGGCGGGGACGGTGCCGACGATCTCGGCGACCGCTGCCTCGAGGTCGAGGCCGAAGCTCTCGAGATCGGCCATCGCGTCGTAGTCGCCGACGAGGCCGAAGTTGACCTGGCCGTCGTAGGACATGATCCCGACGCAGAGCGCCTGGCGCCGGGCCAGCGGCACCATCGGGAAGATCGACTCCATGCGGCGGCCGAGCACGTAGAGCGGGAACTGCGGGCCCGGCACGTTGGTGACGACGAGGTTGAAGAAGCGCTGGGCGGGCTGCAGGCGCGCCGCCTGCGAGGCGATCGTGCCCGGCGCGAAGTCGGTCAGTTTGGTGAGGATTTCAGCGCCGACCGCCTGTCCCGAGGACTTCAGGTCGCCCATCTCCTCGCTGAGGATCCGCAGCCGCTCGATCGGATCTTCGCACCAGACCGGCAGCGGCGCCATCATCGCCGTGATCCGGTTGCCGAGCGCGCCGTGCTCTTCGTCGGCGCGGACGCTGACCGGCACCATCGCCCGCAGCTCGAGGCCGTCGGTATGGTGCCCGCGGGCACGCAGGTACTTGCCGAGCGCGCCGGCGACGACCGAGAGGATCACGTCGTTGACGGTGCCCCCGTGGGCATTCTTGACTCGCTTCAGTTCAGCGAGGTCCGTCTGCACCATCGAGAAGCGGCGGTGCGGACCGATCTCGACGTTGAAGACCGGGTGATGGGAGGCGGAGAGTCCGGCCCCAACCATCTTCGAGGTGCTGCCCAGCCCACGCAGAACCTGGCGCGGCCCCCGGAAGGCGGCGCGCACGCCGCGAGCTATCTCCTTGGGGCTAGTGACCCGCTCGCGCAGCGCTTCGGCCAGCAGGTCGAGGTCGGACGGCTCGGGGCGCGCCAGCCAGGGCGGCGGCGAGACCGAGGGCCCCTCCGGCTCGGCGTCGAGATCGAAGAGGACGGTGGTGATGTCGACGCCGGAGACGCCGTCGACCAGCGCGTGGTGGCTCTTGCCGATGATCGCGAAGCGCCCGTCGTGCAGGCCCTCGACCAGCCACAGCTCCCAAAGCGGCTTGCTGCGATCGAGCTGCTGGGAGAAGATCCGCGAGGCGAGGTTGCGCAGCTGCTCGTCGCTGCCGGGCGCCGGCAAGGCGGTCTGGCGCACGTGGTACTCGAGGTTGAGGTGGGGATCGTCGACCCAAACCGGCCGCCCCTGGTCGAAGGGAACGAAGCGCAGCTTCTGGCGAAAGCGCGGCACCAGATGGAGGCGCGAGGCGATGTGGTCGCGGAACTCCGCGTGCGTCGGAGCGGGGCCTTCGAAGACGCTGACCGAGGCGACGTGCATGTGCGCGCCAGCCCGCTCGAGGTGCAGGAAGGAGGTGTCGAGTCCGCTGAGTCGATCTGGCATCGGACCATCTTCGCACAGGTCGGACATGCTTAACAGAGCCCGATTTTCGCTTGCCAGAGCCATTTACACGCTCAGTTGCGAATTCGGACAGGTGTGACTCCCGTCACTCCTGCGCTCCTGCGGCCCACCTAGCGTGTTTCCCGCAAAACGAACGAACCCATCTGCCGAGTCCCCTCGCACCGTCGCGAGCGGGAGCGGGGGACCCAATTGCCGCGGCGCCAAAAGCCGCGGTCGGGGCGAATCGGGCGGCGAGCCGCCCGTAGCGAGCGTGGCAACGAGCCACGGCCGCGAGCCCGTCAGCTAACCCCGTAGGCAGCGAGAAAGCGAGTGATACGCGATGCGATACCTCCTGCCCGCGGTGGCTGCTGCCGCCGCGCTCTCGGTCGGCGCCGTGCCAGCCGAGGCGACGGATTCGCACCACCATCGAGCGGAGCGCCAGCGCTCCCATGTTGCCCTCCACGTCTCTCACCACGCGGTGATGCGCGGCGAGGGTGTGGTCGTCCGCGGTCGCGTCCGGCCCACGGGGCGACACCGCGTGAAGCTGGTCCTGCGCGGCCCCGACACGGAGCTGCTGAAGACGAGGACGCGGGCGAGCGGCCGTTTCCGCGTTCGCCTCAGCCCCGGCCTCTCGGGCAACTACGCGGTGCGCGCCTACGGCATCCATGACGCAGGCAGCCGCGGCTCCGCCAGCGTCGCCCGGCGGCTGACCGCCTACCGGCCCGCCGGCGCCTCCTACTACGGGCCGGGCCTCTACGGCAACGGCGTCGCCTGCGGCGGCACCCTGCTGCCGGGCACGCTCGGCGTCGCCAACAAGACGCTGCCGTGCGGGACCAAGGTGAAGCTGCGCTACCGCGGCCGCACCGTCACTGTGCCGGTGATCGATCGCGGCCCCTACGTGGCCGGTCGCGACTTCGACCTCACCGAGGCGACCCGGGAGCGACTGCGCTTCCCCGGCGTCGGCACCGTGCTCTCCAACCGCTGACGCCGCTCAGGGGGCGCCGAGGCTGAGCTGCATCTGCGGCTCGGCCTCGGCCTCCTTGCCTTCGGCGCCGGCGTCGTGCTCGAAGGAGGCGACGCGGACGCCGAGCAGGCGCACCGGCCGCTGCGGGTCGTAGGCGCGCAGCAGGTCGAGGGCCACGGCGCCGACGACCTCAGGGTCGTTGGTCGGCCCCTCGACCGTGTGCGAGCGGGTGACGTTGGTCCAGTCGTCGAGGCGGACCTTGATCCCGATCGTCCGTCCCTCCAGCTCGCGCTTGCGCAGACGACGGCAGAGCTCGGCGCTCAGCTCGGCGAGATGCCGCTCGAGCTCACCCCGATCGCGCACGTCGACGTCGAAGGTCGTCTCCGCCGACTGCGACTTGGTCTCGTGCTCGGTCGTCACGGGGGTGTGATCGAGCAAGCGCCCGCGGTTGTGCAGCCAGCCGCCGCTGCGCGGCCCGAAGGCCGCCTCCAGCTCCGCAGCCGGGCGGGCGCCGAGGTCGCGCAGGGTGCGGATCCCCATCCGTTCGAGCTTGACCACGGTCTTCGGGCCGATCCCAGGGACGAGGCCGGGGGAGTCCTCGCCGAACCGCTCAAGCGCCTGCTCGCGGGAGAGCACCACGAGGCCGGCCGGCTTGCCGAGCTCACTGGTGATCTTCGCCAGCATCCGGCTCTCGGAGATCCCCACCGAGCAGGTCAGCCCGGTCTCGCGCTTGATCTCCGCCGCGATCCGCCGCATCGTCGCCTTCGGCGAGAAGATCCCGGTCAGGTCGAGGTAGGCCTCGTCGAGTCCGACCACCTCGACCACCTCGGCATTGCGCCGCAGCACTTCCATCACCTGCCCGGAGGCCTCCCGGTAGGCCGGAAAGTCAGGGGAGATGTAGACCGCGTCCGGAAGCCGCCGTCGCGCCGTCGCCGCCGGCATCGCCGAGTGGATTCCGGCCAGCTTCCGCGCCTCATAGCTCGCCGTCGTCACCACCGCCCGCGGCCCCGACCCACAGACGACCACCGGCTTGCCCCTCAGCTCCGGCCGCCGCCGCAGCTCAACCGACGCGTAGAAGGCGTCCATGTCGAGATGGGCGATCACGCGGGCGCTGGCTGGCATCGGCAGGTTTTACGTTAGTCGGAAGGGCGGCGGATCGAACGCACGTTCGCCCGCGCGGCCTCTCACTGGCTGAACGGCTGCAGGCCGAGGTGCTGGCAGACCGACGGACCGGGACCGGGGAAGACGTAGGCGACGCCGGGGGTTTCTCCTGCGCAGGCGACGAGGACGAGAACCTTGGGCGCGTTGCCGATTGCGCCTTCGCGCCAGAGTTTGGCGCAGGCGGCGAGCGGGTCTCTGCCATGCACGATCGCCGTGTTCGCCCGCAGCGATGGCTTTTCATAGCAACCGACGCTCTGTCGCCGATGGCCGGCGCCAGCCGGCGCTCCCTCGCCGAGCGAATCGACCACCTTGGACTCGAGGTAGGCGGTGGAGCCGATTTCAGTCCCGGCATGGACCTGAACGTCTGGCATGGCTCGCGCCGCGACTTCACGCTCACCCAGGAGCGCCGAGGTCTGCGGGTCGAAGATCAGTTCGTGGCGCCCGCCTCCCTTGGTGAAGGCGACCCCGATCCCGGCCCGACCGACGGGATCCCGCACCTCGCCGCGCAATTCGACGTTCGGCAGTTCCGCCGCCACCCGGTAGAGGGCAGCCCGGAATTCCGGCGGGAGGTAGGTGTTGCGCAGCATGTCCCCGAGCAGCGTGAAGGTCTCCGCTTCCCCGGGAGGGCCGTCGATCAGCGGGATCTTTCGCGCTTCGATCAGCCCGCGGAGCGCCTTTGGCTCGGTCGGCAGCTTTGAGGTGTCAAGAAATGGCTGGTTCTCGATGGCGAAGTCTTCGACCTGCCCCGAATGAAGGTGGGGCGACCCGGCCGCCTGCCAAGCCCGGCGCTGGCCCTGCGTCAGGAATTCCGGCTTGGTCGATACGACCCGCGCCCGGCCGGTGCCGTCTGCCGCGACCCAGGTCTGCCGGATCCGCGGCGTCAGCACGCTCCACTCCCGGGTCGCCTGCCATGGGTGTTCGCGGTCGCAGGGATGCGTGTTGCAGTACGGGTTGAAGCCGGTCGTCGACAGATACGCTTCCCGGGAGCGGGTGTAGAAGTACTGGCCCGGCCCCGGCTGGGGTTCCGGCGGCTGCACGGCCGCGACGTCCGCGGCGCTTCGCAGCACCTGGCCCACGGCTGGCTGGACCTGGCCGCCACCGCCGAGGATGAGAACCGGCAGGGCAACGAGAAAGACCCCGATGGCCGCACTGGCGGCGAGCAGGCGCACACTGGGCCATTGCCATGCCGGCCGTCGGCCGCCGACCGCCACCGACCGTTCGATCTTCGCGACGAGTGCGCCGCGGGCGCTTGCGTAGCTCTCGGGTCGCGGAGCGGGCAAACCGGCCCGGAAATCGCAGAGCAACTGGATCTCGTTCATCTCGTTCATCCTTCCTTTGGGATGGCCTCATCGGGGGTCGAAGTCTGGGGCGGGGCCAGCGCGATGCGAAGGCGCTCGCGGGCTCGTGAAAGTCGCGAACGCACGGTCCCTGTCGGCAGGTCCAGGGCGCGGGCGATCTCGCTGTAGGACAGGTCTGCCCAGGCGTAGAGCAGCAGCGCATCGAGCTCACCGCTGGGGATCTCGGCCAGGACCTCGACGAGTCGCCGGCGCATCATCGACGCGTCAAGCCGCGAATCCACGTCCTCGAAGGCATCCAGAACCGGGTCGGTGGCGCTGCGGGCATAAGCGCGAAACTGGCGCACCTCGTCGCGGTGGTGGCGGCGAAGCAGGTTGGTGGCGATCCCGTACAGCCAGGGCCTGGAGTCGAGCTGGGCGGGGTCGTAGCTCTGCCGCTTGTCGAAGGCGACCAGGAAGGTCTGGGCCGCAAGCTCGTCGGCCAGGTCCCGGCCCACGCGGCGCTGCAGATAGGCATGGACTGCCTCGAAATGGCGGTCGAAGACGGTCGCGAAGCCGGCGGGCTCGGCGGCCGAGATCAGGATGGCGTCGCTATCGAGGGCTGGGCGCTCCACTGATGGTTATTGCCCGCTGGCGGTCGAGCGGTTCCAAGCTCATCATCGAGCCTGCCAGGAAGACTCCACTGCCGGCTCTAGACTGGCGCCATGCCGGGGCCCTGGTTCAACTGCGAGTCCGCCGACGAGTCGTTCTTCGAGGCCGCGCCGATGCGCCTGCGCGGCAGCTTCGAGATCCAGCGACCCGCAGCCGAGGTCTGGGCCGAACTGACCGGCGAAGCACCCCTGCACTGGTGCCGGATCCTCAACGAGGTCAGCTGGACCTCACCGCGGCCGTTCGGGGTGGGGACGACGCGGACGGTCAAGGCGCTGTGGGGCGCAAGCGTTCTCAAAGAGCGTTACTTCCGCTGGGAGGAGGGTCGCCGCCACTCGTTCTACGTGCTGGAGACGACCAACCCGATGCTGCGCCGCTTGGCCGAGGACTACCTGGTCGAGCCGCGCGGGGACTCGTCCTGCCGCTTCACCTGGCTGATCGCCGTCGAGCCGCGCCGGTGGGCCTGGCCGGCGAACGTGGTCAATCGCCGCATCCTCACGACCCTCTTCAAGGACACCGACCGGCACTACGCCGCCGGCTCGGTCGGCTGACGCGAAGGCTCTAGGCTTTCAGCATGGCTTCCCCGGAGGCGAAGAACCTCGAGGCGATCTCCCAGGCGATCGACCAGCACAACACCAACTGCCCCTTCCCGGCGGCGGAGGTGCGGATGAACCCGTTCGAGGTCGAGCGGCTCGGCTGGGACACGATCCGCGGCCTCCCCGTCGTCCCCGACGGCGAGATCGGCACCGGTCGCTTCCGGATCGTCTGCTCCCGCGACCTCGAGGACGAGAACCTCGAGATCGTCGAGGCGGTCGGCCAAGAGCTGGAGACGGTCGCCCCGGTCACCCACAACTAGATCGGTTTGCGATTTGTGCGTCCCAGGGGCGCAAAAGTCGCCAACCGATCTCTCAGACTTGGTTCCAGAAGTCGAGGCCGAGTCCTGAGAGCCAGTTCTGGGCTTCGATGTTGAGCTGGAAGAGCTCGCCGGTCCAGATCAGGATGCCCATCGCGATCAGGATCACGCCGCCGACGGCGACGATTGCGGCGTAGTGGCGCTTGACGACGGCGAAAGCGGTGGTCATCCGCGAGAAGGCGAGGGCGGTGAGGAGGAAGGGGATGGCCAGGCCGGCCGAGTAGAAGGCGAGGAGCAGGGCGCCGCGGCCGGCCGAGTCGGCGAGGGAGGCGGCGGAGAGGATCGCGCCCAGGGTCGGGCCGATGCAGGGCGTCCAGGCGATCGCGAAGGCGGCACCGGCGACTATCGGGCCGCCTTTGCCGGCCCGCGAGAGCAGGGCGTCGACGTGCCACTCGCGGTTCAGGCGGGTGACGAACAGCGAGGCGACGAAGAGGACGCCCATCGCGACGATCAGCGCTCCCGAGATCTTGGTCAGCAGTTCCTTGTGGTCCTGCAGGGCGGAGCCCAGGCCGGTCGCGGTGAGGCCGAGGAGGATGAAGATCGCCGAGAAGCTGGCGACGAAGAGCAGGCTGGGCCCGAGCACCCGGCGCCAGTTGGCGTCCTCGAGCTCGCTGGCGGAGACGCCGGTGACGGCCGAGAGGTAGCCGGGCACCAGCGGCAGCACGCAGGGGGAGAGGAAGGAGACGATTCCCGCCGCGAGGGCGGCGAGAATGCCGACTCCTGCAGCGGGATCGGAGCTGAGAACGGCGTTGAGCAAGGTGACTGAGATTACCCCCCACGGAACCGCGGAAGGCGCCGGCTCGGGCGGGCTTTTCGACGTCTCCGGGCGGGCGATGCGGCTGCGCGCCTCGCCGCTCTTCTCGATCGGCCCGGGGGAGCCGGGGTCGGCGCTGCGACGCGGCGCCTTGATCGCCGTCCCGGTCGGGGCGGCGCTGATCGTCGAGCTCGGCTTTGGCGCCCCGACCAAAGGCGCGATCGCGACCGGGGCGATGTTCGCCGGCTTCGCCGGACTCGACGCTCCGGCCGGGCCGCGCGCCGCCTGGCAGGCCGCGGCGGCGCCGCTGGTCGGGCTGATGGCGGCACTGGGGATCCTCACCAGCCAGTCGGCGCCGCTGGCCGTGGCGGCGATGGCGGTGGTCGGCGCCCTCGCCGGCTACTGCTTCTCCTACTCGCTGCGGCTAGCGATCTTCGGACTGGTGGGGGCTTTGACCCTGCTCGTCTCCCAGGGACTCTTCCTCGAAGTCGACGAGACCCTGCCGGCGCTCCTCTGGGGCACGGTCGGCGGGCTCACCCAGGTCGTCTGGTCGCTGCTGGTCTGGGCCTTCGCCGATCGCTGCGCGCGCGGCGAGCCGAGCGGCTGGGATCGCGCCGCCGTCGCCCGATCCTTCGCCGAGAACCTCAACCTCGGCTCGGAAAACCTCCGCCACGCGATCCGCTTCGGCGCCTCCCTGGCGATCGGCGTCGCCATCTACCGCGCCTTCGACATGGACAACCATGGCTTCTGGATCCCGCTGACGATCCTCTTCGTGATGCGGCCAGACCGCGACGAAACGTATTTGCGAGTGGTCCTGCGGGCGATCGGGACGGTGGCTGGCCTGGCTATCGCGACGACGCTCTCGAAGGCGATTGGCGTCGGCGACACCGCCGTCGTGATCGTGCTCACCGTCGCGACTGCCCTCACCTTCGGCCTGCTGACCGTCAACTACGCCCTCTTCACGGCCTCGATCACGGTCTACGTGGTGCTGCTCACCGACGCCCTTGGCGAGCCGACCTGGGAGGCCGACAAGCTGCGGCTGATCGGCACCGTCGTCGGCCTGCTGATCACCTTCCTGGCCTTCGTGGTCTGGCCCGATCCGGAGCGGGGGAGGGACCTCCGCTTCACGGTCCTGAGACCGCCTCCCGACCCACCCGGGCCGGCGGCGCGCTAAATTCCTGGCTACGCAGCCAAACCGCGCGCGGCGCGCGGAGACCGAGGGGAGCCTGAGTTGAGTCAGCGCACGTTCGTCATTGGGGTCGGGATGACCAAGTTCGAGAAGCCCGGCACCAAGGAGGGCGACTACCCCGACTGGGCCAAAGAGGCGGGGGAGAAGGCCCTCTCCGACGCCGGCATCTCCTACGACGACGTCGAGCAGGCCTACGCGGGCTACTGCTACGGGGACTCGACCTACGGCCAGCGGGCGCTCTACCAGCTCGGCCTGACCGGGATCCCGGTCGTCAACGTCAACAACAACTGCTCGACCGGCTCCTCGGCGCTGTTCCTGGCCCGCCAGGCGGTCAAGGGCGAAATCGCCGACTGCGCGCTGGCGCTGGGCTTCGAGAAGATGGAGCCGGGCAGCCTCGGGGTCAAGTACACCGACCGCACCAACGCGCTCGACAAGCACGCGATGCGGATGTTCGAGATCCGCGATCCCGAGCAGTCGCCGCCGGCCCCGCAGATGTTCGGCAACGCCGGCCGCGACCACATGGAGAAGTACGGCTCCAACCCCGACCATTACGCCTGGATCGGCTGGAAGAACCACAAGCACTCGGTCAACAATCCGTACGCCCAGTTCCAGGACGAGTACTCGCTCGAGGACATCAAGGCGGCGAAGATGATCCACGACCCGCTGACCAAGCTGCAGTGCTCGCCGACCTCCGACGGCTCGGCCTGCGCGATCGTCGCCTCCGAGCGCTACGTCGAAGACCATGGGCTCTGGGAGCGGGCGATCGAGATCGTCGGTCAGTCGATGGTCACCGACCTCACCTCGACCTTCGACGCCGACGCCGACTGCATGAAGATCGTCGGCTCGGACATGTCGAAGCAGGCCGCCGACAGCGCTTACGCGGAAGCGGAAGTCAGCGCCGAGGAAGTCGACGTCTGCGAGCTGCACGACTGCTTCAGCGCCAACGAGCTGATCACTTATGAAGCGCTCGGCTTCGCAGCCGAGGGCGAGGCGCACAAGCTGGTCGAGGAAGAAGCGACCACCTTTGGCGGCAAGGTCGTCGTCAATCCCTCCGGCGGGCTGATCTCCAAGGGCCACCCGCTCGGCGCCACCGGGCTGGCGCAGTGCTCGGAACTGACCTGGCAGCTGCGCGGCGACGCCGACAAGCGTCAGGTGGAGGGCGCGAAGGTCGCCCTGCAGCACAACATCGGCCTCGGCGGCGCCGCCGTGGTCACCGTCTACAAGCCGGCGAGCTGAGCAGCCCGTCCTAACGAGGAGGAGCACGATGGCGAAGGAGCGGCGTTCACTCAGCGGCAAAGTGGTGGCGATCACCGGCGGGGCCCGCGGGATCGGCAAGGCGACGGCGACGGCGCTGGTCCGCAAGGGCTGCCGGGTCGCGATCGGCGACCTCGATCTCGAGCTGGCCGAGCGGACCGCGGCGGAGCTGGGCGGCGGCACCGTGGCCCTGGCGCTCGACGTCACCGACCGCGCCTCCTTTGCCACCTTCCTCGACGAGGCCGAGCGTCAGATCGGACCGATCGACGCGGTCATCAACAACGCCGGGATCATGCCGGCGACCCCGTTCGACGAGGAGTCCGACGACTCGATCCGCCGCCAGCTCGACATCAACGTCTACGGCGTCATGCTCGGCACCCAGCTGGCGATGACGCGGCTCCGGCCGCGCCGCAGCGGCTACATTGTCAACATCGCCTCGCAGGCGGGCAAGGCCGGCCTTCCGGGGATCGCCACCTACAGCGGCACCAAGCACGCCGTCGTCGGGTTCAGCGAGTCGATCCGAGCCGAGCTGCGCGGCAGCGGCGTCGAGGTGATCTGCGTGATGCCGACCGTCGTCAACACCGAACTGACCAGCGGCGTCGGTCAGAAATGGGTGAAACCGGTCGAGGCCTCTGACGTCGCCAACGAGATCGTCGACGCGATGGAAGTGCCGCGCTTCGACGTCTTCGTGCCCCGGGCCAACGGCGTCATGTTGAAAGTCGGCGCGTTGCTGCCCCGCGGTGCCCGCGAGGCGATCGGCCGCTTCATGAAGACCGACAGGCTGATGCTCGAGGTCGACCACGGGGCGCGCCACGCCTACGAGGACCGGGTGTCCGCCAGCGGCGATGGCGTCGAGACGGGGGAGACGGCCGCCCCGACGGCACAGCGCGACGCGGCATAGCCACGAAGCGCTGAACCTTCGCCGGCCTGCGGCCGTAGACAGGGCGAGCGAACCGATGGGAAAGATCTACGACGCCACCTGGGGACGAGCCTTCTCGGCCCTCTACGACCGGGCCCTGAAGGGGACCGAGGAAGCCGGCCTACTGCGGTTGCGCGAGGAAGTGCTGGCCGAGGCGCGGGGCCGGGTCCTCGAGATCGGCGCCGGCACCGGCGTCAACCTCGAGCTCTATCCCGAAGCGGTCGAGGAGCTGGTGTTGGCCGAGCCCGACCCGCACATGGCGCGGCAGATCCAACCGAAGCTGGCGGCCTCGAGGCGTCAGGCGCGCGTGGTCGAAGCACCGGCGGAGAACCTGCCCTTCGAGGATGCGAGCTTCGACACCGCCGTGACGACGCTGGTGCTCTGCACGGTCCCGCACCCAGAGGCGGCCCTGGCCGAGGTCGCACGGGTGCTGAAGCCGGGCGGGAGGATGCTCTTCATCGAGCACGTCCGCGCCGAGGATCCCGGGCTGGCGCGCTGGCAGGACCGACTCGAAAAGCCCTGGCGCTTCCTCGGCGACGGCTGCCATTGCAACCGCGACACGGTGGCGTCAATCTCCGCCTCGCCGCTGACCCTCGGCTCAGTCGAGGCCGGCACGCTGGAGAAGACGCCGGCGATCATCCGTCCGCTGGTCTGGGGCGACGCCGTCCTCGACGGCTGACGCCGCTCAGGCCCGATCGATCAGGCGGCCGGCGACCTCCGCGGCGCTGACGCCGATGAAAGCACCGACGAGGACATCCGCGGGGTAGTGGACCCCGGTGTGCACCCGCGAGTAGCCGACCAGAGCCGCCAGGGCGCGCAGCGGCGCCGCGAGGCCCGGCTCGGCGTCGCCGGCCCCGGTCGCGAAGGCAAATGCCGAGGCCGTGTGCCCCGATGGGAAGGAGCTGGTCTTCGGCATCGGCACGTGGCGGTTGGCGAGCTCCTCCAGCTCCCGGCGCTCCGGCCGGCGCCGCTTGGTCAGCGGCTTGGCGACCAGGTTCGCGAACCCCGAGGCGACGCCAAGCGAAACGAGGCCACGTACGGCGGCGCGCCGACCTCGCCGACCGCCGCCAAGGCTCAGCAGCGCCGCGGTCGCAAACCAGAGCTTGCTGCTGTCAGCGGCACGGGATAGGCGCCG
The DNA here is from genome assembly GCA_040510155.1 of Solirubrobacterales bacterium. Taxonomy (GTDB): domain Bacteria; phylum Actinomycetota; class Thermoleophilia; order Solirubrobacterales; family 70-9; genus VAYN01. The sequence goes on along the minus strand of JBEVJP010000055.1, from coordinate 31,623 downwards.
CATCGCCACGTCGAGGGCCGGCGTCTCGCTGCCGGCTATCGCCGCGTATACAGCTGCATCGACAGCCTTCGCATCGCTTAGCCAGCCCGCCATCCGGCGATGATAAGTGCGGCCGTACTAGCCGGAGGCTCTGTCGTCCTCATCGATCCATTCATGTGTCATCCAGGGCTGCATGACGATCATCAGCCCAAGAACGAAAAGTGAGACGACAACCCAGCCAAAACCAAAGCGGTCGAGCCAGGTCCAGTCGTGGCGCAACGATTGCTCGGCCAGCGCCAGGGATATCGCGATTCCGAGCGCCGCCGCCGCACCCATCGTCGTGAACGCTCCCATTCGATCTTGGCGCTCCGCAAGCGGTCGCCGGCGGCTGGCCCGAATCAGCCAAGAGATCTCCAGGGCGTAGGCAACAAGCAGAGTCGCTCCGATCTGGGCAGTCGATTCAAGCGTCGCGGCCGACGGTCGCACGGAAAGCCAGGACATCAGCGCAACGCCGCCTCAACCGAAGCTCGACCGGCCGGTCCCAAATCGCGCAGCAACGCCAGCTTCCAAGCGAGCTTCGTCATCGGGGCGGAAGCCTAGGTATTACCGCAGATGCCTTAAACCAATAGCCAACGCACGATAATGGTGGTTATGTCAACTCGCATGAGAAGTGGCGGTCAGCGGAGCGACCCAGACTGGAGGGCCGCTCCGCCCCGCGAGGCGCTGAGGTCTCTCAGCCCGCCGCGTCGATCGCCGATTCGAATTCCTCGGGGGTGCTGAGGGTGCCGAGGAGTTCGACGCCGTTGGTGTTCGGGCCTTTGATCGCGAACGACGGCGTGCCCGTGAAGCCGTAGCGCTGCGCCTGCGCGGTCGTGGCTTTGACTTCGTCGGTGATCGCGCTGCTCTTGCGTTCCTTGTTCCACTGGGCGATGTTCTTCACCCCGGAGGCCTTGGCGACGGCTTCGAGGAAGGCATCGTCCGCGTAGCCCGAGTTCTCTTCGCCTTGGTTGCGGTAGAAGAGCTCCAGGTAGTTCCAGCCGCGGCCCTGTTCGCCGGCCGCGACCGCCGCGGCGCCGGCGGGCAGCGACTGTTCGCCGATGATCGTGAAGTTGTGGAAGGCGACCCGGGCGTTGCCCGTCTTGACCTTGTTTTCGATCACCTGCGGGAGGATTTCTTCCGAATACCCTTTGCAGACCGGGCACTGCAGGTCGCCGTACTCGATCAGTTCCACCTTGGCCGAGGGTTTGCCGAGCACCATGCCGTCCTGCGGCACCCCGCTGACTAGGCTGTCGACGGCCGAGACTTCCTTGAGGTTCTCGGCGTCGCCACCGCTGTTGCCACCTGAGCTGGCGACGATCAGCACGACCACCGCGACGATCACCAGGAACACCGCGCCTGCCCCGAGCTGCAGGAGTTTCGTCCGCCGATCGCCCGTCTGGACCTTGGCTTCCGCCTGCACACGCTCTTCGCGTCGCTTCTCCCTCTCCTTCTTGTTACTCATCTCTCTCCTCGTTAGTTGCCCCTGCGGTGCCGCCGAGGCGGCACCGCGACCGCCTCAACCCTAGGCGAGCTCCGCTTCTGATTCGTCGGGTGGCTCGGCTGAGCGCACCTCGCCATCCGTCCCCGCGTAGCCGATCAGCCGCGTGGCATTGAGCAGGAAGAGAATCGTCATCAGCACGGCGCTGGCCACGCACCACTGGCAGATCGCTTCGATCTTGAAGATCTCCAGGTAAGTCAGGTAGACGCTGAACCCGAAGCCCCCCAGCGAGGTGGCAAAGCCGGCGAAACGGGCAAGGTCGTTGGCGAAGAAGGCGGTCAGAAAGAGGACGACGTAACCGATGATCCCGAAGACGGCGACATTGATGCCGGCGATGTGCGAATAGCTGCTGTTGGCGACCGTCTCGCAGCCGCCGCCGCCCGCCAGACAGGTCGGGGCGCCGCCGCCGGAGTCGGCGATCGTGATGTAGGTGGCGACGCCGATGCCAAGCGCGGCGACGAAGGCGATCGCGCGGCGAAGATTCGCTTCACTCGGGAAATTCATAGTGATGACGATAAAGCCTCGGCATAAAAGGCGTCTATGTGGCGCGACAGCCGCCCTCCCTGCCAGGCCAAAGGCGACTCCCCCTCCCCCTCACTGACCAGCTGCGCCAGCGGGAGCGCCTCCGCATAGGCAACCGCCGTCTCGTAGGGATGTCCCGGGTCGGCCTCGTCGTGACTGGCGACGACGAGGGTCGGAACCCGCAGCGAGCGGAGCTGCTCCAGCGAATCGAAGGGGCGCGACGCCGGAACCTCTCGCAGCGCCCGCGTCACCGCGGCGAGATCCTGGTGCCGCAGCATCCGCTCGCGGGTGAAGCGCAGGACGGAATCGCGCCAGGGGGAATCCGGCTGCGTCTCGCCGATCCGGGCCACGAAGCCATCGACCCCGCCGGTCTCCAGGGCAGCCGCCAGCCGCTCCCACTCAGCCAGCGACTCGGGCTCGATCGCTCCGGTGAAGGACGGCCCGATCAGGACCAGGCCGGCAAGCCGCTCGGGATGGCGAAGTGCGTAGGCAACCGCGGTGTGAGCCCCCATCGAGTTGCCGGCGAGCAGAAACCGCCGCCCTGGCGGCAGCTGCGCCCCCACGACCCGCTCAAGATCGTCGACCTGGCGCGGGTATACATAACCCTCCCCCGCCGGGGCGGGGTCCGATTCGCCGTGGCCGCGGGCGTCATAGGAGACGACCAAGTGCCCGGCGCGCTCCAGCGCCCGCGAGCCGTGGACGACGTAGCGCCGCGTTGCGGTGAGGCCATGGCAGAGCACGACGGCAGGCCCCTCCCCCGCCGCTTCGCCGCGCAGCACCGGCGCCGGCTCGACCTCAAACCGCGCCGACTCGGCGTCGGCCATCAGCCGATCGTGGCCAGCGCGCGCTCGAGATCGTCGACGCTCTGGAAGGTGCTGCCGGTTCGCGAGACGTGGCGGTAGCGGACGATCCCCTCGGGGTCGATGACGAAGATCGAACGCATTACGTAGCGCCCACCCGGGGCGTCTTTCAGTTCCGTCAGCCGGGCCAAGGGACCCAGCCAACCGGTGACTCCGTAGCTACGACTGACGGCGAGGTCCTCGTCGGCCAGCAGCGGCACGTTCAGGCTCTGCTCCCGGACCCAGTGCTCGTGGGATTCGACCGACTGCGGCGAGATCCCCAGCACCTCCGCCTGCAGACCGTCGAGTCGGTCGCCCTGATCCCGGTAGGAACAGAATTGCTGCGTGCAGACTTTCGTCTCGTCGCCGGGGTAGAAGGCGAGCACGACGGCGCGACCCCGATAGTCCGCGAGCTTGTAGGTCTTGCCCCCGGTGCCCGGGAGCTGGAAGTCCGGCGCCGCGTCTCCTACGTCGACCTTGGCCACCGGCGGAGCTTAGTCGCTCGGGCGCTAGCCCTTTTCGATCGTCATCTTTTCGATCAGCACGGTCTGCTTCGGTTTTTCCGTTGGCGTACCGAGCTTGCCGATCCGGGTGACGACGTCCATTCCCGAGCTGACCTTGCCGACCAGGGCGTATTCGGGCGGCAGGCCCGCGTCGGCGCCGGTGACGACGAAGAACTGGCTTCCCGAGGTGCCGGGCGGCTCCGCCGAGCTCTTCGCCATCGCCACGATGCCCTTGGTGTAGGCGAGGTTGGCGGGCGGTTTCTCGACGACTTTGTAGCCGGGACCGCCAGTACCGGTTCCGAGCGGATCGCCGCCCTGGATGACGAATTCGGGGACGATTCGGTGGAAGGTGAGGTCGTCGTAGAACCCTTCTTCGGCCATATAGGCGAAGGAGTTGGCGGTCTTCGGCGCCTGCTCGGTGTCGAGGGCGATCTCGAAGGTGCCGCAGCTGGTCTGGACGACCGCGGTCACTTCTTCGCCCTGCTCCAGCGTCTGCTTCGGGGCCTTCAGCTTCACGTTCTTGGCCGGCGGCGCCTCGACCTGCTTGCAGCCGTCGGCGCTGGCAGTGGTGGTGCCGTCGGAGTCGTCGCCGCCGCTTCGCGAGATCAGGATCGCGGCGACGACGCCCACCGCGATCAGCGCGAAAACCCCGAGGATGATCAGCCGCCTGTCCGTTCCGTCCTGCATTGCGCGGAAGCGTAGTCCGTACGATCGGATGCTTGCCGGCGCCGCCGCTCACCCCGCTCGCCACCGCCGTGCTGCGGGTTCCGCGCCACCCCGAGCGAGTCCTGGCGATCGCCGCCGACGAGGGCGATGCAGCGCTTTTCCTGGCGCGCGAGTTCCCCAGCGCGCGAGTGCGCGGGGTCGACTCCTCGGCACGGCGGATACAGACGGCCAGCGAGCGGGTTGGACTCGACCCGGAGGGCAGGATCGCCTTCAAGCTCGGCCGCCCCCGCGCCCTCCCCTTCCCCGACGCCTTCTTCGACCTCGTCGCCCAGCTCGACGGTCGGGTAGCGGCCGCTGAGCTCGCCCGGGTGCTGCGCTCGGGAGGTCACCTGATCCTGGTCCGGACCGGAGCCGCGCGGGCGCCACTGGGCCTGGGCGGCGGCCCATCGCCTCGTCGCCTCGCCCGGCAGGGGATCGATCTGATCGAGAAGAGCGCCGCGGGTGACGGCGACTTTGCGATCGCCCAGCGCCGCGGTGGCCCTGCCGGCGACGACGAATAGGCTGCACAGAATGGCTTTCGAGGGGATGCCGCTGGCTCTGATCGTCAACCCGTCCTCGGCGGGAGGACGAACGCTGAAGCTGCTGCCACGGGTCGAGCAGGCGCTCGATGCGGGGCGCGTCGCCTTCCGCGTCCAGCGCACCACCGGCCTCGAGCAGGGCGTCGAGCAGGCGCTGCGGGCCGTCGAGGCCCGCGAGCTGCCGGTGGTGATGTCAGGCGATGGTCTGGTCGGCGCCGTCGGCGGCGCCATGGCCGGCTCGGAGACGCCCCTGGGGATCATCCCCGGCGGCCGCGGCAACGACCTCGCCCGCGTGCTCGGCATCCCCAACGATCCCGAGGAGGCGGTCGCGGTGGTGCTCGCCGGGGCGACTCGACGGATCGACGTCGGCGAGGCCAACGGCAAGCGCTTCCTCGGCATCGCCAGCTTCGGCTTCGACTCCGAAGCCAATCGCCTCGCCAACGAGACCCACTTCCTGCGCGGCAACCTCGTCTACGCCTACGCGGCGCTGCGCGCCCTGCTCAGCTGGAAGCCGGCCCGCTTCACGATCGCGGTCGGCGAGGAACGGCAGCGGCTGAGCGGCTACTCGGTCTGCGTCGCCAACAGCCGCGCCTATGGCGGCGGCATGTTCATCGCGCCCGGCGCCGAGCTCGACGACGGTCAGTTCGACGTGGTCACGATCGGCGAGGTCGGCAGGCTGCGCTTCCTGGGTAACCTGCCGAAGGTGTTCAAAGGCACCCACGTCGAGAAAGACGAGGTGCGCGTCTTCCGTGCCTCGCGCCTCGAGGCGAGCGCGAGCAGGCCCTTCGCGGTCTATGCCGACGGCGAGCACCTGACCGATCTGCCGGCCTCGCTGCGGGTGCTGCCACGGGCGCTCAGCGTCCTGGCGCCGCCGCGGGACGACGCTTGAGCGAGCGCGCCGCGAACGGAGCCGCCCGCACCGGCGGCCCTGCTTTCCGCGCGAAAGTGGCGACGGCACGGGCGATCGGGGCTGCCAGCCGTGCCAGCGGCCGCGGCGGCGGCACGACTCTGCCGGGACGGGTTCTGCTGCGCCTCGAGCCAGAGGCGATCGCGCGGCTGGGCAGTGGCCTCGACGGTGGGGCCACGCTGATCAGCGCCACCAACGGCAAGACGACCACGGCCGGGATGATCGCCGCCATCCTCGCCGCCGACGGCCGCACACCGGTCCATAACCGGGCCGGCTCCAACATGACCTGGGGCGTGGCGACGGCGCTGCTCGAGCAGCGCGGCAGCGAGGGCCTCTTCGAGGTCGACGAGGCCTGGCTGCCGCGTGTCGCCGAACAGCTGCAGCCGCGACTGATCGTGCTCGCCAACCTCTTCCGCGACCAGCTCGACCGCTACGGCGAGATGGAGGCGCTGGCCGACGACTGGGCGCGGACGGTGGCGGCGCTGAGCGGCAGCGCCGGCTTCGCCCTCAACGCCGACGACCCGCTGATCGCCGACCTCGGCCGCGACGCCGAGGAGCGCCCCCGCGACGGCGTCCTCTACTTCGGGGTCGAGGACGCCGCCCATGCCCTGCCGGAGCTGCAACACGCCTTCGACGCCAAGCACTGCCGTCGCTGCGGCCACCCCTACGCCTACGAGCGCGCCTTCGTCGGCCACCTGGGTCACTACTCGTGTCCGCATTGCGGCGCTCGGCGCCCTGACCCAGAGGTTGCCGCGACGAAGATCGAACTGCGCGGCATGGAGGGCTCGCGGGCGACGGTTCGCGTCCCCGGTGGCGAGATCGAGCTGGAGCTGCCGCTGCCCGGCCTCTACAACGTCTACAACGCCCTTGCCGCTGTCGCCGCCGGCATCAAGCTCGGCGTCGCCCCTGAGCGGATCGCCACCGCCCTGGCCGAGACCCGCGCCGCCTTCGGCCGGGTCGAGACGATCGACGTCGTCGGCACCCCCGTCTCGATTCTGCTGATCAAGAACCCCGCCGGCGCCAACGAGGTGCTGCGGACCCTGCGCCTGGAGGCCGAGCGCGAAAGCCCGGAGAGTGCCGGCGATGGGATCGACCTCTGGATCGCCCTCAACGACCGCATCGCGGACGGCCGCGACGTCTCCTGGATCTGGGACGCCGACTTCGAGCTGCTGGGGAGCGCCGTGCGGCGGGTCATCTGCGCCGGCACCCGGGCCCCGGAGATGGCGCTGCGCCTGAAGTACGCGGGCTGGCCCACCAAGGCGATCGAGGTCGTCCCCGACATCGCCGAGTCGCTCGACACCGCCGTGGCCGGGGCCAACGGGCGCCTCTTCGCACTGCCCACCTATACGGCCCTCTTGGAGCTGCGCAAGCTCCTCGCCGATCGGGGCCTCGCCGAGGAGTTCTGGCGGTGACCATGGCGACGAGCGGTCCGGCAGAGGTCGTCTGGCATGACGCCGAGTGCGGCTCCTATGACGCCGACCTCGGGCTTTGGCTCCAGCTCGCCGAGCGAGCCGCCGGTCCCGTGCTCGACCTTGGCTGCGGAACGGGCCGCGTCGCCCTGCATCTGGCCCGGCGGGGATTCGACGTCGTCGGTGTCGATGCCGAGGGCGCGCTGATCGAGGAGCTCGGCGCTCGTGCGACCGGCCTGCCGGTACGGGGCGTCGTCGGCGACGCCCGCGAGCTCGAGCTGGGCACGGAGTTCTCGGTGGTGCTGGCGCCGATGCAGCTCGTGCAGCTGCTGGCCGGCGGAGCCGAGCGGATCGCCTGCTTGCGGGGCATCGCCGCGCACCTGCTCCCCGGTGGCCTCGCCGCCCTGGCGATCGTCGAGGAGGTCGAAGAGGAGGCCGAGGCCGCTTTGCCATCGCACGGATGGGACAGTCGGCCCGGCGAGCCGCCGCTGCCGGACACGCGCGAAGTCGACGGGGTCGTCTACTCGAGCCTGCCGCTGCCGACGATCCTCGACGGCGAGACCCTGCTGGTGCGACGGCTGCGGCAGGTCGTCAGCCCGGACGGCCTGCTCAGCGAGGAGGAGAGCACGATCCCGCTCTGCCTGTTGAGCGCCGACCAGCTCGAGCGCGAGGCGACGAGCGCCGGCTTGGAGCCGCTGCCACGACTCGCCATCCCCCCCACCGCCGACCACGTCGGCTCGACCGTCGTCGTCCTGCGCAAGGGAGATTCCTGATGGAGCTGCGCGTTCTCAGCCTCTACCCCGAGCAGATGAACATCTACGCCGACCGCGGCAACATCCTCTTTCTGCAGCGGCGCTGCGAGTGGCGGGGGATCGGCTTCCGCCACTTCGGGGCCGGCCCCGGCGAGCCGATCGATGCCGCCGCCCACGACCTCTTCTACGTCGGCGGCGGCCAGGATCGCGACCAGCGGATGGTCGCGGCTGACATGGTGACCAGCAAGCGCGAGGACCTCGCCGCGGCGGTCGAGAGCGGTGCCGCCCTGCTCGCGGTTTGCGGTGGCTTCCAGCTGCTCGGCCACAGCTACCAGCTGGGTGAGGAGAAACTGCCGGGCCTTGGCCTGGTCGACCTCGAGACCGTGCGCGAGCCCGGCCCGCGCCTGATCGGCAACATCGCGATCGAGGCCGACCTCGGCCCGGGCCCGCAGCTGCTCGCCGGCTTCGAGAACCACGGTGGCCGCACCTACCTGGGACCCGGCGTCCAGGCGCTCGGCCGGGTCGTCGAGGGACATGGCAACAACGGCGCCGACGGCTTCGAGGGCGTGCGCCGCCACAACCTGATCGGCACCTACATGCACGGCCCGCTGCTGCCGAAGAACGCCTGGCTGGCCGACCACCTGATCGCCCTGGCGCTGGAGCGCCGCTACGGCTCCCGCCCCGAGCTGGAGCCGCTCGACGACGTCTTCGAGCGCGCCGCCCATGACTCGGCCCGGGCGGCCGCGCTGAGCGGCTGAGCCCGCGGCCCTGGTCGCTGGCCCGGCTAGCGCCCGCTCGACCCGAAGCCGCCGCCGCCGCGAACCGAGTCGGTCAGCGACTCGACCTCGACCGGCGAGGCAAGCGCGATCGGGACCAGGACCAGCTGGGCGATCCGGTCACCGGCCTCGACGCGGAAGGTCTCGGCGGGATCGTTGTTGAGCAGCAGCACCCGCAGCTCACCACGGTAGCCGGAGTCGATCAGGCCAGGACTGTTGACCAGGGAGATCCCATGCTCGCGGGCCAACCCCGAGCGCGGCAGCACCAACCCGGCGTGCCCCTCGGGAATCTCCACCGCGACCCCCGTCCCGACGCCCCAGCGCTCACCCGGCCCGATGTGGGCCTGCTCAGACGCATAGAGATCGAGCCCCGCGTCCCCCTCGTGAGCCCGCGTCGGCAGCCGCGCGTCAGGCGTCAGTTTCGCAACGGCCAGGTTCATCCTGCCGCACCCTACTGAGGCGCTAGGCAATCGCGAGGTCGGTGAAGCGGTGGAGCTCTGCCATTGGCACTCTGGCGTGGACCAGCACGCCGTCCTCGCGCTCGGTCCGTTCGAGGTCCCCGGCCACTTCGTGCAGCTCGTGCAGCCGGCCACCCTCGGAATAGGGCACCAGCAGCTCGACCTCGGCCAGCGTCTCGGCGAAGGCAGCCTCGACCCGCTCGCGCAGCCCCTCCAGGCCTTCGCCGCTGACGGCGGAGACCAGCACGCCCTCGGGGTGCTCGATGCGGGCGTCGTGGCGGGCGTCGTCGTCGAGCAGATCGGCCTTGTTCAGCACCAGCAGGCGCGGCTTCTCCCCCGCCCCGATCTCCTCCAGCACCTCGTCGACCGCGCGCATGTCGGCGAGGCGTCGCTCCTCGGGCGCGGCGGCGTCGACCACGTGCACGATCAGGTCGGCGAGCACGGTCTCCTCGAGCGTCGCCTTGAAGGCCTCGACGAGTTGGTGGGGCAGCTTCTCGATGAAGCCGACCGTGTCGGTCAGCAGGTAGTCACGGCCGGAGAGCTCGAAGCTGCGGGTGGTCGGGTCGAGCGTGTGGAAGAGGCGATCGCCGACGCTCACCTCCGCTCCGGTGAGAGCATTGAGCAGTGTCGACTTGCCGGCATTGGTGTAGCCGGCGAGGGCGACGCGTGGCAGCGAGGAAGCTTCGCGGCGGGCGCGCATCACCCCGCGGTTGCGTTCCAGCTGGACGAGCCGTCGCCGCAGCGCCGCAATCCGGTTGCGGGCCAGTCGACGGTCGGTCTCGATCTGCGTCTCGCCCGGGCCCCTGGTGCCGATGCCGCCGTCCATGCGGCCGGCGCCGAGGCGCTCGAGGTGGGTCCAGAGACCCCGCATGCGGGCCATGTTGTACTCGAGCTGGGCCAGCTCGACCTGCAGCTTGCCCTCGGCGGAGTGGGCGTGGTCGGCGAAGATGTCGAGGATCACCGCGGTCCGGTCGATCACCGGCACGCCCAGCGCTGCCTCGAGGTTGCGCTCCTGGCGCGGGGCGAGCTCGTCGTCGCAGGCGACCAGGTTGGCGTCGCAAGCTGCGATCTCCTCCATCAGCTCCTCCAGGCGGCCGCGCCCGAAGTAGCGATCGGGGTCGGGCTTGGGCCGCTGCTGGGTGGCGACGCCGGCGGTGGCCACGCCGGCCGTGCGCAGCAGCTCGCGCAGCTCCGCCAGCGGCTCGTCCTGCTCGCTGCCGTCGACGATCCCGATTGCCAGCGCTCGCTGGCGGGCACGGGGATTGGAGACGCCCGCGCCGCCGGCACCGTTGTGCGTCTGCGTGACGCGGCCGTTTCTCGAACGATTCACTCAAATCGATTGTAGGCGTCGGCCCGGGCCGGTTAGGGTGTGCGGCGTGAAGGTCTTCGTGACGGGCGGAACGGGCTTCATCGGCGGCGAGGTCGTACGGCAGCTGCGCGCCCGCGGCGAGGAGGTCGTCTGCTTGGTTCGCAGCCCCGAGAAGGGTGCCGCGGTGCAGGCCCTCGGCTGTGAGATCGCCAGCGGCGATCTCAGCGACGCCACCGCCCTGCGCGCCGCTATGGAGGGCTGCGACGCGGTCATCCACGCCGCGGCGATGTACGAGGTCGGGATCCCCAAGAAGCAGCGCCCGGCGATGTGGGAGGCGAACGTCGCCGGCACCGAGCGGGTGATGCACGCGGCCCTGGAGGCGAAGGTGCCGCGCGTCGTCTACGTCTCCACCGTGGGGATCTTCGGCAACACCCACAAAGAGGTCGTCGACGAGTCATATCGCAACCCCGAGACCGACTTCACCTCCTACTACGAGGAGACCAAGCTGGAGGCGCACAAGCTGGTCGAGCGGATGGTCGCGGACCAGTCCCTGCCGGCGATCATCGTCCAACCGGGGGGCGTCTACGGCCCCGGCGACACCTCCCAGGTCGCCGATCTGCTCAAGGAATTCTTCGCTGGCAAGCTGCCGCTGCTGCCGTTCCCCGAGCTGGGCATCTGTCTCAGCCACGTCGAGGACATCGCCGGCGGCATCATCCTCGCCCTCGACAAGGGCAGGATCGGTGAGACCTACGTGATCAGCGGCCCGGCGACGACGATGCGGGAGGCGATCGAGACGGTCGCCCGGGTCAGCGGCCGCAAGCCGCCGCGCGGCACCCTGCCGACCAGCGTGATGAAGGCACTGGCCCCGATCGGCCCAGTGGTCGGCAAGATGATGGGCCAGCCGCCCAACCTCCGCGAGCTGATCTCCTCGGCCGACAACGTCACCTTCTGGGCGAGCTATGAGAAGGCGGCCAGCGAGCTGGGGTACGCGCCGCGTGGGATGGAAGAGGGCTTGCGGCAGACGCTGGAGAACGACGAGCGGTTTCCGGGTCCAGTTCCTGCCTGAGGGACTTGGGGAAGGGGTCTCTCTCGCAACAGCGGGGAGGCTCGTTCGACCCCTTCCCCAAGTCCCATAAGCTGCCGCGGGTGCGGGTAATCGACGTGATGCACCTGGGGCGGCCACACGTGATCGGCTGTTGGGAGGTGGGTGGAGCGCTCGTCGATCCGGGGCCGGAGTCTTCGCTGCAGACCGTCATTGACGCGATCGGGGACGAGCAACCCCGCGCAGTGCTGCTCACGCATATCCACCTTGATCACGCCGCGGCGACCGGCGCCCTGGTGCGCCGCTGGCCGGATCTCGAGGTCTTCGTCCACGAGCGTGGTGCCCCACACCTGATCGATCCCTCGAAGCTGCTGGCGAGTGCCGAGCGGCTCTACGGGGACGACATGATGCGGCTCTGGGGGGAGATCCTGCCGGTGCCGGAGGAGAATGTGCGGGTGCTGAGCGGTGGGGAGACCGTGCTGGGGATGCGCGTCGCCTACACCCCCGGCCACGCCTCCCACCATGTCTGCTACTTCGACGATGAGAGCGGGACGGCCTTCACGGGCGACGTCGCTGCCTGCCGCATCCCCCCTTCCGACCTGGTGATGCCGCCGACTCCCCCTCCCGACATCGACGTCGAGACCTGGCTCGACTCGATCGCGATCGTCGAGAGCTGGCGGCCCGAGCGCTTGGCGCTGACCCACTTCGGCGCCGTCGAAGAGGATGTGCCGGGCTACCTGGAATCGGCGCGGGCCCGCCTCCGCGAGGAGGCCGAGCTGGTCAAGCGGATGCCGCGTGAGGACTATGAGGCGGACCTGCAGCGGCGAATCCGCGCCCAGATGGGTGCCGAAGGCCTAGGCGAGGAGACGATCGCCGAGCTCCTCCAGGCCGTCCCCACTGCCTATCAGTGGCCCGGTCTCGACCGCTACTGGACCAAGCGCACCGAGCGCGAAGCCGCCTGACCCAAACCAACGGCTGCGGCGCCTAGGCGAGGTGCTCGCGGATCCGCTCGACGGCCTCTTCGATGCGCTCGTCGGCGGCGGTCAGCGATATGCGGAAGAAGCCCTCGCCGCTGGGGCCGAACATCGAGCCCGGTGAGACGACGACCGCCGCCTCCTCGAGGACCAGCTCGGCGAACGAGGTCGAGCTGTGGCCCTCGGGCACCGGGGCCCAGACGTAGATGGTGCCCTTCGGCGCGGTGACCTCGACGCCGATCTCGCGCAGCGCGGCGACAACCAGGTCGCGGCGGCGCGTGTAGGCCTCGTTCATCCGCTCTAGCGGGCCCTGCGGCCCCTCCAGCGCGGCGATGCCGGCCAGCTGAACCGCCTCGAAGAGGCCGGAGTCGATGATGGTCTTCAGCCGCCCGTAGGTCTGGATCGCCGCGGCCTAGCCGAGGCTGGCGCCGCAGCGCCAGCCGGTCATGTTGTAGCCCTTGGAGAGCGAGAAGACCTCGATGCCGACCTCTTTGGCGCCAGGCGTCGCCAGGAAGCTGGGCGCCTCGTAGCCGTCGTAGGTCGTCTCGGAGTAGGCGCAGTCGTGGACGACGAGGATCTCGTGCTCGCGGGCGAAGGAGACGACCAGCTCGAAGAACCCGTCGGGGACGACCGCCCCGGTCGGGTTGTTCGGATAGTTGAGGAACATCAGCTTCGCCTTGGCGGCGACCTCGGAGGGGACGGCGCCGAGGTCGGGGACGAAGCCCAGCTCGGGGACCAGCGGCAACAGCTCCGGCTTTGCTTCGGCGAGGATCGGCCCGCCCGTGTACACGGGGTAACCGGGGTCCGAGGCGAGAGCGACGTCGCCGGGGTTGAGGAAGGCGAAGCAGAGGTTGTAGATGCACTCCTTGGCACCGATCGCCGGGATCACCTCGGAGCCCGGGTCGATCTCGACGCCGAAGCGCCGCGAGTAGAAGTCCGCCATTCCCTCGCGGAAGTCGTCGCGGCCTCGGTTGCTGGGGTACTGGTGCGTGGCGGGGTCGGCGACCGCCTCCTGCATCGCCTTGACGACGTAGTCGTAGGTCGGCTGGTCGGGATCGCCGATGCCGAGGCTGATCACGTCGATGCCGGCGGCGCGCTTGTCGGCGATCCGCTTCTCCAGCTCGGCGAAGAGATACGGCGGCATCGCCTGCAGGCGGTTGGATGGATCTGCGATCGCCACGGGCGCGGAAATCTATTCGTCTGGCTCGGCGAGCGCCTTGACCAGCTCCGCCGAGAGCTCGCCGGCGTAGACCGGCTCGGCCCAGCCGTTCAACCGCACCGCCAGGTCCTCGCCGATCTCGACCTCCAGCTCGCCGCCGTCGAGCTCGACCAGGATCGGGCTGGCGGCACCACGGAGGAAGGCGGTCACCGCAGCCCCGCTGGCGCCGGTCCCGGAGGAGAGCGTCTCCCCCACCCCGCGCTCGAAGATCCGCGCCCGCACCCGGCTCCCGTCGATCGTCAGAAAGCTGACGTTGGTGCGGTTGGGGAAGAGGTCATTGCCTTCGATTCCCGGTCCGATCTCCTCGAGGTCGAGCTCCTCGAGCTCGTCGCCGACGACGACCGCGCACTGGGGGTTGCCGATCGAGACGTGTTGAAACTCCCACTCGCGGCCCGCGGAGCTGAGCTTGCCCTGCCCGTCCTCGCCGCCCGAGGGAAAGTCCTTCGACGTCGTCGCCGCCCTACCCATGTCGACTGAACAGGTCAGCTCGCCGGTGATCGTCGGCCGAATCGGCCCAGCGACCGTCTTGATCGCGAACTCATCGGCCTCGGTCCAGCCATGACGGCGCAGATAGAGAATCGCCTCGCGGGCGCCGTTCCCGGACAGCTCCGCCTCGGACCCGTCGGGGTTGAAGATCCGCAGCTCGGCGACGAACTCCGGGTCCTCGCTTTGCGAGAGCAGCAGCACGCCGTCTCCGCCGACGCCGAAATGCGGGTCGCAGAGCCACTCGACCCGTTTCGGGGTCAGCTCCCACGGGAGCTGGTCCGCCTCGACGATCAGATAGTCGTTACCCAGCGCCTGCCACTTCTCGAATTTCACGGCGGGCAGCCTATTCGCCGAGGGCGGCGGCGATCCTCGCGGCCACCTCGCCGTCGCTGAGCCCGGTCCGGTCGATCGTCACGACACCTGGAATTTTCCGCATCCAGGTCAGCTGCCGGCGGGCGTAGTTCCGCGAGCGCTTCTGCATCGCCTCGATGTCCCCAGAGAGCAGCTCGTCGAAGCCCAGCGCTTTGCGTGCACTGCGCCCCGGTCCCAGCTCCTCCGCCCGCTTCACCTCCTCCAGAGCCCCCCCAGCAACGATCGCCTCCGTCCGCGCGTCGATCCGCTCATAGAGCGCCGCCCGATCCATATCGAGCCCGAAGATCACAGTCGGATGCCGCGTCTCCGGCGACCAAAGCTCCGAGTCCGCCGAGTCCGGCGGCACCTTCTCCAGGGAGAGCTCGGCAACCGCAGCCCGCAGATAGAGACCCGTCCCCCCAACCACGATCGGCCGCCGCCCCGCCGACAGCGCCGCATCGACCTCCGAATGAGCGAGCGGCATGTACATGCCGACGTTGAAGTCGACACCAACCGGCACAAAGCCGACGAGCCGGTGATCGAGGACGGCTTGCTGCTCAGGCCCGGCGACCCCGGTGAGAACGCCGAGCCCCTCATACACCTGCAGCGCATCGCAGCTGATCGCCACCGGCTCCTCGCCGCGCTCCCGCAGCAACCGCCCCAACTCGACGGCGACGCCGGTCTTCCCGACCCCGGTCGGCCCGAACACCCCGACCACCCGGGCGGGGGTGTCGGTGATGCCCCGAACGGCTTGTACTTTTTCGCCGCCCCCCACCACGGTCAGCCCCCGACGCTCAGCGAAAAAGTTGAGAGAGGGGCTTCACCGACACCCCCGCCAGCGTCTGCGAGGTAGCCGCCTCGATCTCCACGTCTACAAGCTCCCCAGCACTGGCAGTCCCTTCGAAGTTGACCGCCTTGCCGTGCCGAGTCCGCCCGCGAAGCTTGGTCTGATCAGTCCTGCTCGTTCCTTCGACGAGCACCTCCATC
This sequence comes from Solirubrobacterales bacterium, assembly GCA_040510155.1. Classification (GTDB taxonomy): domain Bacteria; phylum Actinomycetota; class Thermoleophilia; order Solirubrobacterales; family 70-9; genus VAYN01. Next base: position 16,329 of record JBEVJP010000055.1, on the reverse strand, counting down.
GTCCGCCCGACGAAGCGCTGCGCGCGTTCGCTGGCGCCTCGCTGGACCAGCTCGACCAGCCGCTGCATCCGCTCGACCTTGACCGGGTGCGGGAGCTGACCCTCCATCGTCGCCGCCTCGGTCTCGCGCCGCGGCGAGAAGATGAAGGTGAAGGCGCCGTCGTAGCCGACCTCCTCGACGACTTCGAGCGTCTGCTCGAAGTCCGCCTCAGTCTCGCCCGGGAAGCCGACGATGATGTCCGTGGTGATCGCGCAGTCGGGCACGTGCTCGCGGATCAGGGCGACGCGGTCCATGTAGCGCTGCCGGTCGTAGGTGCGGCGCATCCGTTTGAGGATCTCGCTGGAACCGGACTGCAACGGCAGGTGGATCTGCTCGCAGAGCGCCGGCAGCTCGGCGTGGGCGCGGATCACGTCCTCCTTCATGTCCTTCGGATGCGGGCTCGTGTAGCGGATCCGCTCGATCCCCTCGACGGCGTCGACCCGGCCCAGCAGCTCGGCGAAGCCGATCCGGCTTCCCTTCGGCAAATCCCGGCCGTAGCTGTTGACGTTCTGGCCCAACAGCGTCACCTCGAGCACCCCGTCGGCGGCCAGCGCCTCCGCCTCGGCGATCAGCTCGGCCGAGTCGCGGCTTACCTCGCGGCCCCGGGTCGAGGGGACGATGCAGTAGGAGCAGCGGCAGTTGCAGCCCTGGGAGATCTGCAGCCAGCCCTGAAACTCGCGCTCGCGCCGGGTCGGCAGATGTCCGGAGAAGTCCTCGAACTCGAAGTAACCCTGCGCGCTCAGCGAGTCGGAATTGAGGAACTCGGCCAGCTTGTGGATCTGCCCGGGCCCGAAGGCGACGTCGACGAACGGAAAGCGCTCGAAGACCTCCTCCTTGACCGACTGCGCCCAGCAGCCCCCCACCCCGACGATCCGCTCCGGCACTTCGCCCTTCAGCCGCTTCGCCTCGCCCAGATGGGCGATGAAGCGGCTATCGGCCGACTCCCGGATAGAGCACGTATTGAAGAGGATCAGATCCGCCTGATCTCGACTCGCCGCCTCCTCGTAGCCGAGCGAAGCCAGCATCCCCCGCATCCGCTCGGAGTCGTGCACGTTCATCTGACACCCGAACGTGGTGACGTGAAAGCTCTTCATCGCACCCCAGGGTACTGACGGCGCGGAAGCAAGCAGATCGGTGGACGCAGGGAGCAAAGCGTGCAGCCGCACGTGAGCGACCGAGGACGCCGAGATGCGCCGCTACCGCACCGTCAGTACACCTTCCATGCCGGCTTCGCGGTGCCCGGGGACGGTGCAGAAGAAGGTGTAGGTGCCTGGGGAGAGGTCGACGCTGACCGAGGTCTTGCCTTTGGCGAGCGTTTCCGAGGCGCCGAGCTCTTCGCCGCCTTCGTCTTCGATCGCGACGTCATGCGGCAGCGAGGACGGGTTCGTGAGGTCGATCGTCACTTTGCCCGGCTTGCTGCTCAGCTTGGTCGTGTCGTAGGCAATTTCGGTCGGATCGGCTTCCAGCTGCAAGGTGCCGCCAGGGCCTTCCGCCGCCGCCTGTTCCGCTTCGCCTTCTCCTTCATTGGGAGCGGCAGCGTTTTCCTCAGGCGCTTCCGCGGCCGCCTCGTCCTCAGCCTCGGCTTCGTCCTCTTTGTTGGCCTTCTCGGTCTCGGCTGCTTTGGCCTTTTCCTCGTCTTGGGCGTGGAGGACGGCGAAGGTCGTCGCGCCGCCGATCAGGATCGCGAACCAGAGCACCACCACCGGGAAGGCCCGGCCGGGAAAGCTCCTGACTTTGAGGCCGATGAAGCTGAAAAGCACGGCCGAGACGGCCAGCGCGATTCCGCAGATATAGAACAGGGTTTCGTTGCTCATATGAAGCGGGGCGGAACTCTATCCGGCGGGACGGTTCCGTCGCAGTCTGGGATCAGGCTGCCTGGGCCTCCGCGACCGGCGGCGGCTCGACGGCCTCCTCCGCAGCGGTCTCGCCGTCGATTCCGAGGGCGAGGCGGACCTTGCCTTCGATCTCGGCGGCCAGCTCCGGGTTGTCGGTCAGGAACTGTTTGGCGTTGTTGCGGCCCTGGCCGAGGCGGGTCTCGCCGTAGGAGAAGAAGGAGCCGGACTTCTGCACCAGATCCTGCTCGATGCCGAAGTCGAGCAGGCCGCCCTCGCGGGAGATGCCGACGCCGTACTCGATGTCGAACTCGGCTTGCCGGAAGGGAGCCGCGACCTTATTCTTGACGACTTTGACCCGGACCCGGTTGCCGACCGCCTCGGTGCCTTCCTTGAGGGTCTCGATACGGCGGATGTCGAGGCGCTGCGACGAGTAGAACTTCAGCGCCCGACCGCCCGGCTGGGTCTCCGGCGAGCCGAACTGGACACCGATCTTTTCGCGGATTTGGTTGGTGAAGATGCAGACGGTTTTGGTCCGGTTGAGGCTGCCGGCGAGTTTCCGCAGCGCCTGGGACATCAGCCGTGCCTGCAGGCCGACGGTGGTGTCGCCGATCTGGCCCTCGAGCTCGGCTTTCGGGGTCAGCGCCGCAACCGAGTCGATCGCGACCACGTCGACGGCCCCGGAGGAGATCAATCGGTCGGCGATCTGCAGTGCCTGCTCACCGTAGTCCGGCTGTGAGACCAGCAGCTCGTCGGTGTCGACGCCGATCGCCCGTGAGTAGACGGGATCGATCGCGTGCTCGGTGTCGATGAAGGCGCAGACGCCGCCAAGGGCCTGAGCCTGGGCGATGATGTGGTTGACGAGGGTCGTCTTACCCGAGGACTCGGGACCGAAGATCTCGATGATCCGGCCGCGCGGCACGCCGCCAATTCCAAGCGCCAAGTCGAGCGCCAGAGCCCCGGTCGGGATTGCGTCGACCTTGACGGTCCCTTTGTCGCCGAGGCGCATCAGCGACCCCTCGCCGAACTCCCGGTGGATGCCGACGACCGCTGACTCGAGCGCCGCGTCCTTTGCTTTGGCTTCCTTCGCGGAAGCGTCCTTCAAATTCACTTTCCTGTCCGCCATCTTCATCACCTCTCACTACCACCCGCGGCCGGGCAGCTCGACTTGGGCCAACGGGACGTAGTGCGCACCCGACGGCTGGAGTTCAGAACGGTAGAGGGAGATCCGGACAGCATCGAAGTAGCCGATGCCCGCCGTGGGAGACGGCCCGGAGGGGATTTTCGTCGCCATTGGCCGCCGTGAGCCGCGTCCCTCGGCGCGGACTCTGGCAACCGTTACATGGGGCCAAAAAGCGCGCCCCTCAAGCTCGTAAAGACCCGCGCGAGAAAGCCATTCGCCGAGTTCCCGCTGCCGGACCTGGACCGGATTGGAGTCGACCGGCAGGGTTACCAGCCGTGGCCGCCCGCGCTCAGGGCGACCAACCGGACCCTGCAGCTGCAGGAGAATCGGCGTCTCGGCGATCTCCCACATCCTTTCTTCGATCCTCTCGACCTCGCCAAGCGGCCGGTCGCCCAAGAAGGCGAGGGTCACATGAAGCGACTCAGGTGCCACCGGACGCAGGGCTGGATTGGTCAGCTCCCTCTCGCTCCAGGCCGCTATGTCCCTGCGAACGAGCTCTGGGAGGTCGAGGGCGACGAACATCCGGGCGCGCTCGCTGCTGGCAGATGACTTGCTCACCCGGCCCAAGCTAGGGCGTCGGGGCGCGCGGCTCAACGCCTCTTCGTGCCAATTGGGACTCGAAATCCGCGCGAAAGCGTGTCGCTGCCCTACAGCGGCGGCTCGGCGCCGCCGAGCAGGATCCGCAGCAGGTGCATGCCGACCAAGGCCGAGCGTTCGCGGATGTCGGCCCGGCCGCCGGGGATGGTCGGCTCCCGGGCGATCGCGGTGCCGTCGGCGATGCGGGCGTTGAAGCAGACGTAACCGACCGGCTTCTCCTCGCTGCCGCCGTCGGGCCCGGCGATTCCGGTGATCGAGACCGCGACGTCGGCGCCGAAGCGATCGAGGGCGCCGATCGCCATCGCCTCCGCGACCTCGGGCGAGACCGCCCCGTGCCGCTCGATCAGGTCCGGGTCGACGCCGAGCAGCTCCACCTTTGCCTCGTTCGAGTAGGAGACGACGCTGCCCGCCATGTAGGCCGAGGCGCCGGGCCGATCGGTGATCCGCGCCGCCAGCAGGCCGCCACTGCAGGACTCGGCCAGGCCGAGGCGCCGGCCGGCGAGCAGCCCCGCCACCTGGGAGTCGATCGTCTCGCCGTCGAGGCTGAAGAGGTGGCGCTCGTGGCGTGCCGCCAAGCCCTCACGGACCGCGGCGGCGGTCGCCGCCGCCTCATCCCGGTAGCGGACGTCGATCTCTATCTCGCCACGGCGCAAGCAGGTCGTGATCTCAACCGCGTCGATGTCGACGCCGTCGGCCTCGATCTCACGCAGGCTCCTGGCGATTTCCGACTCCGGCGTCCCGAACAGTCGCAGCGTGTAGCCATGCAGGGGCGTCGCCCTGCGCAGAACTGCCTGCACCGGCTCGGTGGCGACTGCCACCGGCCACATCGGCTGCAGCTCGCGCGGCGGTCCCGGCAACACGACCACGACTCGCTCGCCCGCCGGCACGACCAGTCCCGGCGCGGTCCCGACCGGATCCAGCGGCGTCGCCCCCACCGGCACCATCGCCTGCTTGCGGTTGGCCTCCCGCAGCGCCTCCAAGTCGGTGTTGAAGCGGCGGGCGAAGCGGCGCAGGATCGCCTCGATCTTGCCCATCATCTCCTCGTCGAGGACCATCTCGCGCCCGGCAAAGCGGGCCACCACCTCGGCGGTGAGGTCATCCGCGGTCGGGCCGAGCCCGCCGCTGGTGACGATCAAGTCCATGCCCTCCTCAGCCAGAAAGCGCAGTGCCGCCTCGAGATCGTCGGGGCGGTCGGCGACGACGAGGATGTGGGCGACCTCGACGCCGCGATCGGCCAGCTGTTCCGACAGCCAGGGCCCATTGGCATCGGAGATCCTGCCGGTGAGGACCTCCGTACCGGTTACGACGATGCCGGCGCGGATCACGTGCAGGTCGGCCGTTCGCCTTCGGGAATTTCGCTGAGCTGGCCGCGGTGGTCGATCGCGTAGCCAACCGGGCTGGCGCTCTCGCTGATCGGCGTCCGTTTGCCGTCGACGCTCATCTCGATCGAGCCGTTACCCATCGCGACCGTGAAGCTACCGGACCGGAACGGGCCGGCCTCCTGGCCCGCTTCGAGGATCTGGCCGTTGACCAGCGGCTTGCCGCTCTTGCCCAGTAGGCAGACCCAGACTTCAGCGGTAGCCGTCAGTCGCAGCGACAGCGGGCCCGGAATCGCCTTCCCCTGCTCGCCCGCTTTCGCAGTGGCGCCCGGCTGATTGGCCTGCCCGGTTCGACCGACTTGCGAGGAGGGGCCCGTCGAACCGTCACTGCCCCCACCACTCCCCCCGCTGGTCAGGCCGACCACCAGCAGGACGGCGATCAGGGCGACTGAGACCAAAACCGCGAGCAAGCGCGGGGGCATTCCCGACAGGCGCCTCTCCCGAGCTGGCGGGGCGGATGGTCGCGGATCGACCCGCGGGAGGCGCTCGGCGGGAACGGACCCCCTGCCACGACGCCGCAGCTGCTCGGTGAGGCGCTCTGCGTCGAGGCCCAGATAGGCGGCGTAGGTCCGCACGAAGGGCCGTGCATAGGCGTCGCCGGGAAGGTGCTCCCATTCCTCGTTCTCTATCGCCCGCAAATAGCGAACTCGAATCTTGGTCGCCGCCTCGACCTCGGCAAGGTCGATCTTGCGGCGGTTGCGGGCCTCTCTCAGCGTTGCGCCGACCCCATCGTCCACGCTCACATTGTTGCCGTTCCGGCCGCGCAAGCGTGAAAAAGGCTGCTACTCGGACTCGGCGTCAGCCTCGACCGCGACCGGTTCCGGTGCCGGCTCTTCGCTGGGACCGCCGATCACCCGGGCAAGATCGGCCTGGGTGATCAGTACCTGGCGCGGTTTAGAGCCCTCGTATCCGGAGATCACCCCGCGACGCTCGAGCATGTCGATCAGGCGCCCGGCCCGGGTATATCCGACGCGGAGGCGCCGCTGAACCATCGAGACCGAGGCGGTTTCGGTCTGGACCACGAGCCGGATCGCCTCGTCGAGCAGGTCGTCGCTGTCGGGGTCGAACTCGCCATCGCCCCCCTCCCCGGCGTCCTCCTCGTGACTCTCGAGAAGCTCGTCCTCGAATTCCGGTTCCCCCTGCTTCGCCCAGTGGTCGGTGATGCGGGCGATCTCGTCCTCGGTGATGAAGGCCCCCTGGACGCGGGCCATCTTCGAGGTGCCGGCGCCACGGAACAGCATGTCGCCCTGCCCGAGCAGTGCCTCGGCCCCACCCTGGTCGAGGATCACTCGGGAGTCCGTCTGCGAGGAGACCGCGAAGGCGATCCGGGCCGGGATGTTGACCTTGATCGTCCCGGTGATGATGTCGGTCGAGGGCCGCTGCGTCGCCAGGACGAGGTGGATACCCGTCGCGCGTGACTTCTGGGCGAGCCGGATGATCGAGTCCTCGACTTCGGCCGGGGCGACCATCATCAGGTCCGCGAGCTCGTCGATCACGCAGAGGATGTGCGGCAGCGGCGCTTCGCCGTTCTTGATCCGGACCCGGTTGAGCTCGGCGAGGTTGCGGGTGCGGGCCTGGCCCATCACTCCGTAGCGGGTCTCCATCTCGCCGATCAGGTTGGCCAGCACGTTGGCAGCCAGGCGCGGCGAGGTGACGACCGGCGTCAGCAGGTGCGGGACGTTCTCGTAGTGGTTGAGCTCGACCTGCTTGGGGTCGACCAGGACCAGACGCACTTCGTTGGGCGAGGCGTCCATCAGGATCGAGGAGAGGATCGCGTTGATGCAGCCGGACTTGCCGGAGCCGGTGGTGCCGGCGACGAGCACGTGCGGCATCTTCGCCAGGTCGGTCCAGACGGCGTTGCCGTCGATCCCCTTGCCGAGCCAGGCGACCAGCGGCGAGGTCTTCTCGGGACGGCCGGCATAGATGTCGCCGAGCGTGACCATGCGGCGACGGCTGTTCGGGACCTCGACCCCTACTGCCTGCTTGCCGGGGATCGGGGCGAGGATGCGAATATCGGTCGAGGCCAGCGCGTAAGCGAGGTCATTGGCCAGCTCGGTGACTTTCTTCACCTTGATGCCGGGAGCCAGCCGCAGTTCGTAGCGGGAGACGTGAGGGCCGCTGACGACGCCGATGATCTTCGCCTCGACGCCGAAGTGGCCAAGCGTCTCGACCAACTTGCGGCCGACGGCTTCGTGGTCGCGCGTGTCCGGGCCTTTGTCGCCTTTGCTGCGTTTGAGGACACGCGGCGACGGCGCTCGGTAGTCGATCTCGTCCGACATCGTTACGCCACGGAGGTTCCCCATCGGGGTCAGCTTCTGCTGGTCATCGGCGGCGGGCGCGTCGTGCGGATCGAGCGCCTCTTGCTCAGTCGTTTCCGCCTCCTCGAATTCGCTGTCGAAGCCATCCCCGGCGACGATTGTCTCGTCCTCGGAGCCGTCGTCCTCGGGCTCGGCATCGGCGGCGAGCGCGATCGTCGGCTCGAAGTCGTCGTCGTCCTCCGGATAACTGCTCATCACGTCGGTTGGGTTGGCCCGCGTCTCCATTGCCCGCGTCCGCCGCTCATGACGATCCTCACGCCAGTCGGCGTGCGTGCGGGCGACGGTCCGGGCAGCGTCCCCACCTCCATGGAAGACGCCCCGAGACAGGGCCCGCAGGCCGCGGCCGATCCCGTGGGCCAGGGCTGAGACCGAGGTCCCGGTGAGCAGCATCCCGCCACCGACCAGCAGCACCACGGTGAAGATCCGCGCCCCCACCTCGCCGAACAGATAGCTCAGCGCCGTTTCGAGCCCATAGCCGACCTTGCCGCCCTCCCAGCCGAAGAAGAGCACGAAGACGAGGTAGACGCCCAATGCGACGAGCAGCAGGCCGATCAGATCGAGATGGCGCTGCTCGAGCCCCGCGGGAAGGCGCAGTCCGCCGCGGCCTTTCGCGGCTTTCTTGCCTTTGCCTTTCGGTTTACGGGCAGGGGTGCGCTTCTTGCGAACGAACATGGCAGGACGCTTCGACGCCGGCGCCCCCAGCCCTGCGTAGCGACCCGAGCGCGGTAGACCTTTCCGTCGCTATCCGCAGGAAAGGTCTGCCGCGCTGGCTAAAACCGGCCTAAAAATGAGGCGGATTCGCCCAGCAGCAGGGCTAACATCCCCGCATGCTCGCCGAAACGGACCAGATGGGCGGCCGCGTGCTGGTCGTCGAGGACGACGCCGACATCGCCGACGTCCTACGCCGCAGCCTGCGCAACGAGGGATACGAGGTGCGGACCTCGGCCGATGGAGTCGAGGCGCTAGACGTCGCCGCCGGGTTCTTTCCCGACCTCGTCGTCCTCGACCTGGGACTCCCCCGCCTCGACGGCGTCGAGGTCTGCCGTCGCCTCAGGGAGGACGGCGACGTGCCGATCCTGATGCTGACCGCCCGCGCCGAGACGGAGGACCGGGTCACCGGGCTGGACAGCGGCGCCGACGACTACCTGGTGAAGCCCTTCGAGCGTCAGGAGCTGCTGGCCCGGATCCGGGCCCTGCTGAGGCGACGTCCTCCCCGCGGCACGGCCTCACTGGAGGTCGGCAATCTCCAGCTCAACCCAGATACCAGGGAAGTGCGCCGCGGCGAGCGTGAGATCGAGCTAACCAACCGCGAGTTCGAGCTGCTCGAGTTCCTGATGCGCAACGAGCGTCTGGTCGTCTCCCGCGAGCGTCTCCTCGACGAGGTCTGGGGATACGACCCGATGGCGGCAACCAACACGATCGACGTCTTCATCTCGAACCTGAGGCGCAAGCTGGAGGCCGGCGACGAGCCCCGGCTGCTGCACACCAAACGCGGTGCCGGCTACGTCCTCAAGGAATAGACGATGCTGAACGGAGTCAGCTGGGCCGATGCCAGGCGCCGGCTCCTGCATCCGCGCAGCTGGCCGGTGCGCTGGCGCCTCGCCGCGGTCTCGGCCGGGCTGACGCTGGCAATCCTGCTCGTCTTCGGGGCGGCAATCGGCCAGGTCGCGACCCAGCGCATCCGCGCCGACTTCAACAGCGAGGTCGGCAACGCCGCCCAGACCTTGGCGACCGAGTTTCGGATCGTCTACACGCCGGTCGGCACCTACGCACAGGAAGGCCCACGACTGGACGACTTCGTCCTCCCCGACGACGCCGCGGCGCGAGTCCTGGACGTCCACGGCAACCCCCTTCGCCATACCGACAACGCCGGCGGCCTCGGGCCGCCCAAGGCCGGGCTGCACGAGCACGACGGCGTGCTCGTCGCGACCGTGGCGATCACCAATGAAGCCGGCGCCCAGACCGGCTTCGTCCAGTACGGCCGCAGCCTCAATCACGTCGACTCGACGGTCGAGCGGCTCTGGCTGTTCATCGTCGCCGGCGTCCTCGCCGGGACCCTGCTCGCCAGCCTGGCCGGCGTCGCGATCGCCGGCCGAGCGATGCGGCCGATCGCCTCGCTGACCGCCACCGCGAGGGAGATCGCCACGACCCGCGACACCTCGCGTCGAATGCCGGAACCGCCGGTGGACGATGAGGTCGGAGAACTCGCGCGGACCCTGGAGGAGATGTTGCGCTCGCTCGACGCGGCCCGCGCCGAGCGCGAGTCGGCGATGCAGAAACAGCGCGAGTTCGTCGCCGACGCCTCGCACGAGCTGCGCACGCCACTGACCAGCGTGCTCGCCAACCTGGAGCTGCTGCAGGCCTCCCTCGGCAACCCGGACCAAGCGGAAGACCGGGAGATCGTCGACTCCGCCCTGCGCTCCTCGAGGCGGATGAGCCGCCTCGTCGCCGACCTCTTGCTCCTGGCCCGCGCCGATGCCGGTCGCCTCGGCCAGCATCGGCCCTGCGACCTCGCCGAAGTCGCCGGCGATGCCGCCGCCGAGGCGGCTCCCCTGATGGGCGAACGGACACTGCTCGTGGACAACGACCGGCCGCTGCGAGTGGACGGCAACCCCGACGAGCTGCACCGCATGGTCCTCAACCTGCTCGACAACGCCGCCCGCCACACTCCCGCGAGGGCGACCATCGAGCTGACGCTGTGCGAAGCGGGTGGCGACGCCGTCGTCGAAGTCGCCGACGACGGCCCCGGCATCCCCGAGCAGATGCGCCGGCAGATCTTCGACCGCTTCGTTCGCGGCGAAGGGCCCGCCGACACCGCCCGCGGCACCGGCACGGGCCTCGGCCTCGCGATCGTCGCCGCCGTCGCCGACTCCCACGGCGGGGCCGTCGAGGCTCTCGAGTCCCCCAGCGGTGGCGCCCTCTTCCGCGCCAGGGTCCCGCTGCTCAGGGTGGGAAAAGTTTCAGCCGACATTTAAGGCCGCTTTAGGGCCCCGACTTACCTTTCTCCGCGGACGAGACACACTGGCCCGCCGAGGTTCTCCCCAGACACCACCTCGGCGGGCTTTTCTTTGGTTGGGGTCGGGGTGGCACGGGCGGGCGGCAGGGGTGCCCCTCGCGGGAATTGAGTCGCGTGGCCCCTATGGGGCCAGCGCTCCCGATGTTGGAGCGCGAGCTAAAGCTCGCGCAGAAGACAGATTGCATATCGCCGCCTTCGGCGGCATTCCCGCGAGGGACACCCCTGCCGCCCGCCCACGTCCCGCCGGGCCCAGCCGAAGAAGCCTGACCTCGGTGTAGTGATGAGTTGGGACGGCCCGCCCTGTTGAAATCCGGGGCGGGATCAGGCGCTCCGGGGGCTTCGAAAGAGATGCGTCTGCACTTACGCACCTATGGGATGCATAAGTGCAGACGCGTCGTTTGGCTGGTTGCTGCGAGAGGCGAGCTTCTTCCTCCGGGGACGAAGCGTTGCGCTAACGCCCGGAGGCCCCGGGGCGACCCTCGGGCCTTAGACCTCGACGACGACTGGGAGCACCATGGGGCGCCTTCGCAGGCGCTGCCAGACGAACTTGCCGATCGCGGCGTGCAGGTCGTCCTGGATCAGGTCGACCTCGCGGCGGTTCGCCGCGGCGGCGTCGTCGAGGGAGTCTTCGACCATGTCCTTCAGCTCTTCGACCAGGCCACCGGCCTCCTCGAGGAAGGCGACGCCGCGGAAGATCACCTCGGGGTCGGCGACGACGCTGCCGTCGTCGGAGGAGATCGTCGCGACGACGATGAAGATGCCGTCGGCGGAGATCTCGCGGCGGTCGCGCAGGGCAGCGTCGTCAGGCTCGCCGATGTTGACGCCGTCGACGTACATCACCCCGGCGTGAATGTCCTCGCCGAAGGAAGCGCCGTTCTCGTCGATCTCCAGCGGCAGGCCGTTGCGGCCCTGGAAGACGTCGACGGGGTCGATGCCAACCGCCGCGGCCAGCTCGGCATGCAGGCGGAGCCGCTTGTAGTCGCCGTGGACCGGCATCACGTACTTCGGTTTGGTCAGGTTGAGCATCAGCTTCAGCTCCTCCTGCCAGCCGTGGCCGGAGGCGTGGATCGGCGCGTCTTTGGCGGTGATCACGCTGGCGCCGATCTCGTAGATGCGGTCGATCGTCTCGTTGACGGCGCGCTCATTGCCGGGCACCGGCGTCGCCGAGAAGACGACCGTGTCGCCGGAGTGGAGCTCGACGTCGCGGTGGTCGTTGTTGGCCATCCGCCGCAGCGCCGAGAGCGGCTCGCCCTGGCTGCCGGTGGAGATGACGACGACCTTCTCGTCGGGGAAGTTCTCGATCTCGCGTGGCTGGATGAAGATCCCGTCGGGCGCGTTGGCGATGCCGAGGTTGGAAGCGATGTTGAAGTTCTTGCGCATCGAGCGCCCGACCAGGGCGACCTTGCGGTCGAGCTTCACGGCGGCGTCGATCACCTGCTGGACCCGGTGGATGTTGGAGGCAAACGAGGTGACGATGATCCGCCCCTTGCAGCGTGAGAACTGCTCCAGCAAGGCCGGACCGACGCTCGACTCCGAGGGCGCGACGCCGGGACGGTCGGCGTTGGTCGAGTCGCCGCAGAGCAGCAGTAGCCCTTCGCGACCGACCTCGGCCAGCCGCGAGACGTCGGCGGGCTTGCCGTCGACCGGGGTCTGGTCGAACTTGTAGTCGCCGGTCATCAGCATCTTCCCCACCGGGGTGCCGATCAGGACGCCGCGCATGTCCGGGATCGAGTGGGCGAGGTGGACGAGCTCCAGCTCGAAGGGACCGTGCGTTACCTTCTCCCCCGCCGGCAGCTCCTGCAGCGGCGTCTTCTCGCCGAGCTTGTGCTCGTCGAGCTTGGAGCGGACCATGCCGATCGTCAGCAGGCCGCCGTAGATGACCGGCGGGATGCCGATCTCTCGCAATACGTAGGGAAGAGCGCCGACGTGGTCCTCGTGACCGTGGGTGAGGACGATAGCCTCGATTTGGTCGGCGCGGTCGCGCAGGTAGGAGAAATCGGGCAGCACGAGGTCGATCCCGTGCATCTCGGCGGTCGGAAACATCAGCCCGGTGTCGACGACGACGATGCGGCCGTCGTACTCGACGACGGTCATGTTCTTGCCGATCTCACCGAGGCCGCCCAACGGCAGCACTCGTAGCTTCTTACTTGGCACTGTGACTCACTCTCTTGGAAGTTGGTTGAACTAGGAGGCGACGGGAAGGCCGATGCCCTCCAGCGCCGCTCGCACCGCTGCCCGTTGCTCGGCATCGGCCGGGACGAGCGGCAGTCGCATTCGCTCCGAAGCCAGACCCAGCATCTGCAGGGCGGCCTTGACGGGGATCGGGTTGGTCGTCACCGAGAGGCCCTCGTAGATCGGGGTCAGCTCGGCGTCGATCGCCGCGGCGCGGTCGAGGTCGCCGCCCTGGGCGGCGTCCCACATCTCACGCATCTGGGTGCCGACGACGTGCGAGGCGACGGTGATGCCGCCGGCGCCGCCGAACTCGAGGACGCGCAGGAAGGTGTTGTCGTTGCCGGCGAGGACGGCGAGGCCATCGATCGGGCCCAGCTCCTCGTCGTTGGCCTGCTTGACGGCGACGATGTTGTCGATCGCGGCCAGCTCGGCGAGCAGGTCGGGTGGCATGTTGATGACCACCCGCGCGGGGATGTTGTACATGATCATCGGCAGCTCCGGAACGGCTTCCGCGACCGCCTCGAAGTGCGCCTTCAGACCCGCCCGGTTGGGCTTGTTGTAGTAGGGAGCCACGATCAGCGCGGCGTCGGCGCCAGCGTCGGCGGCCATCTTGGTCAGCTCGCCGGAATGCCGAGTGTCGTTGGTGCCGGTGCCGCAGACGAGCAGGACGTCATCGCCGACCTCCTCGCGAACCGCGCGGAGGAGGACGATCTCCTCCTCGTCGGTGAGGGTCGGGCACTCACCGGTCGTGCCAGCGATGACGAGCCCGTGCGAGCCGTGCTCGAGCAGGTGGGACGCGAGCCGGCGGGCGGCGTCGGTATCGACCCCGCCGCTCTCGCTGAACGGCGTCGCCATCGCCGTAAGGATGCCGCGAATCTCCTTCATCGCTGCCAATTTACCCCGTCTGCCCGCCTAGATGATCGATTCGACGACGAGGTGCGACTTGGGGGTGCACCCGGCCGAAGTGTGCCGGGTGGGTCATCCAGGCGTGCCTCGTCGTCGAATCGATCATCTAAAGCAGCTTCTCGAGGCCGACGGTGAAGCGATCGGGCAGCTCCGCCACCCTGCGCACGGCAAGGAGCACGCCGGGCATGAAGGAACGGCGATCGATCGAGTCGTGTCGCAGGGCGAGCGTCTGCCCCTCGCCGCCGAAGATCACTTCCTGGTGGGCGACCAGGCCAGGCAGGCGCACCGAGTGGATCGGCTCGTGGACGTGGCCACCAGCTGCGTCGATCAGCTCCTGGGTCCGCTTCGCCGTTCCCGAGGGGGCGTCGAGCTTGCGGTCGTGATGCAGCTCGACGATCTCGCACTCGGGCATGTGCCGGGCGATCGTCTGCGAGACCTCCATCAACAAGACCGCGCCGATCGCGAAGTTGGGAGCGACGAAGACGTTGGCGCTCGCCGCCTCGGCGGCGCCGCGGGCGGCCTCCAGGTCAAAGCCGGTGGTGCCGACGACGGCGTGGACGCCGGCATCGAGGCAGGCGCGGACATTGGCAAGGGCGGTGTCGGGAACCGTGAAGTCGACGACGACGTCGGCGTCGCCGAACACGTCAGCCAACTCGACACCCAGTGCCGGGTCGGCACGGCCGCTCAGCTCGGTGTCCGCCGCGCCCTCGACCGCCTCGCAGACGGCCTGCCCCATTTTGCCGGCGGCGCCGGCGACGGCCACACGGATCACGCTGCCGCCAAGGTCTCGCTGACCGGCGCCAATGCCTGTCGGAAGCGCTCTTCGTCGCCGCCCACGCAGGCGGCGGAAAGGCGATCGGCGCCGTAGAGCTCGGCAGCCAGCGCGGTCAAATCGTCGACCTCGACCGCGTCGACCTTGGCCAGCATCTCGTCGAGGCTTTCGATCGGCAGCCCGAACAGGGTGGCGCGGGAGATCCGCGTCATCCGCGCCGCCGTCGACTCCGAGGAGAGTACGAGGCGGCCCTTGACGCTCTCCTTGGCACGCAGCAGCTCCTCAGCCGAGACCGGCTCGGAACGCAGCCGACCGAGCTCGGTGCCGATGATCTCGCAAGCCTCTTCGACGTTGTCCTCGCGGGTGCCGACGTAAGTGGCAACCAGGCCCTGGTCGGTGAACTGCTCGTTGTAGGAGCCGACCGAATAGGCGAGACCGCGCTTCTCGCGCACCTCGCGGAAGAGCCGCGACGAAGTAGAGCCGCCGAAGATGGCGTCGAGCACCGCCAAGGGGTAGCGACGCTCGTCGTCGCGCCGCAGCCCCGGCGCCCCGAAGCAGATGTGGTACTGCTCGGTCTCCTTCTGGTGGAAGCAGAGCCGGCCGGCGCCGTCGAGCCCGGCCTCGGCCACGCTGCCGTTGCCCGCCGGCGGCGTCACCAGCCGTTCGGCCAGCGCGACGATGCGGTCGTGCTGGAGATGGCCGGCGGCACCCACGACGATGCCGCCGCCGGTGTAGTGCGACTCCCGGTAGCTCTCGATGTCAGGGACCGGGATCGAGGCGATCACGTCCGCCTCGCCGAGCACGCGGCGACCAAGCGGATGACTGCCGAAGACGGCCTCGGCGAGGACGTCGTGGACGCGGTCCTGCGGCTCGTCGTCGTACATCGCGATCTCCTCCAGCACCACCTGGCGCTCGGAGTCGATTTCGGGATACGTCGGCGCCAGCAACATCTCCGACAGAAGGTCGAAGACGTCGTCGGTGTGCTCGTCGAGGAAGCGCGCGTGCAGGTGCGTCGTCTCCTTGCCGGTGGCGGCGTTGATCGAGGCCCCGAGGCTGTCGAAGCGCTCGGAGATCTCGATCGCGGAGTAGCGCGCCGTCCCCTTGAAGAGCAGGTGCTCGAGGAAATGCGAGACGCCGGCCTGGGCCGGCGTCTCGTTGCGGGATCCCGTCCGAACCCAGAGCCCGAGCGCCACGGACCGCACCGAGGGAACCTCCTCGGTGACGACCCGGACGCCCGAGCCGAGCTCGGTGAGCTTCGCCTCGCTCAAGCGACTAGTCCCGACGCTCGCGTTCACGGCGACGGCCACTGTCACGTCCGCCGCGGCCACCATCGCGGCCACCGCGTCCGCCCCGGTCACCGCCGTTGCGACGGCCGCCGTCGCCGGAACCGACCGCGGCCAGCTCCTCGGGCGATTTGCCCTCGACCGACGGGTCGCTGGAGAGGCGCAGGCCGATCCGGCCGCGCTCCTTGTCGACCTCGACCACGGTGACGTCGATCTCCTCGCCGGCGGTGAGGACGTCGTCGACCGAGTCGACCCTCTCCCCCGGTTTCACGTTGGAGATGTGCAGCAGGCCGTCGGTGCCCTTGACGAGCTCGACGAAGGCGCCGAACGTGGTCGTCTTCACGACCTTGGCCGAGTTGTAGCGATCGCCGACTTCGGCCTCGCGGGTCATCGAGTCGATCCGGGCCACACACGCCTCGACCAGCTCGCCGGTCGGCGCGTAGATCCGCACCGTGCCGTCGTCTTCGACGTCGATCTCCGCTTCGAACTCCTCGCAGAGGGCGCGAATCGTTTCGCCGCCTTTGCCGATCACGGCGCCGATCTTCTCCGGGTCGATCTTGATCGACTCGATCGCCGGGGCGTGCTTGGAGAGCTTCTCCCGCGGCCCGTCGATCGCCTCGGCCATCTTGCCGAGGATGAATTGGCGGCCCTTCAGGGCCTGCTCCAGCGCGTCCTCGAGGATCTCGAAGGTGACGCCGGTGATCTTGATGTCCATCTGCAGGGCGGTGATCCCGTCCTTGGTGCCGGCGACCTTGAAGTCCATGTCGCCGAGGTGGTCCTCGACGCCGGCGATGTCGGTGAGGACGATGTAGTCGTCGCCCTCCTTGATCAG
>JBEVJP010000054.1:0-8470 GCA_040510155.1 Solirubrobacterales bacterium | reverse complement strand
ACTACCGCAAGGGCTTCAAGTTCTCGACCTACGCGACCTGGTGGATCCGCCAGGCGATCGCCCGCGCGCTCGCCGACAAGGCCCGCACCATCCGCATCCCGGTCCACGTGGTCGAGACGCTGAACAAGATCGGTCGCGCCGAGCGCAAGCTGGTCACCGAGCTGGGTCGCGAGCCCACCCCGGAGGAGATCGCCGAGGTCACGGGGATCGATCCCGAGGAGGTCGACTCGATCAAGCGCTCCGCCCAGGCCCCGGTTTCCCTCGAGAAGCCGGTTGGCGACGAGGAGGAGTCGGAGTTCGGCCAGTTCATCGCCGACGAGAAGGCCGAGTCCCCGTTCGACCGTGCCGCCGACCTGCTCACCAAAGAGGCGCTGAAGGAGGCTCTCGAGAACCTCTCCTACCGCGAGCGCCGCGTGCTCGAGCTCCGTTACGGGCTCGGCGGCGAGCACCCGCGGACCCTGGATGAGGTCGGCCGCACCTTCAACGTCACCCGCGAGCGAATCCGCCAGATCGAGAACCAGAGCCTCAAAAAGCTCCAAAGTCTCGGCGAGGCGCAGAAACTGCGCGAGGTCGCCTAGGACCGTCAAGTCTTCGGACGTCCCGGCCGATACAGGCCGGGATGTTCGAGATTGATTCAGCGCTGCGAACGCTCGTCGAGCGGGGCGGCTCCGACCTCCACGTCAAGGTCGGCGTGCCGCCGACGATCAGGCTGCACGGGGAGCTGACCCCGCTTGAGGGCTATGCGTCCCTGAGCCCGGAAGAAACCGAGGGCGCCTTCCAGGCGATCGCCGAGCCGCGCTCGCGGACGGAGTTCGAGGAAGCGGGGGAGGCCGATTTCTCCTACGCGATCCAGGGTCTGTCGCGCTTCCGCGTCAACTGCTTCCGGCAGCGGGGCTCGACCTCGATCGTCTGCCGCGCGATCCCCTTTGAAATCCGCTCGGTCGACGATCTGGGCCTGCCGCCCGTGGTCACCAAGCTGGCCGAAGAGCAGCGCGGGATCGTCCTCGTCACCGGCACCACCGGCTCGGGCAAGAGCACGACTCTGGCGGCGATGATCGACCACATCAACCGCACCCGCACGCACCACATCATGACCCTCGAGGACCCGATCGAGTACCTGCACGAAGACAAAGGCTCGATCGTCAACCAGCGCGAAGTGGGGTCGGATACCGAGAGCTTCGCCCGGGCGATGCGCCGCGTCCTGCGCCAGGACCCCGACGTGATCCTGATCGGCGAGATGCGCGACGAGGAGACCGTCCGCACGGCGCTCTCGGCGGCCGAGACCGGCCACCTCGTTCTCTCGACCGTCCACACCCTGGACGCGACCGAGACGATCAACCGCATCGTCGACTTCTTCCCGCCCCATCTGCAGCACCAGGCGCGGGTGATGCTGTCGGCGACCCTGAGGGGGGCGATCGCCCAGCGGCTCGTCCCCGACATCACCGGTGAGGGCAGGGTCCCAGCCTCTGAGATCCTCGTCGTCACCGGCCGCGTCCAGGACCTGATCATGAACCCGGAGGAGACCGGCAAGATCACCGAGGTCATCTCCGAAGGCGAGTACTACGGGATGCGCACCTTCGACCAGTCGCTCCTCGGCTACGTGATGGAGGGCCGGATCTCCGAGCAGGTTGCCCTCGACTACGCCTCCAGTCCCCACGACTTCAAACTGATGCTCGCCGCCGGCGGACAGCGCGCCAGCGGCATCGAGCAGCTCGAAGCGCCTGTTTCTCCGTAGGACGTACGTCCAAAACACCCTTTTGGACCTATGTCCCGTTTAAGGCCAGACCCCAAGCGCCGATGATCCCGGGGATGATCCGCGACCGCCTCCGCCGCCGCTTTCGCCGTCTTCTCGCTGAGGAGGCCGGGATCGCGCTGCCGGTAGCCCTGTTCGCGATGATCTCGAGCATGGCGCTGGCGGGTGCGGCGGTCGTCGCCACGGTCAACGTCCAGAGCGGGACTGCCCGCGACGGCTCGTCGAAGCGCGCGATCGCCGCCGCTGACGCCGGCGCCAACATCGCTCGCTCGCGGCAGACGCGCTACGGCTACGTCCTCAACAATCAGAACCCCTGCCTGAAGGTGGGAACGAGCGGCAAACTGGAAAAGGCCGCGGCCGAACAGGCCGGTGGCGCCAGCTGGTGTCCGGCCGTCTCAGGCACCGTCGGCGGCGACAGCTACGTCTATCGCGTCAGCCCGGTCGGAATCTCCTGCGGCAGTTACGAACTCTGCGTCGTCTCGACCGGCACGGCCGACACGGTCAGCCGGCGAATCGAGGTCACCTACAACCGCTCCAGCCTGGTCAAAAACGTCGAAGAATCGCAGCACTGGGAAATCGCCCAGCAAATCGTCGAAAACGAAGCCCGACTGAAATTGGCCCAGCAAAACGGCGATTACGCAGCGACGAAAAAACTGCAGGACGAAATCCAGAAACTGAAAGAAGAACTGACGAAATTCGTCACCGCCGAGGGTTTCGTCGGCAAGGACGGGATCGTGCTGAGCGGCAACGCCGACGTGCGGATGAGCGTCGGGACCAACGGCAACATCGAAAGCACTGGCAACGCCAGCGTCTGCGGCAACATCCGCCACGGCATCGGCAAAAAATGGACCAAAACCGGCAACGCCAGCCAATGCAGTGGCTACAAAGTCACCGAAGGGAACATCGAACTGCCTCCGGTCAGCAGCTTCATGCCGACCAACATCGCCACCGTCAATTCCGACTACCGGCTCGTTACGTGCACGAAAACCAACGTCCCCGTCGGCTGCCAATCGGACACCTTGACGAGTGAAAAAGGCAATGGCGGGGGCTGGTCGACGAACTCTCCCTGGAACCCGACGACCAAGACGCTCTCGCTTTCGGCCAACTCGACGCTGACGGTCGGTGGCGGCGACTACTGGGTCTGCGCAATCAGCTTCAGTGGCAACTCACAGCTGATCATGGCCAGTGGCGCCAAAGTCCGCTTCTTCTTCGACACCCCGGAGCACTGCAACAACAACGGCAATCAGCTCAGCTTCAGCGGCAACAATCGGATCTCCGCCACCGGTTACCAGCCCACTCTCGGGCAGTACACGATGCCCGGCTTCTTCTTCCTCGGCTCGCCCAAAATCGCGACGACGATCAGCATGTCGGGCAACGCTTCTGTGACCAACGAGATGGTCGTCTACGCGCCCGAATCCAACATCAGCATCAGCGGCAACGCGACCTGGAAAGGCGTGATCGTCGGCAAGCAGATCACGATGAGTGGAAACGGCCATATCGAACAGGACGCTGGCTATCAGCTCCCACCGGAACTCAATCCCGGCGCGCCCATCAAAGAAAAATTGGCCGCCCTCGAAAAAATCGAACAGAAACCGGGCGTCGTTCTGACCCAGCAAGAAATCGATGCTGCGGTCAAAAAAGTCGTCGAAGACTGGCGGACCGAAAACTTCAAACGGACCAACACGTCGGCCGTCTACTTCACCCCGCAGTCCTACTTCGAATGCACCGGCACCGCCCCCGCGGGCGGCGTTCCCAACGCCAACTGCTGACCTCGCCGAGCCTCGACGCTCGGGAGCCGGCGCCCGGCGCTCAAGCTCCCGGCTCGGAATGTCGAGCTAATGGGAGTTACCGATGAGGGAGCAGCTGAACAGCAATCCGATGGTGCAGATGGGCGTGATCGCCGCGCTGATCGTTGCCGCGGCCATCTTCATGCTGACCACGATGGGCGGGGGCGGCGGCGAAGAATCCGAATCGTCCGCACTCAGCGCTTCTTCCGCGGCGGCCGGCGAAGGCGCGGCGCCGTCGCCTGGTGAAACCGCCGTCGAAGCTGCGCCTCCGGAAGCGAGTTCGGCTGCGGGCGCCCCCTCGACGCTTGCTACGCGCCCGGTGCCGCACAAGGTGGTTGCTGCCTGGGACAGCGGTCAGACCGTCGCCCTCGTCTTCGTCCACGACGGCGGCATCGACGACGACCTCGTCAAGCTCGCCAGTGGCAGCCTCGCCGGCATGTCCGGCGTCTCCACCTTCGTAGTTCCCGCCGGCCAGATCGCCGACTACGCGGCGATCACGGAGGGCATCGGGGTCGAACGCGTCCCGGCGCTCGTGGTGCTGCGGCCGAAGCGGCTCTCCGGGCCGGTCCCGACTGCCTCGGTCAACTACGGCTTCCAGGACGCCGAGAGCATCGTCCAGGCGGTGGTCGACGCCGGTTACCACGGGCCGACCGTCGAATACCACCCCTGAGCATGGAGTCGCGCGACTTCCCCAGTCATTTGCAGCCAGTCCCGGACTCGGGCGACTCGACCGCGCCGGCACTCGACCAGCAGCCAGCCGGGACGCCGGGGCTGACCCCACCGATCGCCCGCGGTCGTTCGTCCGGGTTCGTCACCGACGTGCTGGTCGACCTCGGCTTCGTCGGCGACGACCGGGCCCGCCAGGCGATCGAAGAAGCGCGGCACGCGGGCCGGCCCCCGGAGCAGCTCCTCCGCGAGCAGGGGGCGGTCGACGCCGACCAGCTTTCCCGCGCTGTCGCCGAGCGCTACGGGCTCGACCACATCGACCTCTCCATTTACCAGGTCGACATGGCGGCGGCCAACCTGATCCCGGTGTATACGGCGCGCCGCTATGAGGCGCTGCCCGTCGGCTTCGTCGACAAGCGGACGTTGCTGGTGGCGATGGCCGACCCCACCAACGTCCTCGCCGTCGATGACATCCAGATCGCGACCGGGCTCGACTGCCGTGTCGCCGTCGCCGCCCAGGAGGACATCGAGGCGCTGATCGGCCGCCTCAACACGCTGCAGAGCGCGGTCAGCGAGGCGGTCGTCGAAGGCGAGGAAGATGAGGAGCTGGCGGAAGTCAGCGACATCGAAGTCAGCGCCGAAGACGCGCCGGTGATCAAGCTCGTCTACAGCATCCTCGGCCAGGCGGTGGGGGAGGGGGCGTCCGACGTCCACTTCGAAGCCGGCGAGGACGAGATGCGCGTTCGTTTCCGCATCGACGGGGTGCTCCGCGAGGCGGCCCACGTGCCGAAGCGGATGATCACCGCCGTGATCTCGCGGGTGAAGATCATGAGCGAGCTCGACATCGCCGAGAAGCGGGTGCCGCAGGACGGTCGCGTCAGCATCAACGTCGAGGACCGGCGGGTGGACCTGCGTGTGACGACGCTGCCGACCCAACGAGGGGAGGGGGCGACGCTGCGCATCCTCGACACCTCGAACGCCCAGCGGACGCTCGACGACCTGGGAATGGACGGCTCCGCGCGCGAGCGCTTCGAGGCCGCCTTCCGCCAGGCTTACGGAGCCGTCCTCGTCACCGGGCCGACCGGCTCTGGCAAGAGCACGACGCTCTACGCCGCGCTGCAAGACCTGAATCAGGTCGAGAAAAACATCATCACGATCGAGGACCCAGTCGAGTACCGGCTCGCGGGAATCAACCAGATGAACGTCAACCGGCGTGCGGGTCTCGACTTCGCCACTGGCCTGCGGTCGATGCTGCGGGCGGACCCCGACATCGTCATGGTCGGCGAGATCCGCGACGGCGAGACGGCGCGGATCGCGATCGAGGCAGCGCTGACCGGCCACATGATGTTGACCACGCTTCATACCAACGACGCCCCGGGGGCGATTACGCGGCTCAGCAAGATGGGCATCGAGCCGTTCCTGACCGCCTCGGCGGTCGATTGCGTGGTCGCCCAGCGCCTGGCCCGGAAGCTCTGTACCCACTGCAAGCAGCGCACGGTGGTGCCGCCACAGGCCCTGGCGGACGCCCAGATGCGCGTCGGCGGTGAGATCGAGGCCTATGAGCCGGTCGGATGCTCCCGTTGCAACCAGAGCGGCTACCGAGGTCGCGTCGGTGTCTTCTCGGTGATGGCGATGAGCAGCCGGATCAAGGACATGGCAGTCGCCCAGGCGCCGGAGGCCGAGATCGACACGATCGCCCGGCAGGAGGGGATGCTGACCCTGCGCGAGGACGGCATCGCCAAGGTCCGCGCCGGTCTGACCAGTCTCGAGGAGGTCATCCGTGTCACCACGTAATCACCGAAACCGGGTATCGAGGTCGGCACCCGGAAGGACGATCTAGGTCCAATGGACTTCGACTTCTCCCAGGTGTTGGCGCACATGGTCTCGGTGCGCGCCTCCGACGTGCACATCACGCCGGGGTTTCCGCCGGCTGTGCGCGAAAAGGGCCGAATCGAGCCGATGGAGGGCTTCCCGGTCCTGACCAGCCAGCACACCCGCGAGGTCGTCTACAGCATCCTCAACGACGACCAGCGCAAACGCTTCGAGAACGACAAACAGCTCGACTTCGCGTACGCGATCCCGAACGTCGCCCGCTTCCGCGTCAACTGCTTCTTTCAGCGCGGCGCGGTCAGCGCCGCCTTCCGCCTCGTCCCGCAGGAGATCCCGCCGCTGGACTCGCTCGGCGTCCCGCCGGTGCTGCGCGAGCTGGCCGCCAAACCGCGCGGCTTCGTGCTCGTCACCGGCCCGACCGGCTCCGGCAAGAGCACGACCCTGGCGGGGATGATCGACGTGATCAACTCCGAGAACCAGGATCACATCCTCACGATCGAGGACCCGATCGAGTTCCTGCACCCGCACAAACGCTCGATCGTCAACCAGCGTGAGGTGGGCTCCGACGCCCCGAACTTCGGGCTCGGCCTCAAGGCTGCCCTGCGAGAGGACCCCGACGTCATCCTGGTCGGCGAGATGAGGGACCTGGAGACGATCTCCACCGCCCTCACCGCCGCGGAGACCGGCCACCTCGTCTTCGCCACCCTCCACACCCAGTCGACCGCCCAGACGGTCGACCGGATCATCGACGTCTTCCCGCCCGAGCAGCAAGGGCAGGTGCGAACCCAGCTCTCGATCGCCCTGCAGGGGATCGTCACTCAGCAGCTGCTGCCCACGGCCAACGGCCTGGGCCGCACCGTCGCCTGCGAGGTGCTGGTGCCAACCCCGGCGATCCGCAACCTGATCCGCGAGGGCAAGACGCATCAGATCTACGCCGCCGTGCAGACCTCCGGCGCGGTCGGCATGCAAACGATGGACGCCGATTTGGCGCGCCTCGTCCGCGACGGCACGATCACCCGCTCGCTGGCCGAGCAGCGCGCTTCGGTTCCGGAGGAGTTGAAGCGCCTGATCGGCGGGATGGAAATGCCGATGCCCCAGTACATGCAGCAGCAGACCCAGGCGGTCTAAGCGATGTCCGGCGCCAGCACCTTCGCCTTCCGCGCCATGGACTTGGCCGGCGCTCCCTCGACGGGTGAGGTCGAAGCCGAGTCGAAGGCCCAGGTCACCGAGCAGTTGCGCCAGCGCGGGCTGATCGTGCTCGAGGTCAGCGAGAAGAGCAAACAGGTCAAAGTCGAGGACTTCTTCAAGCGCTGGAAGGGCGTCGACATGCGCGAATTGGCGATCTTCTCGCGCCAGTTCGCGACCCTGGTTGCTTCGGGAATGCCGATGTTGCGAACCCTGCACACGCTCGAGGAGCAGACGCAGGACGAGTCGATCAAGGAAGCGGCCGCCGCGGTGCGCGCCGACGTCGAGGCCGGCAGCACCTTGGAGCAGGCGATGGCCCGCCACCCCCGCGTCTTCGACCGCCTCTACCGAGCGATGATCCGCTCCGGCGAGGAGTCGGGTCGCCTCGAGGACGCGCTCGACCGGATCGCCTTCCAAGTGGAGAAAACCGATGCTCTGAGGCGCCAGGTCAAATCGGCGATGATGTATCCGGCGCTGGTCTTCGGTTTCGCGGCGGTGGTGCTGGTCGCGATCGTCGCCTTCGTGATTCCGGTTTTCGCCAAGATCTTCACCGAAATGGCGGAAGAACATCCGACGGAAAGCTCGGCCCTGCCGCTGCCGACCCAGGTCTGCGTCACCGCCTCCGAGGCGATTACGGGCTACTGGTTCGTGATCATTCCAATGCTGGTCATCTCGATCTTCGCCTTCATCCAGTGGAAACGAACCGAACGCGGCAAGGAGCTGTGGTCGCGTTTCACCTTGCGCATCCCCTTCAAGATCGGCGACGTGATCCAGAAGGTCGCGCTGGCGCGCTGGTCACGCACCTTCTCCGGCGCTGTCTCCTCAGGCGTGCCGATGCTGCAGGCGATAAAATTGACCGGCGAAACGGCGGGCAACGTGGTCGTGGAACAGGCGATGGACGACATGTACGCGTCGGTCAAGAAAGGCGGCACCCTTGCCGCCCCGATCGACGCCAACCCGATCTTCCCGCCGATGGTCGGCCACATGGTCGCGGTCGGAGAGGAGACCGGGCAGCTCGAAAACATGCTTTCCAAAATCGCCGACTTCTACGAGACAGAGGTCGACGCAAAGGTCAAGGCGCTCACGGCGCTGATCGAGCCGTTGATGATCGTCTTCGTGGGCGGTGTGGTCGGGTTCATCGTGATCGCGATGTACATGCCGATGTTCAGCATCTACGAAAAGATCCGCTGAGCAGCGCTTTCCCCAGTTTTCGCGACACGAAGTTCAAATTTCAGGGATCAAGGTCTGG
>JBEVJP010000053.1:0-4809 GCA_040510155.1 Solirubrobacterales bacterium | reverse complement strand
TGGCAGATCGTCGGGGTCGGGCTCGTCCACGACCGGCTCCGCCGGCGAGGCCGGTGGACGCGGCGGCCGCTCGGTTCCGGCGGCTCGCGCGGCGGCGCCTTTGCCGATGAACGGCTCGAGCACGTCCATCGGCCGCGGGAAGACCACGGTGGTGTTCTGGTTGGTGCCGATTTCCAGCAGCGTCTGCCGGTAGCGCAGCTGCAGCGAGGCGGGGTTGGTGCTGATGATGTCGGCGGCGTCGGTGAGCTTCTGGGCGGCCTGGAACTCGCCCTCCGAGTTGATGATCTTCGCCCGCCGCTCGCGCTCGGCCTCCGCCTGGCGGGCCATCGCCCGCTGCATCTGCTCGGGGATCTCGACGTCCTTGATCTCGACCGCGGTCACCTTCACGCCCCAGGGCTCGGTCGACTCGTCGATGATCTTCTGCAGCTCTTCGTTGAGGCGCTCGCGGTCGGCCAGCAGCTGGTCGAGCTCGGCCTTGCCGAGCACCGAGCGCAGCGCGGTCTGGGAGATCTGCGACGTCGCCAGCAGGTAGTTCTCCACCTCGACCACGGCGCGGTTCGAATCGACGACGCGGAAGTAGGCGACCGCGTTGACGCGACAGGGGACGTTGTCGCGGGTGATCACCTCCTGCGGCGGGATGTTCAGCGTCACCGTGCGCAGGTCGACCTTGACCATCCGGTCGACGAGCGGGATCAGCAGGATCAGGCCGGGCCCCTTCTGGGCGATCAGACGACCGAGGCGGAAGACGACGCCGCGCTCGTACTCGCGCAGCACTCGCACGCCGGTGCCGAGCGCGATCATGGCGAAGATCGCGAGGACGACCACTATCGCCAGCACTGCCGTCATCAGCCCGCTCCTTCTTTCGACAGCTCCGCGGTCGGGGCCTCGGACCGAACCGTCAGCGTCAGCCCCTCAACCGCCTCGATCCGGACTCTATCCCCCGCTCGCACCGGCGCACTGCCCTCGGCGAGCCTCGCCGCCCAGATTCCTCCGGCAGCCAGCACCTGACCCTCGGGGTTGAGGTCGCTGCGTGCCTCGGCCGGCGCTCCGACCAGGTCCTCGGGACCGCCGCGCACCGGTCGCTCGTGGGCCTCGACGACTTTGCGGGCGACGACGTAGAAGGTGATTGCCGAGGCGACTCCGAGCGCGATCAGCGCCGGACCGACGTAGTCGGCAGCGTCGCTGTTGGAGCCGAGCGCGAGGATGCCGCCGACGACGAGCCCGATCGCGCCCAGGGCCGCCAGCACGCCGCCGGTCGGCAGCAGCAGCTCTGCGAGCAGCAGGGCCACGGCGATGATGGCGACGACGACGAAGGCTTCCATCGCTCCGATTATCCGCTTTCGAGCGCGTAGCGCCGCACGTCTGCTTCCAGTTCGGACTCGTGCGAGTAGGGGCCCTGCTTGAGGTGAACGAGCTCCCCGCTGCGGTCGTAGAAGGCGGTGTCGGGAAAGCCGATCGAGGCACCGATCGAGTTGGCGATCTCTTTGTCGGGGTCGGTATAGCTGGGGTAGGAGAGCGGCGCCTCGCGCAGGAAGGTCGCGGCGGCGTCATCGGAGTCCTCGGAGTTGATGCCGAGGAAGGCGACGCGCTTGCCGTAGCGGGCGGAGAGCTTCTGCAGGGTCGGGAACTCGAACCGGCAGGGCCCGCACCAGGAGGCCCAGACGTTGGCGACGACCGGGTAGCCGCGGAGAGCCGCGATCCGCCCCTCGTAGGCCCCATTGCCGCCCGGGATCAGCTCGTTCGCCTGCTTGTGGAGGGCGGCGAGCGCCGGCGGCGACCCGGCCAGAGCGCGGGCATAGTCGGGGTGCTCGCCGCCGTAATCGTCGCTCTGCGAGGAGCCGCAACCGGCGACGAGCAGGGCGATCAGGGCAGCGGCGAGGAGCGATATGGAGAGGGTTTGTCGCGCAGTCATCCTCTTGGTGATTACAATACGTACGTTCGGTTCGCTGGTTGGCGAGCCGCTCGAGATTCTTCGGGGGAAGGGAGTCCGACCTCCGACAGCCTCGTTCATCTGCCCCGGCCGCCAATCTCGTGTTCGGCGTGGGGCGAACCTAAGAAGCCTCTTCATGGCCAAGACCAGTGACGTTGCCGCCGCGGCGGCAGTTCCATCTAGCGCCGATATCGAGCGTGCGGCTGAGTTCGCCCGCGAGCCCTTCCTGCTCGACGGCGAGGGCCCTGAGGCGCTGGCGCCGGGGACGGCTCGCCGCCACGCGCTCGACGCCGCTCTGGCCGAGATCGACGCCGGCGCCGAGCACCCCTCGATCGAGTGGCGCCGCGACTTCTCGCTCTTGCTCGGGCTCGAGCGCTTCCTCGCCGACGAACCGCCGAAGCTGCGCGACGGCGCCGAACTGAACCCCCACCAGGTCGACGCCCTCTCCGGCACCCTGGCCGAGCTGATGACCCAGCAGCAGGCAGGGCTCGACGCCATCGAGGCGAATGGCAACGGGGCCGCGGCGAGCGACGCCACGCTGGATGCCGATGCCGAGGCGGAGGGAATCGACGACAACGGCGACGCCGAGCTCGATGAGGACGAGGATCTGGCGGAGGACGAGGAGCTCGCCGAGGACGAGGAGCCCCAGGACTGGGAGGAAGGGGCGGAGGCCGAGGACGAGGAGGTCGTCGAGGAGGCCCCCGAGGACCCCGGCGCCGCCCGTCGCTTCTGGTTCGAGCACGCGACCGGCGCCGGCAAGACCGTCGCCGCGGTCGGCTTCATCGAGGCGACCCGCACCGGCGGGGTCCTCATCCTCACCCATCGCCGCAACCTCGTCGACCAGTTCATCGGCGAGATCTCCGACCGCGGTTATAAGGAGCGGCTGCGACCGCCGCTGATGGACGGTCGCGACGATCCCGACGGGCCGGTCACGGTCGAGACCTACCAGTGGTTCGTCCGCAACCACAAGAAAGTCTCCGACGCCTACTCGATCGTGATCTGCGACGAGGCGCACACCGCCCTCGGCGAGAAAACCAGCGCCTGCATCCGCGCCTGGCCCGGCCCGGTCTTCATCGGCATGACCGCGACCGGGGCGCTGATTGCCCGCCACGTCGCCGACCTCTTCCCGACCCAGACCTCGCGCTTCGACCTCGCCCAGGCGGCCCGCCGCGGCGTCATCTCGCCGCTGCGCTGCCTGCGGATCCCGCCCGGCCCGGGCGTGCGGACGATCGCCAAGGTGCCGCTGCGCAAAGGCGAGGTCGACCAGGACTTCGACCAGGAGGAGCTGGCGGCCCTGCTCGACCAGGAGCCCTTCAACGTCGCGATCGCCGACCTCTACCGCTCGCGCTTCCGCAAAGTCCCCGGCGTCCTCTACACGGCCGGCGTCCAGCACGCCAAGAACGTCGCCAAAGCCTTCCGCGATGCCGGCATCAACGCCCAGGCCGTCTCCGGCGAAACGCCGAAGCGCGAGCTGGCGGAAATCCTCGCCGGCTTCGAACGCGGCGACGTCGACGTGCTCTGCAACGCGATGCTGCTGGCCGAGGGCTGGAACTCGCCGCGGGCGACGATCTGCATGCACCTGGCGCCGACCGCCTCACGGCGGATCTACCAGCAGCGGGTCGGCCGCGTCACCCGGCGGGCGCAGGGCAAGGAGGCCGGTCTGGTCATCGACTTCGTGCACCCGGCGACGACCCACGACGAGTCGATCGTCACTCTGCACAGCCTGCTCGACCGCGACGTCTACCGCGGCGGCGCGATCGTGGTCGGCCCGGTGCGCCGTGGCCGCGGCCGCAAGGTCCGGGTCGAGCGGCGGATCGTCCCTGTCTCCGACGTCGAGGAGAAGCGGATGGAGGTGCTGGAACGGGAGATCTGGCGGATCGCCGTCGAGAACCTCGACTACCCGGAGCAGCACGCCTGGGCGGCGCTGGCCGGGGCGCGGGTCAACACCCAGGGCTGGCGGCGGGCCCGGGCGATGCTGCAGAACGACCAAACCAAGGAGCTGCGCCGCCGCTTCCTGCTCACCTGCGTGCAGCGCAACCGCAACGCCCAACTGCGCCTGAAAGCGCTGGGGGAGATCGCCGAGCTCGGCGACCCCGAGGCATTCGACGACGCGATCGACATCGTCGGCACCTGGAGCCGCGAGGACAAACGGGCGGGGACGAAGGCGCTGTTGCAGGCGCTGATCGACCGCCGGATCGGGCGCCGCGACCAGGCCCAGGCCTGGGTCTGGCGCCTCGCCTCCTACACCCGCGAGCTGCACGAGGAGTACGCGGTGCAGCGCTGGCCGGAGACGAAGCGCCTACTCGGCCTGCTGGTCAACTCTTCCGGCCGGGCCCACGGGCGCAACGCCCGCCGGCTCGTCCACGCCTCCCGCAAACAGGACCGCCGCCTGGCGGTCTCGCTGCTGGCGGCCTCGGTCGCACACACGCCCGAGGGCGAGGAGGTGCTGCGCGGGGCGAGGATGCGGATGGCGCGGAAACCGTCGGCGGTCGCCCGCGAGCTGCTGCGCAACTTCCCCAAAGGCGGCAAGCGCCGACGCAAGCGCGGCAAGCGCAACGGGGGGCAGGGAGGGAACGGCGGCGCCCCCGAGGGCGGTGGGAAGCGGGACGGTGCGGCTCAGGGGAACGGGGGCCAGGGCGGCGACGGCGAGGCGAAACCGCGGCGCAAACGGCCGCGCAAGCGCCGCAAAGCCGGCGGCCCTGGGGCCGAGGGTGGTGGCGGTGGTGCGGGGACGAAGTCAGGAGCGGGTGAGGTGGACCTCGCCGGCGCCAACGGCGACGCGGTCCCCGCCGGGAGTGACGACAAGCAGGTAGCCCCGGTCGTCGACCCCGTCGGCGACGCCTGAGCCACCGTCCCAGGCGACCTCGCGGCCCTTCAGC
>JBEVJP010000052.1:0-5479 GCA_040510155.1 Solirubrobacterales bacterium | reverse complement strand
AGGATCATCGCCACCGCCTTGTTCAGCGAGCCGTGCGCGAGCACGACGGCGAAGATCAGGCCCATGACCATCAGCGAGAAGTACTCGGCCGGACCGAACAGCAGCCCAAGGCTCGTCATCGGCCCGGCGACGGCCGCGATCAGGATGGTCGCCACTGTGCCGGCGAAGAAGGAGCCGATCGCAGCGAGACCGAGGGCGAGCCCTGCCTGGCCCTTGCGCGCCATCTGGTGGCCGTCGAGCGCGGTGACGACCGCGGTCGCCTCACCGGGGATGTTGACGAGGATGGCGGTGGTCGAGCCGCCGTACTGCGCGCCGTAGTAGATGCCGGCGAGCATGATGAGCGCGCCCGTCGGGTCGAGCGACAGGGTGACGGGCAGCAGGATCGCGATCGTCGCCACCGGCCCCACCCCGGGCAAGACGCCGACGAGGGTGCCGACGAGGCAGCCGACGAAGCAGAAGAAGACGTTCTTCAGCGTCAGGGCGATCGAGAGACCGAAGGCAAGGTTGGAGAAGGTGTCCCACATCTCAGTATCCGATCAGCCAGGGCGCCACCGGCAGGGAGAGGCCGAGCGCGTAACGGAAGAGACCGATGCAGAAGATCGTCAGCACCGCGGCGAAGAGCAGGAGCTCGGGGAGCTTCGAGTCCTTCGCGGCGAGCCCGGAGACGATGACCGCGAGCGGCGTCGCCACAAGGAGGCCGAGCTCGGGGATATGGACCGGCCCGACCTCGTAGCCGCGGATCGTCACGGCGAAGAGCACGACCGCGGCCACCACCGGCAGCATGGTGTGGATCCGCCAGCTCCCGGTGGAGGGTCCCGGATCGCGCCAGGAGAAGTAGAGCTGGAGCAGCCCGAGACCGAGGATGATCAGCGAGAGCAGCCGCGGCACGAGGCCCGAACTCACGCCGAACTCGGAGGCGAAGGGCAGGTCCGCGCTCGCCCAGAGCGCCAGCAGTCCGAGGCCGACCAGGCTCAGGCCGGCCAGGCGCTCGCGGCCGAGCCACGGCGAGGAGGGGGGGACCTCCTCGGGCTCGACGTCGGGGTGACGTTCGCCGGACATCGGCCTCACTCCACCTTGATGTCGGCGGCCTTGACCACCTCGCCCCAGCGGGTGCGCTCGGCGGCCATGAAGTCCGCGAAGGCAGGGCCGACGAGGTCGGAGGGCACGGCGCCGTCGGTCTCGAGCTTGGCGAGGAAGTCGGGGCTCTTCAGGGTCGCCGAGGTCGCCGCCGCGATCTTGGCGCGGACGTCGTCGGGAATGCCCTTCGGGCCGAGGATGCCGTACCAGGCCGAGGCGGTGTAGCCCGGAAGCCCGGCCTCGATGGCGGTGGGAACGTCGGGCAGGCCGGGGAAGCGCTCGGCTCCGGTGACGGCAAGGGCGGTCAGCGTGCCCGACTCGATCAGGCCGATGACCGAGGGGACCGTGGTCACCATGAAGTCGATGTGGCCACCGACGAGGTCGTTCACCGCGGGGCCGGCGCCCTTGTAGGGCACGTGCTTGAGCTCGATCCCGGCGCTCTGGCCGAGAAGCAGCGTGGCGACGTGGCTCGCCGACGCGTTGCCGGCCGAGCCGTAGACGAGCTGCTCCGCCTTGGCCTTCTCGAGAAGCTCGGGCAGCGACGTCACCGGGAGCCGCGAGCCGACGACGATGACGAGCTGGGCGTCGGCGATCATGGCGATCGGGTCCAGCGCCTCGGCCGGGTCATGGCGCATGGTGAAGATGTGCGGGTTGACCACCATCGGGCCCTGGTTGCCGATGAGCAGCGTGTAGCCGTCGGGATCGGCCTTGGCGACGACCTCGGTCCCCATGTTGCCGGCGGCGCCCGGACGGTTGTCGACGATGACCCGGCCGCCGAGATCCTTCTCGAACTGGGCGGCGAAGCCGCGGGCGATGGCGTCGGTGCCGCCCCCCGCCGCATAGGCGACGACGAGGGTGACGGGCTTCGCCGACGGATAGTCCTCGTCGGCTGCCGCCGGCAGGCCGGCGAGCGAAAAGGCGGCAAGTCCGAGCGCCATGACGGCGCGGCGGGTGAAGTCGATACGCATGGGGTTTCCTCTCACGTGAATCTTGATTGGGTTTGTTGTCCGCCGGACAGTTTTCCGGCGGGATAGGGCTGGATAGGGCTCAGTTTCGCTGTCTGGCCAGCACGGCTCCTTCAAAGAGACGCCGGCAGGTCCGCGTCACGTAGACGGCGGGGTTGGTGGATCCCTCCGGGAAGTCGACGCGGACGTTCATCCGGCCGGTCGGGTGCTCGAGCGCGAGCGTCGCAGGAATTGCGAAGCCGGGGAGAGCCGTCCCGACGAGGCTGTCGGGCAGGGTCGCGGCCATCGCCAGCGACACGGCGCCGGTGGTGGCGAGCGAGGTGTGGCAGCGGAGAGGGGTGAAGTAGCGCACCGAGACGTCGCCGCCCTGGGTCGGCCGGCCGATCAGCACCGGCTTCGGCAGCACCGAGGCCCGGACATCGCCGAACCCCATGCGCGCCCCGGCTTCGAGCCTCAGGGCCTCGAGGCGGTCGGCGAGCTCCCGGTTCGCGTCGAGATCCGCCGCCGACTCCGAGCCGGTGAGGCCGAAGCTCTCGGCGCGCGCGATCATCACCGGCATGGCGCCGTCGATGAGCGAGACCGCCACGTCGTCGATGATCTCCTGGGCAACGCCGGTCGGCAGGAGCCGGCCGGTCTTGGCGCCGACCGCCTCGGTGAAGGCGAGGTAGACCGGCGCCGCGGTGCCGGGCACGCCGTCGATGGCTGCGTCGCCCTGGTAGCGAACCTTGCCGCCCGGCGTCTGGATCAGCGTCTCGATGATCTTGCCGGTATTGACGTTGTGGACGCGGACCTTGGTTTCCTGCCCGTCCGCCGGCACCAGGCCGGCTTCGATGGCGAAGGGCCCGACCGCCGACAGCATGTTGCCGCAGTTCGGCGAGGTGTCGACGAACCTCTCCTCGACCTTCACCTGGGCGAACAGGTAGTCGACGTCGGCGCCTTCGCGCGTCGCGGGGCCGACGATCGCCACCTTGGACGACAGGGAGTTGCCGCCGCCGATGCCGTCTATCTCGAGCGGATGGCCGGACCCCATGATCTCGATGAGCATCTCGTCGCGCTTTGCCGGTTCGGTCGGCAGGTCCGAGGCCAAGAAGAACGGGCCTTTCGAGGTTCCACCCCGCATCAGGACGCACGGAATGCGCAGCAGGTCGTCCACCGGTTCCACCCTTCTCTCTTGCGCCATACGGCTCAATCGATTGCTTTATTGCGTTGTACGCGAATCGCATTATTCTGTAAAATGTTGGTATCGGAGGAACTGATGCATGGAGCGCATAAACTGTGAGATCCTCGACCTGAGGGCCTTCCTGATGGTGGTGGAGCTCGGCAGCTTTCACCGCACCGCGGAAGCGCTGAACCTGTCGCAGCCCGCCCTGAGCCGGCGCATCCAGAAGCTCGAGGCGACGATCGGCGCGCCGCTGCTGGAACGGACGACCCGTCACGTCGCCGCGACCGCGATCGGAGAGGATCTGCTTCCGCTGGTGCGGCGGATGCTCGAGGAGTTCGACGGCTCGCTCTTCGCCTCCAGGGATCCAAAGCGGCGCGGCGGCATCGTCAGCATCGCCTGCCTTCCCACGGCGGCCTTCTATTTCCTGCCGGAGGTGATCCGCACCTTCAGCAGCGACCACCCCGACATCCGCTTTCGCATCCTCGACCTGCCGGCGACGGAGGGTCTGCAAGCGGTGGCGCGCGGCGAGGTGGAGTTCGGGGTCAACATCATGGGAGCGTCGGACCCCGACCTGATCTTCGACCGCCTGGTGGAAGATCCGTTCGTCCTCGCCGCGCGGCGAGGTCACCCCCTGGCCGACCGGGAGTGGGTCACCTGGACCGACTTCGAGCCCTACCCCCTGATCACGGTCCACCGCTCGAGCGCAAACCGGGTGCTGCTCGATTCCATGCTGGCAAAGGTGAACCTGACGTTGCGCTGGACCTACGAGGTCACGCACCTCTCGACGTCGCTCGGGTTGGTCGAGGCCGGCCTCGGCATCTCGGTCCTGCCGAGGATGGCGACGCCGCCGGGCGACCACCCCTTCCTGGTCACCCGCCCGATCCGCGATCCGGAGGTCTCCCGCACGATCGGCGTGGTCCGGCGGCGCGGCGGCTCGATCTCGCCCGCCGCCGCCACGTTCATGAACATGCTCATCGGAAAATGGGGCGACGGGGCCAAGTAGCCACGCGCCCCTGCCGCCGTCTGAAAGCGCCGTCCGCGGCAGAGGCCGCGTCGCCACCGGCCTCAGGCCGGCCCCCGGCGACGCGCACCCGCCGGCGCGGTGGAGCGATCCCCTAACCGGTCTTGTGCTTGGTCGCGTACTCATGGTCGAGGGTGAGCTGGCGACAAACGTCGGCCGGCGTGAGGCGGGCGTGGCCGCGGCGCAGGCCGGCGACCACCTCGAGCCCCGGTCCTAGCAACGACATCACGGCCAGTCCAAATGCTGCAATGCTGGTCATCATGGCTCCCCCCCGGAATGCGCTGATGGATCAACTTTAGCGCGTTATTATCCCAAAAGCTACGACCATAACGATCCACCAGGCCCGCAACCGCGCGCGCCGCAGCGCCGGCCGGCGCCGATCGACGGCGAGGTCCCCAAGGCTACCCGAGGGGATGCCGAACCGCCCCGGCAGAGCATGGCCGCGGGCTGAGTCGTCGCCCTGCGCGCATTGCCCACGGACAGCGGCGACGTTGAAGGCGCGGCGCTTGTAGGCGCCGCGCCTTGGCTGTCAGTCCGAGATAGAGCAGGGACCGGCAGTAATTGCCCCCTCCCCGGCCCGAGCGCCGATCTCGTCAGCCAGCCACCCCGGTGAGCTCGGCGACAAGCAGCCCACTGGTTGCGAGGATCGCCAGGAAGCCAATGCCCCCGAGGAGGTTCTGCCACCAGCGATTGCGCAGGTCGCCCATCAACGGGTTGTTGGCGATGACCAGGAGCATCGCCCCTAGGAACGGCGCCACGAGGACCGTCATCGCCTGGGCGAAGATGATCAGCTGGACCCGCGAGCCCGGGGCCACGGCGACCACGAAGAGGCCGAACCCGAGGACGCAGGCGACGAGCAGCTTCGAGCGCACCCCGTTGAACCCGCCGGTCGAACCGAGGCCATCGGCGAGCAGCGTGCCGCCGGCGGTGGCGTTGGCGAGCATCGACGAGAAGGCGGCAGCGAAGAAGCCGACCACGAAGATCGTCGAGCCGACCTTGCCGGCCAGTGGCTCGAAGACGTTGGCGAGCTGAACGAGCGTCGTGACCTTTTCGCCGGTATGGCCGAGGACCGCGGCGGCGACCATGATGACGAGGCAGGTCATGATGCCCGGCGCGACAATGCCCGGGATGGTGTCGGTGATCGTCGCGTCGCGGTACTGGTCGGCGCGGATGCCGCGCTCGCGGGTGGCATAGCTGGTGAAGAAGGCGGCGTTGATCGAGAAGTTGGTGCCGACGAGCGCGATGATCAGCAGT
>JBEVJP010000051.1:0-4363 GCA_040510155.1 Solirubrobacterales bacterium | reverse complement strand
ACCTCGGTCTGGGCTGCCGACCCCATCGACGACGGCATCGTCAGCAAGGGGCTGTTCCTGCGCGGCGAGGCCGACCCGACCCTGAGCAGCCGTGACCTCTCGAAGCTCGCCTCCAAGGTGGCCGCGGCCGGCGTCGAGACGGTCAAGGGCCCGTTGCTCTACGACGACGGCTTCCTCGACCGCCGCGACGGCATCCCCCAGCACGGGATCAACCCCGACCCGCTGGGCACGCTCTCGGCGCTGACGCTCGACGGCGGCGCCGGCCGCGCCCCCGAGCGCTCGGCGGCCAGGCGCCTCGGCGAGGCGCTGCGGCGAGCCGGCGTCTCGATCGGGCGCAAGATCAAGCGCGGCACCGTGCCCAAGCCAGGTGAGGGAGCCAACCAGGTGGCGGCAGCGGCCTCCCCCCCGATCTCCGACCTGGCGCGGCTCACCAACGTCCCCTCGAACAACTTCCTGGCGGAGATGCTGCTCAAGGCCGTGGGCGCGGCCTTCGGCGACCGCGGCAGCACCCTCGAGGGCGTCTCGGTCGTGCGCGAGTTCGCCGCCCAGCGCGGAGCCGCGTTCAAGGGCGAGAACGGCTCCGGCCTCAGCCGCCGGGATCGAGCCTCGCCGGCCTCGGTCGGAGCGTTGCTGGTCTCGATGCTGGAGGACGAGAACGCCGAGCAGAAGGCGCTGCGCGAGGCCTTCATCCAGTCGCTCGCCGTCGCCGGGCGCAGTGGCACCCTGGCCGGCCGCATGCGCGGCAGCGCTGCGGCGGGCCGCTGCGTCGCCAAGACCGGCACCCTAACGGGCGTCAGCGCGCTGTCGGGCTACTGCTTCCGGGCCGACGGGGAGGCGACGGCGTTCTCGATTCTCAACAACCGCGTCGATACCACGCGGGCCCGCAGCGCCCAGGACCGGATGGCGGCCCTGATCGCTCGCTACACGCCCTAGCTCCTCTTGCCCTTGGGCTCCCGCACCAGGCAGCGCCTCGGCCGAGGATCGCGGCGGTCGGTGACCGCCTCCTGGCGCTTTCCCGGGCCGCAGGAGATCTGAGGGTCGCGAAATCCGTCGCGGGCCAGCAGCACGTCGTTCTGGGGGCCGCCGAACATCAGGTCGCGGCCCTTCTGGCCGAAGAGGGCGTCGCGGCCCTTGTCGCCGTACAGGGTGTCGTTCCCGGTGAAGCCGATCAACCCGTCCGATCCGTTGCCGCCGAAGAGCCGGTCGTCTCCCGACCAGCCCGCGACGACGTCCCGGCCCCGGTCGCCTCGGAGCACGTCGTCGGCGAGACCGCCGCGCAGCACGTCGGCGCCGATCTGGCCCCGCAGCTTGGCGCGGTAGCGGGAGGGCACCCCGTCGCCCTTGCCGGCGTTGACGACCATCACGTCGTCGCCGTCGCCGAGGGCGGCGGCGATCGAGATCACCGGCCGCGCGTCGCACGAGACCGTGATCGGGTCGATCGCGGCGCAGTCGGCGCCCAGCGGCTCCGCGCCGCCGGGGTCCTGGACCACGAAGCGGTCGCTGACGCCGCCCGCTTCGGCAGCGGTGCGGTAGCGGACCTCGGCCGAGCTCGGGGTGCCGGGGACGCCGTCGAGGCGGAGCTCCCCCGCCTTGACCTGGACGACGGTCGAAGCTGCGGCCGCCGAGGCGGGAGCCGCCAGCGCGACGAGCCCCAGCAGCGCCGTCGCCGAGGAGGCGGCGGCCGCGTGGCGGCGGCCGCTTGCGAGCACGCGCGATCGTTTCCCTGAAGACGTCCCTGGCCTCATGAGGTCGCTGAATCTAACCCGATCGCGGGCGAAAAGGCTCGCTCACCCCACCAGCTTCTTCAGCCCGCGCTCGTCGAGGACGTCCGTGTCCAGCTCCTCGGCCTTGCCCAGCTTCGAGCCCGGGCTGTCGCCGGCGACGACGTAGTCGGTCTTCTTGGAGACCGAGTTGACGACCTTGCCGCCGGCCCGCTTGATCAGCTTCGTCGCCTGCTCGCGTGAGAGGTTGGGGAGGGTGCCCGTGAGCACGATCGTCTTGCCCTCCAGCGGGCCCCCCTGACGGCGCCGCTCGGAAGCGTCCAGCTCCATCCGCAGGCCCGCCTTCCGCAGGCGCCCGACCAGCTCCTCGGAGCGCTCCTCGTGCAGCTCCTCGTAGATCTGCTCGGCGAGGACCGGCCCGATTCCCTCGGCCAGCTCGATCTCCTCGGGCTGAGCGTCCAGCAGCGCGTCCATGGTCCCGAAGTGCTCGGCCAGGGACTCGGCGTTGACGTAGCCGACGCCGGGAATGCCGAGCGCGTAGAGCACGCGGCTGAAGGGCTGCTGCTTCGATCCCTCGATCTCTTCGATCAGGTTGCGGGCCGAGACCTCGCCGAAACCGTCCAGCTCGGCGACCCGCTCGGCCGTGAGCTCGTAGATGTCGGCGGCGTCTGCGATCAGGCCTTCCTCCAGGAAGCGGTAGGCGTTCTTCTCGCCCAGTCCTTCGATCTCCAGGGCGCCGCGGAAGTGCTTCACGTGCTGGAACTGCTGGCCGGGGCAGCCGGTGCGGTTGGGGCAGATCGTGAACACCGAGTCCGCCGGCTTCACCGTCGGCGTCCCGCACAGCGGGCACTTCTTGGGCGGCTTGGCCTTCCGGAGGCGTTTGCCTTTGCGCTTCTGGATCACCGGCGAAACGACCTGCGGGATCACATCGCCCGCGCGCAGCACGATCACCTCGTCGCCCTCGCGCACGTCCTTGCGCTCCAGGTCCTCCTCGTTGTGCAGGGTCGCGGTGCTGACGGTGACGCCGCTGACATGGACGGGCTCCAGCATCGCGAACGGCAGCAGATGCCCGGTCCGCCCCACGTTCCAGACGATCTTGTTGAGCTTCGTCGTCGCGGTCGAGGGCGGGAACTTCCAGGCGACGGCCCAGCGCGGCTCGCGGCCAGCCACCCCAAGTTCGCGCTGCAGCCCGCGGTCATCGACCTTGACGACGACGCCATCGATCTCGAAGCCGAGCTGCTCGCGGCGGCCCTCCCACCAGCGGCAGCGCTCGGCGACCCCGTCCACCCCCTCGTGCACCTTGACCTCGGGGTTGACGCGAAAGCCCCGCTTGCGGAGCCAATCGAGCGTGGCGCTGTGGCTGTCGGGCTCGAAGCCGCGGTGAGCGCCGATCCCGTAGGTCCAAATCTGCAGCGGGCGGGAGGCCGCCAGCGCCGGGTCGAGCTGGCGAATCGAACCGGCGGCCGAGTTGCGCGGGTTGGCGAAGGTCGGCTCCCCTGCCTCGGCGCGTTGCTCGTTCAGCTTCGCGAAGTCGGCGATCGGCAGGTAGACCTCGCCGCGGACCTCGAGCAGCTCGGGGGCGTCATAGATCCGCAGCGGAATCGCCTTGATCGTGCGCAGGTTCTGCGTCACCTCCTCACCGATGCGCCCGTCGCCACGCGTGGCCCCGCGGGTGAAGACGCCGGCCTCGTAGGTGAGCGAGATCGCCAGCCCGTCGACCTTGGGCTCGGTCACGTAGCGGATCTGGCGCCCGGAGATGTCGAGCCGCTCGAGCTGGCGCTCGACGCGCTCGGCCCAGGCGCGCAGCTCGTTCTCGTTGCGGGCGTTGCCCAGCGACAGCATCGCCTCGGCGTGCTCGACTCGGTTGAACTTCTCCAGCGGCGCGCCCCCGACCCGCTGCGTCGGCGAGTCCGGGGTCACCAGGTCCGGGTTCGCCTCCTCGATCTCGCGCAGCTCGCGCAGCAGGTCGTCGTACTCGGCGTCCGAGATCTCGGGGTCGTCGAGGACGTAGTAGCGGTTGTCGTGGTGCGCGATCTTCGACCGCACTTCCTTGACGCGCTTCTTGGCCGCCGCGGACGCCGCCATCAGCGGGCGGCCGCCAGCATCGCGTCGAAGTCCCAGCCGCGCAGCCGGTCTAGCCCCGAGTGGTCGGTGAGGTCGAAGTGGACGGGCGTGACCGCGATGCGCCCGTTGGCGATCGCCGAGAGGTCCGATCCCGCCTCGTCCTCGAACGAGGGCTCGAAGCCGTAGATCTGGTACCTGCGCCGCCCGCTCTCGGGGTCCTCCTCGACCAGCTTCAGCTCGTCGTTGTAGAGGCGCTTGCCCAGGTGGGTGACCTCGATCCCGCTCGGCGCCCCCGCCGGGCAGTTGACGTTCAGCAGCGTGTCGGCCGGTAGCGGGTCGCGCGCGACCCGCTCGAACAGCTGCGCGGCGAACGCGGCCGCGTCCGAGAAGTCGAAGTCGCGCCCGAACTGGAAGTCCATCTCCCTCTTCGCCGACTGCTGGCTGATCGCGATCGCGGGGATCCCCAGCACGATCCCCTCCAACGCGGCCGCCACGGTCCCGGAGTAGGTGATGTCGTCGCCGAGGTTCGCCCCGTGGTTGATGCCCGAGACGATCAGCTCGGGCCGCTCGCCGATCAA
>JBEVJP010000050.1:0-41778 GCA_040510155.1 Solirubrobacterales bacterium | reverse complement strand
GCGGCGTGGCGGAGGCGGTCGATCTCGTCGTTGATCGAGGAGTCCTTCTCGATGTAGAGATCCTGGGCCGGGACGTAGGCCTCTGGCTGGTAGTAGTCGTAATAGGAGACGAAGTACTCGACCGAGTTCTCCGGGAAGAACTCGCGGAACTCGTTGCAGAGCTGGGCGGCCAGGGTCTTGTTGTGGGCGATCACCAGCGAGGGCCGCTGCACCTCGGCGATCGTCGCCGCCATCGTGAACGTCTTCCCCGTGCCGGTCGCCCCGAGCAGCGTCTGGAACCTCTCCCCCGCCCGCAGCCCCTCGGCCAGCCCGGCGATCGCCTTCGGCTGATCGGCGGCGGGCGTGTAGGCGGAGTTGAGCTTGAACTCGGGCACGGGTTGACGATAGCGGGGCGGGTTGTTCCCTCCCGTGAGGGAAGAGTCGCGCCAGCGGCCGAGTTGGCAGACTGCCGCCCGATGACGCGCTCGCAAAAGGGCCTTGCCGGGTTCTTCTCCTTCGCGGGGACGATGCACTTCGTCATCCCGCGCGCCTACGAGTCGATCGTGCCGCCGGCGATCGCCGATCGCAAGCGGGAGATCGTTGCGGTCAGCGGCGTCGCCGAGATCGTCGGCGGGCTGGCGGTCGCGCACCCGGCGACACGCCGGTTCGGCCGCTGGTGGCTACTGGCGCTGCTCCTCGCCGTCTTCCCCGCCAACGTGCACATGGCGGTCAACCCCGAGCAGGTCCCAGGGCTCGACCTGGGCCGCGTCCCCCGCTGGGCGCTCTGGGCACGGCTGCCGCTGCAGCCGCTCTGCATGCTCTGGGTCTGGCGCGCGACCCGCGACTGAGCACCCCTACGCACCTCATCTCCGCTGGCCTCCGGGCAGGCGGCGACGCGACGTCGGCTTCCTGGCTAGGCGAGCGGCGCCTCAGCCGTAGCCGCGATCGGCTCGCGTTCGGTCTTCGCCCAATCGCCGCGCTCGGTCAGCTGGCGGGCGGTCGAGCGGATCAGGACCGGCCAGAGGAACCAGGTGTACGGCGTGTAGATCTGGGCGACGAGGAAGCCGCGCAGCCAACCGAGCGGGCCCGACTCGGCGCGGGCGGCGATACAGCCCATCGCCGTGCCGCCGAAGGCAAGCAGGTAGAAGAAGGCGAGCTGCCAGGTCGGGCCGGCTCCCCAGAACGGCGCGATGCCGGTGACCGCGAGGACCACCGCGGCGACCAGGCCGACACCGACGACGCCCTGCCAGAACGGCATCAGCAGGTAGCCGAGCTGCTCGATCCGAGCGGGCAGCGAGACCGGCGCCCGCAATACTTCGCGCAGCAGGCCGATCGCCTGCAGGTTGCCCTGCGACCAACGGGTCCGCTGGCGGAAGAGCGGCCGCCAGCGCGAGAGGCCCTGCTGGTCGACCATCGCGCGCAGCTCCTGGCGCCCCTCCCAGCCGGCGGCGATCAGCCGCAGGCCGAGATCCTGGTCCTCGGTGAGGCGGTCGCGCCAGGGGCCCTCCTCGTTGGTGACGTCGTCGAGCGCGGCGAGGCGGTTGAACTGGCCGTTGCCGCCCATCCCGGCGGTCCCCCAGTGGTCGCGTCCGGCCTGGAAGAGGTGGCCGTAGACGGAGAACTCGATGTCCTGCATCCAGGTGAGGAAGTGGCCGCGGTTGTAGATCCGCACCAGCGACTGGACGCCGCCGACCTTGGGGTCCTTGAACTGGCTGGCGGCGTAGCGGGGAGCGTCGCCGTGGAGGCGGCCGTCGGCATCGACGATGACGACGATCGTGCCCCCGCGGTCGGTGTACTCGCCGAGCGAGCGGTAGGCGAAGTTGAGACCAGCCGCCTTCCCCTTACGGGCGCTTGGGGCGCGCCGGGTGAGGACGAACAGATCGGGGTGGTCGAAGCCGGCGAGGATCTCGCCGGTGCGGTCGTCGGAGTCGTCGTCGATCACCACCACCCGGCGGCTCCTCAGGTCCAGGTCGAGCAGTCGCTGGACGCTGTCGGCGATCGTCACCTCCTCGTTCAGGGCCGGCACCAGGAAGACCCAGCTGAAATCGTCGGCGCCGCCTGGGGCCGCCTCGGGCGGACTGAGGTAGGCACGGTGGCCGCGCACGAACAGCATCAGCGTCCAGAGGAACATCACCACGACGACGGCGAAGCAGACGCTGAAGAGGACCTCCCAGAGAAGCGGCAGACCCGCGAACGGCCAGGTCGGGGTGGCCACGGCCTACCCCCCCTGCACGTAGTCCAGCGTCTCCGGGACGACGACGTCGCCGAGGGCGGCCTCGAGCTGGGAGAGCGCCGGCCCCTGCAGGGGCTCGAGGCCGGCGGCGACCATCACGGTCGCGCGGGTGAAGCCGGACCCGAAGGGCACCGGCGGCTCGCCCCCGAGAAGCAGGTGCTCGAGCGCGGCCATGATTCGCTCCGCCGCGTGGCCGTCGCCGTAGGGATTCGCAGCCGACGCCATCTCCTCGTAGGCGATCGGGTCCTGCAGCAGCCGTTTGCCTTCGAGGAAGATTTTCTCTGGATTGGTGCCGACCAGCCGCAGCGTGCCGGCGGCGAGCCCCTCGGTCCGCTCGGTCGTCTCGCGGGTGACCAGGACGGGCTTGCCGAGCGACGGCGCCTCTTCCTGGATCCCGCCGGAATCGGTGATCACCATGTGGGCGCGCCCGAGCAGGCGGGCGAAGGTCGCGTAGCCCAGCGGCTCGGTGAGCAGCACGTTCTCGAGGCCGCTGAGGCGTTCGGTGAGGACCTCGCGGACGCGCGGGTTCGGATGGACCGGGAGGACGAAGTGGTCGTCGATCTGCTCGGCGGCAAGCCTGGCGACGCCCTCGGCGATCCCGCGCAGACCGTCGCCCCAGTTCTCGCGGCGGTGCGCGGTGATGACGATGATCCGCGAGTCGCCGTCGTGCAGCGCCTGCAGTTCCGGGTTGGCGAAGCGGACGTCGATCTTGGCTGCCCAGTGCAGCGCGTCGATGCCGGTGTTGCCGGTCACGAAGACCTGCTCGACCGGGATGTTCTCGCGGACGAGGTTCTGCAGGTTGGCGGCGGTCGGGGCGAAGTGAAGGGCCGCGATCGTCGAGATCACCTGACGGTTGAGCTCCTCCGGGAAGGGGGTCAGGTTGACGCCGCCGGTGCGCAGGCCCGCCTCGACGTGCATCACCGGAATCCGCAGGTGGAAGGCGGAGAGCGCCGCCGCCATCGCCGAGCTGGTGTCGCCGTGGACGAGGACCGCGGCGGGGCGCTTGCCCTCGAGGACTTCGGCGCCGATCGGCACCGCATCGGGGTCGATGTCGAAGCGCTCGACGCAGAAGTCTTCGAAGCGCTGCATCACCGAGGCGACCCGCTCGTTGAGGTTGGCTCGCCGCGAGCCGGCCCAGAGCGTCACGTCCGGCTTGATGTCGGCCAGCTCGAAGATGTACTCGACCAGTTTGTTGTGCTGGCCGGTTGAGACGACGACCGGCTCGTAGTAACGGCTCTCGCGCAGGGCGAGGATGATCGGCACCAGCTTGATCGCCTCCGGCCGGGTGCCGACGACGATCGGGACGATCAGCTTGCCGTGGGTTTTCGCCTGCTCGTACATCGTGTTACGCCACACATCGGAGCCCGGCGGGCGCAACTTGAGACCGTCAAGGAATGAATTCTTCAAGCAATCGGCTGGCCGGGCCGAAGAGCCCCTGTACGTCGGTGAGCGCGGAGCGTGCGTTCTGGATCAGTTCGATCGCCTGTTCGAGGGGAATCCGCTCCACGGTCGCCCGCAGCGGCCCGCCGATCAACGAGCTGATCGCCCCGGCTTCTTCGGCGTCGTCGATGGCGCGGAGCAGGCCGGCGCGGATCGCCTTGGCAAGTTTCTCGTCGTCGATCCCGTAGCGCTTGGCGAACCGCTCCCGTGCCTCGGGGCTGGCCAGTGCCCGGGCCAGCACCTCGCGGGAGACGCCGAGCTTGCAGGCGGCCCCGTCGAGGGCCGAGATCGTGAACTGGTTGGCGATTTCACCGAGGCCTTCCGGATTGCTCCAGGGCCGGTGCTCGCAGGGATCGAGAGTCTTCTCCGGCGTGTACGAGGCCCCCCCGGCGGCGAGGTAGGCGCCGACGAGGATGAGCGCCGCGACGAGGGCGCCGCCGACGAGGATGCGCCCACGCCGGCGGGCGTCGTCGCCGTTCATAGCTCCACCCTCCGGGCCAGGCCGATTGGAATCAGCGCCAGCAGCCCCAGCAGCGCCGCCAGCAGGAACGACGGGCTGAAGGCGTGGGTGGCGCCACGGTCGAGCTGGTCCTGCAGTTCGTCCCGCAGCTGTTCGACTTCGTCGCGTTCGCCGGGGTCGTCGGGAAGCGGTTCGAAGGCGGCGCCGATCGTCGGCACTTTCCCCTTCTCGCCTTCCAGCTTGTCCTCGATCTTCTGCGCCAGGCTGATCTTCAGCAGCGGCTGCACCTTCGAGTCGAGGATCACGGCGGTGCCGGCGTCGATCGCGTCGTGGCGCTGCTGGGCGATGTCGGCGGTGAAGATCGGCGTCAGGGCGAGCAGACCGATGACGACGCCGGCATGGCGGGCGGAGATCGTCCAACCGCCGTGGATCGCCTGCGGGGCGCGGCCATGCAGCGCCGTCTCGGTCAACGCGGAGAGGACCAGGGCGAGGCCGATGCCGACGAGAATCTGGGGCGGGATCGTCAACAGGACCGTCGCCTTGGGGAGCAAGCCCAACCCGGCGAGCCCCCCGGAGACGAGGATCGCGCCGGCGGCGGCGCGTGCCCGCGCGCTCGGCACCAGGTCGTCGAGGCGGCTGCCGAGAAAGGCCGCCAACGGCATCACGCTGACGACGATGGCGGCACCGATCGGGGTGAGGCGCCAGCCCTCGATCAGCAGCAGCACGAGCAGGAAGAGCGCCGCGGCGATCGCCGCCGAGACCATCGCCAGGGCGACGTTGGCGGCCAGGTGCGGCCGGCCGGTGCGGCGACGCTCGGCGGCGATGATCCCGGTTGCCGCCTCGTCGCGGGCGACGGCAAGAATCGGCACCGCCGCCGCCAGCGCCACCGGCACCTGCAGGAGGAAGATCGACTGCCAGGAGACCAGCTCGGTGAGAAGGCCGCCGACGGCCGGCCCGAGAGCCGCTCCAGTGGCGCCGGCACTGGCCCAGATCGCGGTGGCACGGCGCTCCGAGCCGACCGTCGCAGGCAGCAGCTCGAGTGAGGCGGTGACGGCGAGAGCGCCGCCGAGCGCCTGCACGCAGCGGGCTACGATCAGGGTCGAGAGCTGGTCGGCGATACCGCAGGCGAGACCGGCCCCGGCGAAGATCGCCAAGCCAACCGCCGCGGCACGGCCGGGGCCGACCCGCCGGGCCAGGTGGGCGGCCGGGACGGCGGCCAGCGCCATCACCAGGTTGAAGGAGATCAGCACCCAGGTAACGCCGGCGACGCTGGTGTCGAG
This sequence comes from Solirubrobacterales bacterium, assembly GCA_040510155.1. GTDB lineage: Bacteria > Actinomycetota > Thermoleophilia > Solirubrobacterales > 70-9 > VAYN01. The sequence continues at coordinate 36,386 of JBEVJP010000050.1, read as the reverse complement.
GTCCCGGTAGATCTCCGGCAGCGCCAGCACCACCACCGAGGAGTCGGCCAGGACCAGCGCCACCGCCAATGCCAATGCCGCCACCCGCGGCCGCCGCACCTCAGCGCCCATAACCGAGCTCCTTCCCGTAGGTCCGGCGATACTCGCCCTGCTTGTCGAGCACCTCGGCTACGTAGCCGCGCGTCTCCCCGAAGGGAATCTGGTCGAGTTCGAGGCTGGTCCCGCCCCAGCGATCGACGTTCGCCGGCCCGGCGTTGTATGCGGCCAGCGCCGCGACCTCGTCGCCGTCATAGCGATCGAGCAGTTCGCGCAGGAGGAAGGTGCCGTAGCGGATGTTGATTTCGGGGTCCGAGAGGTCAGCGAGGTTGAAGGTGGTACCGCCGCTCAGTCTCTCGATTTCGTTGGCCGCGGCGGGAGTGATCTGCATTAAGCCACGCGCGCCAGCGGTCGAGGTCTGGTCACGAAAGCGGGACTCGGAGTAGATCACGGCGGCGATCAGAGCAGGTTCGACGCCCTTTTCCTCTCCCTGTTGGCGGATGATGTCCTCATGGCGCAGCGGCAGGGTCAGCTCCTGGAGGGCCCGGTCGAAGACGCCGCTGGCGATCAGCAAGCCGGCCGCGACCCCGGCCACCGCGGCGGTGGCGCCAAGCGCCAGCCAGCGCCGACGGCGTCGCCGAGCCCTGCGCTTCATTCCCTCAGCTTGGCCAGCAGCGCGGACAGCGCGCCTTCGAGATCCTCGACCGAGCCGTCGTTGGCGATCGCGTGCTCCGCCCGAGCCGCCTTTTCCTCCTGGGCGAGCTGGCGCGCCTCGCGCTCGTCGACCAGGGCATGGCCGCGGGCGGCGGCGCGCTGGCGCCGTACCTCGTCGGCGGTGGAGATCGCCACCGTGGTGTCGAAGGCGCCCTCCATCTCGGACTCGAAGAGCAGCGGCACCTCGATCACGGCCACCTCGGTACTGGCCGGCAGGGCTGTGAGCCAGGCGCCGATCCGCTCGCCGACCAGCGGGTGGACCTGCTGCTCGAGCCAGGTGAGCTGATCAGGATCGGCAAAGACGATCCGGCCGATCTCGGCTCGGTCGATGGTCTCCCCGGGCGGCACGTCGAGTCCCCAACGCTCGACCAGCCGTCCGCGCAGCGGTTCGGAATCCAGCAGCTCGTGGACGACCGCGTCGCTGGAGAGCGTCGCCGCCCCCAACCGTCCGAAGGCGGCGAGGGCCTCAGACTTGCCGGCCGCGATCCCGCCGGTGAGCCCGATCGTCAGCGGCACAACCGAGCCGCCCGTTCAGCTCTGCTCGGACTCGCCCGTCTGCGCGTCTTCGCCAGCAGCCTCGTCGGTGCTGTCGGGCGAATCCGGCCGTTCCTCGGCGGATTCCCCCTCGTGCGCCTCGCCGGGAGCCTCTTCGGCCTCCTCCTCGGAGCCATTCGACTCGGCGACTGGCGTCTCCTCGGCGGGAGCCTCCTCGGCGGGAGCCTCGGCAGCCGGCTCCTCCTCGGCCACTTCAGCGGCGAACTCGGCCTGCGCGTCGGCGCTCTCAGCGGGCTCGGAGGCCTCGGCCTCGGGAGCGGGCGCCTCAGCAACCTCTTCGGGCGTCCCGGCCACAGCGGCCAGGCCCGCGGCCATCGGACCCGTGGGCGGGTCCTCCGCACCCTCGCCGCCAGCGGCGGCGATCTGCTCGGACAGACCCTGCATCGGCATGTTCTGACCCTCGACCCGCTTGATGCTGAGCGACAAGCGCCGCCGCTCTTCGTCGATCTCGAGGATCTTCACGTTCAAGGCCGTGCCCGGCTCGACGACTTCGCTCGGGTTCTCGACGTGGTGGTCGGCAAGCTCGGAGATGTGGACCAGCCCCTCGACGCCAGGGAGGATTTCGACGAAGGCGCCGAAGGCGACGACCTTGGTCACCTGGCCCTCGAGCACGTCGCCGGGGCGGTGGGTGCTGATCACCCGTTGCCATGGATCCTCCTGGGTCTGCTTCAGGCCCAGCGAAATCCGCTGCCGGTCACGGTCGATGTCGAGGACTTTGATCCGCACCGTGTCGCCGATCGCGACGACTTCGGAGGGATGGTTGACATGACTCCAGGAAAGCTCGGAAATGTGGATCAGGCCGTCGATCCCGTCGAGGTCGACGAAGGCGCCGAAGTCGACGATGTTGGAGATCTTGCCTTCGACGATCTGGCCCGGCTCGAGACGGCCGAGGATCTGCTCGCGGACCTCCTTGCGCTCCTCCTCCAGCACCGCGCGGCGCGAGAGGACGACGTTGTTGCGCGAGCGGTTGAGCTCAATCACTTTGCACTCGAGCGTCTGGCCCATGAACTCGTCGAGGTTGTGAACCCTGCGGATGTCGACCAGAGAGGCGGGCAGGAAGCCGCGCACCCCGAGGTCGAGGATCAGGCCGCCCTTGACGACCTCGATGACGCTGCCTTCGACCGGTTCCCCGGAGTCGGCGGCGACCTCGATTTTGCGCCAGGCCTTCTCGAAGCGGGCACGCTTCTTGGAGAGGATCAGGCGACCCTCGGTGTCCTCCTTGGTGAGGACCAGGGCGTCGACCTCCTCGCCCAGCTCGACCTCGTCGGCCGGGTCGACCGACTTGCGGATCGAGAGCTCGTTGGAGGGAATGACCCCCTCGGCCTTGTAGCCGATGTCGACGAGCACCTCGTCTTTGTCGATGCGGACGACCTTGCCGTTGACGACGTCCCCCTCGTCGAAGGAGACCATCGTCGCCGCGTAGTTGGGGACGACCTTGCCGTCGATCTCGAGCAGCATTCCGCCGGAGCCCTCGACGGGCGTGGCGGTAGGCGCAGGAGCGATCAACAAGTCTGGTGCGGACACGGCGGCGAATAATGGCAGAATCGGCCGCGATGCCGGTGCGTGCGACCAAACGCGGTGAGGAACGGACGTCCCTGAGCGGCGGCCACGACGTGCTGATCTGCGGCGCCAGCTTTGCCGGCCTGGCGATCGCCCGCGAGCTGGCCGGTTCGGGGGCCGACGTGATGGTGCTGGACCGGTACGAGATCGGCGAGCGCCAGACCTCCGCCTGCGGGATCCCCACCGAGTGGATGCGGACGCTCGGGCTGATGGACGCCGAGCGGCAGCGCTTCGACACCCTGGTCATGCACACCCCCCACGGCACCTCGCGCTATCGGCTGCCATGGACCTTCTCCACCTTCGACTACCAGCAGATGTGCCAGCTGCTCTGGGAGGACTGCGACGCCAGCTTCGAGACCGCCAAGGTGCACGGCCGGGCTCCTTCGCCGGGCAACGGCGCGATCGCGGTCGAGACCGACCGTGGCGTCGTCTCCGCACCCCTGGTGGTCGACGCGCTCGGCTGGCGGCGGATGCTCGCCAGCGGCGACGGCTACCAGCCGCCCGACGCGCCGCTCTCGCGCGGGCTCGAGGTGCACCCCGCCGGCGAGTCCGAGGACCTGGCGATCTGGATCGATCGCAAGTACGTCCCGGCCGGCTATGGCTGGTCCTTCCCCGCCCGCGACGAGTTGCGGATCGGGATCGGCTCCTTCGACCCCCGCTTCCATGTCAAGGACACGACCGTGATGCTGACCGAGGATCTCGGCAAGAAGCCGAACGAGTACCAGGGCAACTGGATCCCCCACAAGCTGCGAACCGCCACCGAGGGCGGCGTCTTCTTCGCCGGCGACTCCGCCGGGCACTGCCTGCCGCTCAGCGCCGAGGGGATTCGCACGGCGCTGTACTTCGGGATCGCCCTCGGCCGTGAGCTGCGTGGCGTCGTCGAGGGACGCCAGAGCCGCGAGCAGGCCGCCGCCACCTACGCGGAGTTCCACGACACCCACGAGTGGAAGTTCCGCTGGATGCTGCGGGTGCAGAAGCTGATCCCGCGAATCCCGCCGCGGCTGCTGGCGCCGGCGATCCGGCTGATGAGCAGCAAACGCTTCGTCGACTGGTCCTTCGACCACTACCTGCAGATCGCGCCGCCCAGCTTCGCCGAGGGCTCAGCGCAGAATCAGGTAGGTGCCGAGCAGCAGCAGGCCGACGCCGGCGACCCGCGCGAAGCTGAGCGGGACCTGGTCGAGGCCGAATAACCCCAGCCGGTCGATCACAACCGCGGCGGTGAGCTGACCGGTCACGGTCGCCGCGGCGACGCCACCGGCCCCGATCGCCGAAACCGCGGTCAGCGCCGTGGTGACGTAGACGGCGCCGAGCAGGCCGCCGACGAGGTAGTACCAGGAGACGTCGAAGGTCGAGCCGAGCCCGGCTGCCTTGCCGCTGAGGACGACGATCGCCGCCAGGCAGAGGGACCCGACCGAGAAGGAGACCAGCGCCGCCGGCAATCCACCGGTGGCCTTGCCGAGACCGGAGTTGATCGGCGCCTGCAGGGCGACGAGGCCGCCGGCACAGGCGGTGAGGATCACCGCCAGGCCCTTATCCACGGCGATCGGCCTGCCGTCGCGTGATCTTTGGGCTGGGTGCGTGTTGCATCAAGTGTCGGCGGTCCGGTCGAACCTGGCCGCTGTCATATCACTACCGCAGTGGGGAGCCGGCAAGCTGCTACTTGGCGGTGAGCCAGTCCGGGCCGACGCCGACATCGACCTCGAGCGGCGGATCGAGCAGGTAGGCGGCGCACATCTCGCGGCGCACCAACTCGGTCGCCGCCTCCATCTCTCCGGGCGGGCCCTCGAAGAGCAGCTCGTCGTGGATCTGCAGGACCAGGCGGGTCTCCCCCCCGGCCTCGCGCAGCGCTCGCTGGCAGCGGACCATCGCCACCTTGATGATGTCCGCGGCGGTGCCCTGAATCACCGTGTTGACGGCGAGGCGCTCGCCGAGGCGGCGGGTGTTGGGATTGCCGGAGCGCAGCTCGGGGATCTGCCGCCGCCGGCCCATCAGGGTCGTCACGTAGCCCTCCTCCTGGGCCCGCTCGACCACCTCCTCGCGGAAGGCCCGCACCGCGGGGAAGCGCTCCAGGTAACGGGAAACGAATTCCTCACCCTCCTTGCGGGGGATGTTGAGCCGATCGGCGAGTCCGAAGCCGGTCAGGCCATAGACGATCCCGAAGTTGACCATCTTTGCCTTCGAGCGCTGGCCGACGTCGACTTCGTCGCGACCGATCTCGAAGACCTCGGCAGCGGTGGCGGCGTGGACGTCTTCGCCGGCGTGGAAGACGTCTTTGAGGACGACCTCGTCGGCGACATGGGCGAGTACGCGCAGCTCCACCTGGCTGTAATCGGCGGAGAGCAGCCGGGCGCCCTCTTCGGCGACGAAGCAGGCCCGCACCGGCCGGCCGATCTCGGTGCGGATCGGGATGTTCTGCAGGTTGGGGTTGGTGCTGGAGAGGCGCCCGGTGGTGGTCGCCGCCTGGTTGAAGGTGGTGTGGACGCGGCCGGTCTTGGGGTCGATCAGGTCCGGCAGCGAGTCGAGATAGGTGCTCTTCAACTTGGTCAGCTCACGCCAGGACTCGATCTTCTCGACGATCGGGTGCTCGTCGCGGATCTGGGCGAGGACGCGGGCGTCGGTCGAGAAGCCGGTTTTGCCGCGCCGCTTGCGGGTCAGCCCGAGCTTCTCGAAGAGAACGCGGCCGACCTGCTGCGGCGAGCCGATCGTGAACTCCTCCTCGGCCAGCTCGAAGATCTCCCTTTCGAGGGTGTCGATGCGCTCGCCGAAGCCAGCGCCCACCTCCGCCAGCCGCTCGGCGTCGAGCTTCAGCCCCTCCCGCTCCATCGCGGCCAGGACCTCGACCAGCGGCAGCTCGACCTCGCGCAGCAACTGCTCGAGGCCGAACTCGGCTATCCGGGAGCGCTGGACGTCGGTGAGCGCGGCGACGAGCCGGGCCTCCTCGGCCGGCTCGAGGCCGGCCTCCGCCTCCTCGCCGAGCGCGAGCTGCTCGCCCTCCTCGCCGGCGGCCGCCTGGGCGCTCGCGGCGAGGCCGATGCCAGCGTCGGCGGCGAGCTCGACCAGGTCGTAGGTGCGCCGCTGCGGCTCCAGCAGGTAGGCGGCGAGCATCGTGTCGTGCTCGAGTCGCAGCTCGACGCCCTCGCGGGCGGCGGCGGCGAGCAGGCCGTGGCGACCGCCGCCTAGCGACTTGAGGTCATGGCCGATGACCCCGCGCTCCCCCAGGGCGACCGCCACCTCGTCATGACTGGCGGACCCGGTGACGGTTCGCTCGGCGTTGGCGGCGGCCCACTTATGGTCGTCGAGGGCGAGTGCGACGTTCCCCGCCGGGATGTCCCCGAGTCCGCCCTCGACCGCCTCGATCGCCAGCTCGGTCTCGACGCTGCGGCCGGGCACCGCCTCACCCTCGGGAAGCGCTTCTTCGAGCCGCTCGAGCACGGCCCGCAGCTCGAACTCGCGCATGAAGTCGCGCAAGGCACCGCGGTCGGGTTCGCTATCCATCGCCTCCTTGAGATCGACCCCGGTCGCGACGTCGTACTGCAGAGTCGCCAGTTGCTTCGACATGCGGGCGTCGTCGGCGTGCTCGACGAGGTTCTGCTTGCGTTTGGCGCCGGAGATCTGATCGACGCTTTCCAGTACGGCGTCCAGCGAGCCGAACTGCTGGAGCAGCTGCGTCGCCGTCTTCTCGCCGATTCCGGGGACGCCCGGGATGTTGTCGGAGGTGTCGCCACGCAGGCCCATCAGGTCGGTGATCAGGGTCGGCGGCACCCCGTAGCGCTCCTCGACGGCGGCCTCGTCGTAGATCTTCGTCTCGGTGATGCCGCGCGAAGTGCTCATCACCCGCACCCCCTCGGCGACCAGCTGGTAGGCGTCGCGGTCGCCGGTCACGACCATCACCCGGATCCCTTCCTCGCGCGCCTGCCGGACCAGTGAGGCGATCACGTCGTCGGCCTCGTAGCCCTCGACCTTGACGTTGGTGTAGCCGAACGCCGCGACTAGAGGCATCAGATGCGGCCACTGCTCGCGCAGCAGGTCGGGGCGCGGTTTGCGCTGCGCCTTGTAGAGGTCGTAGGTGACCTCGCGTCCCGACATCCCGGCGTCCCAGGCGACGACGACGCCGGCCGGATGGTGTTCGTCGATGACTTTGACCAGCATCGAGGCGAGCCCGTAGATCGCGTTGGTCGGCCGCCCGTCACTGGTCCCGATCGACTCCGGCAGTGCGAAGAACGCCCGGTAGGCGAGCGAGTTGCCGTCGATCAGGAAGAGCTCGGGGGCGTCAGCCATGGCCGGCAACTCTACGAGGCGAGCCCGAGGGCGTCGCGCAGGTCCGAGGCGACCGCGCTGGCGCCGGTGCTGGGGGCGCTAGCGGGAGGTGCAGTCGCCGCGGCGGCCCGCGCCTTCGCCTTGGAAGCAGGCGGGCTTGAGGGTCGCGGTGATGCCCGAGCCGGTGAGCGGGACGTCGGAGCGGCCGGGAAGGTCGACGGTGAGGTTGCCGGTCCAGCGTTTGCCGGGATCAGCGTGGCGGTGGAAGATCGCCCGCCCCGCGAAGGGAACCGGGGGTTCGAGGTGCGCGGTGCGGAGCGATGGATCGAAGCGGAACGCGTCGGCCCGCCACCAGAACCTGGTGTCTCGGGTAATCGCGATCCCGCCGCGCGTTTCGCGCACCCCGACTTCGAATCGCGAGCGGCCACCGGGATGGTTCTCGTTGGCCTGCAGGTCGAGGCGATACCCCACCCGGCGCTCGCGGAGCCGCAGGCGGGCACCGAGCAGGTGGCGACCGCCGCCTTCCACCGAGGCGGTACTACTGCAAAGCAGATCAGCGAAGAAGCGGGTGTAATCGCGCGGCGGCGCGCTCGCCGCCTCGGTGTAGCCCTCCTCTCCGTGAAATTCGAAGCTGCCTGAGAAGCGCGGAGGTTCATAGGAGGATGGCCGGCGCTCATCGTCGCACCTACTCCGCAGGCTCTTCTTCCTGCCCGAGGGAGACACGGTCAGGTCGACTTTGCCCAACGCGCCCAGGTCCGCGACGAGGCTGGTGGCGGTCAGGGTCGCGGGTGCGACGTAGCTTGCCCCTTCGTTGGGACGACTGACGAAGAGGACCAGCTCACCACGCCCGTCCGCCCGCTCGTTCGCCGCGAAAGCGAGGATCTCATAGCCGTTGCTCGCCTCGACCTTGAAGGCGTAGGCGAACTTCAGGTCGGAGTCGGTCGCGGTCGAAGACGTCGGGACCGCCAGCAAGGCAGTCACGATCGCGAAGAGCGCCGAGGCCCACCGCCCTACGGTCACCGCTTGGATCGACGCTCGATCTCGACGATCCGCGTGGCCGTACCGATGCCACCAGACCGACCTTCGAAGGTGGCGTCGAGGACGACGGTCAGCGGTTCGGAGCGCAGCCGTTTCCAGGCTGACCGGGAGATCCGGCAGGAGACCGTTCGGGAACCGGCGGCACGGGTGTCCCGAGCGCCATTGCAGACTCGGGGGCCGCTCGAGTCGGAAGTCTTGAGCTCCCCGTCGAGCCGCACCGAGCCAGCTTCGGGCAGCGTTATCCGCACCGCCAGGAGGCGACCGCGCTGCGAAACCGAGCCCTCGATCGGAACCCGGAGGCGGGGAATCGCGATGGGTGGCGGGCTCGACGAGGGACCGCTGCTGCCCGTGTCTCCGCCCTGAGCGCCGCTGCTGTCGCCGCCAGCGGAGCCGCCATTGCCGCCGCCGCTGCCGCCACCGCCGCCGCTCCCCCCTGAACCGCCTTCTTCGATGGGTGGTTCGGGATCCACCGGAGGTGGGTGCGCGGCCAGCCAGGCTTCTGCTTCGGCCGGACGGTCTTCGATGAAGTCGACGGTGCGCTCGACCGCGTCGGCGATCTGGCTGCTGCTGTAGGGCTTACGGGGATCTGCTTCCAGCGCTTGCCAGGGCATCAGCATCGTTGCGGTGGCTTCCGCCTGCGCGGCGAGGTCGAGGCCGCCGACCTTTTCGAGGGCGTTGTCCACCGCCGCCGAGAAGAGCTCAGCGCAGAAATCGTCTTCGCGACAGAGGTCGAAGAGGCGCCCATCCTGGCTGTCGAATTCAAGTGGCACGCCACCGGTCTCGGTCGTGTCCCAGGTCTGGTCGGTCCCCCAGGGCAGCATCGAGAAGCGGCCCGAGGCGTCGGTGTAGAGGTAGTAGTTGTTGGGCCGGTGTTCGTTGAACTCTTCTTCCCAGGGGATGCCGGCGCCGGCGTAGCCGTCCCAGTGGCCGATGTACTTCTCGACGCCCCACATCCGCGTCATCTCCGGCAGGTCGACCAACGCCGTCAGGCTCGGCGGAATTTCGCCGGTCGGGGCGGCGGCATCGACGGCGGCGATCAGTGCGGTCAGGTCGGACTCGTTTGGTTCGCCCTCGTCGATCTCGAAGCGTGACTCTTTGCCGGGGTAGAAGTCGGCGCCGTATTCAGCCGCCTCGTAGAGATGCTGCGATTCCTCGAGTTTCGGCACGTCGAAGATCTTCGGCAGCGAGACCTTGTCGAGCGACTCGACGTCGAGATGCAGACCGTAGTTCGTCCCGTTCAGCCAGACATAGGCGTAGCCGGCCCTCGAAGCGGGCACGCCAGCGGCACCAAAAGCGGAGTATGCGAGCGACTCGTGGACCATCGAGGGGTCCTGGGTCATGTTGTTGAGGGTCAGCTTGCTTAGACCAATGCACGGTTCGTTTTTGAACCTAACTTTGAAGGCGGCCTTGCCGCCGAGGTCCTGGAAAGAGCCCTGCACCTGCCCCTTGAGTTTGATTTCGGCATTGGCACAGGTCACGGTTGGGGCGCCTTTGCCGCCAGGCGGAGGGGTGCCGTCCGTTTTCGCAATCGCGACCGTGCCCCCTTTTTGGTACTTGAACGGTTCTTCTTCGAGTTTGACGATCGCCGCGTCCGGCAACGTCATTTCAAACACACTGACCGTGTTCGGTTCGTAGAGGAAATCCTCGGGACCAGCAAGAGCGGTGGCCGGCGCGACCAGCAAACCGAGCAGACAAGCAAGTGGCATGGCTATGAGACGAAGCTTCACCGGTGCCAAAGTAACGCGTCGGGACCGGTCGAAGTTGCGGCGGCCAATTGAAGTCACCACGGGCGGCTCGGCGGCCCGAATCTGATTCGATAGCCGCGCCATGGCAGTCAGCGCCCAATACAGCGTCACGATCCGGGTCGAGCTCGACGCGCGGCAGGAGCCGCTCGGCAAGCTGACCGCGGCGATCGCCGAGGCGGGCGGGCAGCTGCAGGGCGTCGACCTGGTGCCAGGGGCCGGGCCGGAGGGCAAGCGGGTTCGCGAGTTCACGATCGACGCCGCCGACCGCGACCACTGGGAGCGGATCCTGCGGGCGATCGGCTCGACCCGCGGCGCCCGCGTCCTCGACTACGTCGACCGGACGATGCAGATGCATCGCGGCGGCAAGATCGAGCAGCACAACAAGTACCCGCTGAAGACGCGCGACGACCTCTCGATGGCCTACACGCCCGGCGTCGCCCGCGTCTGCATGGACATCCACCACGACCGCGCCAAGGCCTTCGAGTACACGATCAAGAAGAACACCGTCGCGGTCGTCTCCGACGGCAGCGCCGTGCTCGGGCTCGGCAACATCGGCCCCGAGGCTGCGATGCCGGTGATGGAGGGCAAGTGCATGCTGTTCAAGGAGTTCGCCGGCGTCGATGCCTTCCCGCTCTGCCTCGACACCCAGGACACCGAGGAGATCATTCGCGCGGTCGAGCTGGTCGCCCCCACCTTCGGCGGCATCAACCTCGAGGACATCTCGGCGCCACGCTGCTTCGAGATCGAAGACCGGCTCAAGGAGACCCTCGACATCCCCGTCTTCCACGACGACCAGCACGGCACCGCGGTGGTGACGATGGCCGCCCTCTTCAATGCCCTGAAGATCACCGGCAAGCCGATCGAGCAGCTGCGGGTGCTGGTGGTTGGCCTCGGCGCCGCGGGGGTAGCGGTGACCAAGATGATGCTCGCCTCCGGAGTCACCCACGTCGTCGGCTGCGACCGCCAAGGCGCGCTCTCGACTGAGCGAGAGGATTACCAGGCCGGCCAGATGAGCGGGATCAAGCGCTGGTACGCGGAGAACTCGAATCCCGAGAAGCTGAGCGGCCAGCCCGCCGAGGTGATCGACGGCATGGACCTCTTCATCGGCCTCTCCGGCCCCGGGATCATCGACGCGCAGGCCCTGCGGCGGATGAACGACGACGCGATCGTCTTCGCGATGGCCAACCCGACCCCCGAGGTGATGCCCGAGGACGCGGCGCCCTACGTGCGGATCATGGCCACCGGCCGCTCCGACTACCCGAACCAGATCAACAACGTGCTCTGCTTCCCGGGGATCTTCCGCGGCGCCCTCGACGCCGGCGCGCCGGCGATCACCGAGGAGATGAAGCTGGCCGCCGCCAAGGGCATCGCCGAGGTCGTGACCGACGACGACCTCTCCGAGGACTACATCATCCCCAGCGTCTTCAATCGGGACGTGGCGCCGAAGGTGGCCGAGGCCGTGGTGGAAGAGGCTAAGCGCGACGGCATCGCCCGCCTCAACGAGGAGACCGGGACCTTCGCCACCGTGGAGCCCGACTGACGTCGTGAAGGTCCTCGTCACCGGAGCCAGCGGCGCGATCGGGTCCGCCCTCTGCGACGCCCTGCTGGCCCGTGGCGACCAGGTGGTCGGCCTCACCCGCGACCCCTCCCGCACAAACGGACGCGCGCCAGGGGTCGACTGGCGCCGCTGGGAGCCAACCCTGGAACGACCTTCGGCGGAGTATTTCGACGGAGTGGACGGGGTCGTCAACCTGGTCGGCGAGAAGATCAACCAGCGCTGGACCGAGGAGGCGAAGCGCCGGATCACGGAGACCCGCCGCACCGCGACCCAGAACCTCGTCCAGGCGATCGCCGGCCTCGAGCGCAAGCCGCAGGTCTTGGTCAGCCAGTCGGCGGTCGGCTACTACGGCGACCGCGGCGACACCGAGCTCGACGAGTCCTCGACGCCCGGCGACGGCTTCGATTCCGGCGTCTGCCGCGATTGGGAGCAGGCGGCGCGCGAGGCGGAGGCGGCCGGCCTGCGCTTGGCGATCGTCCGCACCGGCCAGGTCCTCTACGCCGGCGCGGGGCTGCTCGGCGAACTGGAAACGCCCTTCAAGCTCGGCGTCGGCGGACCGCTCGCCGGCGGGCACCAGTACCTCTCCTGGATTCACCTCGACGACGAGGTCGGGATCCTCCTCTGGGCCCTCGACAACGAGAACGTCAGCGGCGTCGTCAACGCCAGCGCCCCCACCCCGGTCACCAACCGCGATTTCTCCAAGGCACTTGGCCGAGCGCTCCACCGGCCCGCCGTGCTGCCGATCCCGGGCTTCGTCCTCGACCTCAAAGTCGGCAGCGAGTTCGCCGCCGCGATCAAGGGTGGCCAGCGGGTCCTGCCGAAACGCACCATGGAGCTCGGCTACGAGTTCCGCCACAGCGACCTCGACGAGGCGCTCAGCAGCATCTACTGAGCGCGGCCCTCTATCCGCCTTCGAGGCTCGCCGCGACGTCGCCGCGCAAATCCGAGGCGCCGCCGGCTTCCCGCACCGCCTTCAGCACGGCAGTCATAGCCGCCGCACCGGAGCGCCCCCCAACCTGCCCAATCCCAGCCGCTTCAAGGATCGGCAACGAGAACCGCGCCGCAGCCCCCTGGGGCTCCCCAAGGTAAGCAACCGCCCCCGAATCCTCACTCGCCGTCCGAGCGTTAGCCCCAACGGCGGTGAGGCTCCACGTACTCTCCTCCCGTTCCGCGCCAGTCGAGGAACCAGCAGCAACGCCAACGTCGTCAAGGCAGGTGAGGTGAAGACGAACATCCCCGGCGCGCCCCTCCGCGCGCCGCAGGACCCCCCGCGCATCGGCGCAATACGCCTTGCCCAACCCCGCTTCGGCCCCGCTCAACGGCACGCTCGCGTAGACGCTTACGACGGCATCACTTGCGACGCCCTCGGACCCACACCCACTCGCGCCGAGCAGCAGCCCGCCGATGCCGACGCCAAATATGACGAGGACGAGGGAGGGAGCCGTGCCCCTCCCCGGGAGGCTCCAGCGACCACGCCCCGAACCCCCAGGTGCGACCCAGCTGCGCGACGGCCTCCAGGGGAGGGGCACGGCTCCCTCCCCCCTCCTAGCCAAAGAAGACCTCAGCCTCCGCGTACAGCTCTTCGGGCACCAGCTTCAGCGCCGCCGTCGCCTCGCTCAGCGCCACAAGCTCGATCTCCGTCCCGCGCAGCGCCGCCATCGTCCCCCAGCGTCCGGCATCGACGGCATCGATCGCGTGCAGGCCGAAGCGGGTCGCGAGGACGCGGTCGAAGGCGGTCGGGGTGCCGCCGCGCTGGACATGGCCGAGCACCGTCGCCCGCGCCTCTTTGCCGGTTCGGCGCTCGATCTCGCCCTCCAGCCAGTGGCCGACGCCGCCGAGCCGGACGTGTCCGAAGGCATCGGTCTTGCTCTCGTCGAGGCTCGGCAGCCCGCCAACCGGCTCAGCTCCCTCGGCGACGACGACGATCGGGGCGAAGTGGCTGGCGAAACGCTTGCCGACCAGGTCGCAGACGCGCTCGAGGTCGAACTGTCGCTCCGGGATCAGGATCACGTTGGCGCCGCCGGCAAGGCCGGCGTGGAAGGCGATCCAGCCGGCGTGACGACCCATCACCTCGACGATAAGCACGCGGTGGTGGCTGTCGGCGGTCGTGTGCAGCCGGTCGATCGCCTCCATCGCGACGTTTACCGCGGTGTCGAAGCCGAAGGTGTAGTCGGTGGCACCGAGGTCGTTGTCGATCGTCTTCGGAACGCCGACGACCCTCACTCCCGCCTCCTCGTACAGCCGTGAAGCCGCCCCCAGCGTATCCTCGCCGCCGATCGCGATCAGGCCGTCGACGCCGGCCGCGGTGAGGTTGGCGGCAATCCGTTCGGGCCCGCCGTCGACGGCGAAGGGGTTGGTGCGCGAAGAGCCGAGGATCGTGCCGCCGCGGGGCAGGATGCCGCGCACCTCGGGAACGCCGAGCGGCCGGCTGTCGTCCTCGAGCGGGCCGCCCCAGCCGTCCCGATAGCCGACGAACTCGTGCCCGTACTGGCCGACGCCCTTGCGCACCACCGCCCGGATCACCGCGTTGAGGCCGGGGCAATCGCCGCCCCCGGTGAGCACTCCGATCCGCATCGACCCCAGCTTAGGACAGGGGTGACGCGGGTGGCCCGAAGAGGTAGGTTCGTCCAAACCGAGCGAGGAGAGCAGCGATGAGCGATGGACCGGATCTGAAGGCAGTCACGCAGACTCAGCAGCAGACCTGGTCGGAGGGTGACTTCGCGATGGTGGCCAACCTCGTCTACCCGGTCTCCGACAACCTCGCCGAGGCGCTCGAGATCGTCGCCGACGAGCAGGTCCTCGACGTCGCCTGCGGCAGCGGCAACGGTGCCATCGCCGCCGCCCGCCGCGCCTGGGGCAACACGGTCGGCGCCGATTTCGTCCCGGCCCTGCTCGAGCGCGGTCGCGAGCGTGCCGCCGCAGAGCGGCTCGAGATCGAGTTCGTCGAGGCCGACGCCCAGGATCTGCCCTTCGAGGACGGGCGCTTCGACGTGACGATGTCGATCTTCGGAGCGATGTTCGCGCCCGACCAGGAGCGCGCCGCCGCCGAGCTGTTGCGCGTAACCAAGTCGGGAGGCCGGATCGGCATGGCGAACTGGACGCCGGACGGCGGCGTCGCCCAGATGTTCCAGGCCGTGGTCAAACACACCGGCGGGCCGCCGCCGGGCCTGAAGCCGCCTGCTCTCTGGGGCAACGAGGAGCGGGTTCGCGAGCTCTTCGGCGACGGCATCACCGACCTGCGCCTCGAACGGCGACCGGCGCGGCAGTCCTTCCGCTCGGCCGATCACTTCATCGAGTTCTTCCGCACCTACTTCGGTCCGGTTCGCACCGCCTACGAGAAAGTCGGCCCCGAGGGCGAGGCGGCGCTGACCGCCGACCTGCACAGCTTCCTCGCCGAGGCGAACGTCGCCGGCGAGCGGGCATTCGTGATCGAACCGGAGTACCTGCGGGTCGTAGCGACCCGCGCCTGAGCTGGTTCCAGCTCAGGAGAGCTCCGGGGTGCCTCGGCTCAGGATTTGCCGAGGATCTGCTGCTGGGCGACGCGCAGCACGGCGCCAATCAGGAGCACGCCGAAGAAGACCAGACCGGCGACGCCGCCACCCTGGCCGAGCCAGCCGTAGACGGTAACCATCGCGGCGAGGGCGAGAAAGAAGCTGACGACCATTCCCATTGCGGCCGGGAGCTTACCCGGCCAGGGCGACGCGCGTTTGGCTGAGGAACTCCGCGACGGCGTCGGCGGACTCCGTGGCCGAACCGGCCTCGCCAGCCGCCCGCACCAGGCGGCTGCCGATGATCACCCCGTCGGCGACCTGCCCCACCTCCGCGGCCTGCTCCGGAGTACCGATCCCAAAGCCGACCGCGACGGGAACCTCCGCGTCGTCCTTGACCGCGGCGACGAGCTCGGCCAGCTCCGCCGGCACCGCCGCCCGCTCCCCGGTCGTGCCGACCGTCGAGACGACGTAGACGAAACCGCGAGCGGCGGCGCAGATCGCGGCCCGGCGCTCAGGCGGCGTCGTCGGCGCCACCAGTGGAACCAGAGCCAGCCCCGCCGCCGCGAACGCCTCGCCGACGTCATCCGCCTCGCCGAGCGGCAGATCCGGCACGATCGCCCCCGCCGCCCCGGCGGCAGCGCCGAGACGCGCGAACTCCGCAGGCCCCCCATGCGCCAACACCATGTTCGTGTAGACCATCAAGACCACCGGCACCCGCTCAGCCACCGAGCGACACACCTCTAGGGCCGTCGCCAGCGTCGCCCCCGCCCCGAGCGCCGCCGTAGCCGCCGCATGAATCGTCGGCCCATCGGCGAGAGGATCCGAAAACGGAACCCCCAACTCGATCAGGTCCGCCCCCGAATCGGCGTAAGCCGCCGCCACCGCCAACCCCGTCTCCCGATCGGGATACCCAGCCATCATGTACGGCATCAGAGCAGCACGCCCTTCGTCCCTAGCCACTCCGAAGGCGTCGAGAATCCGCTCCTCGCCGGATGGCGCCACTGCCTCTGGACTGGAGATCGAGCCCGCCGAACCGCCCGTGAGGGGCGCCGTGCCATGACTCGCCGGAGCGTCCCCGCTGTTGCGACGCCGAGTCATGGCACGGCGCCCCTAGCCGCAACCTCTGCGAGGTCCTTATCTCCCCTCCCCGAGAGACAGAGAACGTCATACCCAGCGCTTCCCGAGTTCTCCAAGAGCCACGCGATCGCATGCGAAGACTCGAGGGCGGGAATGATCCCCTCCAGCCGCGCCAACGTCGTGAAGGCGGCGATCGCCTGCTCGTCGGTGACTGCGATGTAGCTGGCGCGACCGCTGTCACGCAGGTAGGCGTGCTCGGGCCCAGAACCGGGGTAGTCGAGCCCGGCGGAGACCGAGTGCGCCTCGAGGATCTGGCCCTCCTCGTCGGCGATCACCGAGGAGAGTGAGCCATGCAGGACGCCGGTGACGCCGGCGCCGAGCGAGGCACCGTGGCGGCCGCTGTCCATCCCCTGGCCGGCAGCCTCCACCCCGATCAGCGCCACCTCGGCGTCGGCGACGAAGGGAGCGAAGATCCCGATCGAGTTGGAACCGCCGCCGACGCAGGCGATCACCCGGGCCGGCAGCGCTCCCTCGGCCGCGAGCGCCTGCTCGCGGGTCTCCTCGCCGATCACTCGCTGCAGGTCGCGGACCAGGGCCGGGTAGGGGGCCGGGCCGACCGCGGAGCCGATCACGTAGTGGGTGTCGGCGACGTTGGCGACCCAGTCGCGGATCGCGGCGCTGACCGCCTCCTTGAGGGTCCGGGCGCCGGCATCGACCGGCGCCACCTCGGCCCCGAGCAAGCGCATCCGCTCGACGTTGGGCGCCTGCCGGCGGATGTCCTCAGTGCCCATGTAGACGACGCACTCGAGGCCGAGCAGAGCGCAGGCAACCGCGGTGGCGACGCCGTGCTGGCCGGCGCCGGTCTCGGCGATCACCCGCGGCTTGCCCATCCGCTGGGCCAGCAGGGCCTGGCCGAGAGCGTTATTGATCTTGTGGGCGCCGGTGTGGTTGAGGTCCTCGCGCTTCAGGTAGACCGTCGAACCGACCCGCTCGGAGAGCCGCTCCGCCAGGTAGAGCGGAGTCGGCCGGCCAATGAAGTCGCGCCGCAGCGAATCCAGCCGCGCGACGAACTCGGCGTCCTCGCGTGCCTCGCCCCACGCCGCGGCCAGCTCATCGAGCGCCGGAATCAGCGTCTCGGGTACATAGCGCCCCCCGTAGGGGCCAAAGCGGTCCTCGATCGTGCTCATCGTGCCGGCGCCGCGGCCGCCTGCGCGGCCTCGAAGAAGGCCGCCATCGCCGCATGATCCTTGCGCCCGGGCTCCGCCTCCACCCCGCTGGCGACGTCGACCGCGTAGGGGTGGGCGACGGCGATCGCGGCGGCGACGTTGTCGGGCCGCAAGCCCCCCGCCAGCAGGGCGGGGATTTCCGAGCGGTGGCTACGCAGCAGCTCCCAGTCGAAGCTTTCGCCGGTGCCGCCCCAGAGCCCGCGTCCCCGGCGGTCGAAGAGGTGGAAGTCGGTGCGGTAGGCCTCGGCGGCATGGATGTCTGCGGCGCTGGCGACGTGAACCGCCTTGATCACCTTCGCCCCGGTCCGCCGCGCCACCTCGGTGCAGAAGGAGGCCCCCTCGGCCCCGTTCAGCTGCACCATCGTCAGTCCCGCGTCCTCGACCGCTCGGTCGACCTCCTCGAGGGTGGGGTTTACGAAGACCCCGACAACCTCGCACTTGCGCCGGAAAGCAGCGCAGATCTCCGCCGCCACGCCCGGCTCGACGTAGCGCGGGCTGCCGTCGAAATGGATCAGCCCGATCGCCCACGCCCCCAGGCGAACGGCCTCGGCGGCGTCATCCAGATTCGTAATTCCGCAGAACTTGACACGCACCACTCCAGCGTACGGGAAGACAACACGCGATCGGCCCGGCCCGTCCCTATTCGCCTTCTTCCACGGACGCCGGCCGCTTGCCGAGGGTCACGGTCACCGTCTTCTCCTTGCCGTCGTGGAGGATCCTCAATTCCATCTCGTCGCCGGGCTTGGCGGCGCTGACGAGTTCGCTGAGGTCTTCCATGCTGGAGATCTTCTTGCCGTCGATTTCGGTGATGATGTCGCCGCCGAGGCTTACTTCGGCGCCCTGGATCGTCGCCGTGGTGTTGCCGCCTTCGATCCCAGCCTTATCGGCAGGGCCGCCCTGTTCGGCCGATTGGACCAGCGCCCCTTCCTTCACGGGTAGGTTGAGGTCGCGAGCCAGCTGGGGGGTGATCGAGCCGCCCTGGATGCCGAGGTATGCGTGTTCGACTTCGCCCTTGGTCTCGAGCTGGTGGATCGCCGCCTTGGCCGTGTCGATCGGGATCGCAAAGCCGATCCCGACGTTGCCCTCGGAGCCGCCGCCGGTCTGGATCTGGGAGTTGATCCCGATCACTTCGCCGGCGGCGTTGAGCAGCGGCCCGCCGGAATTGCCGGGGTTGATTGCGGCGTCGGTCTGAATCACGTTGTCGATCGAGAAGCCGTTGGGCGACTGAATCCGTCGCTGCAGGGCGGAGACGATGCCGCTGGTGACGGTGCGATCGAGCCCGAACGGGTTGCCGATCGCGACCACCGGGTCACCAACTTCGGCCTCGGAGGAATCGCCGAGGACCAGCGGGTGCAACTCGGAGCTGGGCGCTTCGACCTTCAGCAACGCGAGGTCAGAGCCGGGGTCAGTACCGACCACTTCGGCGCCGTAGCTCTTTTCGGAGGCACCGAGTTTGACCGAGATCCGGTTGGCGCCGTCGATCACGTGGTTGTTGGTGAGGACGTGTCCTTCGCCGTCGATTACGAAGCCGGAGCCGGTCGCGGTGCCGCCACCGCCCTGGCCTTCTTCGGATTCGCCGAAGGGCGAGAAGGTCGAGGGTTCTTCGGCGGGAATCTGCGATTCGATGAAGGCGACGCCACCGCCGTCGCGCTTGTAGATCTGGTTGACGACGTTGCTGCCTTCTTCATCGCTGCCCTTGCTGACGATCGGCGCCGGCGCCGGCGCGGCAACGGTCGTGGTGGTGTCACCGTCCGACTTGATCCAGCCGGCGGAGATCGCGATCAGGCCAACCGCGGCGACAAGGGCGCCGCCGAGCAAGGCGGCGAGAAAAGAGGAGCGAAAGGAGCTGCGGTTCTTGGTCGTCATGGGAGCGATCTTGGCGGGTCGGTTTGACCCGATCCTAAATACTCCCAAAAGATTGTCTAAAGACCTAGAAGAGGTGCTCGCGGGTGCCTTCGTCGGCGCCCGTCAGCTCACGGGTCTTCGCTTCCGGGTCGGCGGCGCTCATCAGGGCGCCGCCGATTAGGACGGCGTCGACGCCGACCCGCTCCAACTCGGTCAGCTCCTCGCGGCCGGAGATGCCGCTCTCGGCGACGACGGTCTTGCCGGCCGGGACGTCGGGCATCAGCTCGAAGGTGGTGGCGAGGTCGATTCGCTGCTGGTCGAGATCGCGGTTGTTGATCCCGATCACCTCGGCGCCCGCCTCCAGCGCCCGCTCCAGCTCCCCGGCATCGTGGACCTCGACCAGGCAGTCGAGGTCGAGGGCCAGCGCCTGCTCGTGGAGGGCCCGCAGCGTCTCATCGTCGAGGGCGCGGACGATCAGCAGGACCGCGTCGGCGCCGTTGGCCGCGGCCTCGAAGAGCTGGTAGGGGTCGACGATGAAGTCCTTGCGGATCACCGGCAGGTCACAGGCGACCCGGGCCTCGCGTAGATCCTCGAGCGAGCCGCCGAAGTGCTCGGCGTCGGTGAGGACCGAGAGCGCCGCGGCACCACCGCGCTCGTAGGCGCGCACCTGGTCGGCCACGACGGCGTCGCCGGCGATATCGCCGGCGCTGGGCGAGCGTCGCTTGAACTCGGCGATCAGCGACAGCCCGGGCCGGGTGAGCGCCTCGGCGAAGGGCCGGTCCTCGCCGCGCGCGGCGAGCTGCGCCGCCAGGTCCTCCTGCGAAACGGCGCTTCGACGCTCCGCTACTCCCCGGCGGGCGCCGTCGATCAGCTGCTCGATCATTCCCACTTGAAGCTCCAGAGCCTAGACGGTCCGGCCGCTCTCAACTACCGAGGGAAGCCGTCGTCTCGACCAGCCGGCCAAGAACGGCTCGGGCAGTGCCCCCGTCGATTGCCTGGGCGGCCTTCTCGATTCCCTCCGCGAGATCGGCCGCAAGTCCGCCGACGTAGATCGCCGCGGCGGCGTTGAGGAGGACCAGCTCGCGTCGCGGTCCCTGCTCCCCCTCCAGCACGGCGATCGTCGCGGCGGCGTTGTCGGCCGGCTCGCCACCGGCGACGGCGCCGAGCTCGGCGGCGGCGAAGCCGAACTGGGACGGTTCGACGAACCACTCCGTGGTGCGACCGTCGGCGACCTCGATCACCCGCGTGCGCGCGCCGATCGAGAGCTCATCGAGCCCGTCGTCACCGCTCACCACCAGCGCCCGGACGCTGCCCAGCCCGAGCAGCGCCTCGGCGATCGTCTCCTGGTAGTGGCGATCGCCGACGCCAAGCAGCTGCCGGTTGGCGCCGGCGGGATTGGTCAGAGGCCCGAGGAAGTTGAAGATCGTCCGCACCCCGAGTGCTTTTCGGGCCGGGATCACGTGCGCCATCGCCGCGTGGTGTCGTGGCGCGAACATGAAACCGAAGCCGACCTCGTCGATGCAGCGACCGACCTGGTCGGCGTCGAGCTCGATGTTGACGCCGAGCGCCGCGAGCAGCTCGGCCGAGCCGCAGTTGCTGCTATTGGAGCGGTTGCCGTGCTTGGCGACCGCGCAGCCGGCGCCGGCCGCAACCAGCGCCGCGGTGGTCGAAACGTTGATGGTAGAGGGGCCGCCGCCGGTGCCGGCGGTGTCGACGAGGTCGGTGCGAGCGGTCGCGACCGGCGTCGCCAGCGAGCGCATCGTCCGCGCCAGCCCGACCAGCTCCGGCACCGTCTCTCCCTTTGCGCGCAGGGCGATCAGGAAGGCACCGGTCTGGACCGGGTCGGTGCGTCCCTCCATGATCTCGGCCAGCACAGCCGAGGCGTGGTCGGCGGTGAGGTGGTCGCCGGCGCAGACGGCGTCGATCGCCCGGCTGACTACATCGTTCGGCATCGCGTCACTCTCCGAGGAAGTTGGCGAGCAGGTGCTTGCCCTGCGGGGTGAGAACCGACTCGGGGTGGAACTGGACGCCCTCGGCGGGCAGCTCGCGGTGGCGGGCGCCCATCACGACGTCGCCTAGCGAGGCGCTCAGCTCCAGCTCGTCGGGCAGGTCCGGGTCGGCGACCAGCGAGTGGTAGCGGGCGGCGACCAACGGTGTCGGCAACCCGGCGAAGATCGTCCGGCCGTCGTGCTCGACCTCGGCGTCCTTGCCGTGGACCGGCTCGCCCTGGACGACCCTGCCGCCGAACGCCTCGACCATCGCCTGGTGACCCAGGCAGACGCCCAGAGTCGGCGTGCCAGCTTCGGCGAAGGCGCGGATCGCCTCGCCGGAGATGCCGGCCTCGGCCGGGGTGCACGGTCCGGGCGAGACGACCAGCCGGTCCGCCCCGCGCTCGAGCAGCTCGCCGACCTCGGCCTTGTCGTTGCGCACGACCTCGAGCTCGGCGCCGAGCTCACCCAGGTACTGGACGAGGTTGTAGGTGAAGGAGTCGTAGTTGTCGATGACCAGCACGCGCACGCCGCTCTCCTAGGCCCAGTCCGGCTGCCCGCAGGCGACCTCGACGGCGCGGAAGACCGCCCGCGCCTTGTTGACCGACTCCACGTACTCGTAGGAGGGCTTGGCGTCGGCGACGGTGCCGCCCCCCGCCTGCACGTGCAGCTGCCCATCCTTGACGACGACCGTGCGGATGTGGATCGCCGTGTCGAGATCGCCGTCCCAGGAGAGGTAGCCGATCGCGCCGCCGTAGGAGCAGCGCTTGACCGGCTCCAGCTCGTCGATGATCTGCATCGCCCGTACCTTCGGCGCCCCCGAGAGCGTTCCCGCCGGCAATGCCGAGCGCAGCACGTCCATCGCGCTGACCTCCTCGCGCAGGGTGCCGGAGACCTGGCTGACGATGTGGAGGACGTGCGAGTAGGTCTCGACGACCATCAGCTCGTCGACACCGACGCTGCCGTACTCGCAGACGCGCCCGAGGTCGTTGCGGCCGAGGTCGACCAGCATCACGTGCTCGGCCCGCTCCTTGGGGTCGCGAACCAGCTTCTCGGCGAGGCGGCGGTCCTCGTCCTCGCTCTTGCCGCGCGGGTAGGTGCCGGCGATCGGCCGCGCCTCGACGCGGCGGCCACTGACCTTGACGAGCGGCTCGGGCGAGGCACCGGCCAGCTGGAAGTCCCCGAACTCGAGGAAGTACATGTAGGGGGAGGGATTGACGCTGCGCAGGCCGCGGTAGACGGAGAACGCCTCGACCGACGCGGGCGCCGAGAACCGCTGCGAGGGGACGACTTGGAAGGCGTCGCCGGCGTGGACGTACTCGACGATCCGCGAGACCGCCGCTTCGAACTCCTCGCGCTCCATGTTCGAGACGAAGTGCGGTGCCTCGACGACGCCGGCGCCATCGGCCGGCGGGACCGGGCCGCGCAGGCGCTCGCGCATCTCGGCGATTGTCGCCGCGGCGCGCTCGTAGGCGGCGTCGATGCCCCCCTCGTCATCGGCGAAGGCACAGGCGAGGATGGTCAGCTCGTGCCGCTGGTGGTCGAAGACGAGCATCGCGTCGGTCACCATCAGCGCCAGGTCCGGCAGACCGAGCGGGTCCGGGTTGGGCTCGCCAAGCGGCTCGACCGTGCGGACCAGGTCGTAGCCGAAAAAACCGACCGCGCCGCCGACGAACGGCGGCAGATCCTCGACCGGGGCCGGCCGGTAGGCGTCGAGGCGGGCGGCGACCGCCGCGTAGGGATCGTCGACCTGATCGCGAGCGCGCGGCTCGGCGCCGAGCCCGTCCTCGCCCCCCCATTCGCAGAGCACCCCGTCGCTCCAGCGCAACAGCGCCCGGGGCCGCAGCCCGACGAACGAGTAGCGGCCCACCTGACCCTGCTCGGCCGACTCGAGCAGGAAGCAGGGCGCCCCCGCAGGCTCCCCGGCGCGCAGCTTCAGGAAGGCGGAGACGGGCGTCTCGCAATCGTCGACGAGGCGCGCCCGCACCGGGACCACGTTGCCCTCGCGGGCCAGCGCGCGGGCTCGCTCCAGACTAGGCTCGAGCGTAAGTCCAGAGTCAGCCGCTACGTGCATTCAGCACTTCCATCACCGACGCCTGGGAGACGCCGCGGTAGACGAGCAGCACGCTGAGGTGGTACAGCAGGTCGGCGGCCTCTTCGGCGACGCGCTCGTTGGTCTCCTCGCGCCCAGCCCGCACCACCTCCTCGGCCTCCTCCTCGATCTTCGCTTCGATCAGCTCGCGATCGTCGAGCAGCTTCACGGTGTAGCTGCCCTCGGGCCGCTCGACGGCGCGACTGCGCAGCGTCCGCTCCAGCGACGGCAGCGCTTCGTGGGTGACCGGGAAGGGCTCCCCGGGAGCCGGCGGCGCGTCCTTGCGGTTGGAAGCCGAACCCAGCACCTCGCGGTAGAAGCAACTGCGCTGACCGGTGTGGCAGGCCGGCCCGGCAGGGTCGACGAGCGCGACCAGGGCGTCGCCGTCGCAGTCGTAGCGCAGCTGGCGCAGGTGCATGAAAGCGCCCGAGGTTTCCCCTTTGCGCCAGAGTTCGTCGCGGGAGCGGCTGTGGAAGTGCAGGTCCCCCGTCTCCAGCGTCATTTCCAGCGACTGCGCGCTGACGTAGGCGAGCATCAGCACCTCGCCGCTGGCAAAGTCCTGGACGACACAGGGCGCCAACCCCCGCTGGTCGAATTCGATTTCGGCGAACACCCGCCCCATCGTAGTGGGACGCTCACTCGATGCCGAGGCGGTCCAGCAGGCCCTCGTCGCGCCGCCAGTGCCGCCGCACGCGGACGATCAGGTCGAGGTGGACGCGGGCGCCGAGCTCGGCCTCCAGGGAGCGGCGGGCGCCGGCGCCGACCTCTTCGATCTTCTTGCCGCCTCGGCCGATCAGGATTCCCTTTTGGGACTCCGTCTCGACCCAGATTTCGGCCCGCACTTCGACCAGGCCGTCCTCTCGCGGTGGCGCCAGCTCGGCGACCGCGACCTCGACCGAGTGCGGGATCTCCTGGCGGGTCCGGTTGAGGACCTGCTCGCGAATCAGCTCGGCCAGCAGCAGCTCGCTCGACTGGTCGCTGCGATCCTCCGGCGGATAGAGGTAGGGACTCTCGGGCATCAGCTCGCCGAGCCGCTCGACCAGGGCCTCCAGGCCCTCGCCGCTGCGGGCACTGATCGGGAAGATCTCATCGACGCCCTCCAGCTCGGCGGCAGCGCTGAGCACCTCGACGGTGGCGCCAGGGCTGAGCCGGTCGCACTTGTTGACCGTGCAGATCACCGGGATCTCGGGGCCGGCGGCAAGCAGGGTCTGGGCGATGAAGCGATCGCCGGCGCCGATCCCCTGCTCGCCGTTGACGACCAGCAGGGCGACGTCGGATTCGCCCAGCTCGCGCTCGACCCGGCGCTGCATCCGTTCGGTGAGGGCGTCGCGCGGACGCTGCACACCCGGCAGGTCGACGAGGACCAGCTGGCGGGCCGCCTCGAGGTCGGTCACGACCCCGCGGGCGGCGCGGCGGGTCGTCTGCGGGCGCACCGAGACGATCGCCACGTGGGCACCGACGAGCGCGTTGACGAGCGTCGACTTGCCGACGTTGGGGCGCCCGGCGAGGCCGATAAAGCCGGCCCGGGTCATCGCAGCGAGGCGAGCACGCGCGCCTGCAACGCCAGCATCTCGCCCTCGTCGGTCTCGTGGTCGTAGCCGCAGAGGTGAAGCGTGCCGTGCACGGCCGCCTCGGTGACGTCGCTGCAGTGCTCGGGACAGATCGCCACATCGCCCAGCTCCCGCGGACCGGCGACCGGCCCGGCTCCATCGAGCGGAAAGGCAAGCACGTCGGTGGGGCTGTCCTTGCCGCGATGCGCCGAGTTCAGCTCGCGAATTCGCGCGGCGTCGACCAGCTCCAAACCGAGGTGGCCGTCCTCGACGCCGGCGGCGGCAAGCGCGGCGGCGACCGGGTCGCGCAGATCCGGCGGCACGTCGTCGAGGTCGAGCGTCAAGACCGCGGCGTCGGGCCGTGTTCCTCGCGCGCGCCCCGCTCGCGACCGCCGTGGGCGTCGTAGGCGGCGACGATCCGCTGGACGAGCTTGTGGCGGACGACGTCCTCACCGCCGAACTCGACGAAGGAGATGTCCTGTACGCGGTCGAGGATGTCGCGGACGGCGATCAGCCCGGAGCGCTGGTCGCTCGGCAGGTCGATCTGGGTGACGTCGCCGGTCACGACCATCCGCGAGTTGAAGCCGAGTCGGGTGAGGAACATCTTCATCTGCTCGGGGCTGGTGTTCTGCGCCTCGTCGAGAATCACGAAGGAGTCGTTGAGGGTGCGACCGCGCATGAAGGCGAGCGGCGCCACCTCGATCACGTCACGCTCGAAGTAGCCGTTGACACGGTCGGGGTCGATCATGTCGTAGAGGGCGTCGAAGAGCGGCCGCAGGTAGGGGTCGACCTTGGCCTGGATGTCGCCGGGCAGGAAGCCCAGTCTCTCCCCCGCCTCGACGGCCGGCCGGGTGAGGATGATCCGCTGCACCTTGCGTTCGGTCAGCGCCGCCGCCGCCATCGCCACCGCGAGGAAGGTCTTGCCGGTGCCGGCCGGGCCAATCCCGAAGGTGATCGTGTTGCGGCGGATCGAGTCGACGTAGCGCTTCTGGTTGAGCGTCTTCGGTGCGACTTTGGTGTTGCGGTGGCGCCAGACGACGTCGTCGAGGATTTCGGCCGGGTCCTCGTCGGCATCGAGCGCGCCGCTGACCGCCTCGATCGTCCCCGGGGCGACGTCGTGCCCGCCCTCGATCAGCTCGACCAGCTCGTCGACAACCGTGGCGGCAGTCTGCACGTCGTTCGAATCGCCGTCGAGCGTGAGGACGTTGCCGCGCAGGTGCAGGTCGCAGTCGAGGCGCTCGCGCAGCGCCCGCAGCACGGTGTCCTCCGAGCCCGCCAGCTCAGCCGCGACGCTGTTGTCGAGGGTCAGCTGCCGGCGGGCCACGTCTTCACCAACAAAGTTCAGGCACCCAGCTTCTGGCGGACCGCGGCGCTGACCCGCTTACCGTCGGCGCGACCGCCGAGCTTCGGCATCAGCGCCGACATCACTTGGCCCATCTGGCGCTGCTCGGTGGCACCGGTCTCGGCCACCGCGTCCTCGACCATCTGCGCCAGCTCCTCGTCGGAGAGCTGCGCCGGCAGGTACCCCTCGATCAGCCCCGCCTCGAACCGCTCGGCGGTGGCCTGCTCGGTGCGGCCGGCACCCTCGTAAGCCTCGGCGGCCTCGACCCGTTTCTTGCGCTCCCGCTGCAGAACCGCAACCTCGTCGCCATCGCCGAGCTTGGCGTCCTGCTGGAGAACGTCGACGATCAGCCGCAGCGCGCCGGCGCGCTCGCGGTCACGGGCTTTCATCGCCTCCCGCACGTCACTCTGCACCTGCTCCAGGACCGTCATCGCGTTAAGGGTAGAGGGCCGCATCGGGGGTGACCGCGAGCCCCTTGGAGACGAGGTCGCGGACGTCGATGCTGACGAGCTGCCAGCCATTGCGCTGGGCCGCGGCAACATAGGCGGCGTCGTAGGCACTGAGTCCGTGCTCTGTTGCGATTTCGATGGCCAGACCGAGGAGGCCGGGATCGACGCCCCTGAGACGGTCACCGGTGCAGCAGGTGACGATCGTGTCGATCAGCTTGCGCGCCTCCGCCGGCTGAGAAAACTTGATCCCGACCGTGTTCGCAACCTCGTAGAGCGTCAGGTCAAGGGCGGCGAGCTCTGGGTGACGATTCCAGATGAGCGAGGCCGACTCGGCGTGGAACCGCTCCAATGGCGCTCCCGAAGAGACCCACACGCTCGCGTCGATCAGCAGCACTAGTGAGATTCACGATCTTCGCGGATGACCTGGGCTATGTCCGCGCCGCCGAGATCGATATTGATCGAATCGAGCAGGCGCTTGATCTCCTCGTCGTCGCGCCGATCCGCCAATTCGAGCTCCCGCTCGGCGAGCCGCTGCAGGAAGCCGCTGCGGGTCTCGCCGATCTCCTGAGAACGAGCGTCGATGCGCTTGAGAAGCGCCTCGGGAATGGAGATCATCACCTTTGCCACCAGACGAGTATAGATGGTATTGCCAACGGCCAGAACGGACGTGGCCGGGACGCTGACGAGCGCGATCGCACCCGTGGTGCGCAGGGTGTGCCGACTTCGTGATTGATCCGGCGCGGATCAGTGCCGGGCAGGAATCTCGACTCGCTCGACCCCGCCGAGGGGCATCTGCAGGAAGCGGGTGCCGACCTCGCGGAAGGCCGCCGACTCACCGGTGCAGAGGAAGTCGTAGTCGCCCTCCTCGCGGCGCTCCTGGGCCAGCCCGGCGCCCTCCAGCGTGCGCTGCACCGCGGCGGCGACGGCATGGCCGCCGCTGACCAGGCGTACGTCCCGGCCGAGGATGCGTTGCAGCATCGGCGCCACCAGCGGGTAGTGGGTGCAGCCGAGGATCAGAGTGTCGACGTCGGCCGCCTTCAGCGGCGCGCAGTAGGTGCGGGCCATCGCCACCGCGCTCTCGTCGAAGAGCGAGCCGTTCTGGATGAACGGGGCCAGGTCCGGCGCCTCCACCTCGGTCACCTCGAGCGCCCGTCCCTGCGCTTCGAGGGCGCGCCGGTAGGCACCGCTCTCCACCGTATTCGGGGTCGCCAGCACACCGACGCGGCCGCTGTCGGTGATCGCCGCCGCGATCTCGGCCTGCGGCGCCACCACCGGCACCACTTCGACCCCATGCTCGGCGCCGACCTCGCGGGCGACGTCCTCGCCGATCGAGGTCGCCGTGTTGCAGGCGATCACCAGCAGCTTGGCGCCGCGCCCGAGCAGCAGCGAGGCGATCGCGGCGATCCGCTCGCGCAGCCGTGCGGTGTCGCGGCTGCCATACGGGAACCACTCGGTGTCCCCCAGGTAGAGGAAGTCCTCCTGCGGCAGCGAGACCAGGCACTCGTGCAGAACGGTGAGGCCGCCGACGCCGGAGTCGAACATCGCGACCGGAAGTGACGGGTCGAGCGTGCCAGGCACGTGACCAGCGCCGGTCGTCAGGGTTTCGTGACCATGAAGAAGATCGTCACGACGACGATCAGCCCGGCTAGCGTGCCGACTCGGCCGATCCGCTGCGAGAGCGCTTCGAACTCGGGACTGAGCGTGTCGCCGGCTTCGAGATCGCGTTCCGCCAGCTCCTTGGCCTTGCGGACCTGCGGCTGGAAGAAGGCGTGCTGGAGGCCGAAGAGGACGATGATCGCCAGGAAGCCGACGCTGAGCCAGGATTCCTTCGCTTCCCAGGGACCTTCGGCAAGCAGGTAGATGCCCGCCAGGAGCAGCACGATCATCCCTGGGTTGACCAGGTAGCGGTCGCAGCGCTGCACGCCGGCGAGGATCGCCGGGGTCGCCCGCGGGTACTGCGGGGCGACCGAGAAGAAGAGCGCGTAGCCGAAGGTCGGACCGAAAGCGAGGACAACGGCGAGGATGTGCAGGAAGAGGCCGACGCTGTAGTCGGTGATGTTGGCCAGCACCATTGGGCGGGAACGATATCCGTCAGGCGCGACGGAGCAGCAGTGCGGCCCAGTCCGTATCGATTCGGCGGTCGGCTTCCTCGAGGCCGGCGGCAGCGAAGAACCCGGCCGCCTCGTCGAGCTCCGGGGGCAGGAGGCCCGAACAGATGAGCGTGGCAGGGATCGGGAGGGGGTCCCGCCTCGCAACAGCGGGGAGGCTCGCCGTGACCCCCTCCCGATCCCTTTCAGGTTCGATCAGTTGGGCGGCTACTGCGCGGAGGATCGGGGCGGTCATGTTGGCAACGGTCGTCGGGGCGAGGGGCGGGAGCTGTTCGCGCAGGTTCATGCGCTCCAGCCGGACTTCGACTCCGTTCGCCTTGGCGTTGGTGTCCGTGGCTTCGATCGCTCCCGGCTCGTGGTCGTAGCCGCTGACCGGGCTCCAGCCGAGCTTCGCGGCGGCGATCGAGAGGACGCCGGAGCCACAGCCGAGGTCGGTCAGCGGGCCACCAGCCTCTCCCCCCTCCTCCAGCTCCAGCAGGTACTCGAGGCAGAGTCGCGTGGTCGGGTGGGCACCGGTGCCGAAAGCGCGGCCGGGGTCGACGACGAGGTCGACGGCGCCCTCGCGAGGTGGCTCCCAGGAGGGACGCAGCCAGAGGCGGTCGGCGACGAGCAGGGGCTTGTGGAAGTCGCGCCAGCGGTCGGCCCAGTCGTCGGGGACCTCGGTGGCGCTGACCTCGACCCGGCCCTCGCCGAGGGTGGCGTCGATCTCACCCAGCTCGGGCAGCTCGCCCTCGCCGCCGTAGATCGCGTACTCGACGAAGCCGGGACCGCGCTCCTCCTCGACCCCGTTTGGCGCCAGCACGGTCAGCTCGGCCAGGACCAGCTCGGCCTGGTCGGGCCGGCAGCGAACCGCGAGCCGGATCACCCGAAGGCGCGCCGGACGCGACTGAAGATGCCCTCGCCCTGCTGGGGGCCGAGGTTCTCCGGCCCCAGGGACTCGTCGAGCTGCTCGGCCAGCTGCCGCTGCTCCTCGCCGAGGTTGGTCGGGACGACGACGTCGATGACGATCCGCTGGCTGCCGCGGCGACGGCCCCCGAGTTGCGGGAGGCCGGCGCCGCGAAGGATCTCTTCATGACCCGGTTGGGTGCCAGCGGCGAGCTCGATCTCGCGCTCTCCGTCGAGAGTGGGGACGGCGATCGTCGTGCCGAGCATTGCCTCGGTGGCGGCGATCGAGATGACGCTGACGAGGTCGGTTCCCTGTCGCTGAAAGCGCTCGTCCTCGCCGACGCGAACCTGCACGTAGAGGTCGCCGGCCGGGGCGCCCGGGTCGCCGGCATGACCGCCGCCCGCCACCCGCAGCTGCTGACCGTCCTCGATCCCGGCCGGGATCTGCACGTCCTGGCGCCGCTGGCCGGCCGTGCGACCGCTGCCACCACACTCGGCGCAGGGCGTCTCCGGGACTTTTCCGGCCCCGTGACAGGTCTCGCAGACAACCGCCCGCGCCATCTGCCCGAAGGGCGTGCGGGTCACCTGCCGCAACTGCCCGGCGCCACCGCAGCTCTCGCAGGTGGAGATCGGCGTGCCCGGCTCGGCGCCGTTGCCGCGGCAGTGCTCGCAGGACCCGACGGCGTCGTAGGCGACCTCGCGGCGGACGCCCTCGACGACGTCGGCGAGCTCGATCTCCACGGCGACGGCGATGTCGCCTCCGGCGGCCCGGCCGGCGCCGCGGCCACCAAAGCCGAAGGGGTCGCCGCCGAAGAAGGCCTGGAAGATGTCGTCGATCGAGCCGAAGGAGGCGCTGCGCGGGTCGAAGCCGCCCGAGCGCAGGCCCTCGTGGCCGTAGGCGTCGTAGGTCTGCCGCCGCTCGGCATCGGAGAGGACCTCGTAGGCCTCGGCCGCTTCCTTGAACTTGTCCTCGGCCTCGGGATCGTGGTCGTTGACGTCGGGGTGCAGCTCGCGGGCGAGCCGACGGAAGGCCTTCTTGATCTCCGTCTCGTCGGCGTCCCGGCCGACGCCGAGGACCTCGTAGTAGTCGCGGGGTGGCACTTAGTCCTGGTAGACGGTCTCGAAGTAACGGGAAAGCTCACGGGCGGCGCCGCGCACCGAGGCGATCGCGGTCGCGTAGTCCATCCGCAACGGACCGACGACGCCGACGGCACCGAGGTTGCGATGGCCGAGGCCGTAGTTGGCGCCGACGACGCTGACCGTGCGCAGCTCCGGCTGCGGATTCTCCTCGCCGATCCAGAGGAAGACGGAGTGCTCGTCCAGGGTCGAGCGCAGCATCTGCAGCATCCCCGCCCGCCGTTCCAGCGCGGTCATCAGCTCGTCCGCGCGTGGGAGATCGGGCAGATGGGCTTCGGAGAGCAGCCGCGAGGTGCCTTCGACGTAGAGCTGATCGCCGGCACGCTCGGCCAGCTCGGTGAAGGCAGCGCCGAGCGTGGCGACGAAGCTCGCCTCGATGCCGTCGAGCCCGGGGTCGCGGAGACGATCTCCGATCATCCGCGAGCCGACCAGCAGCCCCGCTAGGCGCTCGTTGAGATAGCTCGAAGCCCACTCGACGAGGCCGCGATCGAGCGGCACCTCGAAGTCGAAGATCCGCCGGACGACGTCACCGCTGGAGGCAATCGCGATCACCACGACCCTGGTCGGTGCCAACAGCAGCACCTCGACGCGGTGGATCGTCGCCACCGCCGCCGGCGAGGGTGCCGTCGCCATCGCCACCAGGTCGGTGACCTGCGCCAGCGCCGCGGTCGTCTCCCGCATCGCCTCGTCGACCTCGCGCCGCAGCCGCGAGAGCTCCAGCTCCACCCGGCCTTCGGCGGTCGGCCCCGATTGCATCAGCCGGTCGACGTAGACGCGGTATCCGGAGTCGGTCGGCACCCGGCCCGCCGAGGTGTGCGGGTGCGTCAGCAGGCCGGCCGCCTCCAGCGCGGCCAGCTCGGAGCGGACCGTCGAGGGACCCCACTCGACCTCGGGCAGATCGGCCAGCTCCTTCGAGCCCACCGGACGGGCCGAGTCCTGGTAGGCGTCGACGACCAGCCGCAGGATCAACTCTTGGCGCTCGGAAAGCACAGCGGGATTCTAGGAGGGGCGCCGGTCCGGCCCCCTCCACCCCGATCAGAGCTGGACTTCGGCCTCGGCGTTCTTGATCAGCGCGTTGTCGCCCTGGGCCGCGACGGTGTCGATCACGACGCGGTCGCCGTCGATCGATTTGACCGTGCCGGTGACGACGATCTCCTGCTCGGGAACGCCCATCCCCCGCATCTGCACCGAGAGCCGCTTCAGGGCCCGCGGGTCGCCGTCGGCCACCGCGGCATTCGCCTTCGCGACCAGGCCCATCGAGTAGAGGCCGTGGAGGATGTTGCGGGGCAGCCCGACCATCTTCGCGAACTCGTCGTCGATGTGGATCGGGTTGTAGTCGCCGGAAGCGCCCGCGTAGCGGTGCGGCAGGTACTTGTCCGGGGTGACGCGCAGCTCCGCGATCTGGTCGCCGACGTTCAGCTCAGCCATCTCATACCCCCCTGACGATCAGCGTCCAGGTACCGCGCACGACCTGAGCGCCGTCCTGGTTGACGGAGTTGGTCTCGAACACGTAGAAGCCTTTGCCGCCCTTCTCCTCGATCGAGAGGCACTTGGCGGCGGTGGTGATCTCGTCACCCGAGCAGGCCGGCTCGCCCCACTCGAACTCCTGACCCCCGTGGACCATCGCCGCGAAGTTCAGCTCCACCTCGGGGTCGAGGATCGCCGGGCCCATGGCCGGGCTGCTGTAGGCGACGGCGAACATCGGCGGCGCGACGACGTCGCGGAAGCCGGCCGCGCGGGCCGCCTCGACATCGAAGTGCACGGGGTTGTCGATCCCCAGCGCGTTCGCGTACTCCTTGATCTTCTCCCGGCCCACCTGGTAGGTGGTAGCCGGCCATTCCTTGCCTACCGCATCGGTCTTCAGCGTCATGGCGCGGCAGTGTATTGGCTACTTGGCCAGGATCGGGGTGCCCCTCGGAACGTCTTGTACTTTCGCGGAGCGAAAGTTAAGTGGAGAGGGGCGCTCCGATCCTCACTCGTCGATCTCCAGCACCGCCAGGAAGGCCTCCTGCGGCACTTCCACCCGGCCCACGGCCTTCATCCGCTTCTTGCCCGCTTTCTGCTTCTTCAAGAGCTTGTTCTTGCGGGTGACGTCGCCGCCGTAGAGCTTCGCGGTGACGTCCTTGCGGAGCGCCTTTACCGTCTCGCGGGCGAGGATGTTGGAGCCGATCGCCGCCTGCACCGGCACGTCGAAGAGCTGCCGGGGAATCGTTTTCCGCAGCCGCGCGACCAGGCGCTTGCCCTGCTCGTAGGAGAAGTCGCGGTGGACGATGATCGAGAGCGCGTCGACCTTGTCGCCGGCCAGGAGGATGTCGACTTTGACGAGGTCCGAGGCGCGGTTGCCGATTGGCTCGTAGTCCAGCGAGGCGTAGCCGCGGGTCGAGGACTTGAGCAGGTCGAAGAAGTCGAGAACGATCTCGGCGAGCGGCATGTCGTAACGGATCTGCACCCGCTGCGGGCTCAGGTAGTGCATGTCGACGTGGGTGCCGCGACGCTGCTGGCAGAGCTCCATCACCGCTCCCACCTGCTCTTTCGGGCAGATGATCGTGGCGCGGATGTAGGGCTCTTCGATCGTCTCGATCACGGCCACGTCGGGCAGCTCGGTGGGGCTGCGAACCTCGATCGTCTCGCCGTTGGTCTTGTGGACTATGTAGCGGACGTTGGGCGTCGTCGCCAGCAGGTCGAGGCTGTACTCGCGCTCCAGCCGCTCGCGGACGATCTCCATGTGGAGAAGGCCGAGGAACCCGCAGCGGAAGCCGAAGCCGAGCGCCTCGGAAGTCTCCGGCTCCCACGACAGCGCCGCGTCGTTGAGCGAGAGCTTCTCGAGCGCGTCGCGAAGGTCTTCGAAGCGGTCGGTGTCGATCGGGAAGAGCCCGCAGAAGACCATCGGCCGGACCTCGCGGTAGCCCTCCAGGGGCTCCGAGGCGGGGTTGGCGCGCGCGGTCAGGGTGTCGCCGACGCGCAGCTTGGTGACGTCCTTGATGCCGGTGATCAGGTAGCCGACGTCACCCGCCTCCATGCCGTCGACGGCGGTCATCGCCGGGCGGAAGAAGCCGATGTCGTCGATCTCCGCCTCGGTCCCGTTCTGCATCGCCAGGATCGGCTCGTGCTTGCGGAAGGCACCGTCGACCATCCGCACGTAGGCGATCACGCCCCGGTAGGGGTCGAACTCGGAGTCGAAGATCAATGCCCGGGCGGGGGCCTCCGGCTTGCCCTCGGGAGGCGGGATCCGCTTCACGATCGCCTCCAGGACCTCGACCACGCCGACGCCGGTCTTTGCCGAGATCCGCAGCGCTTCCTCAGGGTCGCCGCCGAGCAGGTCGGCGATCTCGTGGGCGACCCGGTCCGGCTCGGCCCCGGGCAGGTCGACCTTGTTGATCACCGGGATCAGCTCCAGCCCGTTCTCGATCGCCAGGTAGGTGTTGGCGACGGTCTGGGCCTCGACCCCCTGGGCCGCATCGACGACCAGCAGGGCGCCCTCGCAGGCAGCGAGGCTGCGCGAAACCTCATAGGAGAAGTCGACGTGGCCGGGCGTGTCGATCAGGTGCAGGTGGTATGTCTCGCCGTCCTCGGCGTGGTACTCGACCCGCACCGCCTGCGCCTTGATCGTGATCCCGCGCTCGCGCTCGAGGTCCATCGAGTCGAGCATCTGCGCCTGCATTTTCTTCGGGTCGACGGCCCCCGTGACCTCGAGGATGCGGTCGGCCAGCGTCGACTTGCCGTGGTCGATGTGGGCGATGATCGAGAAGTTGCGGATGTGGTCCATCGGCGAGCGGAGTATGGCGGGAGCAGGCACCGGGTGGGCGGAGCGGCTGGCGGGCGGGGCCTGACGCCGGGGAAGCGGGCCTGCGGCGCGGTCGTCCTCGGCCCCCTCCCCCGGCGCCCCCCACCCGTCAGGCGCCCCCTCAGACGGCGCGGGTCCTACCTACAGGCCGATGGATCCAGGTCCTTGCTGAGGTGGAAGACGACCGTGGGTGGTTTCTTCAAAATCTCCTTGCTTCCTGGGCCTTCAGTCCACCCCGTCGTCTCGGGGTATGGGGGCTTGCCGGGTTCGATGCGGTCGCGGGAGGTGACCACGTAGTCGTAGTGGCCGGCGTTGAGGACGCGGCGCCATTGGGGGCATGAGCGCGGAGATTCGAAGCCGCCGTGGGGACGCTTGAGGCCTATGTACTGGACGTGGTTGGAGAGGTCGGTGCCGAAGAGGGGGTACTGACGGGTACTGGTGGTGGCGATGCGGGCGCCGGAGAGGTCTCGCGCCCAGGCGAATGCGGCGTCGAGGCCCGGGGTGCTGAAGGTCGGGCTGGCGTAGCGATCGCGCAGGTAGTGCCGCTGGACCGGGTAGCCGATCGCGACCGTGATCAGCAGCGCCACCGCCGCGACCAAGTCGATCAATTGGCGCGAACCCGCGGGGCGCTGGTTGCGGTCGCTGTTCGTATTTCTATGGGAGACAAAAGGCGACCGGAAGGAGGTCCGCGACCCGATCCCCGTCAGGCGGCGGCGCAGCGGCAGCGTCGCCGGCAGCAGCGCGAGGCCGAGCACGAGCGCCGGAGCAAGGTAGCGCAGGCCCGATTCGAAGCCGCGCGGCATTCCGTCGGGACCGGAGGCCGAGGTCGGCGCTACCAGCCAGGCGACCAGCGCCGCCAGGCCGACCAGGCCGGCTATGGCCAGAGCCGCGTCCGTCCGCGAGCGATGGGGACGACGCAGGGCGGCGACGGCGAGGACCAGGGCGGCGATCGCGGCGAGGCCGAGCAGCGGCCAGACGATCCAGAAGCCGTGATGGAGGCCTGGGAGGAACCAGTCGGACCAGACCGAGCCGTCGCCGAGGTAGCCGAGCACGCTGTGGGCTTCGCGGCCACCGAGCGCCTGCTCGGGCGCCGGCAGCGAGATCGGGCCGAGATGATGGACCCAGGGAAGGGGGTTGCCGGCGTGGACGAGGTTGCGCAGGTACCAGTAGCCGCCGCCGGCGAGGGCACCGCCGCAACTTGCGACCAGCGCCCGGCCGCGAGTCCCGCGTGGGGCGACCGCGCCAATGCCGAGGACGAGGACGGCGGCGGGCAGGAAGAAGTTCAGCTTCGTCCCCGCGGCAAGCCCCGCCGCCAAGCCGACGAGGGCCAGTTCCCCCGGCCCTGGACCGGTCGAAGGCCCATCGTCGCTGGAATCCTGGCCGCTGCCGCCTGCCCACGCCCTCAGTGCCAGGGCGATGGCGGCAAGCAGGAAGAAGACGCCGACGATGTCGTTGCGCGCTTCCCCGGCCTGGTCGGCCAATGCCGGCACCGACAGCGCGATCGCACCGAGAGCAAGCGACCAGGGGCCGACCCGGTACGGCTTGCCGATGCACCAGCAGGCGAAGAGGCAGCCGAGGAACCAGCCAAGGTTGAGGAAGAGCGAGAGGACGTCCCGGCCGAAGGCCAGCATTCCGGCGGCGTGGAAGATTTCGCCGTTTGCCGGGTAGAACCAGGCGAGGAACTGCGGGGCGATGAAGTGCAGGCTCCAGGTGTCCCCCGACTGGAAGAACCCGGCCGCGAAGGGGCCGTGGTACCAGGTGGAGTCGAAGCCGGTCATGCCGGTGGAGAGGTGGGTCTTGACGCCGGTGGCGAAATGGATGACGGCGACGAGGGCGATCGCCGTGGAGATCAGGGTTGGGACGAGGGGTTCCGGGCGGGCGGGTCCTGTCGCCGGGGGGGGGGGGCGGCGGGCGCGGGAGGCCGCCGCCCCCACCCCCCCGGGCCCCCC